>NZ_JBIVXF010000011.1:219601-263278 GCF_044769045.1 Streptomyces sp. NPDC090741 | reverse complement strand
CCCACGGGGCGGGCGCTCGGCGAGGACGGCTGGCTCGACGTCTGGGTCTGCGACGGCGACTGCGCATGGGAAGCAGCACGCGACGCATAGAACCCACCCAGGCCCAAGGCGCCCGGCCGGCAGCCCCCCGCCACCAACCGCGACCAGACCCAGCAAATCCACTGATTCGGAGAGACCACTTGGACTACGTCGCCCGCCGCTGCCAGATCGACCAGTTCATCGCCGCAGCCACTCCCGACCAGCTTCGCGCCGCCATCCGGGCCGCTCTCGCGGAGACGTCCTCCGCGCACGCTGACGGCCCGGACGTGACGAGCTACGGCATCGACGGCACCCTCCCTCGGGACGCAATCGATGCCGGGTACAGCGCTCGTCGCGACATGGCCGACGACATCGACGCAGCAATGCACGCGGCCCTCACAACGTAGACGGGTCACCGCACGACATACATAAGTTGATATCGGATGCGATTAGGTATAAACTAGTTTTCATGTTGAGACGGTTCTTCAGCACCAAGGAGGCATCCGTGGCCATCGCCCACGCCGAGTTCCATCCCGTCATCGTGGACAACTCCCCGAAGACGAAGACCGGCCAGCCCAACCAGCACCTCCCCGAGGGAGTCGGCCCGGACGCGGTACGCATCGTCCGCGCCGCCGACGTCCGCCCCGGCGACTGGTACCTCGGCACCTGCCAGCAGCCCTCCCCCTCCGGAAGCGGACTCCGCTACAGCACCTACCTCCCCATCGGCTACTCCTCCACCCCCCGCCTGCGCAAGTGGCGCAAGAAGGTCGCCATCGACGGCACCAACTACCGCCTGCGCGCCGACGACCTCGTCATCGTCGTACCGAGGCACCTGATACCCGAAGACGACTGGATGGGCGAGTCCTTCATCTGGGAACCGGGGGACCTCCAGAGCTCCTGAGTGCCTCATCCGCACGGACCCTTATCAACCGAACCAGCCCCAGGAGGCACACCTCGATCAGCAAGCAGCAGGCCGCTGAGCTCAACGCGGCAGCGAAGTTCTACCCCCTCGACCCCGACGAGGACGGCACTCTGCCCTGTGTAAACAACGGCGGCGCCCATACCTACTCCTACTGGAAGCCCGGCTCGGGGTTGTGCATCTCCATCCATCTGGACACCGGTGAGATCCCCGACAGCCTGCTCAGCTCATCCAGCACGGTGCCCATCGAGGTGGTCATCAACGGCGACACAGTGTTCGCCGCTTCCTGACCTGAGTACCCCTCGCCGGACTCAGACCCGTGCGGCGCGGCCTTCCCGCCGCTCCGTCCGTCACCCGGCCGGTCGCCCCGTGAGCCCCCGACCTGCCAGAACCGGAGCCCAGCCAGTGGCCGATCATAGGCCCGTCGTCCCCCAGAGCAGGACGCCTTCACAGGGCAGCGGGCGCATCCCGTCGCCCAACTCCTGCGCTGTATGTGGGATCGAGGAGCGAGAGCATGCGAGCAGGTGGAAGCCCCCTGTGGGATGGCACACCTGGATCCAGCCCACCTCTGCACTGATCTTGGAGCGGATGCGTGCCCGCCGAGCGCGTGCCACTCGCGTCGTCGAGCAGACAAGCAGCACCTCCACGCGCATCTGAAGCAAATCCGCCCGCTGACCCCATCGCGCCCGAGTCGTCGCGCAGGCACTCCGGCGCTCTGAGGTCGGCCGCGCACCTACCAGACCCACACCTGCCCGACACCAATGAGGAGCCGCCGATGGCCCGCACTATCGGAGGGCCGGACTCGTTGCTCTACCGCGCCGTCATCACCGCGACGTACACCGACGAGGTCACCCTCGCGACCGATCAGCGGACCTACGGCCGCAAGAACAAGTCGTTGACGCGTGAGGGCATGACTCTCACCTGGTACGAGGGCCCGTACGACGCGCCCGGCAAGGTCGAGTCCCGCCGCACCATCTGGACCCGCATCTACGAGAAGAAGCCTGCCGCGCGCATGGAGTGCGAGTTGCAGTCCTGCGTCCCCCAGTGGGCGCCCCTACCCGAAGCCAGCTAGGGCGCGCGCCGTGCCGTGCGCCGCCGGTAGCCCCCCGCCCTCTCACCGAGCCACGCCTGGAGACACCGCTGACCATCACCTCTGCCGATACCGCGGCTGCCGCCGCCCGCCGGCTCGACCACCGCGTCGGGCCGCTCGCCGAGCTCGCCGTCGGCGACCTGCCCGCCTGCTTCGCCCGGCTCCGTATCCAGCTGGGACGCCTCACCGGTGACGCGCACTCCACGTACGCCCTCCTCGACATGCCCGACGGTCCCGACGACGCTCTGTGGGAGCGCGGCAAGAACGAGATGATCGCCCTCGCCCACGGCCTCGGCGAACTCCACGCATGGGTGTCCGCGCAGGACTGTCTCCTCGAGCGCTGTGATTGCCGTGCCGACCGGCTCCTGCGGCAGCTGCTCCGCGAGGCCCGCGTTCCGGAGTGCATCGGCCATTCCCCGAAGCTGGGCCGCGCCACCAGCGTCATCGCCGGGCACTTCGAGCCGGACCTGGGCGGCCGCTACGTCCTGGTGGACTACCGCAACAACATCGAGCACGCGGTTCGCTTCCACGGAGGCTGGCGGGCCCGTCTCGTCACGGACGCCGGCGTCTATCCCCTCTACACCTCGCACGAGTACCCGCACACGCCGCTCGGAGGCTTCGACCGCGACACCCGGGCCTGCGTCGACGCCGTCGCCGCCGCCCTGGGCCGGTGACCCAGCGGATGCTGGCCGACCCGGTGGCGCACGCCGTCGCACGCGGCCATGGCGAGAACCACTACGAGACCAAGTGCCGGCTGGCCGGCTGGAGAGGCCATGCGATGCCCCAGGACCTGAAGAGCTTGGACGACCTTCGCGGCGTCATGCAGGACGGCTACACCCCGGAGGACGTCAACCGCGTGTTCAGCCGCATCGAGGAGACCTGCGGTCTGAGCCTCATGTGCGTGTGGGAGATGTGCGACGCCTTCGGCTTCGGCGGCAACTCCGAGTTCTACGTCCAGGCGCCGACCGGTGACCTGCACGCGCTCGTGGGCGACTTGTGGGCCTGGCTCAACGGAGACCCGCAGGACGCCGCGAACCCGGACGCCCCCGGCGCGCCGGAGAGTTGGATCGGAGCGAGGGCTGCCGTAGCCGAGCCCGCATGCGACGACGGGTTCTGCAACGTCGCCTTGGCCTGCGAGTGCGCGCCGGACGGGTCCCTCTGAGGTTCTCGACTGGACAGGTCGAGCGTATAGGTGTAAATTAGTCTTGTTGTAATGACGTCTGCACCCTCGCCGCAACACTCACCCCTGGAGCACGATGACCACCCACAAGGCCCTCAAGGAGAGGTTCGCCGCACTCCCCGACCGGATCACGCGCGAAGAGATCGCCGGCGCGACCTTCCGCAAGGTCACCGGCGTGCAGAACTGGATCAACGCCTATGAGGACTTCCCGCCCGTCGTGGGGAAGCGAGAGCGGTCTGGTGTTCGCGAGCGGGACGCGGTTCTCGTCTGGCTTCTCGAACACGAGAATCTCCTCCAGGAGCGCCGGCCTGGGCCGCGCAACCTCACCGGACAGGTGCGCAGCGCCCGCCCCGGCCGAGTCGTGACCGTTGTCGACCTGACCAGCGTGCTGGGGGTCAACCGCGCGGCCGTAACCCATTACGCGAAGACGGCCCCCGAGGGAAGCGCGGACCCCTTCCCGCCGTACACGGAGCGGGGCCGACAGTCCGTGCGGTCTTGGCCGGCTGTGCGGTCCTGGCTGCTGCGCCGGGACGACCCCCTGCCCCAGGGCGACACATCCTGGGAAGATCTGCAGAAGTGGCTGCTGGCTGTGTACGAGGTGGACAAGGACGACGAGAGCCTCGGCCACGACGAGCACGGCCTGACCGTGGCGCAGCGCGACGTCCTGGAGCGCGTTCGCGTGGCCAAGGCGGCCCGACGCCGCGTGCCTGCTGAGTGGGCGGCGGAGGTGCTCGGCCTTTCCGGGCCGAAGGATGTGGCGCGCCTGCTGGCTGCCCCGGTGGCTCCGGCGCCGCTGGCGGAGCACCTGGGGCCGGCTGCCCTGGCGCGCGAGGTCGGCATCTCGGAGCGGAGCCTTGATGGGTATGCGCGGCGATACCCGGCCGGATGCGCCGACCCGTTCCCCGCCAAGGGTGACGACGGCCTTCGCAGCGTCGCGGATGTCCGCGCCTGGCTGGCACGTACCGGCTCGCTGGTGCAAGGCTCCTGACCTCACCGTCTGCCGCGTTCAACGCACCTCTCGCGGGCCCTTGTCGCCCCGCCACCGGCCTGACCGCCGGAGGCGGGGCGACTGCCGTTTCCGAGAGGCCGGCACGCGGGGACCCCTGGCGGCACCCAGCATCGCGACACATAAAAGTTTGAATAATCGGCCACCTTCATATATACTTTTATGTGTCAGCGGGAATCGGTCCCACTGGCAGCCGCCCCGCCTCGCGCGGAGAAGCAGCACATTCCGACCGGTTGCGCCGGTCGATGACCGCCGTCCCGACGTACGCACCCCCATCCCCCTGGCGTGCGCGGGGCGGCGGGCCCCACTCCCGCGCTGCCGCGCATCCCTGCCACGGAGGCTCATGTGACGCTGCTCGACACCCTGTTCGCGCCCGGCGACGTGCAGGATGCGATCACTGCCGGGCACGTTGTCCGCACCGAGCACCCCGACCTGCCGCTGGCGCTCTACAGCTACACCCGCGCCTGCCAGTACTCCTCGGCGTGGACCGCGGTGACCACCCGGTGCCGCGGCCTGATCGTCGACGAGCGCACCGGCTCTGTTGTCGCCTGGCCCTTCGAGAAGTTCTTCAACACCGCCGAGCACGACCTCGGCCGGTCCTACGCCCCGCCCCTCCCGGACGAGCCCTTCCGCCTCTACGACAAGGTCGACGGCTCGCTCGGCATCGTCTTCTTCTTCTTCGGCGGCCGCTGGCACGCGGCGACGAAGTGCGCCTTCAACTCCCGCGAGGCGCAGTGGGCGCAGCGGTGGCTCGACGCCGGGGACACCACCGGTCTGCGGCCGGGTACGACGTACCTGGCGGAGATCGTCTTCCCCGGCAACCGGGTCGTGGTGGACTACCGCGGCCGCACCGACCTCGTTCTGCTGGCCGCCTTCGACTCCGACGGCGCCGAGCTGGACCTGGACACTGCGGCCGGTCACTGGAAGGGCGTCGGGTCGGTGGTGCGCTCCTGGCCCGCGATGGAGCTCGCCGAGCTGATCGCGAACACCGAGGCCAACCAGAGCGCCGATGGCACCCCGGCCTCGGGCCTGGACGCCGAGGGCTACGTACTGCGGTTCAACTCCGGAATGCGGGCCAAGGCCAAGCTCACGGAGTACGTGCTGATGCACCGCACGGTCAGCGGCACCACCGAGCGGACGGTGTGGCGGCACCTGGGCGTGGAGAAGTTCCATGCCCAGCCCGCCAAGGCCGTCGCCCGGGCGGTGCGCTGCTCGGAGTCGGAGGTAAACCGTCTGGCCGCAACCGCGTCAGGCCCTCTGGAGGTCCTGCTGGCCGGTGTGCCGGACGAGTTCGACGCGTGGGTGCGCGATGTAGTCGTGCGCCTGGAGGCCGAGTTCGATGAGACCACCGAGGTGATCAAGGAGACGTTCGAGCGTCATCGTCACCTCGTCGGCGATCGCGAAGCCTTCGCCACCGCTGCCCGCGCCTACGCGCCGCTCATCCGCAGTGCCCTGTTCCTGCTGCGCGACGGCGCGGACATTCCCCTGCACCTCTGGAACGGCATCCAGCCCCGCTCGGCTCACGCCTGAGCCTGCCGCGGGCCTGTCACCGCTCGGCCGCCGACTCAACTCCCCGACGTCGGCGGCCGGGCGGCACCCGCCCGGCCCCTCCCATCTGGCCCTGAATCTCCACCGTCTCGGAAAGGCCGGCCCTTCTTGCCCCACCACCACACCGCCAACAGCGTCTGCGCGGCCTGCGAGGCCACCGGCCTTCCGTACGTCAAGGCCCGCGACCTCAAGCCCGGCATGCTGATCCAGGACCGCTTCAAGCCCGGCCCGTACACCGAGTACCAGGTCGGCGAAGTCGGCGACGTCGAGATCGACCCCCTAGAGGGCGAGGACGGCGAGGAGCCCAGCGTGTTCGTGCGGTGGAACTTCGCCTGGCACCGGCGCTACCGCGGCGACCAGCTGCTCGCCGAGGAAACCGGCGACTGGCGCGTGACCCACGTCGCCATCGGCCATAGCGAGTACTTGCCGCTCGAGCCCGGCAGCGTCCAGCGCCCCGCAGACCCGCCCCCCGCGGAAGCCCCGTAGCGGCAGCTGGCCGCCCCTGTGCGGCGGCCGGCTGCCGCCGCCCGGCCAGCGTTCCGCCGCATCCCGAAACGGCCGGCGCGTACGCGCCACGGCCGGACGCTCCAGCAGAGCGGCGCCGAGAACTCCCGACTCCCTTGAAGGACCTTCATGCCCCCGACCTCCGTTCCCCGCCCCGCGCTGTACCCGGCGGCTGGCACCCTTGTCGGCCTGGCTCTGGGCGATGCGCTGGGCTACCCCACCGAGTTCGACGACGTAACAACGATCCTGGCCGGTCACGGACCCTGGGAGCAGATGTCCCTGGCCTCTCCGGCGCTCGTCAGCGACGACACACAGATGGCCCTGGCCGTCGGCCGCGCGCTGACCGCCGCGCAGGGGCACGGCTGGCTCAGCCCCGCGCTTCTTGCGCGGGCGCTGGCCTTGGAGTTCGTGCGCTGGTACGACTCTCCGGACAACGACCGGGCTCCGGGCATCACATGCCTGCAGGCATGTGCCCTGCTGAAGTCGGGGACACCATGGCTGTCGGCCACCCAGGCCGGTTCCAAGGGCTGCGGCGCAAACATGCGCGTCGCCCCGGTCGGCCTCGCCCCCGGGCTCGACGCCGAGGAGCGCGCCGGGGCCGCGCAGTTGCAGGCCGCGCTCACCCACGGCCACCCCACGGCGCTGGCTGCGTCCGACTTGACCGCCCACGCGGTGCACCTGCTCGCCGGCGGCACCGAGCCGGCCCGCCTGCCGGGCCTGCTGCGGCAGTACGCGCTCTCGAACCGAACCCGGTATCACGAGCAATGGCTCGGCGAGCTGTGGACGCGCGGGCCGGCCCGGACTCCTTCCGGGTTCATCGCCCGCGGCTGGGACGAGGTCCTCGCCGTACTCGACCGTCTCGACACAGCCCTTGCCAGCCCGCGGCCCGATGCCGACCCCTGCCTGGCCACCGGCGAAGGCTGGATCGCCGAGGAGGCCCTGGCCACCGGCCTGCTGTGCTTCCTCCTCTTCCCCGACCAGCCGCTCACCGCGCTGCGCCGCGCAGCCTGCTCCTCGGGCGACTCGGACTCCATCGCCTGCCTGACCGGTGCGTTCGCCGGCGCCCACCACGGCCTCGCCGCATGGCCGGCCGCCTGGTCAGGGCGCATCGAGTACCGCAACGAGCTGATCACCCTCGCCACCAGCTGGGACCACTGAGCCCGCCCCACTACCTGCACAGGAGCGCCGTGCCCGTTTCCCACCCGCCCCGCCACCCGTCCATCGACCCCACGCGGCCGAGCCCGACCGGCAGCTTCGCTGTCCGCGTCGTACGTGCCGGCGGTACCGAGACCCGCATCGGGCCCATCGACGACCTCGCCCTGGCCGACCGGATCCAGGACTTCCTCGCCCGGCAGACGCACAGCACGCGCCCGGACGCCTACGGCTGCACCGCCACCGTTTACCCGTACGACTGGCAGCACCAGCACCTTCCGCTGGTGCCGACGGAACCCGGTGAACTCCGCGAGGTCCTGGATGACCCCGAGCAGGGGATCGGCGGTCTGTTCCCGGACGTCTGGGACCGGATGTGCGCGCAGCTGCCCTACCCCGACGCCCGGAATGCGTTCGACCAGGCCATGGACATGCCCCGGAGCAGCACGGGCGGGCTTGCGGCCCGGCCGGGCGTGCACGCGGCGCCTGGGCGGAAGGCCGGCGGGACCGCTTCGATCGAACTGACGCTGGCCGACGGGACGAAGGCCCGGTGGACGATGCCGAGCACCGACCCCCGCCTGGACCAGGTCGAGCGCCTCCTCGGCTCCCCGGACACTCTCATTCCCTGACGCGTCGACGTCACCGCACGGCCTGCCGACCGGCCGCGACCGCGGCAGCCGCTCCGGACCGGTCGACCAATCGGCCGGCCGGTTCCGTGCCCCCCACCTACCAGGAGGACGATGCCCACGCCCCCGGCACAGCAGCAGGACCGGGCCTCATCCCCGACGACCTACCTCGGGACCGCGGTCCCCGACGACATCAAGGCCCAGTGGCACCGCTGGGAAGCAGCTCACTGGCGCCGCATGCGCCACATGGCCGCCAACGACATCTATCCGCCCGACCAGCCGTTCTCCGTGCGCCCGCCCGCGGGGATGTGCCGCGTGCACCACCAGCAGTGGATCGCCGAGCGCGACCGGATGTACAACCCGCGAACCGGCCACTGCTGGCCGGGCTTTCCGGGATCGCCGTTCCGGCCAGTCGACCGCGATCTGAACTGTGAGAGCGAGCCGCGCCGCTGTGACTGGGACCGCAAGGCGGCCGAGCAGATGCAGCAGGTTGAGGCGGTCTGTCTCTCCGGCCGCTCACCGCAATGCAGCAACAACGTCCCGGTCTGGGTCCCGCGACCGCCTGCCCGCCGGACACCGTTCTTTCCCCCTTACCGCCTTGGAGGATCATGACCGCAATTCGCTGGGGCCAGCCCGAACAGCTTCTGACCGAGGCGCCCGAGACCTTCCTCGGCGTCGAGGTCCCCGAGGACATCAAGGCGCAGTGGCAGCGGTGGGAGGGCACCGACTGGCGCCGCAACCGCTACTGGGGCACGAACAACCTGTTCCCGCCCGACCAGCGGTTCTCCGTGCGCCCGCCGCAGGACATGTGTCCGAAGCACCGCGCGGGCTGGACGAAGTGGCGCAACCACCGCTTCGACCCCGTCACCGGCAACCGGTGGCCCGGCTGTCACGGATCCCCCTTCACCCCGATCAGCCGCGACCTGGACCGGGTGCGCAACGAGCGCCGATGCGAGTGGGAGGAGAAGTGCCGCGGCCAGATGCTCATGATCGAGGGGTTCTGCCGCAACCGCCGCAACTGCGGCGATGCCGCGTGACCTTCCCCCGAAACCGAGATGGAGCTCCCCCTGACCACGTCCGACCGAGCCGTCCGGCTCGCTGAGATCCAGGCCCGCGCGGCCGACAACTCCGCGGGGGACCTGGCCTTCCTCACCGACGAACTCGCCCGGCTCAAGGACCGCTTCGACGAGGCCACCGCGCGCAACGGCGAGCTGATCGAGGAGCTTTCGCGCCTGCACCACGTCCACATCCACCCCCTCGCGGGCACGTTCTGCCGCACGTGCGCGGCCGAGGTCGAGGATGTCCGCGACGGCTGCCCCTCTCACTCACCGACGCGCATCGTGCGGGCCCTGCTCGTGCGCCACGCCGAGCTCACAGCGCGGTTCACCGTCCCGCTCGACGGTCCGGCCCCCGAGGCCGATCCCGAGCACCGACGGCAGCTGGCCGGCGAACGCGCCCGCCTCGCCGTGGACCTGCTCGACGAGACCTGCGCCCTGCTCGCCCCTGCGATGCAGACCCCGGGCCGTATCCAACTGCACCCGGGCCACCGGCCCGGCTGCGCACCGTTCGACTGCCGGTGCGGCTGTCCGCGTGGCCGGGCCTGCCCGGACTGCCGCCGCTGCACCTGCTGGAGCACCGAGTGCCGGCCCACCCGGGACGGCGACGACGCCGCAACTGCGGGCAAGGAGTGCGGCACCTGCGGGGACACCACCTGCACCGCGCCGGGGACCGAGGCGCACCTGTACTGCGTGCTGTGCAAGTGGCCGCACGGAGAGCACCGGTTCGTCGAGTGCGACAGCTTCACCCCCGAGGCCGCGACCCGGCCGTCCCATCACGCCTGACGGGCCACCCGGCTCGGTTTAGCTCGGTCCCTTCCGGGCTGCGTCGGCCGGGGCCGGCGCCGGTCTCGCAGGGCTGCCCGCTTCTTCCCCCTTGTAATTTTCGTGGAGGCCGTTCATTCCTGCTCTGCTCACCCCGATACCGGGCCTGTTCGACGAGGCTGCGGGCGATCCCTTGGTCGACTACGTGATCAACTGGGGTCGCGGTGTGGACTCCACCGCCTACCTGGTGGCCATGCTCGACGACCCTGCAGCCCACGGCGTCGATCTCGAACGAACGTGCGTGATCACCATGGCGACCGGCGACGAGTGGCCCGACTCCGATGCCGATGCCGAGCACTACATCCTTCCCCTGCTCAAGAACCGCGGGGTCCGGCTGGTCCAGCTGGCCCGCGGCGGACAGCCTGCCTCGGCCGGCATCGACGTCCTGGACGACTCCCGCAGCCCCGAGCGTCTCATCCGCCGCGGCCGGTGGTCGCTGTGGGACGAGATGGAGGCCACCGGGACAGTCCCCCAGCAGGGAGGAGTCCGAAAGTGCAGCATTCGCTCGAAGGCCGACGTGGGTGACCGATGGGTGAAGCTGCCCACGGGCGGCCGCCCGTTCCGGCAGATGATCGGCTTCAACGCCGACGAGATCGGTCGCAGTGAGCGTGACCGCCGGGAGAACAAGAACCCGCTGCGCACAGGCGTCTACCCGCTCATCGAGTGGGGCTGGGGCCGGCAGAAGTGCGAGGACTTCCTCCTCGACCGCCTCGGAGTGCGCTGGAAGAAGAGCTACTGCACGTTCTGCTGCTTTCCGGTCTCCATGGGAGCGATGGCGGCGCACCTGGACCGGATGCGAGCCTTCCCCGACATCGCCGGGCGAGTGCTGCGCCTGGAGTACACGGCCATGCGGCTGAACCCCAACGCGCGCCTGTTCGGCCGCCATTCACTGCACAGCAAGTTCGACCCCGCGCGCAGCGAGGACGGTCCGGTCCTGGAGGCGTTCGCCCAGGAGCTGACCTCGTGCCCGTGGGCCGTCTACCACCTGCGCCGCCTGCTTCCGCCGAGCACCAACGACCCCGCCGCCCCAGGCGAGTGGCTGCGCTCGGTCCGCCGGCTACGCACCGGCCAGCCCGCGGACCTGGCCCGCACCGTGGAGCGGGTGGGCGGGCGGATCGGTGCCCGGCTGGAGTACGAGGAGCAGTTCGGATCAGTGCGCGCGTGGAAGCGGGAGCGCGGGCAGGCCCTTCCGGTGACCGAGGAGTTCCTGGTCAGCGCGCCTGCGTTCGTCGCCGACAAGGAGAAGGACGTCTTCGCGAAGAAGTGGGCGCGGTACACCGATGCGGAGCCCACCCTCCAACTGACAATTAAAAGTTGACCCGCAGGCACGTCCTGATATATGCTTTTAATTGTCAACACGTTCCGGCGGGTCATCCCGCCGGATCCGGGACGAGCCAGGATCGCGCCGACTGCGAGCGCCCGCCGTCCCCTCCGCCTGCCGCGACTCCCCCCGAGGACACCGCATGCCTTCTTCCCACGCGCGCTCCACCGCGACCACCACGGCGTGGCCTTCCCTGCGCCGCCAGCGCGACGAGAGCGCGACGTGGGCTGCCGTGTCCCGCGCACTGGAGCAGGCCGGTGTCGCGGCCGCCCAGTTCAGCCTTCCCGCGGCCGACCGGGTCCGCGCCAGCCGCGGGCACCTGACCGCGGCCCGCTTTCTGTACCACTGCATCGCTGCCCGGTACGTGGCAGACGCGAGGACCGGCATCGGCCGTGCCTGGCGACGCCGCCAGGTCCGGCGCAGCGTCTACACCCGGGCCTTCGAGCAGGCAGAGAGCTACCTGTTCGCGGTGGAGACAAACCCGCACGTGATCGCCAGCTTCCTCCCCCCGCTCTACGAGCCCGCCGACTGGTTCCCGCTCCCGCTCCTGGATCGACGGGGCCGCCACCGCGCGGCATCCATGGCCTGACCCGGCTTCCGGCCACCCGTCCATCTGCCATCGGAGGACGCATGCCCCTGAGCCTCACCGAGTTCAAGCGCCGCGCCATGCAGTGCACCGACTTCGAGGTCGAGAACCACCGACTCCCCCACCGGTCGGGCCCTGCACGGTGATCAGCATGAACTCCACCGGCGTCCGGGCCATCCGCCCGGACGCGACGAACGAGGAGAGCTTCACGGCCTGGCCCTACGCGCGGCTTTGCCGGATCGAGGGCAACCGGATGACGTTCCTGCACGACGGCGAACACGCGCCCAGGCACAGGAAAGGAGAGCTGCCCTGGAAGCATCCCTCGACTACTTCCGCAAAGCCGAACTCGAGCGCGAGGCGCTCCACGCGCAAGCCGACGAGATCGGCCGTCACCTGACCGCCGCCCTCAACGAGGAGGGTGTCGAAGGCGGCGGATGGACCCACCAGACCGAGCCCGGGTACTACTACCTCAGCTTCGACCTGCTTCACCCCCGCGGCCTGCACCTGGCTCTGCGACACGAGAAGACCCACCTCAAGGGCAGCGCAGGTCGGATGCTGACCGTCAGCGGGGTCTACCCAGACGGATACTGCGGATTCCGCGCGGACCCCATCAACGTGGGCATCGGTACGGCGGCCGGCCACATGGCGCGCCGCATCACGCGGAACCTGCTGCCGGACTACCTCACCACGCTCGAGGTCGCCCTGGCCCAGCAGCGCCAGGACAAGCTGGACGAGCAGAATCGCCGGACGCTGAACCGGCAGATGGAGCAGGCGCTGCCGGCACTCCACGCTACGGGTCATGAGCCCGACTACACCAGGGCCGCCCGTACCTCCTCCTACTGGTACACCAGCCTGCCCACGGTGCCCGGCTCCCGCCGGGCTCTGGTCTCGGGCCGGGTGCGGTTGAGCTCCAGCGGCACCGAGGCCGAGGAGCTCCGTCTCACGGGCGTGCCCCAGGACCTGCTGCTGGAGATCCTCGCCCTGCTCAACCCGTCGCGGCCCATCGAGGGCCGGATCATGCCGCGCGCCGTCGCCCCGGCCCGGCGTCCTCTGTCCGCGACCCGCATCATCCCCGGCGAGGTGGTCGGTGCCGCTGAACGCGCTGCGCCCGGCGAAGTAGCCGCGCTCGCGCCGGCTGCGGCAGACGGTGCGCAGCCCGCGCTGCCGGGCGCCCGGCGCGAGGCGGCATGGCACCGCCTCCTCATCGACCCCGCACCCGCCGAGCAGCCGCAGTACGCCGATGCGGTGTCCCCGCGGCCCCGTACCTGGGAGGCACCGACTGAACCGTCCTGACAGCCCGTCCCCGAAGCGGTTCAGCGCCGCCCAGCCTCCGCCTCGCTTCCGCGCCCTCCGCTCCGGCGGGGGTGCCTTCGGCGAGGCGATCGCCGACACCTGGCACCGCACGTACGGCTCCGGCCGCATGGACATCCCCGCCGGCGTCGTCGCGGCCCTGGCTCTGTGGCCCATCAAGTCCGACGGGGCCAGGCACGCCCAGCTGCTGACGGACTTCTTCGCGGCCCAGCCCGCGGACACGTGGCCGGGAACCGTCCGCGAGGCCACGGCCGCGCACTGGGTCCGACGTCCGGACCTGATCAGCACCGCCGCGCCGATCCTGCGGTGGGCCGAGGACGAGCACTCCCCAGACCTGCTGTACGCGGTCAGGGCCGTGGCCCTGACCGCGCTGAAACACGGGGTCCTGTTCCACACCGGCGCCAGCGACCCTGCGATGCGGTCCGACACGGACCTGATGTCCTGGACGATCACGGCTCTGCGCCACCGTGGGGACCGCGCCTGGCTCGGCGAGTTCCATACTCCCCCCGAGCTCGCCGAGGCGATGAACCGCATAGCCATCGGCGACAACCCGCCCACCGTGAGCTCGCTGTACGAATGCGCCGGCGGTACGGGAGGCATGTTCCGGGTAGCAGCCCAGCACCTGCGAGAGCGCAACGTCGACCCGCAGCGGTGGACCTGGCATCTGCAGGAGCTCGACCCCGTCGCGGCAGCCGGCGCCGCGGTGAACTTCCTGATCTGGGACCTGGGCCCGAAGGCCACCGTCGCCTGCGGCAACACCCTCAGCCAGCCGGACCTGTACGAACGCTCCCTCGGGGACCGGGCCGAGCTCGACGAACTCCGCGACCGTCTCGTCGGCCGTGCCGCCACCGCCGCCGCGCACCTGCGGGTCCTGCGCACTCTCGGGGACCTCGGCGTCAGCGCCCCACGCCCGCCGGCCAGAGAGAGCAGCCAGAGCGCCGCTTGACCTGCGCGCCGCGCTTCACGTCCCTTCCCACACCTGCACGAAAGGGCTTCCGTTTTGCCGCATCACGTCATCCAGTTCAGCGGCGGCATCGGCTCCGCGCTGACCGCAGTGCGTGTCGCCGAGCGTCACCCGGGCGAGCAGATCACTCTGCTGATCGCCGACACACGAGTCGAGGATCCCGATCTGTGGCGCTTCTCCGAAGACGTGGCCGGCCTGCTGGGCGTGGAGCTCACGGTGGTCCGGGACGGCCGTACGCCCTGGGAGGTCTTCGCCGACCAGCGGTTCCTGGGCAACGACCGGCTCGCCCCCTGCACCTTCCACCTCAAGCAGAAGCCGTGCCGAGAGTGGATGGAGAAGCACGCGCCGCCGGGGGACACCATCGCCTACGTGGGCATCGAGCCCAACGACCGCGACCGGCGCCGCCGCCAGGCCATCGCCCGCAACTGGCAGCCGTGGCGTACCGAGTTCCCGCTCGCCGACGGCCCCGACGCCACCAAGGACGCGCTCCTGGACGAGGTGCGTGCCCTGGGGATCCGGCCGCCGCGCCTGTACGAACTGGGGTTCTCGCACAACAACTGCGGTGGGGCCTGCGTGCGCGCGGGGATCCGCCAGTGGCGCCACCTGCTCGCCACTCTGCCCGAGCGCTACGCGGAGGCAGAACTCCAGGAGGAGCGGCTGCGCGCACAGCTCGGCGACGTCGCGATCCTGCGCGACCGCCGGGGTGGGAAGTGCCGGCCGCTGCCGCTGGCGGCCCTGCGCGAGCGGGAAGAGACCGCAGCCGGCACGGCTTGAGAATGGCCGCGGCCTCACTGCATCGCGTGGGGACCGGGCTGTTACGGCAACCCGAGCGCGACGTGGGGCGACCAGTGCCTCCCTCAGTGCGGCACGAAGTGATCCCGGCCGCTCGTCGTCTGAGGCGATGCCCCTCTCCTCCGATCGTCATGTGCGCGCCGCGCTACCGGCCTTGAGAAGGCGGACCCCTCACCACTCGACACATTAAAGTTGACACAACAAGCTCATAGGAGTAATATTAGTTCTGTCGAGAGGGGCGAGGGAATCGCCCCGCAGGACTAGTCGAGGAGTCGCTCTTGTCTCACGCTCTTGAGGTTCACGCTGATGGCACCGCTTCCTTCGTCTCCGCCAACGGGGTCGACGCCTGGCACCGGCTGGGCACCGTCACCCGGGGCGCGCTGACCGCCGAGGAAGCCCTGGAGAAGGCGTATCTGTCCGGCTGGAACGTCCGCAAGATCGGCGACGTCCGGGCCACCGAGTACACCGAGAACGGCTTCACCGTCATCGAGTCGCCGGACGACTTCTTCACCGTCCGCACGAACCCCAAGACCGGCATCACCGAGCGTCTGGGCACCGTCGGCAGCAAGTACGAGCCCGTTCAGAACGAGGCCCACGCCGAAATGCTCAACCTCCTCGTGGACGAGTCCGGCGCGAACTTCGAGACGGCCGGATCCCTCCACGGCGGCAAGCAGGTCTTCGTGACCATGAAGCTGCCCATGGGCGTCCAGGTCGGCGGGTTCGACCGCCACGACCTCTACCTCTCCGGTCTCAACAGCCACGACGGCAACAGCGCCTTCCGCCTGCTGCTCAGCCCGACCCGCATCGTGTGCGCGAACACCCAGGCCATGGCCCTGAAGGACGCCGAGGCGTCCTACTCCATCCGCCACACCGTGGGCGCCAAGGGCAAGATCGCCGAGGCGCGCAAGGCCCTCGACATCGTCTTCGCCTACCGCGACGCCTTCGAGCGCGAGGCCGAGAAGATGATCAACGAGACTCTGACCCTCGGCGCGTTCGAGAAGGTCTGCGAGCAGATCTGGGGGCTCACTGAGCCGAACCCGGGCAAGCGCATGGTGGAGAACCACCGCCTGCGCATGAACACCCTGCGCAACCTCTTCGAGAACGCGGAGACCCAGGCGTCGATCCGTGGCACCCGGTGGGCGGGCTACAACGCGATCACCGAGTACCTCGACCACCACGCCCCGGCGGGCAAGGACGCAGTCAAGGCCGCCGAGGCCCGCGCCACGCGGACCCTGACCACCTCCAGCAAGGCCACCAAGGAGAAGCAGCAGGCGTACGACCTGCTGGCTCTGGCGGCCTGACGGGTCCGGGCCGCCGGGAGCACCCCGGCGGCCGCCCCGGCCGCCTTCGCCCAGTCGCGGAGCGTGGCGGCAGCCTCCGCCCACCCGCCCGCCTGCCGAATGGAGTCCCACGTTGACCCTCGCTTCGTCGGCCGCGGAATCGTTCGGCCACGGAGTCAGCTACCACGATGGCGGCCGACTCCTCCATCTCGCCGCCACCCCCTGGCGGTACGACTCATGGGCTGGAGCTCCCCGGAGCCCCTTTCCGGAGCTCCGGCTCCCCTGCCACATCCAGGCTGCGCAGGCCCGGTGCGGCCGCCGCCTCACCTGGCAGTCCGGCACCCCGCTCCCCGACGAGGCGCGCCCCCGCTGCTCCACCTGCTTCACCGCGGACAGCCCCTGAAGAGAGCCACACCCCTTCCCGTCTACAGGCCGTTGCGGCGCCGGCCGTTCACGCCGAAGCAGGAGAAACACCCCCCTGAACCCCGATACACACCCCTGGGCGGGCCGTTGGTCCTTCACCAGCGTCTCCGGAGTCACCTCCGGCACAGCCCGCACCGGTTCGTTCCGGGAACTGAGCTCGGCCATCTGCCGGGCGGCCCAGGAATCGCTGGGCGGCCTGAGTGAAGACGAAGGCGACGCGATGGACGACGCGTGGAACAGGTTCATCGGCAAGCTGGAACTCTGCGCCGAGACCGTGGCCACCGCAGTCGGCCGCTGGCGCTACAAGGCAGACGGGTGGGCGGACATCGAGACGACCTACCAGCGGCTCGAACCCGCAGGAAGCCCGTCGGCCCCGATCTACTCCCTCGTCCGCTTGTCCGCCGAGTGCACGTCTCTCTACACCCTCGACGCCCCCGACCTGTCGCCCGGCAACACCGAGCTCGCTCTGCCCCTGCGCCCGGCCAGCGCGATCGTCACCTACACCAGCCGCGACGGCCGATCCTGGCAGATCGACGCGATCGACATCATCGGTCGCCTCGTCCAGGACGACGAGAGCCTCTCCGAACGCTCCCGCCGCCAGCGCTACCACGTGGAGACCGACCCCCTCACGGTCGCCACCGAGTTCCGCACCGACGGACCGGAGTGGTTGCGCGAATTCGCCTCCACGGTCCGCACGCCGTCGCCGTCCGGACGGCACGAGCGAGACGCAGCGTAACGCCGGTGTAGAACGGCGCCGTCCATCTGGCGGGCCGGGCCCGCGATTCCCCGTACTTCTACCTGCCCTGCCGCCACGGCTGCGGCGCCCAGCCGATGGCCAGCGCTCCCCTCTCGTTCCTTCCCACCCGACTGCCAGCCGGCACGGACGCGCGGACCGGCCCCCTTGCCCCCGCCACGCGAGCGGAGCCCCAGAAAGGCCCCCTTGACCCAGCTCACCTACACGCACGAGCACGGCACGCGCACCTTGCACTACTCGCTCACCGACGCCGACGGCGCCCCGTTGGACTCCGGTATCGCCGACGTGCCTCCGATCCTGCCCCGCCGCGCCGCCCTCACGTATCACGCGGAAGAGGGCTCGCCCTGGGAGCTCTCGCGCATCCGTCTGCGCGGTCCCCGTTCGAAGGCTGCGCCAGCGGTCGCACCCGGTGCGCAGCTGCACGACCAGTCGTACTTCGTCGGCCCCGGCGATCACTTCTGGCAGACCGCCCCTGCCTGGGTGCGGGCGCTGGCCGAGCGGCACCGCCGCCTGCCCGCTTCGCACCCTGCTGCCTCCAGCAGCTGAGCCGCGCTTCTTGCTCTCCGGCTTCGTTCCCGTTCGGATTCCTCGACGCAAAGGACAGTTCTTGATCACGTTCCCCGACGCCGTCAACTACATCGCCAACCGCGCCAGCCTCGGTGACCTCGACCTCTTCGAAGAGGCGGCCCGGCAGCGCCAGGCCACCTTCAACCAGGAGCGCATGAAGGCGCTGGCCGTCGGCGACGAGGTCCGTCTCGGCAGCCTGAAGCCGGCGTACCTCAACGACCTGCAGGGCACCATCCGCAGCCTGAACACCTCCGGGCGCAGTCCGCAGGCCACCGTCAACCTCGACGCCGCCTCCACCTGGCTCCTCAGGAGGCAGTCCAAGTTCATGGACCGCATCCCCGACGGCGCCGAAACGTACCCGGTGACCGTGCCGCTGGCCTGCGTGTTCTCGGTCTGACCGATCCTCCGCACCACCTCGCTTCCCGCCGACGAAAGGGCACCCGCTTGACCACCTCCACGCTCACCGAAGTCCGCGCGACCGATATCGCCACCTTCATCCGCGACCACGCCACCCCGCAGGACCTCGAGGTCCTCCGCGAGCTGCGCCGCCTGCGGCGGGAGGTCCAGTGGACCGTGCAGGGCAGCCTCGTGCGGGAGGGATCCATCGTCGAGATCCACAACATGCGCCCGAACTACCTCAACGGCCTCATCGGCACCGTTACGAGCACCGGCAAGAGCCACAAGGGCGAGACCATCGCCAGCCTGCGCCTGGAACCCGCCTCGGCCGCACGCCTCGCGAAGGCCCGGCGCAACGCCACGGACCACCTCGACGGCATCCCGCTGAGTTCGTTGACCCCCCGCACCTGACGCTTCGTCTCCACCCGGCGGGCTCGAGTCGCCCGGGCCCGCCGCCCCCGCCCCCGCCCCCGTTCAAGGGAGACGCCCCATCACCGCGACCATCGTCAACGGCCTGAAGGTCCTGGAAGTGCAGCCGGCCGAGGCCCGCATCAGCACGCCCGACAAGCCGGTCACCTTCAAGCAGACCGTGCTCCTCCTCCTCGAAGACGGCACCGAGATGTTCGGCTGCGCGCACGCGGACTGCGTGTACACCCACCACACGCTCGAAGGTGTCCGCCCGCACCTGAAGGTCCACAAGCCCACGCCCCCGGCCGAGCCGACGGACCCGGCCGACATGAGCGTGCGTGACCTGCTTCAGCTCGCCTCCTCCGCCGAGCAGATCGGCGCCGAGCTGAAGTCCACCGCCCGCGAGCGCGACCGGGCCATCGAGGACCGCGACCACTGGAGGCGGCGCGCGAAGAGCTCCGAGCGGCAGCTCCGGACCATCCAGAACGCGCTGCGCCCCGTGGCCACCGCGTGACGCCCCAGGCAGGGGGACACCACCCCCGTTCCACGGCTTCTTCCGCCACCACCCCGGAGCTCCTGCGTATGACCTGCGACCGCAGTGACTGGTCGGTTCAGCTCTTCACCCCGGACGCCACTGCCTACGGCCCCTACGCCGGGCTGGCCCCCGCACGGTGGAACCCGTACGACGCGCCGCTGTTCACCCGCGCGACCGCCGAGCAGATCGTGCACGACCTCCACCGCGACACCTGCGGCCTGACCGCAGCCTGGGACGGCGACCGCCTGCACTTCGACTGGACGGCTGACTACGACGGCACCGGCGGCAGCGAAACCGTCAACCCCGACCAGCACGGCCGGTACGCCATCGGCCGGTGGCCCTGGCAGGACTGGGACGAGGACATCGCGCAGACCGTCGGACAGGCCGCCTACGCCCGCGGCGTGGCCGAAGCCCGCCTGCCGGAACCGACGCCGATGCCGGACGGGCTCGCCGAGTTGTACGCCGACGGCCGCGCCGAGGCTCTGCGTCTGACGCCCTCGCCCGCCCGAAGCCCCGGCCCCGCCGCCGTGAACGCGACCTGACCGCCCCCGACCGTAAGGACCTTGCCCTTGACCCTCGCCACCGGCACCGCCCTGGCCAGCCGCGACGACTACTCCCAGGCCATCGCCCTCGTCCGCCGCGCCTCGGCCGCGTACCACATCAGCGGGGAGAGCCCGCTGGACGACGCCACCTACGACCTCCTGCGCCAGGACGTCGCCGCGTACGAGACCGCGCACCCCGAGCACGTCAGCGAGGACTCCCCAGCCGGGAAGGTCGCCGAAGGCGCGCTCGCGCCCGGCGCCGTCGCGCACACCGTGCCCATGGGCTCCCTGAACAACGTCACCACCCCCGGGGAACTCGCCTCCTGGTACGCCAAGCTCGACACCGCCCTCTTCTGCGGGCTGACGGTGGAGAACAAGCTCGACGGCGTGGCGCTGGCCGCCCGCTACGTCGACGGTCGTCTGGTCGAGCTGCTGCTGCGCGGCAACGGCCGGCACGGCGACGACGTGAGCCACGCTATCGGCACCATCACCGGTCTGCCCGAACAGCTCGCCCAGCCCTACACCTTCGAGGCGCGGGGCGAGGTGGTCTTCACCTACGAGCAGTACGAGCAGGCGAACGCCATCCGCGCGCAGCACGGCGCGAAGCTGTTCTCCAGCCCGAGGGCCGCCGCCGCGGGCACGCTGCGCGCTACCAACCGGCCCTACCGGCTGGAGATGACCTTCTTCGCGTACCACGCCGTCGCCCTGCCGCTGGGCACCGGTATGCCCCTGCCGCCGGTGGAGACCCAGGCGCAGCTGATGGAGCAGGTGGCCTTTGCCGGGGTGCAGACCACGGCGGCCACCCCGCACGGGCTGCGCGTCGTCGCCACGGTCGAGGAGGCGCAGCAGCTGGTGGAGAAGACCGCGGCGGAGCGCGCCGGGCTGCCGTTCGGCATCGACGGCGTGGTCATCAAGGCGAACTCGCTGATCCAGCAGGCTGCGGTGGGAAGCGACGCGCGGGCCCCGTTGTGGGCGGCGGCCTACAAGCTGGCCCCGGCCGAGCGGATCACGACGCTGGAAGACGTGAAGTGGAGCATCGGCAAGACCGGTGTCCTGGCGCCGCGCGCGGTCCTCGCGCCGGTCGAGCTCGGAGGGACGACGGTCACCTCCGCGACGCTGCACAACGTGGCGGACATCCAGCGGCTGGGGCTGTGTCTGGGCGATGCGGTGACCGTGATCCAGGCCCAGGACGTGATCCCGCGTGTGCTCGCGCCGGTCGTGCACCTGCGCACCGAGGCGATGCGGCCGATCGAGATCCCGTCGGTGTGTCCGGAGTGCGGTGGGACGCTGGACCGGCGCGAGAAGCGGTGGCGGTGCGCGGCGACCGCCGTGGGCACGGCCGCGTGTGGTCTGCCGTCGGCCTTGCACTACGCGGGCCACCGGGACCAGCTGGACATCGACGGGCTGGGCCCGTCGGTGATCGCCGGTCTCATCGACGGCGGGCACGTCGCGGACGTGGGTGACCTCTTCGCCCTCTCCCCCGCGCAGCTGAGGAAGGCCACTGGCGACAGCGTGGTGCTCGCGGACAAGCTCGCCGCGCAGATCGAGGCGTCCAAGTCCCGTCCGCTGCACCGGGTGCTGGCCGCTCTCGCGGTGGCGGGCACCGGCCGGGAGCTGTCGGAGCGTCTGGCGGCGCACTTCGGTTCCATGGAGGCGTTCCTGGCGGCCGACACCGTCGCGCTGATGGCCGTGGACGGCATCGGCGTCAAGAAGGCCCGGCAGATCGTCTCCCAGTTTCCGCGACTCGCCCCGATCGTGGCCAAGCTCGCTGCGGCGGGCGTCAACCTGACCGGACCGCGCCCGCAGGAGAACGGGGACACCGGGCCGGAGGGGCCGCTGTCCGGGATGTCGGTGGTGGTGACCGGGACGATGTCGGGCACGCTCGCCAAGCTCGACCGGTCCGGGATGCGGCAGCTGATCAAGGCGGCGGGCGGAAACCCCTCGGAGAGCATCACCAAGAAGACGAGCCTGCTGGTCGTCGGGCAGCGCGCCGGGTCCAAGGTGGCCAAGGCCGAGAATCTCGGCGTCACCGTGATCGCTGAGGACGACTTCGCTCGACAGGTCGCCGCCTTCCTCGACGCCGCCGTCGGCGCCGTAGCTGCCGATCGCCCCTGACGCTCCCCGAGTCGGGGCGGCCCTGGATAGGGCCGCCCCGACACGCGAGCAGGCAGCCGCAGCTCCCCACCTCCTCTTTCCTTTGCCGCGTGGTCGTCGCACTCGCGGAATCCCAGCGGAATCCCCTCGACCCCTGGAGTCCTCCTTTGATGTCCCGCGTCCAGCCCGGGCCGCTCCTGGCGCCCGCGTCGGTCACCTTCACCGCCCTGCCCCGGGCCGCGCTGAGCGTGTGGCGCTGGAAGCTCACGATCGCGGTGCTCCCCGTAGCCCTGGTCGTGGCCGGCGTCTTCGGTCTGCTCGTGCCGCTGGCGCGGCCGTCCGTGCCGGCCTGGCCGGGCCTGGCCTTCGCCGGCGCGCTGCTGGCGGGCGCCGCGTTCCGCTGGTGGCGGCTCAAGGCCGCTTGGGCGATCAGCGGCTACACCCTCGCCGAGGACGAACTGCTCTACCGCGGCGGGCTGTTCCGCCGCTACCTGTCCGCGCTGCCGTACGGGCGGATCCAGACCGTCGAGGTCGGGTCCGGGCCGCTGCAGCGCAGGTTCGGGCTGGCCACCGTGAAGGTGGCCGCCGGCACGTTCCACCAGCTCGTCGTCCACGACGTGCCGACCGCCGAGGCGGAGGAGATCCGGGACGCTCTGACCCGGCTCGCCACCGAACGGCAGGTGTCGCTGTGAGCGAGCCCGCCGTGATCGAGGGCCGGCTGCACCCGGTCACGCCGTGGCGCCGGGCCTGGGCACTGACCTGCGCGGTCGTGGCGTTCGTCTTCCGGGACCTGCCCGAGTGGTTCCGCCAGGCGCAGCACTGGCCCCGGTGGTTCCTGGTGCTGGTGGCCGCGCTGGTCTCCCTGGCCGGTGCGGCGTACGGGTCGTGGAGGGTGACCTCCTACCGGCTGACCGCCGATGCCCTGCACTACCGGACGGGGATCCTCTTCCAGCGTCGGCGCCGGTTCGAGCTGAAGCACCTCCAGGCCGCCGACATCCACCGGCCGCTGCTGGGACGGCTCTTCGAGGTGTGCACGCTGCACCTGTCGGTGTCCGGCCAGAGCAATAACCTGGCTTACCTGAACCACGACCAGGCCGAGCAGTTGCGCGCGGCGCTGGTGGAACGGATGTCCGCCGATGCGCTCGCACCTCGTGCGCCGGGGAGTGAGCCGGCGCACGAGGAGGGCGGGCAGGTGCTGCTGGCGGTGCAGCCGAAGACGCTCGCCCTGTCGCTGGTGATGGACGCGAGCACGATGCTGAAGGCCGTCCTGCTGCTGGTGTCCGGTCTGGTGCCGTACGCGGTGTCGAAGGAGCCGTTTGCCCTACTGTCCGTGGCGGGCGTGCTCGGGCCCGTGTGGCGGATGACCGGAAGGCTGTGGCCGCGCTGGCACGGGTGGACTCTCACCCGGGAGCCGGGCGGTTACCGCGCCGACTTCGGCCTGTTCGACACCCGGCACCAGACCTTCCGCCACGCCCGTACCCAGGCCGTCGTTCTGGAGCAGCCGTGGCTGTGGCGCGGCCGGGACTGGGTGCGGGTGCTGGTTGCCACCGCCGGATACCGGCAGCCCCAGATCCTCGCGCCGGTCGCCACCCGGGAGGAAGCCGAGCGGCTGGTGGCCGAGCTCCTCGGCCAGCGGGCGGTGGAGGTCATGAACGCCTCGGAGCCCGCGCCGCGTCGTGCTTGCTGGGCAACCGCGTTCAGCAGGGCACTGTCCTACCGGGTGGACAGCGGTCATGTCTCGGTGTGGCGGGGGATGTTCCTGCGCAACGAAATCCACCTCGCCCCGGTGGACAAGATCCAGAAGGTCGTGGCCGCTCAGGGCCCGTGGCAACGTCGCCTGTCCCTGGCCACCGTGTGGATCCACTTCGCCGGCGGCGAGGCGGCGGCCGCCTGTCACCGCGATGCGGCCGAGGCAATCGCGATCACTGCCGACCTGCGCCGCCGTGCTGGGTCTGCACCCGAAGCCGCAGACCCAGCACGGCGGCGCCGTGCCGGTCTGACCTGACTGTCTTCGTCCCCGAGCCGGGGGTGGCCTTGTGCCACCCCGGCTTCGCCGTTGCACGCGAGCACCAGCGAACTCCGGCGCCACGCTGCCGCGATGGGACACAATGCGCTCATGCTGGCCCCGGGCGCCGGCACCGGGGAGCGGGAGAACACGAACAGCGTGGATGAAGCACGGGCGCTGCTGGCCGACTACGGGCAGTGGGCCAAGGACGACACCGCGACCGACGCGCAGAGGTACGAGGCATTCGCCGATCTGGTGGCCGCTCTCCTTCGTCAAGTCGTCGCCGACGGCGCCGTGCAGCGCGTCGACCTCGAGGGACTGCCCGGGCTCAGCTTCGAGTACGAAGGGCGGGACTATCTGCTCAGCCTGGCCGTCGGCCCGAAGGATGCCATGGGCGGGGCGGTGATCTCCGCGCGCCGGTCGGGAAGGGAATCCGAGCGATGGGCGCTGCTGTGGTGGACGGACACGGTCACGCCCGACGACGAGGATCTGGACCGGGCCGAGGATGCCGTGCGGGCTTTCGGCGTGGTGCTGGACCGAACCCATCTGGACGCGGCCGTGGCCGGCCTGCGGCCCCTTCCGGAACTGATCCGCGACACCTTCCGGCAGCGCCGGCCGCACGTCCCGCTCGCTCAGCTGCTCACCGCCTCCCGCCCTCCGGACCGTGCATGGTCAATGACGCCCTCAGCGCGTATCAGCCCGACGGTGCGGGTCGAGATGCAGGCCCAGGCACCGCTGACCGCTGAGCTGCTCTTCATTGGCGTGCGAGCCCTGGCGGATCCCCCCTCCGGCCTCACAGCTCGTTCGGGGTCCGGCAGGACCAGCCTGCTGATCACCGGCGCTCACGGCGTGATGGAAGTCGGTACACGAGGGGCGGCGCGCTGGCGCCTGGAGCTGTCCGGGTGTCATGGGACGCCGCTCCTCCAGAGCGACGATGCGCTACTGGTGATGTGCGGGCCGGCGCTGGTCCGCTGGCACGATGGCGCCCTGACCGTCCTGGCCGGTGCCTTCGAGGAGGGTGCGCAGCTGCTGGCGGGTCCCGGCGGGGAGCCGTGGGTGCTCTCCGGTTGCGGTGTCACCTTCGGCGCCGGTAACGGCACGCTCGCTCTGACCCGCGTCGGAAGAATGCTCGGCGACCAGCTGCGCTACCCCATCGCCTTCGAGGCAGCGGTCCGGTCGGCCGTATGGCTGGACGGGCGCCGCTTCTTCCTCGCCGCGGGCGGGCACAGCACCGTGGTGGACCTGGCCCGGAGCACGGATGCGGGCCGGCGCGAGCAGTGGATTCCGACAGCCGGGCACTACCCGGCGTACCTGTCGGCCGACGGGCGCGGCAGCGTGCTCAGCGCCTCGACCGATGGGTCGGGCAACCGCGTCCTGCTGCACCGCACCCTCGTGGCAGAGTGCTCGGCGGAGACGGTGGCCGACCTCCGGCTCGCCCAGGTCTTTGGCCTCGCCCAGAACGGCGGTGCCGACGGGCCCGTTTTCCTGCTCGCCTCCCTCCCGGACAGCGATCCTTCCCGGGTGCGCCCTGTGGTGGTCAGGATCGCCGCCCACCGGCCGGCCGCCGAGTCCGGCAGCGGGGACACCGGCCCAGCCGGGGCGCGCGTGCAGGAGTACGGCCAGGTGAGCGGATCCGCCCGTGGAGAGAAGAAGGACTACCGGATGGCACGGCTACCCATGGCGGAGGGCGGGCAGGCCGCGGTGTTCCGCGCCATGCACAAGGCGTCGCGCATCGATGTGGCGTTCAAGCGCCGCCTGGGGCAGGGGCAGCGGGAGCGTCGGCGTATGCGCCGGGAGATCGAGCTCGCGCAACGGCTGGGCGGCCACCCCCATGTGATGCCGGTCCTCGACTTCAGCCCAGACCACTCCTGGTTCGTGATGCCGATGGCCCAGGCCACCGCCGAGGAGCGACGCTCGGAGCTCCTGAAGCCGGGGCGGCTGCGGGTCCTGGTGGATGCCGTCGCCGCGGCGCTCGCGGCGGCGCACGAGCACGGGTGGCTGCACCGGGACATCAAGCCGTCCAACGTCCTGTACCTGGAGGACCGGTGGGTGCTGGCCGACTGGGGCATCGTGCGCCGGCCGCGCGGCCAGACCAGCGACCTCGGGATCCTGACCAACAGCGCGATCGGCACCGAGGGGTTCGCCGCCCCGGAGCTGTCAGCCGGCGCGCACGAGGCCACCTTCGCGAGCGACATCTACAGCCTGGGCCAGCTCATCGGGTGGATTCTGACCGGTACCTGGCCCCAGCCCAACGTCCCGCTGCTTCCGCCGCCGGGCCCGTGGTACGGAGTCGTGCGCCGGGCCACGCACCTCGACCCTTCCTTGCGGCCCCAGGACATCGCGTCCTTCCTCGACCTGGTCGAGAAGGAGACCGCCCCGGCCGCCGGGCTGCCGATCATCCGCGCCCGCCGGCTACTCGAGGCCGCGGGTGGCGGCGACGCATCGGCAGCCGGGCAGCTTCTCGACCTGGCAGCCGACCGGCCCGGCGACTACGAGCTCTACCTGGAGACGGTCACCGCGCTCGACGTCGAGGTCGTCGGCCCCGCGCTGCTGTCGGACGTGTCCCGGGCCACGGCGGTGGTCAGGGCCCTCGCCGCGCATTCCCGCGGCGACGGGCAGGGCAACTGGGCGCAGTGGGGCGAGATGGACCGGGCGATCGGTTGGCTCCTGGCCGCTGCCTCGCTGGCCACGCTGGAAGAGCACTGGGCACTCCTGGACGTCGCGGCGGACGGCATGTGCGAGTGGGACGGCTCGTGCGACCAGTGGAACGCACAGAATTCGATCAAGGGATGGCTGCGCTCCTTGGACGGGCAGGCGGCGGCCGTGGTCGCCGCGGTCCTGCGCCAGCATCCGTACAGCGCCCGGCACTTCCACGAGCTCGTCGACGAGCGGACGGTCGATGTGTCTCTGCGCAGCGCGATCCACGATGCCATAGCCGGAATGGGATGAGGCATGGGAAAGCCGCGAGGGCGCCGGATCTACGGCGCCGACCACGACGACCCGGAACCCGGACCCCAGCCCGGGCACAGTTACATGGAACTGGTGGGCGGCCCGCAGGACGGCCTGCTGCTCGACATCACCGGCTGGGGCCCGGACGACCTCGCCGAGGGCGCCGCGCTCATCAGCGAAGGCGGACACTACGGAGCTGGGGGGCGTGCCCTGTACGGGCCCAGGGCGGGTGACGCCTTGTACTTCGACTGGGAGGGCGACTGCCCATGATCGTGGACTGATCGCCGTAGGCTGACCCGATGGGGTTCTTCGAACGACTGAACGGCACCAGGCGCCCTGCAGGCGGCGTGACACCGCTCACCGCGGCCGCGGTCCGTGACGCAGTCCTCGCGGTGAGCGGTCCGGAGGCGCCCTACCGTGTGCGCCTCGCCAGCCCTTCGGAGAAGGCCGACCTGATAGCGAACTGGCGGATCCAGCACCGCTCTTTCGGCGAGGACGTGGACCTGCGTCTGAGCATCCGCATGCGGCTGGACCCTCACCGGCGCGAGGTGCGGGCCCTCCAGGTGCAGCGGTCGAGCACCAGGGGCCGGCTGTCGGCGTCGCGCGAGTACGGCCGCGGGGGAGGCTTCACCGTGGAGTGGACATACGAGCGCGGCTCTGACGGACGCCGCCGCAGGGTCACGACGTTGGATACACGCGTGATGGGAAACGCCCTGCGGCAGGCGGTCCTGGGCGCCGGATGGACCTGGCGGCCCAGGCGGTTCAAGCTCTGATCGGGAGTTCGAAGCTCTGAATTGGCCAGGGCTACCTTCACAGCCTGGCGGTGACTGCCGGAGTTACGTGGCCGTGTAAGCGATGGAGGCTGCAATCAGTCGGCCTCGTTGTGCCGCTGCGGTCAACTGGCGCTGTTGCTCCTGCTCACCGGTACGACGGGGCAGCCCCAGGTCGTCCGCCGCGTACAGCACGACATATCCCACCCTTTGCGCGAGGTAGTCCCACCGGTTTGGGACCTCGCCCGGCAGCGTGAGTAGCGGTTCGGCCTCCCCCGGCATGTGCACCTTGATCTCCTGGGTGTCTCGGTGCAGGTTCAGCCTCCAGCCGTGGGCTTCGCGGATCCGCATCGGGCTGGCGGCCTTGACCACGGGGAGACCGGCCGCGAGCAGTACGGCCAGCATCTTGGGCATCAGCGGGCCGGCTGGCCTCGGGCGCAGTTCGTCGCGCGGATCCTGGATGGCGTACCAGGCCAGCCGGTCCTGCGACATCCCGGCTGACCATGCCATGCCCTGCGCCGCCGCCGTGCTCATCCAGGTGCCTCATCTCGTTCGTGTTCAGATGGCCCCCCCGGGGGGGGCAACGACAGACCATGTCCCCTGGCTACGCACCTTCACCGGTCCTGTTTCCCTCGATGAGCTGAGCTTCTGCTCCTTGGGGCTGGCGACAGGGGCGGTCCCTGGGCGGCGGCAAGGGTCGGGCCGGGGTCCGGCCCGCTGCGGCTGCCCTGCCGCAGGCCCCACCACGGGAGGTACCGGGAGGTCAGGCCCTGTGCATCAGCAGTGCGATGCCGGTGGTGTCGTCGCGGTAGCCGTCCTCTGCCGTCTCAGCAGCGGCAACCAGGGCCTCGGCCAGGCCCTGGGGATCAGCTTCGTGACTGCGGCAGAGTTCCTCGGCCGCCTCGTGTTCCACCTGGTCCGAGAGACCGTCGGAAACGAGCAGGACCAGGCGAACTTCCTCGGGGATCTCCACCTGTCGGCAGGTGGCTGGGGCCGGGCCCATGGTCTGGTCGGTGGACCACTGGGTGAGGGCCGTTCCGTCCCAGCCGTAGGCCCGGCAGTCGCCGATCCAGTGGATGCTGGTGAGCCAGCCCGGCTCCATGCAGGCGTAGAGGGCGGAGGCGTGCGGCGGGGTGCCGTACGCGTGTGCCATCTGTCCGGCGGTGATCAGCCCGGCCAGCCCGCCTAGGGGCATTCCATGTGGGTCATCACCGCAGGCGCGATCGCTGCGTACCGGACGACCGCCTCGTGGTGTCCGGCGCCGTCCACCACCGCGGCACACACCTTGGCCCCGCTCCGCTGGACGTCCCAGCCGTCCGCGCACGGCGGCTCCGTGCCCGGACGCTGTGCCACCCCCACCGTCACGAAGTCGGAGTTCACCGCGTGCTTGGTCATCTTGGTCATCTGCTCGTCCCCACGAGTCCGGGGCCCCGGCGGGGCCTTGTGCCTCTAGGCGCGTCCGGGCAACTACTTCGTGCTCGATTGGGTTACTTGCCGAAGTTGAGGCTGGTGTGACGGGAGGGGCGAAGCAGTTCGGGCTGGTCACTGCCTGGGTGCAAGGAAGTGCCGCGGACGGCTCATGGTGGTCGGGTTCGGCCTTGCGTCGCCGGGTCCTCCCCGCACCGGCTTTGTCGAGCTGGTCTGCCGGTGAGCCGAACGACGCTTCTGCCGTGGGGCGGGCTGGTGTGCGGCCCTGAGCGGGCGGCAGGAACTCGGGCCGAGGTCCGGCCCGCTGCGCCGCTCCTGCCGCCCGCCGACCACAGGGGGACACCAGCATGACCGGTCGGCCTCTCATGCCGTGTATGGCACGGCGATGAGCATACGAATGGGCGCAGCTTGGGCCTGACCTTGCTGTTTCGCGCTGCGGTCTCAGCCGCTGCGTGCTTCGCTCGCAAGGGGAGGTGGCGTGGCGGCGGACCGGGGGCGCTCGCGGCGGGCTATGCGGTGCTTCCAGGTTCCTCGGCCCGGTTCGGCGTCCTGGCAGGCCCGTTCGAGTGCGGCGAGGAACGCTTCGGGGCTCCGTGTGGGCAGGCGGTGTCCGCCGTCGGCGACGGCGTGGAGCTGCGCGGTGGGTATCTGGGCGGCGATGCGGAGGGAGTGGATCGGGGGGATGGTGTGGTCGTTCTCGCCGACGAGCACGTGGACGGGGATGCGGGCGAGCGCGGTGAGCTGGCCCGCGACGTCGTGGCGCATGAGGGCTTTGAACCACCGGGCCGCGTGGTCGATCGGGGGCTGCGGGTAGGGGCGGGGGCGGACGAGTTCGCGAAGGCGGGCTGCCGGCCGGGGGGCGACGATGCACGCTGCCGCCATGGTGTGGCGGGCGAGGCCGATCAGCCGGGTGAGCGGGGGGTGTCGGGGCTCGGCCAGGTCCAGGCCGCCGCTGGTGGTGGAGGCGACGAGGACGGAGCGGACCTTGTCGCCGATGAGGTGGGGGTGCTGGGCGGCCAGCGCGAGGACGGCCATGCCGCCCATGGAGTGTCCGACGAGGACGACCGGGAGTCGTCCTGGGGCGGACGCGGTGATGACGGCCTTCAGGTCGTCGGCCAGCAGGGGGATTGAGGGTGTGGCACGGCCGGCCGTGGAATTGCCGTGTCCGCGCTGGTCATAGCGGACGATGCGCGTGCGGCGCCGCGGGAGTTGGCGGACGTGCTCGCTCCATATGGAGGCGGCCGCCTGCCAGCCGTGGACCATGATGACGACGAGGTCGGCGTCGTCGGGGCCGTCGAGGTAGAGGGCGAGGCGGGCGCCGTCCGGGCGCTGGAGCTCGGCGCTCGCGTTGGGCAGAAGGGGCACGGTCAGCTCCTTGTGTCGAGGGGGAGAGTGACCTCGATCAGACCGAGGTCGGGTGCGGGGATCGTGATGCCGAGGCGGCGCAGGATGGCGGCAGCTCGCTCGTTGCCCGCGCCGAACGCCGCGGTAATGGTGTGGCAGCCCTCGTCCGCGGCGGTGCGCAGGGCCTGCTCGGTGAGCCAGGTCCCCAGCCCGCGTCCCTGCCACTGGTCGTCGACCAGCAGGGCCAGTTCGTACGTTCCGGGGGTGCGGGTCTTGAGCAGGTGGATGACGGCGATGACGGTGTCGGGGTCGTGGTGGTCGGTGGTGAGCCAGGTGGTGCCGGCCGCCGGGTGTACCAGGCGGCTCCACTCGGACGGCTTCAGCTCGCGCCGCGGGCTGGCGTAGCGGGCGAAGCGGGTTGCCAAGGAGCACCGGTGGTGCAGGGCGTTGACAGCGTCGAGGTCGCCGAGGTGAGCTCTTCGGGTTCGGCCGGGCGGGTGCGGGATCCCGGCGTGCGTGTTCGGAGGGGCTGCTGTGGTTCCAGGGCCGGGCATGGCTGATCCTTCGGCTCGTTGAGGGCACGCCCGGACGGAGGCGAGCCGGTTACCCCCGGTAGGTTCGGGGCGGCGGCCTGTGGATAGCGGTCGCGGCAGCGGAAATCCGGCGCCGGCGCCAGCTGGGGGCGGATGCGCGGCGGTTTCGAGGCAGCGGCGGAGTTCGCCGTCTGCGGGGTGCATGCCGCACGACATCGCGGGCTCCCCCTGCTCCCCCGCCGGTCTGCTCGACATCACGGGCGCAGCTCGGCAGCTGCGGTGTCGCGGGCCTCCTGTGCACGGGAGGCCCCGCGAGCTTCAGACAGCCGCCTCCTCATGATCGGCCCGGCCTCTGTCCACAAGGTGTCTCTCGCACCGTGATTCGGATCTTGTTGGTCCGACCGACGCCCGTGCCCGCTGATCGGCCGGCGGCACGGGGAAAGCGAGGGCACGCGTGTGCCGATCCATTCCTCAAGGGGGGCGCCGGTGCGCCTCCTCCCACCCCAGCGTCCGAGCCGCGCAGCGGGCCGTGCCGTTCGAACTCGTCCAGGAGGTTGCCTTCACCGATCCTGGGCATCCGGCGGAGCAGGCCCTGGACCAGGCTCAGTTGTGGGCGAAGCAGGCCCGGGATGCCGCCCGGGACGGTGATGACGAGCGAGCCCGCGAGTGCGCCGAGAATGCGCAGGCGTGCGGGCGGGCATCGCGCGAGCTGCTGGATGACCCGGACGCCGACGTCGCCTATCCGGTCGTAGGGGATGCCGGCGGGCAGGACGACAGCTGGCAGCAGCTTCCAGAGGGCCGGGCGGCGAAGGCGCTGGGCGTGGCCGCGGGCGCCGGCGACGCGGAGGTGGTCGGCCGCGGTGACGGCGGCCAGACCATCGCCTGGAGCGGAGAAGGGTTCGCCGGCGCCGCGACCGTCTATCCCGGCGACGACGACGAGGACGGGCACCCGCACGCCCGCGTCGTCCTGACCGACCTGGACGAGGACCGCTACCAGGCGCTGGCCGACTCGCCCTGGCCGTACCGCACGGAGGCCGGCGCGGTCATCTACGACCGGCTGCCGGCCGACCAAGCCGAGCAGGTCCTGACGGCGGCGCGGACCGGCGAGGCAGCCAAGCCATGGCGGCGCCATGGGCTGACCGCGGGGCGCAACCGCGACGAGCTGCCGGATGAGGATGCCGCGGAGCTCGAGGACGAGTCTTTCCGCTGGTCGCAGTCCCTCAGCGAGGACCAGGAGGAGTACGTCACCGGGTACACCGGGCACGACTTCTACGAGGTCAACAAGCACCTGTATGAGGGGAAGCCGCGCGAGACGACGGTCGCGGGGATGACCGTGCCCCTGCGCGAGGTAACGCATCACCTCGACGCCGCGATCGCACGAGCGCCGCGGCCGGCACAACCCCACATCACCTACCGCGGCTACCAGCCTCCGATGGATGTGCGCCGGGCGGACCGGGTTCTGGAGTGGGCGCACGAGAACTTCAAGGTCGGCGGTACCTACCGGGATCCCTCGTACATGTCCGTCTCGCACTGCCCAGAGGTCGCCGGCGGCTTCTCCAGGAACAAGTGGTTCTCGCCATCGACCGGTGAGGAGGGCATCGCCTCGCACGGCGTGGTCTTCGAGATCGTCTCCAGCCGTGGGGCAGCCGTCGCATCGGTCTCGGCGTTCGACAACGAAGAGCGGGAGCGGCTGATGCCGCGGGGCTCGACCTTCCACGTGGTCGGCATCCAGGACAACGTGACCATCGGCCGGGAGAACAAGGTGGTCATCCAGATGGCCGACGTCCACGACGTCCCCCGCCACTGACCGGACCGTCTTTCGGCGTATCTCGCGGGCGCGGGCCGGCGGACTCTGTCCACAGGCCCGCGCCCGCACGCTCATCGGACTTTGTGATCAAGGTCCGATGCGCGCCGCCGTGGGCGGTGCGGGAAAGTGAGAACCCGCAACGTGTGCCGAACTCTTGCCGCCGGCGGTCGGCGGTGCACCTCCTCCCATCCCGCCGTGCGCTCCGCGGCCCGGGCCGCCTCGGCGCAGCTGGGGCAGCACGTGGCCGCGGCCGGCTCCGGTCACCCGGCGGCCGCCACCTACGCGCAGGCGCAGACCTGGGCGGACAAGACCAAGCAGGCGGTCGCGGACGGCGACGAGGACAAGGCGGCGCAGTACGCCGGCCACGCGCGGCAGTGCGCCGAGGCCACGCGCACGCTGCTGGCCAACCCGGGGGCGGCGACGAAACAGCCCAACCCGGCTGACCCGCGGCACGCCTTCGCCCTCGGCCCCACCCGCAAGCCCGACGAGCCGACCGGGCCCGACCACTCCATGCCGGCCGAGCTGCCGGAATTCCCCGAGCACGTACGGGCGGCCTCCGCACTTGCCCAGGCCACCGGTGCCGGCGGGCAGGCGAAGTTCGTACCCCGCCAGGACGGCGGACAGTCCGTCGCCTGGGGCCAGCCCGGCCACAGCGGTGTCGTCACCGTGTACCCCGGTGACGAGGACGAGCACCCGCACGCGCGGATCGCGTTCAGCACCCTGGACCGGGACCGCTACGAGGCGCTGGCCCGCTCGCCGTGGCCGTACCGGGTCGAGAACGGGGCGGTCGTCTACGACCGGGTGCCCGTCGACCAGGCCGAGCAGATCCTCAACACGGCGCGTACCGGGGTTCCAGGACGGCCGTGGGAGCGGCACGGGCTGGGCGACCGGCACGACCGCAACTACCTGCCGAGCGATCAGGCGGCGGCGCTGGTACCGGAGTCGAAGGCGTGGGCTGCGGGCCTGAGCCAGGAAGAGTCGTCCTGGGTCGCGACGTACACCGGCGAGGAGTACAAGCAGATCAACGCCCATCTCTACAGCGGCCGGTCGATGGATGAGGACGTCGACGGGCTGTACGTGCCGATGCGCACCGTGTCCGCCGGCCTGGACTCGGCGCTCGAGAAGGCGGGCCGCTCCGGCACGCCTCGCACCACCTACAGGGGGTTCACCCCGCCGATGGAGGTGCGCAGGGCCGACGCCGTGGACAGCTGGGTCCGGTCCAACTTCCAGGTGGGACAGGACTACAAGGACGACTCATACATGTCGGTCTCCCACTGTCCGCAGGTAGGCGCCCGCTTCAGCCAGGCGTACTGGCAGGACGAGAAGACCGGCCAGAACGGGGTGGCTCGGCACCGGGTGGTCTTCGAGGTCGTCTCCAGCCGTGGCGCCGCGGTGGCCTACGTGTCCGAGCACGGCAATTTTGAGAGGGAACGACTGATGCCGCGAGGCAGCACGTACCGGGTGGTCGGCGTCCAGCAAGACGTGAGGGTCGACGGCCACAACTGCATGGTCGTCCAGATGGTCGACACCAAGGACATCCCCCGCCACTAATATCTAACGCATTTGACTTTACGAAAGGGGAATGGTAAAATCTAATCAACTAGACGTTAGAAGGGAGGGGAGATGGCCCTCACCTGGACCGACGTCCGCGCCCTGCACGAAGGGGACGCCGAGCACCTCGTCCTCGCTGGTGGCCGCCGCTTCACTCGCGACGACCTCACCGCCTACATCGAGGCCCTGCGCATCAAGACCGACGACGCGGGGGTCCCACTCGATCGGGGATGGCAGGTGGTGGCCCGCTGCCTGCGCGGCCCGGACGGCGCCCCGGACCTCGCCGAACTGGCCGAGATCGCGGAAGCCGCCAAGGCGATCAAAACCGCCGAACGGCTACGGGACGAGCTGATCCGCCGCTACGCCCCGCACTGGACGCCCGACGCCATCGCTCACCAGGCCAACCTCAGCGCAAAGCGGATCTTCCAGATCCGAAGCACCCAGCCCGCAGAACAGGAGAACAGCGCATGAGCCAGCAGCCCCAGACCCCGCGTTCCGAGTCCCGCATGGCCGGTCAGCCGGCGCCCCGCCCGGTCCGCCCGGCCCCGGCGCAGGAGGAGCGGCCCTCCTTCGAGGAGCTGACCGCCCAAGCCGAGGCCGCCGACTACAGCGCGCTCGCCGAGCACCTGGACGACGAGGCCCGCGCCGAGCTCGGCCTGCCGGCGGCGCCGACCCCGGTCACCATCGACCACATCCTCTTCCAGCGGATCCGCGAGTACTTCCTCGACCAGCCCACCAAGACAACCCAACTGCCCGACAGCGCCCGCGACCTGCTCCACCTGTAGGTCAGCGCTCGCCACCGACACGACACAGCGCCGCCGAGCCCGGTACCTGCCGCGGCTGTTCGCACACCAGAAGGACTCGCACATGACCGACCTGTCGACCCATCCCGGCCACAGTGCCGCACCGGACCCCCTGCGCAGCGTGTATATGCGGCTGGTCGCCGCGCAATCGATACCCGAGGATGCCCGCGGGCAGTTCACCTACCTGCGCCCGCTGGCACCGGACCTTCTGGCCGGCATCGCCCTCGACACCCCGGACAACGTCCGCGTCCTCAGTGACCGCGACGTGGCCCTCTTCGAGTGGGGCGCACTCGTTTCGGCCGCACGCGCGAACCTGCTCGCCGAGCCGGCCGACTACGACACCATCGGCCTCCCCGGCGGCGCTGTCCTCCACATCCTCGGCCACCCGGAGTCGGTGTTCGCGGCCAGCAAGGCACTCGTTTTCGAAGAGGCGGTGGCCGCTGCCGGGGGGCCCGATGTCCCGGCTGAGGGTGTGCTGCTCACCGTTCCGAACCGGCACAACCTGGTTTTCTACCCGCTCGCCGACAGCCACGTGGGTGAGGCCGTCAACGCCCTCGCGCAGTTCGGCCAGGGCGCCTACGAGGACGGTCCCGGACCGATCTCGCCCAGGGTGTTCTGGTGGCGCGCCGGCGAACTGGCCTCCATCACGGCCTTCAACCCGCAGACCCGCACCATGAGCATCGAGCCGCCGGACGAGCTGATGACGATCATGCGCCGTCTGGCACACGCAGGCAGCTGATGCCGATCCGGGCAGGGAACGTGACCCACATGGGTGAATGCACACCGTGAGCTCGGCGCGGGGCCTGCGAACTGCACGGCTCTGCGATCCGGGAGCGGCATCCCCGACGCCTACGAGTGCTACGCCTGCGGGGCAGTCGGTCGGCCGGCCGTCGAGGACGCGGTGATCACGGTTCTGACGGGCTCCGGAGTCGAGATCATCATCCTCGGTCACTCCCGGTGCACGACTTCCATGGTGCTGAGCCAGTCGGAACTCGACGCGATCGCCGCGGGACGGACGCATAGCGACGGCGCCGACCTCCCCAGCCAGGGCGGTGTGATGACAGACGGGCGACTCCACGGGCGGCCCGACGCCCAGCCGATGCCTGACGCGGCGGTCAGGGACTGTCCGGCAGGGGGCCTGCACGAGGTTCCGGACGGCCTTGGCACGGGCCAGTCTCTCGCCGACCGGCTGCTCGCCGCTCACGTCGCCCGGTGCCAGCCCTGTTCCCTCGTGACCACGGCTGCCATCGACACGAACCGACAGATCCTTGCCCTCGCTGCCCTGGTCGTGAACTGGGCCGCCAACGCGTCGAAGTTCACAGGCGAGCGACGGGGTCTGACCGGCCAGGAGGCCCTTGAAGCGTGGCGCTCCGCCATCCTGCTCGAGGCGCCCCGTCACGCGAGCGAAGCGGCTGCGCGGATCACCTACGTCGCCGGGAGCCTCGGCGAAGCGCATTTCGAGGCCGGGCGGCTGGACGCCTACCTCCGCTCGCTCACGCGACGGCAGCGACGCTCCGTCGCCGAGTACGCTCTGGACGGCCTCCTGGGCGTCCTCGCGCTCCTGGGGCGCTGACCACGAGGGGGCAAGCCCCGACCCGCTTCCGGACCGGCCTGCCATCAGCACGGCGGGCCGGTTCGCTGCTTCCCGCGGCCCATCAGCTGTGGGACTCCCGGCCGCTGGAGTACTCGCGGCGCAGGTCAGCAAGCAACTGCAAGCGGTCAGGGGTGAGCGGCATCTTCCGGGCGATGAACCGGCCGTGGTTGTTGGCAGCCCACGTGTCGCCGTCGTGGCCGTTGTAGCGGAGGAACCAGGCGATGCCGGCATCCTCGTCCACCCGCAGCTCGTCGTCGGGCCAGTGCCGGGTCAACGAGCGCATCGCGCCGAAGTCGACCTGAACCGTGCCGGTGAGGTCGGCCGCGTCCGGGATCTCACCGTCGGCGGCCTGCTCGAACAGGCGGAGCCGCCGTTGGACGAGCGTGGCGCGGCGCATGGCCAGGGCCTCGGCGGCCAGAATCTCGGCCGCCTCCTCCTCCGTGGCGGGGCGCACCAGGATGCGGAACTACCAGCCGTCCTCGCCGATCAGGCAACTCGGGTTGTCCCCTTCCTCGTCGCGGCAGTACTCCGGGCGTCGCTCGCGCACCGTGGTGACGATCGCCGTCACGACGCCGTCTCGCTGGCGCCGGAAGCCCGGGGCATCGCCGGGGAAGGGCCGTCCGTGATCGTAGATCGTGCTGCGCAGCACGGTGCCCGGGGCTGCCCAGCGTTGTGGCCGGGCTCGATAAGGGCCGGGCATGCCCCGGTCGATCTCCCACAGCTCCACCCTCGGCGGGCACTCCCCGTCGGGGTGCCTCACGTCCCAGGATCGTCTGCTGCGTTCCAGGAGCCCGGCGCCGGCCGGCACCACGTTCCCGCAGAGCCTGCAGTCCTGCTCCCGGGCATTGGGCCGCGCGCCCGGCGATTTGGAAGCCGGCCTCTGGGCGGCATGGTCGGTGGCACCGGGCTTCGGGGGTGCGGGTGGGCACTGGCCCGGCTGGTGTTGGGCCTCCATGAAGCCGCGGGGGCTACGGGCCAGGATGCCTTCGCGTGCGGCGACCGGTTGGTGGCATCGCGAACATGAGTCGTTGCGCTCGTTGGGACGCGCAGGCGCTGGCGTGAGCTGCCGCACAGCCCCGACTCGGACCGGGTGCTGCTCCAGAATCTGGCGCAATGTGCCGCGTACTGAGGCGCCGAAGGCGCTCGCAGAGGACAGGGTGGAGTCACGTTCCACCTTGGGCGTGCCGTCGCTCTCCACTCGCCAGATCCGTACGCGCTTCCTGCCTCCCTCAGGCAGGGGGTCGCAGAGTACGACCACAGCGCCTGCCGGCAGCGCGTAGGAGGCGCCGGCCTCCAGCCAGTCCCCTTCGCAGCTCATCGCGCCCCGCTTGGACTCGTCCAGAGCCCGCAGCAGTTTCCGCCACGGTTTCACCGAGCCCGGTTCCATCGCAGGGATCTCGACAGCGAACTCTTGCTCCTCCATCGCCCCTTCGTCCTCTCGTCGACGCCGCCGCTGGGCGGGTCAGCATGGCGTACGGCGCTGACAATCCTGCTGAGATCGACGCCCGGTCCACCGCTGGAGGCTGCTTCTCGGCCAGAGATCTGGCTGGGTTCCGACGTGAGCGTGCTCGCCGCGGCCGGGCCGCCGGGCGTGCCGACGCCAGCGACCCCGACGCCGCTGCACTGGGCTGCACGTCTCCCCCCAACCCCACTCACCCTTCGACGTGTTCAACACGGTGGGGCCAGCGCCGTCGGCATCTCACCAGATTCCCCGGCCCCACATACCCCCATGAGCGACCATAAGTGTTGACAGCATGAACAGTTTTTGACAACATATGTGTTGACGGCGTTCACTGTTAGGGGAGAATGTGGCGAGCAAGGAAGTCAAGCAGCTCATCAAGGCCATCGAGAAGCAGGGGTTCAGCACCCGTCCGACGAAGAACGGCCACTACCAGGTCCACAAGGGCAACACGTTCGTGACGGTGCTCCCCGGCACTCCCAGCGATCCACGCTCCTTGAAGAACTGCCTGGCCTACCTCAAGAAGGCCGGATTCAAGCCCTGACCGGCCGGGTGCCGGGGCCCAGCGCCCCGGCACCCGGCCTCAGCCGTCCGCCGTCACCCACCGCCCGCACCACCCAGCAGAAGGAGCACCCCACACCATGATCACGACGAACGTGTACGTCGAGTTCGGCGCCCGCGGCGTCTCCCCGGACCACTACGGCGACCTGATGGAGGCGCTGGCCGACCACGCGCCCGGCGTCGGGCCGGCCGCCAACGGCAACCTCTCCGTTCGCCTGTTCGTCAACGCCGAGACCGTCCTGGACGCCCTCGCCCAGGCCGTGAAGGTCACCAGCCACGCCGTGCACGGGCTGGGTCTGCCCGACACCATCGTCGGCGTCGAGGTGCTCACCGAGGCCGAGTTCGAACGGCGTGAGGCCGAGCCCCAGGTGCCCGAACTCGCCGGCGTCACCGAGGCCGCCGCCATCCTCGACGTCCACAAGCAGCAGATCGCGCGCCTGGTCGAACGCGGTGAGCTGGTCGCCGTCCAGGACCTGGCCAGCGGTTCGGTCTTCGCGGCCGCCATGGTCCGCACCTACGCCGAGAAGAAGCACAGCCGGCGCATCGGCCGGCCGGTCAAGGACCTCGGCCTCTCCCCCGCCGAGCGCGCCCTCCTGGACGCGCTCGTCACCTCCGCCCGCGAGGGCACGCCGGCCAACACCACCTCCGCCGTAAAAGAGGCCCTCGTCGAGGTCCTCCCGGACGCCAGGATCCGCGTGCACTACGGCTCGCAGACGCCCGACCTGACCAGCGCCCTGGACAGGCTCGTCGACCACAAGCTCGTCCGCACCCGTGCACTTACCAAGGCCGAGCAGAAGGAAGGGAACACCACCGACCTCGTCGTCACCGTCCTCGACAAGGGCGCCCGCCACGCCCAGGCCGCCGGCAGCGCCGGGGACACCACGTCCTGACCTGCGCCGGCCGACGAGCTCGACCTGCCCCGCCCTGCGTGCCAGCGCCCAGCTCACGCACACCTCCTCCCCGCAGACGCCGCCCCACGCCCAGCCCAGACCGGATCCACCCCCATCCTCGGAGACCGAATGCCCTCCACTCCTGCAGCAGCGCACGTACACGTCACCGTCATCGGGCACCACAAGGTTGCCTTCGCCGACGCCGGCCACGCCCAGGTCCTCGCCGACCACTGGAACACCGACCACGACCAGGCGATCACCGAAGCCCGCACCGAGGGCTTCGACTCCTACGCCGACGCCCTCGCCGCGACCGTGGAGACCTGGTCGCTGGCCGACTGGGCGAAGCAGCCCGGGGGCACGCGCGCGGTGCGCACCGCACTGCCCGAAAGGACGACGGTGTACTCCCGGCATGTCGCCTACGCGGGATTCCTCCCGCGCCGGCGTCTGACCGACACCGGCCTGCTGGTGCTGCATCCCTGGGACTTCGAGAGCAACTACACCGAGCGGGCCGCAGACGGCCGGCTCGAGGACCGCTCGGCGGGCACGCTCAACCTCTACGTCCGCGGAACCGACCGAGACGCCGTCGAGACGCGGTTCGCCAAGCTGGCAGCCGCGGCAGAGTCGGCTCCAGACCCCCACGACCTGTACTGGCCCCTCGATGTCCTGGGCATCATCCGCGGCATCGCCGAAGGCAGCCCCTGGCGCTACATGCCCTCCCGCGTTGGCACGAACGACGACGTCCGCGCCGCCATCGTGTGCGGACTCATCGACCAGCACGACGGCCGGCTCTCTCTTACCCCGGCCGCCCACCACCTCCACGACTCCCTCCTCGCCTCCCTGCCCGGCACATCCACCGACCAGTGGGAAGACCAGGCCGGCATCCCAGAGGCGATCGAGAACGTGAAGAGGTTGTTCGCCGCGGCGTTCACCTCAGAAGACCTCGCCACGTAGCCCGCGCCGGACACGTGACCCGCGGAGCACAGCAGCAACCTCGGATGCTGCGCGGCCGCGGGTCGGTCTCGACCACGAACGGGCGCCGGCCTACAGGCGCGTGGTCGCTAGGGTCCCGTGTATCGGGCGCGGGCGTGCCCGCTACGCATGGTGATCTGCTCCAGCGGCCAGCCGTCGCGCCGAACGTGCCATGCGAGCGGGCCGTACTGGATCGTGAACCCTTCCGCGCGCGGGCGTACCTGCCCCTCGTTGACTCCGGTCAACCGGAGTTGCAGCTCTGCCTGGATCGCCCGCAGCCGTCCCTCGTCCGAGATCGTGGAGAAGTAGACGCAGTCGGCGATGTGCGAGGGACCTCTCAGAAGCAGGTGCGATTCCGGAACGTGGGGCATCGCAGTCAGCAGCTCGGCGGCTGTCGGGAGTGGCAGTTGCGTGGCCGTTCCTAGCCCTGCGCCGAACCGACACGGACAGCAGTTTGTTGCGTTGCGCCGCGCCCACTGCCGCCTGGACCGACCACACGGCAGCTGACAGCCGTGACGATAGCTGCCCGCGCTTCTTCTACTCGCGGCTGCTCTATCTGACGCCCCACCTGCACATTTCTTCTTCGAGCTGCAACATTGGCTGCAACGATGAGAGCAACAATGGCGGGATGAACTTTGCACGCATCCCGACTTGGTACTGCAACGATGGCTGCAACGATAATTGCGACGTTTACTGCTACGAGGAGCGCCCAAGGGTGACGGCGAGGCGCCACAGCGACTGCAACGATGACTGCAACGAGAGCTGCGACAATCAGCGCGCTACCGCTGCAACGATAGATACAACGTCGACTACTACTACAGACGCAATGATAGTTGGAACGACGATCGCTACGTGTTGAGCTACATAATCTAGAACTTAACTTGCAACGTAATCTGCAACGCTGCAACGAACCATCTAACGAACGACGTTGCTGAGCACGTCTCTCCGTTTCGAAGTCTGTGGCGATTTAGCGGAGCGTCCACGCTACTAACGGGCGATGTCACTCACTTTCCGCCTCGCTCACCGCCCGTCCTACTCGCAGTCGGGCTGCACAACTGCGCAGGCAATCAGCGAACGTCCGATTCATAGAACGCGCCGTCCTGGTGTGTCGCGAAGGAACTTGCTCACCTTCTGCATCACGCACGATCGGGCGAAGCAACCATCCAGCAGGGGAGCGACGTATCTTCTGCACTCGCTAACTGAACAGCACTCGGTCATGCGCTACGCGGTTCATCCAATCTATGTCGCACTTCTCCATAGGAACGTGTAAACCGGCGATCGGCTGAGCGAGAGTGCGGGCTTACCCGCCAGCCCGCATGCTGCTTGTCGCACCGCGTCCCTTTCACGCGCGCAACCAAGTCACCACGGTGCCGTCGCGACACCGGTACCTACACGTAGCGGAACAACTCGACCACGCGTCAGCCGCCGCCACGATGCTTCCAGGCTTCGCGCCCACCCCCGGACGACCAGCGCCACAGATCCGCGTCCCTACCCGCGTACATCTCGCCCTGCCCACTGCATTCGGCCTCAACCACGCGTCCGTCCGACACCACCATGAACACATGACCGAACGCCCCCGCCCTCGCACGCAGGGGTCATCCCACGAAGACGGTTCCGAGCCCTCCGCCTGCACATCCGACCTTGAGGCGAGTCTCACGCGCCCACGCGACCGACACCTGTTAGGGTCGTGCGCGTTATTCCGGTGTCACTAGAGCCCTGGAGCTCAAGAGACGCAGATTCACCTACACGATTCGGGCAACTATGCCGATTTTCCCCTCGCGTCGAGGGGAACTTTCGGCTGGCGCACCTGGCGACACCGGCCACAAAGCGGCAGTCAATGAAGTAGAAAGGCGGATCCCACGGTGATTGTCTTCGCCGTCGCGACTCAGAAGGGGGGAGTCGGCAAAACCAGCACCACGGTCAACATCGGTGCTGCGCTTGCCTTGTTCGGCGCCCGAGTCCTGATCGTCGACCTCGACCCGCAGGCCCAGGCCGGCACGGCGCTCGGCGTCAACCTCGCGGGCCAGGACCAGTTGCCGCGCTCCTTCGGCTGGGCCCTGCAGGCACGGCTTCAGGGCATGCACATGGACACGTCCAGCATCTGGTTCGACCGGACCGAGCTCACGCACATCTTCGAGGGCACTGGCACTCTGCACCTGCTCGCCTGTGAAGAGTCGACGATGACCGCAGCGCAGGACCTGATCCACAAGAAGGGGTACCAGTCGACTCCCGTACTCCGAAGGATGCTGCTTGAACTCTCGGACCACTTCGACTACGTAGTGATCGACACCCCTCCCGCAGTCTCTTCGCTCTCAGCAACGGCTCTCGCTGCCGCTGACTTTGTGATCACCGTGTCCGTGCCTGAATACCCGGCACTCAAGGGTGCTGCGGCAACACGCGGCACCGTTGACTACGTCAAGGATCGGACAGGCGGGGAGTGCGACCCGAAGTACCTCGGCGCAGTACTCAACAGGTCCAATCCTCCGTCGAAGTGGAAGTCCCAGGAGGTCAACATCCGCAACGGGATGCTGGGAGCCGGGCTCGCGCCCTTCATCACCGACGTGAGGACCGACAACCGCATCAGCGACTCCTTCGCCCACGGTGTGCCCGCTGCGATTCGATACGCAAGCCATGCACCAGGGAAGATGTACGGGGAACTGGCGAACCAAATCCTCCTGCGAACCCAGCAGCCTCCCGAGAAGTGGGAGCTTCCGGAGCTGATTGAGACGGAGCCGGACGTTGCCTAGCCGTAGCGCCGGCGAACCCAGGAAGCGTCGGCCCAATCACTTCCAAGGCAATGGCGCCTCTCTCGTTCAGGGTCTCCTTGCTGGCGCCGACGACGTTGCCGGCCGGTCTTTCCTGGGCGCCGGCGGACTGACTGGCCATGTTGAACCGTCCCCTCCGACCGAACCACAGGCGCACCCCGAAGCCGCGGCGGCTCAAAGCCCTCCCGTGTCCACGCCGAAGCCCGAGCCCGAGCCCGAGCCGGAACCCCAGCCCCAGCCCGAGCCCCAGCCCGAGCCCCAGCCGGAACCCCAGCCCCAGCCCGAGCCCCAGCCCGAGCCCCAGCCGGAACCCCAGCCCCAGCCCGAGCCCCAGCCCGAGCCCCAGCCGGAACCCC
>NZ_JBIVXF010000011.1:0-219504 GCF_044769045.1 Streptomyces sp. NPDC090741 | reverse complement strand
CCCAGCCCCAGCCCGAGGTATCCAGCGAGGTCGAAGGTCAGGAGACCGGGAGCAGCTCCCCGGAAGACCTGCGGTCTCGACGGCAGCGTCCCAAGGCGTGGGCGCACAATGCCGTCAGAGACAGCTACGCAGAGGCCAAGCTCCGTGGTTCGACGTGGAACGGTTGGGGTTTCCGGATTGCCCCGCATGTCAAGTCGCGTCTCATGGAGCGCATCAAGGCAGACCGTAGGTCGCTGGGGCGTGGCGACCTCGCCATTGGGCACTACGTGGACGCAGCACTGCGCCACATCCCTGTCGACGTGGACGACCAAGTCGCGATGGCCGAGGCATTTGGTCTTGAACAGCTCTGGAATCCAGACAAGGACCGCTCCAAGCCGTCAACCTACCGTGTCGGACCCGAAGCCTATGAGCTCATGTCAAACCTGAACATGGTTCTCCAAGAAGCAGATAAGGGGCGACGCGGCGTCCTCGTTGTTTCTGCAGGGCTGGAGAGGCTGCTGGATGCGCTGGAGGCAGAGGGGGCGTTGACTCTCCCCAAGCCGAGGAAACCCGCTCGTTGACACCACGAAGAGGGGCTGGCCACGAACGTGGCCAGCCCCTCTCGCCTTTCCCGAACCCTCCATCAGTTCGACTGACTAGTTGCAACGATGCCTACAACCCGCACTGCAACGCCAGCACCAACGACCCAACCAACGCTGCAACATGCGGTCGCCGGTTCGGACGGCCCTTCAAGCCGAGCGACACTAGAGCCTAGGCTGGCGACGCCAGGCCCCTCAAGCGGCGGAGGGCTTTCAAAACCAGGACATTGCGCCCCAGTTGCGGTGAGACCGACACGCCATCTCTCTAGTGACGCCAGAATCTGCGCCGGGGATTGCGCTATCGTGTGCTCACGATCTTTTGGCGTCAGGGGTGTCGAAGTGGATGTGGCTCAGCACCAGCTCAAACTCAGCGCTGTGGCGGCTATTGCCGGCCTAAGCGAGTCATGGGCTTGGAAGGCCCGGGACCAGGGCGTGCTTCACGAGCCCTACTCGCCGGAGGACGTTGTCGCGTTGCGCGTGTATGCGTTCGTCTCCCAGATTGTTTGGCCGGGTGTGAGGCGACCTCGAAGCGAACGCCAGTCGCTCGAGTTGTGGCAGGAGGCCGCGGTCGAGAAGGCCCGCGAAGCCTTTAGCGACGCAGACACCACACCCGACACTGCGCTCTGGGTTCTCGAGGACAAGGTGGAGTTGGTGACGACCCCCTGGGAGCGAGCGGCTGTCGACCTCAGGCTCCTGGACGGGAAGGCTGCCTTTCGCATCCCAGTCGGACTGTGGATCGCCGAAGTACCCGACGCTCTCGATCGTCGGCGTCGGAGTTCCAAGCAAGCCGCCTGATCGCTGTGGCTCGCACGGTGATCATCCACAGGCTGTCTCGCCCAAAGTGGCGAGGTGCGACCTGGCCCGGGATCTGCGGTCCCGGGCCATCCGCGTTGTCGAGGAGGGGGTGAGGGCTACCCGCATCAATAGCTGAATACGTCGCGTCCGGCTGTCTCTGCTTCCCCAAGCGGGCCGGGTGGCGATACCGGTTTCCCTTTTTCTCCTCGACAGGAGCAGATCATAGCTACCCGTACGAGGGCTGGTTCAGTCATGCCTGAAGCAGGACCAGGGCGTGGCACGGGGTCGGCTCGTTCCAAGCGTTCCGCGGCTGATGCGGCACGCCGGTCGCCCCGCCGAGCTGGCGGGCGGAAGCGCTCTTCTGGTGAGCCTGTGCAGGCTGGCCCGGTCCCGGCGTCTGGCCCGGGTCACCCTCTCGTGCTGAACCGTGGGATGCGCACGAGGTTGTTCGCGGCGGTCCGGACTCTGTTGGCGGATTCGCGGGTCAAGGGTTGCCGGGATGCTGTCCGGTTGGCGGCAATCGTGGTGTTGGCGAAGGCGCCGGCCGCGTCTCTTCGTGTGCCGTTCCGTACGCGGGAGTTGGCGCGGTGGCTGGGGTGCACGGAGTCCTACGTCGCCCACACCGTGCTGCCCGAGCTGCGCGCGCGCGGGATCCTGACCTCCCAGGTGGAGACCGCCGATTCCGGTGAGGTGACCGGCCTGGCCCTGCGCCTGGAGCCGTTGCGTGAAGCGCGAGCCGACGGCGGTGGACACCCGTTGGCACTGACCCGCCAGGATTTGGCGACGCTGCTGCGGTTGTGTGAGGCCGTGGTCGGGCCGGGCTGGGAGCCGAAAGACGGGCCGGTGACGCCGCCGGGGCTGCTGGCGGAGCAGACGGGGAAGGGCGCGGCCACGGATCGGCTGGCGCTGCTGATGCTCGTCCTGCAGTCACGTCCGGACGGCCGTGCGCGACTGGTCGGCGGGAGCGTGGCCGCGGGCCGTGGGCGTGCTGATGCGACGGTGGCGAAGTTGCTGGGCTGCTCGGTGTCGGGGGGCGGCAAGGTCGTGGACCGGCTCGGCGCCCTGGGGCTTGTTGAAGTCCCGCGGGTTGCGGCGAGGTCGGGGTGCTTCGGGCGCAGCCAGCTGGTAGTGCCTGACGTCCGCGCTGCTTGGGCGGGCAACGAGGGTGCTGCGGCTGGCGCTGCGCCGGTCGAGGCCCCGGTCGACACGGCGTGTTCGCAGTGCTCGGCGCTGGCGGATGGCGGTGAGGGTGAGGGTGCGCTCCCTTTGTCCGGGGACGGCTGGGAGCAGACGTCCTTCGACGCCCTGTGGGACGAGGCAGACGACGCGGGGGAGGGGTCCGGCGGCCAGCGCCCCGGTACTGAAGTCGGCGATCTTGATCCGGGTGAGGTGGCTGAATCCCGTGTGATTCCTGGGGCTCAGGGACTTTCGCGGGCTGCGGAGACCGGTGTTGTGGACCGCCCTGCTGCTGCAGACCTCCACACCACCCACACGCCGGTGGTTGAGGTATCAGGTTCTTCTGCTGGTGACTTGTTGGGCTTTTCCGGCTCTGCCGCCGGTGGTGACCACCGTCTTCCGGAGCGCGCACACAGGCGTGAGGACGAGCGGGACGACCAGGCGGTCGGGGCCGCTTCGGCCGGTGGGCGGCTGGGCGGCCCGCTGCGCGGGGAACAGCGGATTTCTGGTTCGGGGACACGGCTCGGCAGGAGCGGTCGGGACTCGGTGTTCGTTCACGGAGCCGGGCTCCCGCAGGACCTGGCTGACGTGTTGGGCCCGGTGGCCTGGCTGTGGCCGGGGGTCGGGCGGACGAGTACCAGCCGGTGGCTGGCGGGCGCGGTGCGCACTGAGTTGGCGCGGCTGCGCGGCCTGATGGGGGAGGAGGACGCTCGGCGCGCGGTGGCGGAGCGGCTGGAGCGCAGGGTGCGGGATCAGGCGGGCCGGCCGGTGCAGGATCTGGTCGGCTGGGTGCTGACCCGGGGGTTGCCGCAGCGGCCGGGGTGCTGGTCGGCAGTGTGCGACGACCGCGTGCGGATGGACACCGGCGGGCCTTGCGCGAGTTGCGACACCGTGCTAGGCGACCGGCGGGCGGTGCGGCAGGCGGTGGCGGCCGAGATCGCTGCGGAGCTGCCGCGGCTGTCCGGGGATGTGCGGCGCGGGGAGGTCGAGCGGCGGCTGAACCACCGCGTGCAGGTGCAGGCGGCGACCGACAGCGTGCGTCGCGAGCGGGAGTTGGCCGAGCGGGCCGAGCGGGAGGCGGCCTGGGAGCGACGGCGGGAGGAGCTCGCGGCCCAGGAGGCTGCGCGGGCCCAGGTCGCGTGCGTGGACTGCGGGGTGCCGCGGGCCTCGGGGCTGTGCCCGACGTGCACCTTCCGGGGCCGGGTCGAGGTGCTGGTGGGCGAGGCGGTCGACCTGGTGGTGGCGCTGCACGGTGAGGTGACCTCGAGCCAGCAGGCTCGGGAGCTGTCAGAACGGGTGGAGGCCGACACCCGCGCGCTGATCGAACGGGGCTGCACCGGGGCGGAGTCGGGCGAGCCGGCCGTGCTGGCGTTCACCGCCGCGACGGTGGCCCAACAGATCGCGGACGGACGACGCCGGTCGGTGCTGGCGAGGCTGGAGCGGTGCGAGGAGGCCGATGCGGAGGCGGAACGCGCCTTCGAGGCGACGATGCGTCGCCGACAACGGTTCCTGACCGTGGCGGTGGCCCGGGAGGCAGCCGAGGAGGCCGCGGCTACCGCGCGGCAGCGGGCGGCCCAGTCGCTGCTGGCGGAGTTCCTCGACCGCCTGCAGCAGGTGCGCGGCGCGGCCGGTGGGGGAGAGGCTCGGGCCGGCTGGCGGAGCCGGTGTGCGGACCTCGCGGGCCGGGCGCTGCCGGGGGAGACCCAGGACCTGCCGGTGCTGCGGCAGCTGGAGGCGGCGGGGGCGGTGAGCGCGGCATGACGGGTACGGTGCGCGCCACGGGATTCGGCCGGGCGGTCGCGGTCTGGGAGCGGCGGGGGCTGTCGGGGCGGATGCGGCGGCTGCTGCTGGAGGGCGATGTCGAGGGCCGGTACGCCGGGCACAACGAGTCCGACGCCGGGTTCCGGATGACCATGGCGCTGGCGGTGGGGTGTTCGCAGCCCGGCCGGGCGTGGTCGCCGGCCGACTTCTTCGAGGCGCTGATCTACACGCCGACGCCCGGCGGGGTGTGGGCGCGGCGGTTGCGGGAGCGCAAGGGCTCCTCGTACGCCGAGGCGAAGTTGACCGCAATGCTGGAGAAGGCCCGGGACGTGGTCGCAGGGTCGCCTCGGATCCGCTGCCGCGAGGATGCGCTGGAGGCGGTGGGTGCCGTGCGCCGGCGGGTGGAGTCGGTGTGCTGGCGGGCCCGCGGTGGTGGGGACACCGACTGCAAGAACCTCGTGGCACGCCTGGAGCTGTGCGAGCGGGAGGGCGGGCTGGACCACACGGTCTCGGTGCGGCGGCTGGCGGAGTTGATGGGCTGTGCGAAGGCCACTGCCGAGGCCAGCAACGCGCGGCTGCTGAAGGCCGGATGGCTGGTGGTGCGAGTGTCCGGGTCGGGCAAGGAGCACGGCACACGGTGGCTTCTGAAGGTCCCCGACGACCTCGGTGACGGGTGGAGGAGTGGAGGTGCGCGCCCGGGACAGTGGCCAGCTTCGGGTGGGCGGGGGGAAGATACTGTCCCGGACGCGCACACCTCCGGCTCGGCGTGTACGGACAGCCGGGACCTGGCGGCGGTGATGGGCCACGACGCCTTCCACCGCTTCGGCCACGGCACCAGCGGGGCCCGGCTGCTGGCCTGCCTCGATCCGGTCGACGGCACGAGTGCCGTGCAACTGCGCGCCGCGACCGGCCTGCACCGCACCACGGTGAGCCGGCGGATGAACGCGCTGGTCGCCGACGGCCTCGTCGTCGAGCTCGACGGCCTGTACTACCTGGCCACGGCCCTCGCCGTCCCTGGCCGGCTCCACCCCGACCCGGAAGTCCTCGCGCACAGCGCCGAGCAGCGCGGCACCGGCGGGCTGGCCGCCCGTCGGCGCGAGCGGCATGCCCGCGACCGGACCAACTACCGGCGCTGGCTCCAGGAACACACCGGGCAACGGCAGCCTGCAAGGCCGCGGCTCGCGCTCGTCCCCGAAGGCGTCGTCGACCCCACTACCGGGGAACTCCTCGATCCCCGGTGGGCGGGATGGAACGTCACCGACCGGCACCGACCCGTCTGGTTCGACGACCCGCCCCCGTCCGCCGCGCAGGAGGGGGGTGCCGCATGCGCGTGAAAGCAACGCCACCCAGGTGCGCCGCGGGGCGTGGGCACGACCGCGGGGCGGTCGTTGTACCGGTAGCCAGCAGCAGGACAGCCGCAGGACGCAGACGGACACGAGAACGGACAGGACCGGAGGGCGCACCGATGACCACACCGCGCCTGGATCCCGTGCACGTGGCCCGCTGGTGCGCGGCCCAGGGCTGGCCGGTCTTCCCGCTCGCCCCCGGTGGCAAGGTCCCCATGCCTGGATGCCAGCGCTGTCGGCACAGCAGCAGCGCCCACGAAGCCCACCCCGCCGTCGGCTGCCCGTGCCTAGAGGCGGGCCGGTGGTGCCACGGCTTCTACGCCGCCACCCTCGACGCCGCGCTCATCACCCGCTGGTGGGCCGACCGGCGGCGCGGCGTCGGCGTGTCCACGGGGCCAGCGCGCCTGGTGGTCATCGACGCCGACCGGCACACCACCACGCCCCCCGCCCACACCCTGCTCCTGCCCGGCGTCGCCCTCTCGCTCCAGGAGACGGGCTCGGTACGCGACGGCGTCGACGTACTGCGGCTGCTCGCCCGGCGCAGCGGACAACCAGACCCGGCCACCGGCGCGTTGACGCTGACCGTGGCCACCCCCTCGGGCGGGTTGCACCTGTGGTTCCGGGCCCCGGCCCGCACCCGCTGGTGCTCCTCCAACGGCGGCGACCACCGCGGCCGGCGCCTGGGCTGGCAGCTCGACGTCCGCGCCACCGGCGGCCTCGTCGTCGCGCCCGGCACCACGACCGCGGCCGGCGCCTACCGGATTGTCGGGCCCGCGCGCAGCCCGGCGCTGCTGCCGACCTGGCTGGCCGGCCAGCTCACCGCCACCGGCCACCTCCTCGACGAACGGGCACCCGACGCTGGCGAGACGAAGGTACCCAACCGCGCACGGGCCGCCGCAGCCCGCGCCGCCGGCCACCACCAAGCCGGCCGGGGAGGGGGCGGTGGCGGTCAGCGGTGGGCGCAGCAGACCGCCGAGACCGTGCTGGCGGCGGTCGTCGACTGCGGCTGGCTGCCCGAGGGCGCGGGCTGGTCGGCCGCGGTCAACCGGGCCGCGTACACGCTCGGGGGACTCATCGCCGGCGGCCACATAACCGAACCGGCAGCGTACGCCGCGCTGCTGGAGGCCGCCCTGACCGCCCGCCCCGCCAAACGAGCCGCGGCGCTGGGCATCATCCGATCCGGCTTGGCCGCAGGAGCGCGGCGGGCCTTGCACCCGAGAGACCAACGATGACCACCACCAACGCGGCCGCCACCACCACAGCGGGCGGCGTCCCGGCCAGCCGCGGGCCCGCCCTCGACACCCAGGCCGCACCCTGCGCCCCACCGGAATCAGCTCCCGCACCGCAGGCGACCGAGCCTGAGCACGAGCCGCTGGTCCCGAAGTCGTTGACCGACCGAGGCAATGCCGTCCTCTTCCAGCGCCTGTACGGCGAGGACTTCCGATACGTGCCCGGCATCGGCTGGTACCGGTGGGCCGGCTCCCGCTGGGCGATCGACCTGGAGGCCCGCGCCGTCTCCGAGGCGGCCTTCGAGCTCGGCGAGGCCCTGGCCCCCCGCGACCCCCGGCAGCGGTTCACCAGTGCCCAGCTGCGCCGGCACATCGACCGCACCCTCAACGACCAGGGAAACCAGGCCCTGATCCGGGTCGCCCGGAAAATGCCCGCCTTCCACCTGCCGGCCGACAGACTCGACGCCGACCCCTACGCCCTGTGCACCCCCGACGGCGTCGTCGACCTGCGCACCGGCGCCCTGCGCCCGCCCCACCCCAGCCAGTTCCACACCCGCTCCGCACTGTGCGCACCGCAGCCGATGCCCACCCCGCTGTGGGACCAGTACCTCTTCGACACATTCGGCGGCGGTCCTCAGGGCGCGGCGCTGACCGCCTACATGCAGCGCGTCATGGGCTACACCGCCTCCGGTTTGACCAGCGCCCAGATCGTGCCGTTCCTCTTCGGCCAGGGCGGCAACGGCAAGAGCGTCCTGGCTGGCGTGCTCCAGCGGCTCCTCGGCGACTACGCCGACACCGCCCCGCACGACTTCCTGATGGCCAAGCCCTACTCCGACCACCCCACCGAGCTGGCTGACCTCCAGGGCCGGCGTTTCATCGTGTGCAGCGAGCTCAACCCCGGCGCCCGCTTCGACCAGGCCCGCATGACCCTGCTCTCCGGCAGCGACCGCATCAAGGCCCGCAAGGTCCGCCAGGACTTCTTCAGCTTCTGGCCCACCCACACCATGTGGCTGATCGGCAACCACCGCCCCGCCGTACCCGCCGGCGGCCGCGGGTTCTGGAGGCGCCTGCGCCTGATCCCCTTCGAGCGCACCGTCAGCCGCGTCATCACCGACCTCGACGTCCACCTCGTCGAAGCCGAAGGCCCCGGCATCCTCCACTGGGTCATCGAAGGCGCCCTGAACTACCTCAACGGCGACGACCCGCACCTGAAGAACTCCCAGGCCGTCGAAGCCGCGACCCGCGACTACGCCCAGGCCGAGGACACCTTCGGCCGCTTCCTCACCGACTGCTGCAAGCTCGGCGACCCCGAAGCACTTCGCTGCGAGCAGACCCTGCTGCGCCTGGCGTACGAGGCATGGTGCGCGGAAGAGGGCCTCGACCCGATCAAGCCCCGCCACCTGGGGGAGAAGGTCCGCCTGGTCATCAAGCACCCGCCCGGCACGAACCTGCCCAAGCTCAACGGCCGCAAGTACTACATGGGCATCGAGCTCACGAACCCGCCCGCCGGCCTCCAGGGACCCACGTGATGGGACCCACCGACCCCGCCCAGAACAGTCCCCGCAACCGAAAGACCAGGTCACAGCCCATGAACCCGCCCGTCCAGGGACCGCCAGGGACCGAAAACCGCAACGTATCGCCGACGCACAACGACCTCACCGCTGCAGCACCACACACTTCCGGAGAACAGTCCCTGACTGTCCCTGGCCCCTGCCCCACGACCCGGCTGACCTGGGAAGACACGTCCGGGACCGATGCGGGGACCGACCAGGGACCGAACGTCGTCCCCGGCGCCGCCAGCAGCGCCCGCCTGCGCCCCGAGCAGCTGACGGCCGAGACCGAGATCGTCTGGCTGGTCCCCACCGACGGTCTCGACTACGTCCGCGAGAGCCTGGACATCACCAAGCGCCGCTCCGGCCAACCGCCGTACCACAGCCGCGGCCGCCTGGTCGGGTACGCCGACCTCGGCCCCCGGACCACCGCCACCCGGGACTCCGGCCGCTACGACCGGCGCACCTTCTGGCTCCTGCCGACCGACCGCAGCGAATCCAACGACTCCCCCTACACCGCCTACGCCCCCCTGGAGGCGGTCGATCCGCGCACCGTCGCCCCCGGCCGTCCCGGTCGGCTCACCGAGCGGGCCTGGGGCAGTCCCCTGCCTCCCGCAGGTCAGCACCCCGCCCCGCCGCAGTAACGAAGCTCCCGCCCGCACCTCCGCTGGGATGCCGCTGCCGCTACGTGCTGGGACGAACTGGTATGCAGCGTCAGGTACTTGCGAAACTCAGTCCCTGCCAGTCCCTGCCCGGCAGGTGGCACCGGCCGTGAGCTGCGGGAACGGCGGCCGGACCGGCAGTGGCGCGGCCGGTCCATGCCCGCGGCGAACTACCGCTCGCCGCAGGTCCCGGCAAGGAAAGCATCAGCACGCCTGCCTGTCCGCTCCGGCCGACCACCCGCTGATCCGCCCGGGGGTATCCGGACCTCCAACGGGCTAACCTGCAAACCAGGACGTGCTGGCCTTGTCAGACTCCGGTGCCACAGTGAAGGGCATGGCCACCACCTCAACGGTCCTGGTGACGGGCTCCGCAGCCGACCTGGCGGCGGAGCTGCGCATTCCCGTGTGGAACGCGCTCGCCGCACGGGCCGAAACCCTGCGCCGAGTCCTTCCAGCACGCCCGGAGTCCGGCCTCGGCCGCTACCAGTGGCTGCGCTCTCTGACCCCGGAGCAAGCCCGCAACGCTGCACTGCTGGACCGTCTCGAGGCGCTGCGCGGTCACCTCACCGGCGGCCCCGCGCCGGGCTTCGCGGCCGACGACCCGCTGCCGGAAGCCGCATTGCAGGAGGCAGACGGCTTCACCACCGCCGAAGTTGCCGAGCTCATCGCCGCGCTCCGGGCCGTGCGCTGCCGTGGCGACATCGACTGCAGCCGTCCGCCAGGCTCCTGAACTGCCAGCGCGGGCCGGACCGGTGACCCGCGGCCGCCCGCGGACGGTGCCGGGCAACGCGGTGGGATGGCCTAGTCCTCCGCCGGATCCGGTCCGCCGGCGAAGAGGGGGACGTCGTCGACGGTGGCGTCCAGGCGGAAACGAACGAAGCGGACCGGGTGACGCCAGGATCCCCGTTCGAAGGCGGTGTCCGCACTGAACTCGGCCACAACGTCGGGGACCACGGTCTGGGCATCCAGGGTCTCCGGGCTGCTCCACGCAGAGGAGAACCGCAGACCCGACCAAGGGTGCCCGGCGCCAGCGGGCCGCAGGTGCGCGGACAGGTCTCCGGCGGCTTCGGGGCGCAGCGGAGTGGTGCGGCCGACCAGCCGGAGGCGACCGTCGTGGTCGAAGCGGCCCAGGAGCAGGACCTGCGGCCGGGACAGAGAGCCGGTCACGGCACCGATGACGGCCTCGGCGGTGTTGCGCCGTTTCACCTTGAACCACCCGCGAGCGCCGCCGGTGTAGCGCTGGCCCAAGCCTTTGATCATCACACCTTCGATGCCGCGGATCTCGGTCCACTCCTCCAGCCACTGCTGCGCGACGGCGGGGTCGGTCGTCATCGGGCACAGGGTCCAGGGCGGGCTCAAGGAGTGCTCGGCGAACAGCGTTTCGAGGATCGTGCGGCGCCGTGCGTACGGCTCGCGCACCAGCTCCTGGCCGTCCTTCTGCAGGACATCGAAGGCGATGAAGTGGGCCGGCATCGTCCGTGCGAGAGCGTGGGCGGTGCGGACGCCCGATGCGGCCCGTCGCTGCAACGCCTCGAACGACAGGCGCTCCTCGTGCCAGACGACGACCTCGCCGTCGAGGACCAGGGCCTCGGGAAGCTGCGCCGCCCCGGCGACCAGGTCGGGGAAGTGCCGCTGGATCAGGGACCCACGCCGAGTCTGGAGCAGCACCGCGCCGCCAGCCTCCGACGGCGTGAACAGCAACGCCCGATACCCATCGAACTTGGGTTCTAGGGCGAGTCCGCCGGGCAGCGCGCCGGGGGAGGGGATGCCTTCGCGGGCCTGAGCGAGCATCGGATCGACGGGAGGGCGCAGCATCAACGCCCCGCAGCCCCGCCGTGCAGTGACGCCGTCACGCTGCCGCAGGCCCGCCCAGCGGGACAGCCCTCGGCGGGACAGCGCGCCCGATACCCCTCGCGTCCCTCCATGGACTTCTCCCGCCGACGGTGCTGGGAAGCCGCGCCCGCCCGAGGGCCCGCAGCTCCCGATGGAAAGGGGCGCAGCCGTCTGTCCGTCCTGTCATCGGACCGGGACTGCGCGTCCTGTCTATGCCCCCAAACGGTGATCCGCGAGCCGGACGGCTCCATCCGGCGGCGGCCGGCGCACACGAATCCCCCCGGAAGACGGCGCGCTGCCTCGCGCAGGTGGACGGCTGGACGCCCCCGGCGACGGGGGGCCGTCATACCGGCATGGCAGGCTCTGCAGGACGGAAGGGAAGAGCATGACGACGCAGACCCAAGACCGCAGGACCGCGACCGGCCTTGTGGGCGGTGCCGCGGTGTGCACGGTCCTGACCCTGGCCACCGGCACCCTCCTCCCCGCGGTCACGGCCGGCGGGCTGCTCGTCTGCGCGCTGATGACCTACCGCCGCACTCTCGAGCCGCGTCCTTACTGGTACTGGCCCGCGTGGCTGGTCGGAGCGGCAGTGGCTCTCCTCCTTGCCACGGCTGCAGGCGACGCGGCCCGCCTCACGCTCGTGCCGCTGGCGCTCGCCGAGAGCATCGTCGGCGTCGCCCTCTTCGGGCTGTGGCATCGCCGGCGGCACGGCCGCGGCGACTGGATCGTCTGGATCCCGGACACCGGTGTCGTGCTGCGCCGTGAGTGGAGCCGCCAGGCCGCGGTCCACTGGGCGACGACGGAGCGGCACGGCACGCGATGTGTGATCAGCCCCCTCGACGAGTTCCCCGAGGCCGCCGACGCCGTGCCCGTGTACCCGTTCCGGGACCGGCCGGGCATCGCAGGCCCCCGTCCTGCCGATCAGGGCTAGGGCGTTCACTCGGATCATCCGATCGGCCCCTGCACGGCGACCGGACGTCGAGGGAGCGGACGTGTCGAGGCTCTGCTGGCCCGGCTGCTACCCCCGCCCAACGGCGGGGCGGATGTGGCGCCGGTACGCCGCGCGGGCGGCTTGGGGGTGCCAGTGGGTTGTGACCTCCTGCGTCGTCCACTCGGTCACGGCGGAGGTCACCTCGTCCTCATGGGCCAGGAGGTGCAGGCGGACCCCGGAAGCGAGGTTTCGGCCGGCGAGGAGGTTGACCTTGTCCTCCACCAGCGGCAGGCCGTGTCCTCGCGCCTTCTCCAGGGCGCGCCAGAACCGAGTGTCGGCTTGCTCGTCCCGGCGCTGCTCGGCGGTCGTTGTCGGCCGTGGGGTTGTGGAGGAACGGGCGTGACCGCGGTAGACGTCGCGCGCGGTGCGGAGGTCGGGGTGGGTCGTTACCTGCTCCGTAGTCCACCGGACGGTCGTCGTGCCGTCGGCCAGCGTATCCACGTGCTCCAGGAGGTGAAGCCGAACCCTGGAAGCGAGACGCCGGCTGGCAAGCCGGACAGTGACGCGCTCGACCACAGCGAGGTCCTGGACCCGAGCCCTCTCCGCCGCGTGCCAAAACTCCGCGTACGCCTCCTCGGTCCGCCTTCGCTCGCACGCTTCCCGCTTGATCCGCTCCGCTGCCGCGGTCCGCTCCTCAGCCTTCCGCGCGGTGGCGGCCTTCCGCGCGGTGGCCGCCGCGGCCCGTTCCGCGGCCCTCTCCTGGGCAGCGGCCTGCCGTTTGGCTGCCGCCAGGCGCCGCCGGTTGTTCTCCGCGAGCCACCTGTTGCTGGCCTTCAGCTCGCTGTGCAACCGTCGTTGGTTCTTCCGCCTCGCTGATTCTGCGGACTTCTGGCGGGCGATTCGCGCCCGCTCGACGCGGCGGTCGTTGGCTTCGCGTGCAGCTACGCGGTCCCTCTCAGCGCGCTCGGGGTTCCTGGCGTTTCGCTCCTCCTGCGCTCGCAGCAGCGTCGTGAGCCGGGTGATGGCTCTGGAGGGAAGCCAGGCGGACTGGTAGGCACGTGACCAGATCTCGACCAGCCCACGGGTTCGGGCCTTCAAGATGCGCACGGTCGCAGACTCCACAAACCGTCCGGCGCCCAGGCGTAGGCCCCCGGCGCGTTCGAGGACCGTCTTGTCGACGGCCAGCACGAGGGTGCCCAGGGGGACGGTCATGCGCTCACCGGGCCGGGCAATGGGGCCTTGGACGGCATAGCCGCCGCGCTGCGCGGGGTCGATGCCGGTCACCAGCCGGCGCCAGTGTCCCTTCGAGCTGGTGTCGGGCGGGAAGGCGGGGATGGTGATGGTGACGACTGACACGCTCGACTGCTCCAGCCTGACGGACGGAAGGAAGGGGAGACATGCTGTGCCGTGCTGACGCGGGAGTCAGTGCACCGACTCCCGCAGGAGCGACGTCAACTCCTCGACAGCGCCGAAGAGATCGTCCTCACCATGGGGAACGTGGTCCCACCGGTCCTGGCCGTGGAGGTAGGTCCAGACGGCGCGGTCGATGATCGCCATGCCGGGGAAGTCCGCGACGACCCGCCTGATCTTGTGGATCTGGCGCCGGGTGAGCGGCTGTCGGCCAACCGCGATCGTGATCGTTTCCGGGTCGGCGAGCCCTTGCGGGTGCCAGTCCAGCCGACTCTTGCAGGTGCCCGGAAACAGGGACAAGGCGATGCGCCAGTCGCCGCCGCCGTACGGGCTGGTGACGGAGGCGTCCACGACAACGTGCACGGCAGTTCGCTCCTCGCGTTGGGGGAGGGGTGGGAGCCAGCAAATAGAAACTATCACTTGTTTCAAACAGATGATGTCATCTCTTCTGTTGGGTAGGGTGGGGCTATGCAGAAAGACGACCCGGCCCCGGTCTTCACCGGTCCCGACGACGCACTCGACCGGCTGGCGGAATGGGGAAGACAGAGCCGCCGGCTCGCGCGGCAGCGCGACCCCCTGGTCAAGGCCGCTCTGCTTGGGCCGCTCGCCCACCACGGGGGTCTGCTCAAGGGACAGGAGACAACTGGGCTGACCGCACAGACCATGCGACGCATCAAGGGCCGCGAGGACATTCCCGTCGCGCCCGTCGACACCAGTGCCGAGGTCGACTGGGACGGATATGCGGACTACCTGGCCACCGAGTCCGCCATGATCCGGGAAGCCCTGGGCGCCCTGCCCTCCACCGCCGACAGGTCACCTACTCCCGACGACCTGCGCGCCCGCCTCCTCGAGGACCTCTCCGAGCGCGTCCGGAACACCGAGATCAGCGACGTGGGCTACTGGCAGCTCACCATGGAGCTGCGGGGCGAGGCGCAGGACGCCCAGACACCCACGCTCGTGCTGCAGGACGACTGGGACGAGACGCCGGAGTCGGAGCAAGCCCGGGCGCAGTACGCCCGGATCCTCAACGAGGTCGCCGACCAGATCACGGGTTTCCGCACGCAGGGCGAGGCCGCCTTCCAGAACCTGAACCCCGCCGTCCTCGAGCGCGCCCGTGCCGAACTCGCACCGCCGTCGTCCACGTACCTGCTGGACCAAGAAGCCGCAGAGCAGCCGACGCCTGACACCGAGTCCCACGGCGACGGCAGGTCAGACCAGAACCGGAGGGACCGGCGTTGACACCGGAAGCAGGTACCGAAGGGGAGAATGCATCCCCCGCACAGGCGGCCGCGGCGCAGGCCCTTGTGAACTGGCTCGCCCTGAGCGTCCGCGACCGCCACACCAACATCACGGCACCTCTGCGTCGCAGTGGGCGAGGCCGGCCACCCCAGGCGCTGCCGGGCATGCCCACCGGCGTCCCGCCGGAAATCGCGATCCGCGTCGCCCGGATGTTCGCCCGCTACCACCTTCCCGGCGACTTCCTGCACTCCCTCCGCTTGACCGGCCAGGGCGACATCGGCCAGGCCCTGCGACGGCTCTCCCGCACCGACCCGCCAGGACACCCCTGGCGAGAAACCGCGAGCCGGTCCATGGAGAACCTCCTGCGCCCCAGGCATCAACTTCCTCTTCGGGAGCTGGAACACGCTCTCGACACCATGCACCGGGCACGCCTGACCCCGCCGTCCTGGCCACTCCTGATCGACGACCTCACGAACTGGAACGTGCGCAGCGACAGTCATCCCCGCAGCCCCAGGGAACGGTGGGGGTGGTCCTTCTACGGCAGCCCCTCGGCTCCCACACCAGGGCCGCGTTTCCACTCATGAGTAGCAAGGTGCCCGAAAGTAGACTCCCGGCCGCGGCCCGTTGGCCGGTTTGAGGGTTCAGTCAGCCCGCAGCGCCTGTCCGTCATACCCTCGCAGCAGAGCCGTCCCGGTGGTCCCCCCGTGCCGCCGGGGCGGCACTCGACAGCCCCGGCGTGCTGCAGCCGAGCCGACAGCTGGGCAACCGTCCACCGCCGCGGCTCGTTCACCAACCGTGAGCATGGCCCCTTCACGACGCGAAGCCCCGTTGACGAACGACGCGGTGCTCAGCCCTGCTGAGCCGACCGCCAGTTCGCGCTGAGCTCGCGAGTCGCCTTACGCAGGGCGTACTGCTTGGTCTCGGGGTCGGCCCAAGAGGTCGCGAAGATCATGTAGGGAGTGTCGCCGTAGGGGACGAATCCGAGCGTCGCCCACATCTCGCGGAGCCGATCACGGCCGCGGGCCCACTCGTCCTGACTCATCCCCGTTGAGTCGATGGGGGCTGGGTGCACCATCACCGCGCAGCAGCCAGGCGCGAGGCGGCGGAACGCGTCCGCGGCGATCATCGGCCCCAGCCCGAAGCCCCGCCACGCTTCGACGACCTCGGCCTTGTCGAGCACAAGCACGTCGCTGCCGCCCCAGTCGGCGAGCTCCTCGAACTCTTCGGTGAAGCCGGTGTGTTCTTCGTTGAAGATGGCCTCGGCGATCTCGGCGAGGTTCTGGGACTCCTCTTCCATCGCCCAGTAGGGGTTCTGTGAGCCGCCCCAGCGGATCTTGACCAGATCGAGTACGCCGACGTGGAGGCGATGCAGGCATTCCTCGTCCTCGTCGACGAACCCGCCTTCCTCCTCGAGCCGGTTCCATCGTGCGGCGCACTGGTCACACGGCGGGAGGTTGTCCAGGCCGAAGCCTTCGCCCAGGTGCGCTACCACCTGCCACTTCTCCAGGGTGTCCTCGTGGTCGTGGTTGCCCAGTGACGCATCCAGCTCGTAGGCCAACTGGATGCGGGACGGGTCGCTGGGCATCTCGCTGAACGGGCGCTTGAGGGCTGCGGCTGAAGTCACCGGGCCAGCGTAGCGACGCCCGCATGCCGTCGAGGCCGGACTCTGTCCACAGGCTCCGCTCCCCACACTCCAGCCACGGAGTGATCAAAGGAGTAGTCGCCGTGGTGACCAGCAAGAACCGCAGCTTCAGCATGACCAGAACGCAGGGTGCCCTGATCACGGTGGTGGTGCTCGGCGCGGTCGTCATCGCCAGCATCGGGTTCGCCGGCTCCTACACCGCCGTACGTGAGCTGGCCGAGAAGAAAGGATTCGGGGAGTTCTCTCGGTACTTCCCGATCGGTGTGGACGCGGGCATCGGTGTACTCCTCGCTCTCGACCTGCTGCTGACGTGGCTGCGCATACCACTGCCGATGCTGCGCCAGAGTGCCTGGCTGCTGACCGCCGCCACCATCGCCTTCAACGCTGCCGCAGCGTGGCCCGACCCCATTGGGGTGGGCATGCACGCCGTCATCCCGATTCTGTTCGTCGTCACCGTCGAGGCAGCCCGTCACGCCATCGGTAAGCTCGCCGAGATCACCGAGGACCGGCACATAGAGGGTGTCCGACTCGCCCGCTGGATCCTCGCACCCCTGGCCACCTTCCTGCTGTGGCGCAAGATGCGCCTCTGGGAGCTCACCCGCTACCTCGACGCCGTCCGCGCAGAGCAAGGCCGTCTCGTCTACCAGGCCAAGCTCCGCGCACGCTACGGCCGGAACTGGCGGCGCAAGGCCACGGTCGAGGAACTGCTGCCCCTACGGCTCGCCCGCTATGGCGTACCCCTGCCTGCCGGTCCTATGCCTCACCTCGACGCGCTGGCGTTCGCGGTGGCCCCCGCCAGCGACGGAGTCCCTGACCAGGACGTCGTCCTCAGCACCACAATCTCCGGCCTGCCGTCGTCCGCAGGACCGGAACAGCCCGCGTGTGACCGGGTACCCGCCACAACCGTTCCGCCGGAGCAGCCGGAGCAGCCGGAGCAGCCGGAGCAGCCGGAGCAGCCGGAGCAGCCGGAGCAGCCGGAGCAGCCGGAGCAGCCGGAGCAGCCGGAGCAGCCCGAGCAGCCCGAGCAGCCCGAGGGTGGAAAGAAGCCGCAGGGATCCGATACGGCGGCGAACGGCGAGGGGTTGCCGGCGGCTGTGGGGGCGGATGGTTCCGGAGCGCCGCAGCCCCCGTCGCCCGGTGATCCGGACGAGGCGGAGACGGAAGACGTCCTCGTCGACCCGGCTCACCAGGAGGCGGTGGCCGCGGCGAAGACCAACGCGGATGCCATCCGGTACGCGCTCAAGACCAACGGCGCAGCCGAGGACAGCGAGATCGTCACCTGGCTCAAGCAGTTCGGGCGCGAGGTCAACCGCGGCCAGGTCTACCGGGTCAAGCAGCAGCGCGACAGGAAACGCCAGGCAGCTGCTGCAGCCCAGGCAGGCGCATAGCCCAACCCCGTCCGCAACCACCCACGTTGGCCAGCTCACTCGGATCGCCCGATAGCCGCAGTCCAGCGCCTCCGGCGCGATCCGAATCGGGGCCGGGGCGGACTGTATCCACAGGCTCCACTTCCCATGATCACAACTCGTCCGAAAGTGATCATGAAGGAGAGGGGGCCACGGTGTGCAGGTCCATAGCCAAGGGCGGCCGAAGGTGTACCTCGTCGCACCCGGCCATGCGGTCGGCACGGCGCGCGGCATCACCCCAGCTGGGGCAACGGGTCGCGGAGGCGCACGACGCGGATGCCCAGGCGGCGTACGCGAACGCGCAGGCGTGGGCGGCGCGCACGAAGGAGGCGGTCGAGGCCGGCGACGACGCCAAGGCGCGGATGTACGCGGACAACGCCAAACAGTGCGCGGCCGCCGCCCGCGCCTACGCGCGGGGCAGGAAGCCCGAGGGCCCGTACCCTGACGCGACCGATCCGGCCGCGCTGAACGCAACGCCGCCCCCGCCGCCTCCCGAGGAGGCCCGCACGGCCGCAGCGCTGGCGGGGGCCGCGGGCATCGGCGCCCGCGCGCGGGTGATGCCGCCGCGCGCCGACGGCGGGCAGACGGCCGCGTGGAACGACAAGGACTTCGGCGGCGCGGCCACGGTGTACCCGGGGACCGGTGACGAGCCGCCGCACGCCCGGGTGGCCTTCACCCGTCTCGACCGCGACCGCTACCAGGCGCTCGCCGACTCGCCCTGGCCCTACCGGGTCGAGAACGGGACGGTCATCTACGACCGGGTGCCGGTCGATCACGCCGAACAGATCATCCACGCGGCTGCATCCCGCCGTGCGGCCCGCCCGTGGGAGCGGCACGGGCTCACCGACGCCGACCACCGCGACCGGCTCGACAGCCAGGCAGCAGGACAGCTGCACGCCGAGTCCCGGGCCTGGGCGGAGAACCTCAACGGCGGCCAGCGCAAATGGGTCAAGAAGTACTCCGGGTCCAGCTACGCGACGATCAACCGGCACCTGTACCAAGGCGGCAGCATGGACGAGCCCGCTCCCGGGCTCAAGGTCAAGATGCGCACCGTCACCAAGAACCTGGACACCGCCATCGCGGCCGCCGGCACCGCCGAAACCGCACACCGCACCTATCGCGGGTTCACCCCGCCGATGGACGTCCGCAGCGACAACCGGGTGTCGTCATGGGTACGGGAGAACTTCGCCGTGGGCAGCCGGTACCGGGACGACTCCTACATGTCGGTGTCGCACTGTCCCTCGGTCGCCGCCGGGTTCACCGACACGTCCTGGAAGCAGACGGCGACGTCCGCGCAGAGCAGCTACGTGAAGCACGGGCACGCGGACTACGGCGTGGTCTTCGAGACGGTCAGCCGCCGCGGTGCGGCGCTGGCAGACATCTCCATCTTCGGCAACGCCGAGCGGGAGAGGCTGATGCCCCGCGGCGCCGAATGGGTCGTCGTCGGCATTCAGGAGGGTGTGACCATCAACGGCCGTAAGCACATGGTCGTCCAGATGTGCGACGCCAAGGACAGCCACCGATACTGACGTATCGCGAAGCGAGGCCGGCACGCAGCCGCCCCATACGGCACCAGGCTCAAGCTGTGCCGTTCGTGGGGGCTGCGTGCCTATGCGTCCCTTCAGGCCCTGCGCACACGCTCGGTTTTCCGGATGAAGGCGGCGATCTGCGGCGTCCCGGGCCTGTAGCCGTCAGCGGTGTCGACGACCAGGGTGGGCGCGTCGAGGGAGATGCCGACGAACCCCTCGGGGCTGTAGGCCCCGGTGGCGATGTCGGCCAGGAGCTCGCGGTCGCCGTGGGCGGCGCGGTGCGGGTCCGAGTCAGCGCGTGCGGTCATGCGCTCGATGATGGTCGGCGCCGGAGTCGTGCAGCGGATGATCCGCAGGTCGGCGATTTTCGTGAGGGGTTCGAGGCCGGGGCGCCAGAGCCGGTCCTGGTAGGCGGCCTCGGCGACGAGGGTGACGCCGGCCTGGAGGAGCACGCTCAGGGTGTCGAAGAAGGCGTGCATGGCGGGGATGTTGAGGGGGTCGTCGCCGCCGGGCTGGTGGGCTGCGGCGCTCATGACCATGCCCTGCTTGATCTCGTCACGGATGATCGCGGGGCAGCCGAGTTCGTGGGCGAGGCTGTGCGCGAGGGTGGTCTTGCCGGTAGCGGGCGGTCCGCTGACCACCCCGAGGATCGGCCGTGCTGGCATTCGCTGAGCTCCCGAGGGGTGCGCTGGTAGGCCGGCGCCTGGTCAGGCGCGAGACCGGGCCGGGCTCTTGACGAGCTGGAGGGCTACGTATCCGGGTACCGACTCAGTTTCTCGTACGCGGCCGGTGCATCGTGCGGCCCGCTGAGCCAACCGCGCGGCCGCCGTCATGCATCCCTTGTGGCTTTGGGAGTGGCCGGACTCTGTCCACAGGCCCGCGTCCTTAGCGTCCCCGTGTCCTCCCGCAGGTAGGAGGGCGTACACGACGCACTGGAGGCACGGGGATGGCGCAGAGCCAGCTGGACAAGCAGATCGAGGAGGGAGTGGAGACCGCCGTGATGGTCGTCGGACGGTTCCTGAGCGGGGCGCCGCTGACGGACCAGCCCCGGGCGCCGGGTGGACTGCCGCGGTGGCAGCACGTGCTGCTGCGGCTCGTGCTGCTGGCGTGGGCCGGCTGGGCCGCGTGGATGTGGTGGGGTGTCGGCCACCACGACAAGGTGATCTGGGTGTCGGCCGGCGCCGCCGGAGTGCTGATACCGGTCATGATCGTCCTGCACATCCGCGGCGGGGCGCGCCGGCGGCACATGCAGACCCTGGTCGTGCCGATGTCGCTCGCGCTGAAGGAGGTGATCCCGGCGTGGGACGACGCCCAGCGGCTGAAGGCGGTGACCGTTCCGCTCGACCGGTCCTTCGTGAAGATCGCGCTTCCGGACGGATGGCACGGCCAGGACGGCCACAAGGAGATGCTGCGCGACCTGGTCGCCGCTCGGCTGGGCGGCCGGTGGCAGGGGGAGTGGAACCTCAAGCGGTACCCCTTCCACGTGCTGTTCCAGCCAGCCAAGGAGAAGGTGGTTCTCGAAGTCCCCGACAAGGTGGACTTCTTCGCTCCCGAGGTGCAGGAGGCCATCGCCCGGTGCGTGCCTGGTGAGTTGGTTCTCGGCTTCGACGAGCGAAAGCAGGCCCTGACCAAGCACATGACCGGCGAGACGCCGATGTGGGGTCTGTCGGTGGGATCCGGTGGTGGTAAGTCGTCGTTCCTCCAGATGATCATCACGCAGCTCGTGGCGCAGGGCGCGACGGTCGTCGGCATCGACGTGAAGCAGTCCTCGATCAGCTGCTTCGAGGGCGTGCAGGGCGTCCACCTCTACACCGACCCGGGCAACATCGGGGACATGCGCGCGGCCATCGCCTGGGTCGCCCGTGAGGTCGAGGCCCGCAACTACATGAAGAAGAAGGACCCCACCAAGGAGTTCGACCGGCTCACCCTCGTCCTGGAGGAGGGAAACGAGTTCGGCGACGCCTCGAAGGAATGGTGGAACGAGAACAAGGAAAAGGGAGAACCGGCCGCCGACCCCATGTGGGGCGATATTGCGTCCATCATGCGCATGGGCCGCCATGTCAATGCGACGATCATCGGTGTATTCCAGGACCTTCGCGAATCCGCAGTCGGAAACCGTGGCCTTCGAAACATGTTCCGCCTTATCCTGCTGGGAAATTTCAACGCGAACCAGTGGAAAATGATCGTGAACACCTCACCGGTTCCGGAATCCGTCGACAAGCCCGGCCGGATGCTCGTCATCGAAGGAAACCGTCGCGTGTGGATCCAGGTCCCCTACGCCTCACCGGAGGCGTTCCGCGACCACGCCATGAAGCTGCGCCGTGAACGCGGCTACACCACCAGGGACCTCTACGGCGGCGCGCCGTCCAAGAGCAAGGAGCGTCTGCCGTCCCTGCTGCAGGTCTCCACTCCGCTGTTCACCAAGGACCCCGCGCCCGTGGAGGGTCAGGCGCGCCCGGCGCTGGAGAGCGCGGCCGACGACGCCGACGGCGTCGAGCAGGAACGTTTCACCATCGGGGCCGGCGCGCACGAAGACAGCGGAGCCGCCGCCGACAGCGGGCCCGCGACGCTGCAGGAGAAGAACGTCGAGCCCGCCGCGCCGGCGGAGGAACTGCTCACGCTGGCGGAGATCGCCCGGCGCTTCCAGGAAGAGGGCGTGGAGATGAACGCCAACACCCTGCGCTCCCACAAGTCGCGCAAGGAGGACTTCCCCGTCGGGCAGATGCAGGACGACGGCAAGGAGCGGTTCACCATGGCCGCCATCGCCGCCTACTACGACATCCCCCTGGACGAGGAGAAGGCCGAGCCGGATCCGGAGCCCGCGCGCGGCGCCGAGGACCAGGCGGAGGAGACCGCCGCCTAAGGCGGTCCTGGAAAGAATGCGCGCGAGGTGGCCGCGACGGGATATTCCCGTCGCGGCCACCGGCATGTCCGGGACCGTGCGAGGAAGCCGCAGATCCGCCGGACTTTATCCACAGGCTCGCGCTTTTAGGTTCCTCATGTGAGCTTCCCGCCACACAAAACGGGGCGTCATCTCGACAACCCCGAACGGGCTGGGAGCGCTTTATCTGGAATGGGCCGAGGAGCAATTCATGAGCGCACTGCGGAAGATGCTGAATCTTCCCGAGAAAGAACCCAAGGGTGGTGAGCAGGATCCCGCCGCAGCGGAGGAGCACGCCCCCTCCCCGTCGCCGAAGGGCGGCCCGGACCGCGCAGGGGCGGACTGGAACGCGGTGGGGTGGGCCGAGGAGAACGAGTCCTCGGGCGCGTCCTTCGCCCGCCGTGCCGGCCGAGTCACCATCTGGGCGGTGATCGGGCTCGCCGCGTTCACCGGGATCAAAACCTGGGTGTTCCCGCCGAAACCGCAGGCCCCGCCGCAGCAGGTGGACCAGCAGGCCGAGGCCCGCAAACACGACGTCCCCGTCGAGGAAGCCCAGCAGGTCGCCGCCCGCTTCGCCCGCGCGTACATGTCCTGGGACTCCCGGGCACCGGAACTGCGAGCCCGGGATCTGAAGATGGACCTCGCCCGAGACGCCGACACGAAGATGGGCTGGGACGGGCAGGGCCTCCAACTGGTCTCACAGACCATCCCCGGCAAGGTCACCCAGGGTGAAGGCAAACGGGCCCGGGTCCTGGTCGACGTCCGGGTCAGCTACACCGTCAAGACCAAGGTCAACGGCAAGGACGAGGACGAAACGGTCTCGCGGTGGCGGGGCCTGGAAGTGCCCGTCGCCGAGGAAGGCGGCCGCGTCCTGGTGACCGGGCAGCCGGCCCTGGTCGGCCTGCCCACCGCGGTCGACTACAAGCTCCCCGAACGGCCGACCGCCGACACGGCGCTGTCCGCCTCCACCACCCAGACGGTCAAGGACTTCCTGACCGCGTGGGCCGCGGGCAGCGAGGACCAGGCCGCCGCCCCCGGATCGACCATCCCGCCGCTGGGCGTGGGCATGCACCTGGACTCCCTCGACGGCTGGTCCGTCGACGCCGGCAGCGGCGACAAGCGCGTAGGCACCGCCACCGTGCGGTGGCGACTGGCCGGCGGCCAGCTCCAGCAGACCTACCGCATCACCCTCTCCCAGGTCTCCTCCTCCGGCGGCAGCCGCTGGCAGGTCGCCCAGGCGACCGCCGCCTCCTGACGGCGCACACCCTCCCGCCCGCCCCGCACGAGGCCGGCAGCGCCCTGTTCCCCCCTTCGCACTTCGTTTTCCGTCTCCACCAAGGGAGTTGCTCGATGGGTCAGAACCCCCTCGTCTCCTGGATCCTGACGATCGTCGGGTCCTTGTTCGTCGCCGTCCTCGCGGTGCGCGCCTTCGGCCACTGGGCCAAAAAAGAGTGGGGCGCGCTGATCACCCACACCATCGGCGGCGCCGTCGTCGCCTTCTTCGTCTTCAACTCCGACAAGGCCGTCCAGATCCTGAAGATGGTGGGCGAGAAGATCGCCTCCGTCTTCACCGCCTGAGGCCGGGCCGGACGATGCGTACGTCGCACACGTACTCCCGGCACTGGGACATCGAAACCCGCCAGCACGAGCTGCTCGGGCTCGACCTCGGCGAGGGCTTGCCGCGCACCACCCTGCGCTACGGCGCGGTGATCTTCCCCGTCTACTGGGGCCTGTGGCTGGCCCTGTTCGGGCTCCCGCCGCAGCCGGCCGCGCCGCTGTTCCTGCTGCCCCCGCTGTTCCTCACCTACTTCGGGGCGAAACGTTCCCTCTCCTACTGGCGGCGGACCAACCTCAAGCTCTGGGCGATCCGCCTGAACTACCTCCACACCGGGGTGCGGCCGGTCCTTGGCCGCGGCCGCATCCCCGCCCCCAAGCCGGGGCTGCGGCTGCGCGCCCGCCGCTTCGGAGAGCGGGTCCCCCAGCTCGCCGAACACCCCGCCTTCTCCACCCTGATGGCCGCGGACAACGACGCCGAGCACGCCGACCGGGCCGAGTCCTACGGACGCCCCGCCCGGATCCGGCCCCGGCTGCGGGCCTACGGCCCCGACGCCGTCGCCAAGGCCCGCGCCAAGTCCCGCAAGAAGCAGCGAACCGCCAAGGGCGCTGAGAAATGAGCCAGTTCCCCATGCACCGCACCCCCCTGCGCGACTCCGTCCGCCTCCACACCGCCCTGCCCACCGCCGGGCCCGACCCGCTGATCGGTCTTGCTGTCGACGACCGGCCCCTCACCCTCGATCCGGACCAGGGACACCTCTTGGTCGCCACCGGCGCCGGCGGCGGCACGACCACCGTGCTGCGCTCCCTGGCCGCACAGGCCCTCGCCCGCGGCGCCCGCGCCGACTTCCTCGACCTGCGGCACGCCGAGCACGCCTGGGCCCACGGCCTGCCCGACAGCCGTCACCTGACGAACGTCGCCGCGATCCACGACCACCTGCTGCTGACCGCGAACGCGCTGCGCGAGCAGACCCCCGTCCTCGGCGCCGGATGGGCAAGCCGACACGTCCTGGTCATCGAGGAACTCTCCACGCTGGTCGCCGAGCTGCGCCAGTACTGGACGCGCACCCGGCCCGAGACCCAGCTCGAAGAGGCACCCGGCGTCGAAGCACTGGAGCTGCTGCTGCAGGCCGGCCGCGCCTACGGCGTCACCGTCCTGGCCGGCGACGCGGGCGGCACCATCCCCGGCAGCGGCGCCCACGGCCCCGCCGCCTTCGCCACCCGCATCCTCGGCCACGTCAGCTGGACGACCTGGCGCCGGGCCGCCGCTGACGCCCCGGCCCCGCCCTACTCGGAAATCCCCGGCCGCCTCCACCTGGTCACCCGGGACACCAAGCCCACCAGCTTCCAGGCCCTGCACCTCACCTCCGGTGAGGCCCGAGCCCTGGCGGCACCGGAATCGGCCGGCCGTGCGCGCCGGGAATGCGCATGAGCCGGACCCGCATACCGGCCGGCCGAGTGGACCTGACCACCCTCGCGCCGGCCACCCTCGAAGAGGCGCCGGGCCCGGTGATCGGACTCACCGACACCGGCACCGCAGCCTCCCTCGGTCCCGGCCGCGGCCACACCCTGATGGTGGCCTGGCCGGGCCTGGGCACCACCACCACGCTGCGGACGCTGGCGGCCCAGTACGCCCGGCGCGGCACCCACGTCGACCTGATGGACGTCTCCGGCCAGCACGCCTGGGCCCGCGGGCAAGAACGCGTCCACCTCCACGAGGACTCAGGCTCCATCCACCGCCGCCTGCACCAGCTGGCGGACCAGGTGCGCGCCGAACGCAAAGGCCAGCCGCGGGCGCTCCTGGTCGAGAGCGACCAGACCATCAACACCCTGCTGCGCTTTCGCCACCACCCCGTCCCCGGCGGGACCGGGCTGGACGCGTTGACGACCGTCCTTGCCGGCGGCCTGCTGTGCGGGATCCGCGTGGTGATGGCCTGCCGGGCCGTCCCCGTCCCGATCGCCCACGTCGCCCGGGACCTGTTCGCCACCCGGTTGCTGGCCGCGCCCACCCCCCGCACCTGGCACCTGGTGGGCGCCCAGGGCGCCCCGGTTCCGGACGAGCCCTACCGCGCCGGCCGGATGCACCTGGTCCACGGCGGCGGCAACCAGCGGATCCAGCTGCTGCAGCTGACCGGGCTCCAGGCCGCCCACCTGGCCACCACCTGCGGCCCGACGGCCCAGCCGACCCGGCGGCGGCGCCCGCGGCTGCGTGCCTGCGCCCTGCCGCAGGTCACCGCGCCGGCCGCCTCCACCTTCCAAATCCCCCGCATGCAAGGAGACTTCCGTTGAGCACCACCACCAAGGCCGCCAAGAAGGGCGTCTCCCGCTTCGGCCGGATGCTCGGCCTCGGTGCCGAGCGGATGATGCGCGAACCGCAGCTGGTCGCGCTCGCCGACGGCCTCGTCGTTACCGACACCGCCGCGGAAGCCTGGTACGTCCTGTCTGCCTCCAACACCGACCTCATGCCCGAGGAGCGCCAGGACGCCGAGCACGACGCCGCCGCGCTCGCCCTCGCCAAGGTCCTGCCGGGCTACGACTGCCACCTGAAGATCATCTGGGCCAAGCTCGAGGGCGACCTGTACCGCGAGGAGGCGAAAAGGATCTTCACCGCTGGCGACGTCGACGCCGTCGCCGACATGTGGGCCCAGCGCCTGGACACCCTCGACCTGCCCCAGCGCTACATCCTCCTCGGCGTACGCCTCGCCGAGCGGGACTCCGCCACCAACGCCACCGTCAAGAACGCGACCACCGCAGCCCTCGGCATCGGCCACAAGGGCATCGACGACGCCGAGCTCGCCCAGCTCGACGCGCTCGCCCGTCGCCTGGAGCGCCGCCTGGAGGCCACCCCCTGGCGCGCGCGGATCGCGCCGGTCGAACTGCTGGCCTGGGCCGTCAGCCGGGAGTCCTACCGGCCCCAGCCCGCCCCGCCGCGCCTGCCCACCGTCACCGGCGCCTCCCTGGTCCGCCTCACGCAGAGCAAGGCGATCCCGCACGCCGACCACATGCGCCTGCTCGACGCCCGCGGCGAGACCTGCGCCTGGGTGTCGGTCCTGGCCATGCCGGAATTCCCCGAGCAGCTCATCACCCCCGGCGAACAGGAGTGGCTGCGCTGCCTGTCGGAGATCACCTACACCCGCCCCGACAACGGCTTCGACGCCCTGGTCTGCCCCGAAGCCAGCGTGCGCTTCAACGTGTGGAGCCGCGGCAAGGCCATCAAGGCCGTCGACAAGGTCCGCCAGTCCGCCAAGGAACAGCGCCGCTCGGCAGCCGAGTCCAGCGCGGGCGAGACCTTCATCGAAACCGAGGAAACCGAGATGGTCATGGAGGGCCTGCGCAAGGGCATGGCCCGCGACAGCCGCACCCTCCTGGAAGACCACCCCCGGCTGATCGTGGTCTCCACCGAGTCGCTCGAGGACCTGCGCGCCCGCACCGACGCGGTCATCGGCCACTACGCCGGCCTGTCCATAGACGTGGTCGTCGCTTCCGAGGAGCAGCGCGAGCTGTGGCTGGAGTCGCAGATCGGCGACATGCTCCGCGTCGACGACCTCGGCCACATCCGCTCCACCGACGCCCTCGCCGCCTCGATGTTCTGGGGCGGGTCGGAAGCTGGCGACGACGAGGGGCCGATCATGGGCTTGCTCACCGGAACCACCCCCGGCGTGTGCCGGATCGACATCACCGCGGGCTCCGCGCGTGGTGACGCGACGACCACGGCGTTCGTCGGCCGCTCGGGCCGTGGCAAAACCACGTCGATGATGCTCGCCACCCTGATCGCCGCCCTCAAGGGCAGCTTCGCGTTGATGCTCGGATTCAAGGGCGACGAGGGAGGGCTGATCAAGGCTGGCGAGTACCTCGGCCTGGACTCCCACCACGTCACCTGCGGCCTGGAAACCCCGGCCGTCGCCGACCTGTTCCGGCTGCTGAACAAGGGCGACGCAGTCCTGCAGGTCGTCTCCCAGCTGCTGATCATCCTCCCCGACCGGATGCGCGAATCCGGCGTGGAGACCCACCTGCTGCGGGCCTGCAACGAGATCGCCGGCCACGAGGACCCGGCGACCTGGCGCGTAGTCGAGCTGCTGAAGAACAGCGACGACGCCCTCGCGATCGAGGCCGGCGAGGCCCTCGAAGAGCTCTCCCGCACCCAGCTCGGCGCCCCGCTGCTTGGCAAGCCCAAGGCCGGCGCCTCCCCGCTGCGTCCCGAGCCGGGCCTGTGGCTGGTCCAGGTCCCGGGTCTGACGATGCCTCAAATGGGCACCGCACCTCGGGACATGACGATGACCGAGCGCGCCTCGCTGGCCCTGATGCGCGGTCTGATCGCGTACGCCCTCAACACCTCCGCCCGCCCTGACCTGCGCGACCTGCCGAAGGTGATCTCGATCCCCGAGGTCCACGTGCTGACCGGCACGGACGACGGCAGGCGCTTCATCGACTACATCGCCCGGACCGGCCGAGCCCTCGACACCTCCCTGGCGATCGATACCCAGGACCCCAAGAGCCTCCTCGGCCTCGACGGCGTCCTGGAGGCGATCACCACGGTGTTCGCTTTCGAGCAGTCCACCCGGGTCCAGCAGGACGCCATGGCCGAGCTGCTGCGCCTGCCGGTTGGCGAGTCCTCCCGCGCCCTGATCCACGGCGTCGGCAAGACCGCCCACGGCGAAATCCGGCACGGCCACTGCATCGTGCGCGACCGCCGGGACCGGGTCGCCACCATGCAGGTCGACTCGCCCAGCGCAGAGCTCCTGCGCGCGCTGTCCACCAACCCGAAGGACCAGGTCCAGGACCGGGAGGCCGCCAAGGGCAAGGACGCGGGAGACATTGCCGACCCGTTGCACGAGGAGACGGATCCGGAGCAGGACGGCGCCGAGAGCGCGGGCTCTGTCCACAGGCCCTCGCCCGCAGCATCGGAAGCCGCATGACACCGCAGCCCCGCACCCAGGAGGCAGCCTCCATGACGCTCCACCACCGCGGCTGTGCCGCGGCCGCCCTCGCGGCGGCCGCGGCCCCGCGGGCCCGCACCCCGGCGGCCGACGGCGCACCGCGCCGTCCCGGCCCCAACCCGACACGTCCCGCCGCACCGTACGCGGCCCCACTCCAGGAAAGGGGGTGACCACCGTGCTGAAACGATTCCGCGCCGTGCTTCTGCGCCTGTGGGTACACCTGCCGCGGTTGCGTGCGCTGCTCACGCCGACCGCCGCCATCGCGGCAACTTGCGCGGTGTTCGCCCCCGCCGCGGTCGCCGACGGCCCCGACGACTACAAGCCCGGCGGCATCGGCGACATGATGCCCTCGCCCGCGCGGCCGGAGGGCCAGGGAACGCTCTACGAGAGCTACTCGCCCGACGTCTATCAGCTCGACAAGCAGCTGAGCGACGACCTCACGGGCGGCGACCTGATCGACGGCTGGCTCCATGGTCTCGGCAATATCCTGCTGACGGTCTTGACGATGATTGGCCGGGCCGCTGTCGTGGTGACCGGCTGGTGTTTCAACGTGGTCTCGTTGCCCGAGGTCGAAGGCGCCATCGCCGGCGCGATCGGGGCTGCGGCCGGCCCGATGATGACGGTCTTCATGCCCACCGCTGTCGCCGTCGGAATGTTCATCGCCTGGGCCCGCCGCGCGGACAACTCCATGTTCGGCCAGATGGCCTGGGTGTTCGCCTCGGCTGCCATCGCCACCACCTTCCTGGTTGCCCCGCAGACCTGGGTCAAGGGAGTTGACAACGGCCGCCAGCTCGGCGCCGACGTCGCGATGACCACGATCGGCTCCGCCCTGGGCAGTCAGGGAGAGGCGGCGATGCCGTTCAAGACACCCGAACCGGCCTGGACGGCGGGCGCGAACGGGAACAAGGACAACACCGTTCGCCGCGCGCAGGACGCTGTTTGGCGCACCTACGTTGCCGTGCCCTGGTGCGTTGCAGATCTTGGTTCGATCAATGCGTGCAAGCGGTGGGGCCCCGAAGTCGTCAAGCGCGGCACCGACATGAAGGAGCGGGAAAGCTACCTCTCCAGCAACATGAACGACGAGAAGGCCGGCAAGGAGGCCGTCCAGTGGCGCCAGGGACACACCCCCGGTCCCCGGATCGGCGTGCTGATCGCCGGCATCGTCTCCGCCGTCATCTTCGCCGGCCTGGTGATCACGCTGGCGTTCGCGACCCTGGCCTCGCTGCTCGGTGCATTGATGCTGCTGGTGTGTGGCGTGGCATTCGCGACGCTGTGGTGCATTCCCGGCAAACCCAGGCAATGGGGGGTGCAATGGTTTGAAATGCTGATCGGCCTGGTGGTCGTGTCGTTCACGGCAACGATGCTGCTGGGCACCGTCATGGTCGTCTCCGTGGCGCTGATGACCCTACTGCCCACCTACGGCTGGCTGATGACCTCGGCGCTGAACATCGTCTGCGCAGTGATGGCATTCCGCGTCAAGGGCCGCCTCGACGGCATCGTCAATGCCGGCGGCGCGCAGATGGCCGGCCGCGGCATCCTCAGCACCGTCGGCCGCATGGCCCAGATGCGCAAGATGGGCAAGATGCTCGGCGGCAAGCGCGAGCGCGGCGGCATGGGTGACATGGACCGCCACCCCCCGACGAGCACCCGCGGCCCTGACCGGCCCGTGGGCGACGGTGACGGGTCCTCCATCGGAAACGCCGGCTCCGCCACCCGCACGCACCAGACCCGCAACTTCCCGCCGCCGCCCAGCCGTCCCGGCGCCGGAGGCGACTACGCGGCCGAGCGGGGCACCATCGAACGCCTCGACTGGCAGGGCCCCGGGCCGCAGATCGACAGGCCCGAACTGCCCGGCTCCGGCCACGACCCCACGGCAGCGCGACGGGCGAAGGCCGAGATCGCCGGCCGCAAGGCCGGCAGCACCGGACCCGCCGCGATCAGCGGACCACGCACCGGCGGCCCCGCAGGACCCGGTGGGTCTGGCGGTCCGGGTCCGGGCCGTCCCGGCGCAGGCAACGGCCAGAGCGGCGGGTACGCGGTAAGGCCGGGGGCTCCGCGCCGCACCGGGATCCCGGACCAGCAGCCGCAGTCCAGTAGCCGTGTCATCCAAGGCACGGTCGTCAAGAAGGGCGAGGCCCCGGCCAACCCGGTCGGCGCCAAGTTCCGCCAGTACCCGCCCCCGTCGTCCACGCCGGCAACCTCCGCCCGCACCAACACGCCGAGGTCGCTGCCACCCGGCAACTCCGCCAGCTCCGGCAAGTCCGGAAGCACGGGTACCTAACCCAATTCCGGCCGCTCCGGCGGCCACCCCCTCCTGTCCGCGACGACCCCGCGGTCCGGCCCCCCGGCGGCCGGACCGCCCCGGGGCCCCCTCGCCATGCCCTCATGCCCTCATACGGAGCCCTGCTGTGACGCACGACCAGCACGACGACCAATACGACGACAAGCCAACCACTGCCAGCAAACCCCACGGCCGCCGCCCGGCCGCCACTCCCACGTCAGCGGACGAGTGGCGCGAGCTGCTGCGCAAGGAGGACCTGCCCGACGACATCGCCGAACTTCCGCGCCGCAAGCGCCGCCGCGCAGCCAAGCACTGGCGCTCGGCCCGCCGCCTGGAACGTGAGCAGGCCGTACGGGCAGCCCGCGGGAAGGCACCGGTCACCCTGGCCGTGCCCGCCCTCGCACTCCTACTCGCCGGCGCGGTCGCCGCGGGCACCTGGCTATGGCCCGACCACGAAGAGCGAAAGCCCCACGCCGCGCCGCCGCCGACGGCGAGCGCAGCGGCTCCGGGCGCACCCGAAACCACCACACCGCCGTCGCCCGCCGCCAGCGCCAGCGCCAACATCACCGACCCCGACAAGGCGGCGGAAGGCTTCGCCACCGCGTACAGCACCCGGCTGCTGATGCAGGACGCCACGCACGCTGCAGCCGTCCAGCGCGCAGCCCCGTACGCCTCGGACGCACTGGTCGCCAACCTCAAGAACCACGACGACCGCGACTGGAACAAGCTCGTCGCCGCGCAGGCCCGCGAGGCCAAACCCACCAAGACGGTCATCGCCAAACCCACCGACAAGCAGCGGCCAGCACCCGACACCGACATCCGCATCTGGAGGCAGGCCACCGTCACCGTCGCGGTCACCGGCACCGACGGCTACTCGTACACGCGCGAAATGACCATCGAGGTCTCGCGCGCCGACATCGGCACGCCGTGGATGGTCACTCGTGTCCTGGGCCTCGAGGAGTAGGCCGTGGACGAGAGGGACATCGCGCGCGCCGCACTCCAGGCAACTGGCATCGTCAAGAAGGGTGCCCAGGCGAAGTTTGCCGTCATCGCCATCATCGTCTTCGTCATCGCGCTCCTGGCGATGGGCCTGTTGTTCCCCGCGGGCAAAGCCGGCGCGAACACCTGCGTGGACACCGGCCCCGGTACCGGCGACTCCTCCGTGAATGGAACCGACACCAACCAGACCTCCGGTACGGTCCGCCAGCGCCAGATCGGCTACGCCAAGACCATCGACTCCGTCGCCGAGAAACTCGGCCTGCCAGGCCGGGCCACCCTCATCGCCCTGATGGTCGCGATGCAGGAATCCGGCGTGGACAACTTGGATCATGGCGATCGCGACTCGGTCGGCCTTTTCCAGCAGCGGCCCTCCGCCGACTGGGGCACCGTCGCGCAGATCCGGACTCCCGCGTTCGCTGCCGAGTCCTTCTTCGTAGGCCGCGGTACCAATCCGGGCCTGGTCGATATGAAGGGCTGGGAAAGCAAGCCCATGGGCGAGGTCGCCGCCGATATTCAAAAGCCCGACGAGCGCTACCGCCACCTGTACGCCGGCCACGAGACCGCGATGCGCAACCTCGCCAAGGACGCGGGCATCAACCTCGAACGCGGCGGGAGCGCCACCGGCAACCGCGGCACCGCCTCACCGTCTACGGACGCACCCATCGACACCCGGAACAGCAACTGTGGAAACGGCACGGGCAACGGCGGTGGCAAGGGCAGCGGCGGAGGCACGTTCAGCGACGGCAAGCAGACCTGGACCCTGAACAACCCACGCTCGGTTGCCGAGGCGATCCAGTGGGCTAAGGACCACGCAGGCTCCCGCTCCACCAACGAGTGGTACCAGCGCTGTCTGGCCTACACCTCCATCGTCTACGGCTGGTCGTTCTCCGGCGTCGACTACGCCATCGACCATTACAGCGTCGTGCCCAAGAACATGCAGCACGACGGCGACCGCAACCCGCCGCCGGGTGCCCTCCTGTACTGGGACACCGGACACCGAGCCGGCCACATCGCGGTCTACCTCGGCAACAACCAGGTCGCCTCGAACGACATTTTACGCAAGGGCTACATCGACATCGTCCCCGCAGAGATGTTCGAGACCAAGTGGGGTGCCAAGTACATCGGCTGGACCCCGCCGGTCTTCCCCAAGGCCGGATAACGCGGCGCGTCTGCCCGGCCGCCCGCACCGCGGCCGGGCACCAGTCGCTCTTCACCCCCACCCCCACCCCTCACCGCCGTTGCCGTGCAGCGGCACGTACCGAAGCAAGGACCGGCCATGACCACCAGCGCCGCCCCGGCCACCCGCACCCCGGACACCAGAACCACCACCTACGGCGACGTCCTGCGCACGGCGTACGTGCTCCGGCTCTTGACCGGCGCCGTCGTCGGCCACCTCCCGGTCGCCATGGCCCCCCTGGCCATCCTGCTCGCCGTCCGGGCGGCCGGCGGCACGATGCACCAAGCTGGTCTCCTGGCCGCCGCGTACGGCCTGACCGCGGCCATCGGCCAGCCCCTGTGGGGCCGGATGCTCGACCGCCGCGGCCACGTCCTGACCCTCACCCTCACCGCCACCGTCTCCACGGCCGCCTTCTCCGCGCTGTCCGGCATGAACCCGGTGACCTCCTCGGCTGCCGTTGCCGCCATCACCGCGCTGGCCGGCCTGTTCACCCCGCCGCTGGAAGCCGCCCTGCGCGTGCTGTGGCCAGCCGTCGTCCCTCGGCCCGGGCAGCAGCGCGCCGCCCTTGCCCTCGACGCCTGCGCGCAAGAGGTGGTCTTCATCGCTGGACCGCTGCTGGTTCTCGCCCTCGACGCCGCCGGCGGATCCGGACTCGTCCTGGGCGCCACGACGTTCCTCGGCCTGTTCGGAACCCTGTTGTTCGCCACCGCCCGCCCCTCCCGGGAGCACCAGCCCGCACCCACCACGCGCCCCGACTGGCTCGGGCCGCTGCGCGCCCCCGGGCCGCGCATCCTGGCCGCCGCGCTCCTGGGCGCCGGCGTCGCCCTCGGTGCCCTCAACGTCACGGCCCTGGCCCTGGCCGAACGACACCACACCCCCGCGCTGTCCACCCTCATCCCCGCCGCGCTCGCCGTCGGCAGCCTCACCGGCGGCCTCCTCTACGGCCGCCGCGCCTGGCCCGGCTCCCCTGCCGGCCAGCTTCTCGGTGCCGCCACGGGCCTGTTCATCGGACTGCTGCCCACCCTCACCGTTTCCGGCCCGATCGGCGCCGTGACCAGCGCGCTGCTGCCCGGGGTGTTCCTGGCCCCGCTGCTCGTCGCCTGCTTCGCCAGCCTCGACCACCTCGCCCCCCGAGGCACCCTCGGTGAAGCCTCCGCATGGCTGATCGCCTGTCTCGGCCTCGGACAGGCCGCCGGAACCGCGCTGGCCGGAGCCGCCGGAGATGACGGCCCGCTGGGCCCGGCCGCCGTCGCAGTAACCGGCGCCGCGTTCGCGGCCCTCGTCCTTGCCGCCACCCGCCGCCGCCTCGCCCAGCACGCCCACACCCCCGCCCTGGCCACCACCGCCGAGGACACCGACCGGGAGTGCGTGCGTGCCCGCTGATCGCAGTCCCGCCCGTCCCGACGTACAGCCCCTCACCGAAAGACCGAGCACGAGGTGACCGTGACCGACCGCACCCCCACGACCTACAGCGACGTCCTGGGCACCCGACACGTCGCCCGCCTTCTGATCGGCACCCTCGTGGGCCGACTCCCCAACGCCATGGCCCCGATCGCCATCGTGCTCCTCGTCACCACCGCAGCGCACGGGTCTCTGGCCTTCGCCGGAGCCCTGAGCGCGCTGTACGTCCTGAACTCGGCGCTCTCCCAGCCGGTCAAGGCCAGCCTTCTGGCCCGCTACGGCCAAACCCGCATCTCCAGCCCCGCCGCCTGCATCAACGCCGCCTGCCTGCTCGCCCTAGCCGCCACCGGCTCCGGCGCGCACCCCGCCCTCGTGACGGCCCTCGTCGCCGTGGCCGGACTGTGCACCCCGCCGCTCGAAGCCGGCCTGCGCGCCCTATGGCCAGCCATCTTGCGCACCCCCGACCAGCGGCGAGCAGCCCTCGCCCTCGACACCGGCGCCCAGGGCAGCCTCTTCGTCACCGGCCCGCTGATCGCCGCATGCCTCGCCAGCGCGTACGGACCGCCCACCGCCCTCATAGCCACCGCAGCCCTGGGACTCGCCGGCTCGGCGGTCGTCCTGACCGCTGCCCCCTCCCGCACCTGGCGGGCAGAGCCGCCGAACGGGACCTCCGGCACCCGCAGCCCTCTGCGCAACGGGGGCCTGCGCCTGCTCTTCCTCGGCTTGGCCGGCATCGGCTTCGGCGTGGGCGCCATGAACGTGTGGGCCGTCACGATGGCCGACACCCACCACATGGATCTGCTCACCGGCTTGATCCCCGGCGCCTTCTTCGCCGGCTCCTTCCTCGGCGGGCTCGCCTACGGGCGCCGCACCTGGCCCGGCTCAACTACAGCCCAACTCCTCGCCGGAGCCGCCGCCTTCACCACCGCATGGCTGCCGATCCTGACGCTGCCCGGGCCATACGCGGCGAGCGCCCTGGCCGTGCTGCCCGGCCTGTTCCTCCCCGTTGTCATCGCCTCGTCCTACCTGACCGCGGACACCCTCGTCCCGGCCGGCGCCCGCCCGGGCACCTACGCCTGGCTCATCCTCAGCTACGGCGTAGGGACCTCCGCCGGTACCGCGACCGCGGGACTTCTCGCCGGCCAGCCCCTTGCCGGGGCTGCACTGCCCGCCATCGCATCGGCAGCCGCAGTCGTGGTCCTGGCCGCCGCACGATCGCGCCTCCGCCCCGGCGCACCGGCCATCCACGGGCAAACGACGTCGCGGTACGGCCCCGTGCCCAGCGAGCGATGACCACACCCGGCGGGCGCGGTCCGACTGCGCAGGGCCCGTCATGCAGGAGCGTGTGGCGGGGACAACCCGCGTTACGGCAGCCGGGCGAGCCGCTCGGCGTAGTCCTCCAGGGAGTCCAGTCCCACCCAGGAGCGGAACTCGTCGACCCGGGCCAGCTCCTGCAACGGGGCCGACTCGAGGGCGCCGCCAGGCTGGCGGTGGAACTGGGAGCCGAACCACTGCGGCTGGCCCGCGGCGCACGCGAGCTGGTCCTCCAGCAGGGCCAGGTGCTGAGGGTCGGCTTCGCCAGCCGTGACCGCCCGTCCCAGCAGGTCAGCACACCGCGCCTGAAGCTCTCGGTCATGGTCGGCGTGCTGGACCAGCAACCACAGAGCCTGGACGCCGTCCGCGCCGGTCAAAGACCGACCGGGGAAGCCACGGCCGTCTGCCAGGAGATCCTTCACCCACGCGGTGTTGGCCGCGTCGATAGCCCGCCACTGCGCACGGTGCTCGGGTGTAACCCGCACGTCCGCAGCAACCGTCCGCACGGCCTGGTCCCGCTCCATCCGTTCCAGCAACGCGAGGCGAAGTCCGGGCTCACCCGCCCGGGCAGGCTGGAAGGCCGTCGCGAGCTCCGGTACGAGGGAGAAGAGGTAGGCGGCCAACACCTGCGTGTCCCTTGGCAGGTCCAGGCCCGTGAGGTCGTCCCGGGTGACCCACCGGAAGGGGGTTCGGGTGGAGTGCGGACCTGGAACGGCCGCAGGGCAAACCCGACATACAGGTGGTTGGAGTGCACATGGTTCCGCGCACCGGCCATCGGACGAAGCCGGGAGTGACACGGCCCACCACGGAGCTGGCCCGTCACCAGAAGCAGGGATCTCCGGATGCGGGTAGTCCGGCGGCAGGATCGCCTGCGGAAGGCGGGACACCAGATGACCGGACCGTCCCGACCCCGCGGCGACCTCGCGCAACGCCGCCTCGGCGACATTCTCACCCCGCTCGACATGCCCGCCGAGGACCACGTGTCCTTCCAGACGCGGATGAGCGATCACACTCAGCCGCCAGCCGTCGGCGAACCGCGCGTACATGTACGTACTGGACGTGTTGTGTGCCCTCGCGGTCTCAACTCCTGTTCTGTAAAGGGGATCTGGGCCTCTGAGTGCCGATGTTCCCGTGCGGAAGGAGCCGACCGCCAGGGCGCCCGCAGCCGCAGGAGCCCGATGGGCGGTGCTGGCACCCCTGATCCCCGGCGGATTTGTGCTGTGGGATCGCCGCCGAGCGACGAGGCCGAGCAGGCAGTCGGCGAGTGTGACCAGGCCGTGTAGTTGGCACCGCTGCACGATCCTGACCAGCGGCAATGCCAACTGGATCGCCGAGCCGGAGCTCCGAATAAGCAGTCTTGTTGGCACTTACGTACATATCCCGGTCCGCCCGTAGGGGCCTCAGGCGCTTGACCTGGGCCTTGGCCGGATGTCCGTGACCTTGATGCCAACAAGCCTGCCCATGTGCCAGCAAGAACGTCTTGTCGCAACGAGGCGCTGGAGGGGCGCCGTGAGTCGGCGGACTTTATCCACAGGCCCGCGCTCAGAGGATGAACGAGCACCGCGCACCTGGGCCGTCCGCCCAAGTTCCGCAGGTGTGACCTGCATTCCCTTTTGGAGGCTGAACCCTTTCATGCGCAAGACCAGACTCAGCGTTCTGCGCCGTGTTGCTGCGACGGCGGTCGTCGTCGCAGCGACGGGCGCGATCGCGTCCCCGAGCGCCTTCGCTGCTGGCACCGAGCCGAATCCCAAGCCGACCGTGTCCGCGCCGGACATCCCGTCCAAGGGCACGGTCACGGACCCGGCGAAGGACGGCGACAAGCCCCCGGTCACCGAGCCCGGTCCCAACCCACCGGACCCGCAGAAGCCCGACCCGGGCACCGATCCGGGGACGGACCCCGGTACGGATCCGGGCACCGATCCCGGCAAGCCGGACCCGGGCAAGCCGGACCCGGGCAAGCCGGACCCGGAGAAGCCGGACCCGGGCAAGCCGGACCCGGAGAAGCCGGACCCGGGCAAGCCGGACCCGGGCAAGCCCGATCCGGGGAAGCCGGACCCGGAGAAGCCGGACCCGGGCAAGCCCGACCCGGGCAAGCCGGACCCGGGCAAGCCGGACCCGGGGAAGCCGGACCCGGGGAAGCCGGACCCGGGGAAGCCGGACCCGGGGAAGCCGGACCCGGGGAAGCCCGATCCGGGCAAGCCCGATCCGGAGAAGCCGGAGGACCCGGGTGCGGATCCCAGCCCGACGCCGACCCCCAACCCGGGCAAGGACACGGGTAGCGGTTCGGGCGGCAACTCCTCGGACAAGGGCTCGTCCAACGGATCCGGATCGTCGAACCAGGCCAGCGAAAAGGGGGCCGTGAGCGTCACCCCGGTGGCCTCGGGAAGCCTGGCGCACACCGGCGCCGACGGCAACACCGTCATGGGCTTCGCGGCCGGCGGGCTCGTCGCAGCGGGCCTGGGCGCCCTGGGCATCGCGGGCTACGGCAAGCACCGCACGGCGCGCAAGTCCCGCCCTGACGCGGCCTGATCTCGCACTGCATCACCCCGGGCTGGGGCCAGCTGGCGCCGGCCCGGGGAGGTGCCGACCACCACGCGAAACCCTCAGGAGGCATGTCGATGCGTCTACGACGCGCAGCGGTCCCCGCGGTGGTAGCCGTTGCCCTCGCCGTCCCGGTCCTGACAGCGCCCGCTGCCAGCGCCGCTCCGGCGACGACTTCGGCCGCCTCCATCCGTCCGTGAGACCGCCCCGGGCCGTGGGAAATCCATGCCAACGCGGTCAACCTGCGGAGCAAGCCGACCACCAGCTCCAAGGCCGTGGGTGTCCTCTACAAATCCCACAAGTTCAAGGTGCACTCCACCTCCGGAAACTGGGTGAACCTCACGGACACCACGACCAGTGTCCCCGGCTGGGCCAGCCAGACCTACGTCTACCGGGACGTCTACATGTGCCTCGACTGACTCGCCCCGTCATCGGCGCGATTCAGATCGCGGCCAGCCCGTCCAGCGCGCCGCACCGAGCCATCGGCCCGGTGCGGCACCGGCTGGGCCGATCACGCCTCCATGCCACGACGGTGCGGGCTGTACCCGCGCCCGCTCAGTACTGCTCCAGCGCAGGCCGCCCAACGGCACCCAGGCCGCTGTTGAGCCTTCGCTCGGTGAAAGGGGGGCACCGTGCCCCAGCCCACTTACGCCGCCACCCAACTCACCCGGCGACTGGAAGGCAACACCCCGGCCCTCGGAGCGTTCCTACCGGCCGGCTTTCCCGACCGCTCCTCATGCGTCGACCTCCTGCACGCCCTGGTCCAGTACGGCGCGGACATCCTCGAGATCGGGGTCCCGGTCGCCGCCCCTTCCCTGGACGGTCCCTCGATCACGGCCGCCTACCGGCAGTCCCTCGCCCAGGGCACCCACATGATCGATGTGCTCGCCACCATCCGCCAAGCCGCTGAAGCGGGCGCCCCGGTGGTGGTCATGAGCTACTGGCAGGCCGTTGTCGACCACGGCATCGAGCGCTTCGCCTACGAACTGGCCGAGGCAGGAGCCGCTGGCGCGATGGTCCCCGACCTGCCCGTGAACAAGGCGAAGCCGCCCTGGCTGGAGGCGGCCGGCTGGGCGGGCATCCACGTCCCGCAGTTCGCACCGCGCACCGCCGACGACGCACAGCTGAACCGCATCGTGGGCGCAGCCTCGGGCTGGATCTACGCGCCCGCCGTCCACGCGGCCACCGGGTACGAGGGGACCCTTGACGTAAGGGCGTTCGACCGGTTCACCGAACGGCTGCGCGCCGTCACCCAGCAGCCCGTCGTCGCCGGGATCGGCATCTCCACCCCCGCGCACGCACGCCAGGTCGCCCCCTACGCCGACGGCGTCGTGGTGGGAACACCCCTCATCCGCCCCCTGCTCACCCGAAGGGATCCGCCCAGACCACGGCCCTCGTCGGAGCGTTCGCCGAGGCGCTGCGTACTCCCACGGCACCCTGCGCCGCGTAGATGCCGCCACCGGGGCGCCCGTGCGCGCCGCTCGCACCGAGAAGAGAGACACCGCTCTGTTGAACTCCAGCCCTCGCTCCGCCGCAGCCGTGTTGCTCCTGGCGGCGGCGCTCACCAGCTGCTCCACTGGACCCGATTCCAGCGCCTCCCCGGCCGACAACGCCCCAGCCGCCGCGACCACCGACGCCGGCAGCGCGCTGGCCGCCCTCCCGGTCAAGGCCCAGAAGAACGGATACGACCGGACGGCCAAGTTCGGGACCGCCTGGTCGGACGACAGCACGGCCCCAGGGGCGAAGAATTCGTGTGACACCCGCAACGACGTCCTTCGACGCGACCTGACCACGGCCACCTTCAAGGACTCCTCGAAGTGCGTCGTCGCCACGGGAACCCTGACCGATCCCTACACCGCGACGACGATCCGCTTCGAACGCGGACCACGCTCCGCCGAGGTCCAGATCGACCACGTCGTCGCCCTCTCGGCCAGCTGGACCTCGGGCGCCGCCCAACTGCCTCAGACACAACGTGAAGCTCTAGCCAACGACCCCTTGAACCTCCTGGCGGTCTCGGGCGCAGCCAACCAGCAGAAGTCGGACAGCGACGCCGCCGCCTGGCTCCCGGCTAACACGGGCTTCCGGTGTGCGTACGTGGCCCGGCAGATCGCGGTGAAGGCCAAGTACAACCTGTGGGTCACGCCCGACGAACGCGACGCCATGACCCGGGTGCTCTCCACCTGCCCCGCCCAGCAGCTGCCCACCGACGCCTCCCGCGGCGTCGCCCTGTCGACGTAACGAAGGACCACCGATGGCCCTGCCCCCGCGCCAGATCGACCCCCGGCGCCGCCTGGCCCCGCCGCGGCAGCGCCGCGCGCCCCAGTCCCCGCAGCCGCCGACGGCACGGGAGGACATCTTCCTCGAGCCCCGGTACGCACCCGACATCCAGCACCTCATCGACGAGGAACAGGACACCGAACCAGCGCCCCGCCGATCCGTCCGGCGCTGACCGGCGCCTCGATGCCCGGTCCGGCCGCCCGTGGCAGCCTGCCTCCCGCTCGCCCGGGCCCTGCGCGACAGCACGGCAGCCACGTCCGCTTCCGCCGCCTGATCGGCTCGGGCCGCCGGCTACCCGGCGGCCCGAGCCACTGCCTGCCTACAGCGGGGCGACCGAGAATCCAGGGGACCCGGGGCGGGGGTGGACCGAGTGCGTCGCCGTGAAGGGGCGCGGGCACACCGCGCAGGTGGTGAATGCGTGCGAGTCCGGGTGACGGCAGTCGGCTTCGTGGCACACGGCGCACCGGGTGACGGCGGCCGTCACGCCGGGGACGTCGATGATGAGGAGGTCGCCGTCGTCCGGCGGCAGGAGGTCGGCCAGCGCCATCTCGACCTGACCCGAGGTGTCGTCGAGATCGACGCCCTCGGTCACCGTCCCGTCCACGTGGTGGACGTCGGCGAAGGAACTCCAGTAATCGCCGTTCTCATGGTCCCAGCTGGCCTTGAACACGACGCGCGAGACGGGGGACGCGCTGTCGAACGGCTCCTCCTCCCGCAGCGCGGGCAGCGCCGCGACAGCGAATTCCGACAGGCGCTTCCAGGCCCGTTCGTGACAGATAGCCCGCACGACGAACTGGATGCCGAGCAGCAACTTGTCGTCGAGTCCGAGCAGGAACGGGCGCGGGCTGTGCGGATCGAACACCGGGCCGGGCGCCTCCTGGGCGTTCTCCTTTTCGTCCTCGGCGGACGAAGGCGGGGCGCAGCCCGGGCTGAGCGCCACGACGAGGGTGTCACCAAACTTCGGCGCGATGAAGTCGGTCAGATCATCCAGTTCGTCGCCCACGGCCCCGGTGAGGTCGTCGGCCAGCTCGGTCCGGTCCCCGGTGCGCAGCAGGGCGCCGTCGGCGGCCCAGGCGAGACCTTCGATGTGCTCGTGCTCTTCGGTGATGCGGAAGTCCACCGCGTCGGGGACGGCCCCGCTGGGCGTGAAGTGCTGGATGAGGGCGGTGCGCAGGTCCCCGAGCATGTTCGGCGGGTACACGGACTGCTCGGCGGTGACGGTGTGGGTCAAGTGGGCGGCTCCTTCGAGGAGGGAACGGGGGACGGGCGGCCAGGCGTGGCGGCGGTCAGCGGGGGAGGGCGATGGTCAGCTCGTCGCACCAGTGGGGGGTCTCCCACTCGCTGAGCTCGGTGAGGGCCTCGGCGACGTCGCTGCCGTCGAAGTCGCAGTACGGCTCGGTGCGGCCGCCGAAGTGGAGGACGCCCCAGTCGCTCCACTCGTGGGCCTCGTTCTGGTTGGTGTAGGTGAAGGTCACGGCGTCGGGCCGGGGCCGGCCGTTCTCGGTGAACCACTCGGCCAGCGCCGTGCGCAGCGTGGTGAGGAGCGCGTCGGGGATCGGCCCGTACGTACCGGGCACGCGGTCGCCGATAGGGCGGCCGTCGCGGTCATAGCCGCAGTCGGTGCAGCGCTGCTGGTTGCGCGGCATGGCGAGGTGGCAGTCGGTGTTGCGGCACTTCCACAGCACCTTGGCCCGGTAGGCGACGTCGCGGATGATCACGTCCTCCTCGTCGGTGGCCGCGTTCAGCAGTTCGGAGAGGTCGAGGTCAAGCAGGGGGTTCTCCTCGGGTCCGGAGGCAGGGCGGCGCGGCGCCGGGGCCTGACGGCCCCGGTGCGAGGTGAAGGGGGAGAGAGCGGCTGTCAGCCGGTTTCGAGGACTTCGCCGGGGCGCAGGTAGCGTCCGGTGTCGATGCGGTGCTGGCGGGAGACGGAGGACTCGGTGTCGTAGTCGCCGTAGGACCCGGTGGAGGTGTCGCAGCCGCAGATGCACGGCGGCATCGGCTCGCCCTGCCCGGCCTGGGTCAGGTGGCAGCCGCCGCACTGGTCGCTGTCACCGGAGTTGGTGAAGGCACAAGCACAGACCCAGGTGTCGCAGGAGGCGCACAGCGCGGTGAACTCGGCCTCGTCCTGGGTCAGCGGCGCGTTGCACGTCTCGCACTGGCCGGGGGGCCAGGTGAAGCCCAGCTTCTCCAGCTGCCACTGAACGGTGTCGAGGAAGTCGCCGCCGGACAGGTCCGGATGGGCCAGCTCCTCCAGGACGACGCGCGTGGCCGCCATCGGGTTGGGGACGCGGGAGCGGGAGGCCACGGCGTCGGCGGCATCGATCAGGAGGCGGGCCGCGTGGTCGCCGAGAGCGAGCAGTGCGCGGACGGCGCGGTCGCGTACGGGCCCGAGACGGAAAGTGCGCATCAGACGGACACCTCCGCTGCGTCGGCGGCGAGGCTGTCCAGGAGCGGCTGAACGAAGGTCCGGGCGACGGCCACGTCCCGGTCGCGCCAGGTGGGGGCGTTGTCGATCAACTTCCACAGCGCGTCGGTCATGGGAACGAGGTCGTGCTCGGGGCTGTCGTCGATGTCCGTGGGGTCGTTGACGCCGTCGATGTCGATCAGGGCGCCGTCGGGACGTACGGCAACGACGTGGCCGATCTGGCAGATGCACACATCGTCCGCGACCTGGTTACCCATGCCGCAGTTGTCGTAGGTGTCGTCGCACTCGGGGTGGATGACCGCTGCCGTCGGCCAGCCGGTGGCCCCGGCGAGGGCGGTGGCGAAGGCGTGGCACTGACCGTTGTTGAACAGCGCGCGGGCGGCGTCATCGAGACGGCTGGGCGTCACCTCGTACGTCGTGCTGTTGGCGCCGAGCACGGTGACGGTGCGGTCCGTGGGAAGTCCGAATGCCTCGGTCAGGCGCTTCATGAAGTCCTGCAGGTGCTCGTCGGCCTCCAGCGCCTGTTCCTTCTCCCGCTCCTCGTATTCGTCGAGGTAGCCCTCGGTGATGCCTTCGATGTCGCAGAACTCCTTCAGCCCGTTGTGGTGGCGGGCGGTGAGCGTGCGGTGTTCGGCGAGGATCTCGTGGACGACGGTGCGCGGTGCGCGGGTGGATGCGGCCGCCGGGCCGCAGAGGTTGACCAGGCTGGCCATGACGGTGGAGAGCATCTCGGCGGCTTCGACGCTCTGGTCGAAGCGGGCTTCGTCGTAGTCGCGCAGGTGCTCGTAGGAGACGTCGCCGTCGGGGCTGAAGAAGGGGGCGAGGCGGTCCTCGTGGCGGCGGGCCATAGTGTGGAACTCGGCGATGAGGGGGTGCAGTTCGCTGGTGAGGACGATGGTTTCGGTCAAGCGGGTGTCCTTCCTGACGGGGACAGGGCAGCGGCGCGCTCGGCAGCCTTGGGTGAAGGGCTGGCGTGGCCGGGTAGGCGGCGCCGGGCAGCCGTGGGGTACGGCTGCAGCGACGGATCGTCGCGGTGCGGGGGGAGTGGAACCTCACCCCTTTTGACAATTATAAGTATACATCATTTGGGCGTATTTTACCAGGTCAGATGGGGTCTGGTGGGGTGTCGTGATGAGGAGCTCGGACGGCGCCGGATGTCAGAAAGTCCGGCACCGCCGGATAGCTGGCGCGTTGAGGGCGGGCGCACGACAAGGGCCCGCGGCGAACGCAAATGCGTTCGCCGCGGGCCCTGGAAGTGGTCGCGGAGGAGACACCCGCTGGTGAGCCGCCGGCAGCGGCTCGAGCCGGGCCTGTGTCGTCAGCCGTTGTCGGCGGGCGCCTCGGCCTCGGCGGACTCGTTCGCGCCCTCGGCCGGCTGCATGCGCGCCTGGCGTTGGGCCAGGGTGCGGTAGGGCGCAAATGTCTCCGCGAAGTAGTACGGGCGGGACATCTCGTCGTGGCCGTCCGGCAGCGGGAAGGAGAACTGGCCGGGGCTCGCGTTCATGTACGTCTTGATCGTGTTCTCCGCGAGGCCCGTGCTCTCGGCCACGTGGTTCTTGTAGTAGCGCCGGCGCCGGCCTGGACCGGGGTCGAGGGTCGGCTTGGCCGGCACCCAGGGTCCGCGCTTGCGCTCTTCGAAGCGCTCCTTGATCTCGGGGACCAGGTTGCCGTACTCGTCCATGATGCCGACTGCCTGGCAGTAGGCGACGTAGACGCTCCTCGGATAACGCGGCGTCCTCTCCTCCGCCTCCGGCACGTCGACGTTCATGGCCTTGGCCACGGCCTTGAGCGGGGAGAGCGGGGTGTACGCCTTCTTGAGGTCCTCCCCTGCTGGTGCGCGGTGCCATCGCTGGACGGTCTGGCGCGGCACGCCGATTTCGGCCGCCCAATCGCTCAGGGACATGAGGTTGCTGGAGGTCACGGATTAGTTCCTGTCTTCTTCGAGCTCGGGGTTGAGGTTACGGCAGTGGTGTCCCCCTCAAGGGACGCGTCGGTGCGCCCGGCGGCGGCCAGGGCGTGAGGGACCATGGTTTCGCCGCCAGGGCCTTCGACGAGCAGTCCGCGGTCCTTGAGGCTGCGGACAGCCTGCTGGGCACTGGCGAGGGTGTACCCGTGCTGCTTGGCCAGCGCGCGGGCGGAGGGAAAGCGGGTTCCGGGCGGGTAAGCGCTCTCCTCGAGCAGCTCGGCCAGCCGCTGCGCCAGGCGCCGGTAGGCGGCCGTGCCGGCATGTGACGTCGCGCAGGCGGCCAGCCCGGGGGCAGCTGTGGTCGCAGGGAGGTCCAGGCCCGGGAGCTGCTGCTCCTCCACCGGCGGGAGGGATGCGACGGCGAAGCCGCGCCCGGTCTTGACGATGAGCCCGTCACGGATCAGTTCGGCCTGGGCGAGTTCGACGGTCTTGAGCCCGACGGTGTAGTCCGCGGCGAGCTTGCGCTGGGTGGGGAGCATCTGGCCGGGCCGGAGGTAGTTGGCACGGATCTGCTCGCGGAGCAGCTCGGCCAGCCGGACGTGGACCTTGCGGGTATCGGGCGAGACCCGGGCCGAGACCCGTGTCTCCTCCTCACGCCACTCCTGCCCGTGGTGGAGGACCACCGCGTACTGCGCGGTCGGCGAAGGGCCGCCGGCCTGGGTGCGGGCGTAGGCGTTGTTGCGCGCGGCCGCGGTGACCAGGGCAGCGTCACGGCTGGGTCGTTCGAGGACCTCTCCGGAGCCGGAGAGCCACACCGCCCAGGGTTGCTCGGCGGGTCCCAGCAGGAGGGTGTCGGCGAGATGGTGCATAGAGGTCGTCCCGTTCAGCGGAGCACGAAGGCGAGGTCGTGGCAGAGGCAGTCCGGGTGGTTGCACGGTAGCCGGTCGTCCTCGGTCATGTGGCGCGTGTGGAGTGTGTCGGAGTGCCCGCACGTACAGGCCGCCCCGTGTAGGTGGCCGGCTTCCTGGCGCCGTGCGTCGCGTTCGGCGAGTGCTGCGCAGCGGTCGTGCTCGGCCTCGGCTTCGTGGAGCAACAGCTGAAGGCCCGCTTCATCAAGCGGGCCCCCTAGTTCGCTGGTATCGATCAGGGCTAGTGCCTGGCCGACGGCCGGTTCGCTCTGGATGTACTGCAGAAGGTGGCGCAGGCCCGCGGCGGTCGTGCCGGCGCGCAGCTGCTGCTGGGCGTAGGTCGGTGCGGGGTCGGGGCGGCCGCTCGTCATGGACGTGTCCTCGAAGCCGGGGGCCGGCCGCCGAGCGGCCGGCCCGAGTACAGGTCAGTGCTGCTGCGTGCTGGCGCCGCGGGTTGCCTGGAGCCAGCTCTTGAACTGGCCCGTGATGCCGTCGTACAGGGCCTCGTCGGCCACGGTGCGCGGGTCCAGGGCGTGGAAGTGGCTCGCGTTGTCGACCCGCCGGCCCTCGAGTCTGTCGAGCTTGGTCAGGAAGCTGACGTTGGTGCCGTATCCGACGAACGCCCAGAAGATGTCCTCCTCTTCCGAGGCGGTGCGCAGGATGTTCTCGGTGAGGGTGCGGTTGTCGGGGTTGCCGTCGGACTGGAAGACCACCAGGGCCGGGATGCCCTTGGCGGCGGCGTCTGAGGCGTGGTGGAGCTTGATCACGTAGTCCATCGCCCGGTCGTAGTACGTCCGGCCCATGTGGCCGAGCGCCTTGTGCTTCGCCTGGATGCGGCCGGCGTAGTCGCTCACGCTGACCTCGGTGGTGCCGTCGATGTCGGTGGAGAAGAACACCACCGGCACCGTGCCGTCGTCGTCCAGGTTCCGGGACAGGCCCAGGACCTGCTCGGCGAGGTACTGGACGGTGCCGTCCTCGTAGAACTGGCGCATGGAGCCGGACCGGTCCAGGACCAGGTAGACGGCGGCCTGCTGGTCTTCGAGCCCGTGCTTGGTCAGGCTGATGGCGGCCTTCTTGGTCAGGTCCGCCACGGAGGAACGCATGGCCGGGGCCGCGGCCGCCGGCGCGAGGCCGGCCGGGGCCGGCAGGGCAACGGTCTGGGTCTGGGCGCGGGAGAAGATCTTCGTGAGCATGTGTCTCGCTTGCTGTCGGCGGGCCCGTGCAAGGGCCCGGTGAGGGAAGGAGTCGAAGGTCGGCGCCTGGCTCAGGCTGCTTCGGCGGGCCAGCTGACCTGCACGGTGGCCTGGTGGAGGGCGTCGTCGACGGCGCGCTGCAGGGCCTCGAAGCCCTCGTCGTCGAGACCGGCGGTGTCGGGCGTGCCCGAGATGGCTTCGCCGATGGACATGAAGTCGATGTCGCGGGTGTGGTCGAGGAGGATCTGGGTGGCCAGGCGCCGCACGGCTACGGTGTCGGGGGCGTACGTCACGGTTCCTCCAGAGGGTTGGTCCGCCGCTGCGGTGCCTGTGTCGAGGGTGGTCGGCCGGGCCTGTGGACAAAGTCCGGGACCGCTGCCGGCCGTCCTCGGGCCCGCGCCGTACCGGACGGCGAAGTAGGAGAGGTGGTCGCCGATGCCGCGGGCACCGGCGAGGGGGTGGTGAAGGTCGGGCCAGACATGGCGGGCGATCTCGGCGTACTGCTTGCCGGCCAGGACGGTGGTCCGGCAGCCGCTGACCGCCAGGTGATGCGCCTGCCGACGCAGGCCCGCGGCAGTGACCGTGCCGGCCTGTCCAGCCTTCAGGTCGTAGTCGAGGATCCGGTCCTCCAGCCGCAGCAACCCGTACTTCGCCGAGAGGATCAGCGGACGGCTCTCCTCGCCGCACAGGGCGAAGGCGGCCTTGCGGGCGGCGAGGTGATAGCTGCCTGTGTACATCTCGCCCGCCGGCGCCACGGCTTGGCCGCTCTTGCGCATCGAACAGGGCACGACGATCAGCCGCGGACGCGGAGTCGCCGCCGCCCGGATCCTGCCGGCGGCGCTCAGCACCCACCGCGCAGCCAGTGCGAGGCCGGGGTCGTACGTCCCGTCCGGGGCGATCGGCTCGATCAGTCCGAGGTGCTCGAGGATTTGCAGGTCCTCTTCGACGGCCGCGGCCGGGACGTGCCCGGCCGGGTGGACCAGGGCGGTGCGCAGCGCGGCCCGCTGTCCCCAGCTCAGGTCCGCGCTAGGCCCGGGCCGGAAGAGCTGGTGCCGGCCGAGCGCCTTCCCCGGGGCGCATGTGCCCTGTTCCGGTTCAACCGGCCCGTAGGACGGGGTGGCGGAGGCGCCGGGGGAGCGCCGCTGCGGTGTATGGGGCATGGCTGTGCTCCTTACGGGCGCGCGAGGAAGGAGTGCCGGGCCGGTGGGATGACGGCGGGGCGCAGGATGCGGAAGGAGGCGCCGATCCCAACCGTCGACACATATAAGTATATGGCTGGGCGTTCGGGTCGGCAACCTTCATCCGGCGGGCAGGTCGCCGAGGGCGGCTTCCCGGCTCCGCGTCGTGCTCGCGCAGCGCAGGATGAGCGCCGTGGCCGGGTCCGGTATGCCGGGCTGCCCCTGGCCAAACCGCTCGTCCATCTCGGAGAGCAGAGCGCGTACTTCATGGCTCGACTCCAGCCGAATGGCGCCGTAGGAAGGGACCTGGAAGTACTCCCCGCTCTCGGCGCGGACGGCCCACGCCGCGGGGCTGGAGCCGATAGGCAGCTCCGCGTGTGAAATGGGCCAGCGCAGGGTCTCGGTCACGTACTCCGTGATCACGACCCGGCAGGTCCCGGTGCGCTGGCTCTCCAGGGCGAACGCCTCCCGGACCAGGTCCGGGCGGTCCATGCGGTGCGTCGTGTGCAGATGGACTTCGCGGTCGCCGACCTGCTGGAACACCGAGAGCGACCACCGGACCTGACGGGAGGCCAGAACTGTGTCGACGGTGCGGTCCTCAGGGGCGGACAGGCTCACGGAACTCCTTCCAGCAGGGGCAGGACGGCGATCAGCGGGCTACGGACATGGCGGCCAGGTGCCGATCGGCCCAGCGGGTGCAGGGGACACAGGACGAGCCGGCGAACCCGGCGGGACGCGGCCGGGGCGAGGAACCCCGAGGGCAGCTACGCACCACGGCATCCAGCGCCCGGTAGAACTCCTCGACGCTGGCGTCCAGGTCGCGGTCGGCCGGGAAGTGCACTGCGGCGACGCACGCCTCGACGCCGTCGTCCACGCCGTGCTGCCTGATCTTCAACGGGTGTGGAGCGAGCACCCAGCCCTCCGACATCGACGGCACTTCGTCGATCGCGAGGACGCCGGCGATCGCGCACACCCGCACCTGGCGTGCGAGTTCGCGGTGCTGACCGGCCAGGAGCTTGCGGCCCTCGGGGGTGGAGAGGGCCTGGCCCTGTCCGCCTTCGGCCTCTCGTGCCAGCTGGTCGAGTTCGGCGGCCACTGGCCACAGGGCGACAGGCGTTTGCAGGAAGTCCGGGGGCAACTGGGCGTAGCGGTACACGGAGCTCCTCAAGGTGGGACGACGAAGGGAGTGGGGCGCGGCCCGGGCGATCGATGACGCCCGGGTGCGCGGCCCGAGTGGATGACGTCGCCGAGCGGCGAGCTCGACGGGCCGTCGAGGTTCAGGGCTCGCCGTGCGGGGCCGAGCGGGCTGGGACGTCTGCCCGTTCGTCACGGCCTACCAGCACGGGGAACGGGGGAGAGGGCCAAGGTGCGCTCCGCAGCAACGTCCCTGAACAACAGGTCCTGGCAGGAGCGGCTGACCTTGAGGTGACCGGCCCTGACACGCGGACCTGGGCGGAGACCCTGACATGCACCCGCGCAGTGTTCACACAGGCCGACGGTTGTCTTCCCGTAGCAGTCCGAGCAGCGCACGTCCCGGTCCAGACCCAGGAAATGCCCGCGATGCGGGAGCGTGGTCAGGCGGTGGCAGGTGCGGCAGCTGTACCAGCCGAGGTGGTTCAGCCCCCCTTCGGTGATCGTGTACCGCCTGCTGGCGCTGGTCCTGGTGGCCATGTGCCGCTCGACGAGGGTGTCGAGGATCCGCTCGGTCTCGCAGGGAGATCCGATCTGCCAGTCGCAGCCGCGTTCCCAGGTTCCGCAGTTGCGGCTGGCGAGGTTGTTCAGGGCGATCATCTGGTTTCGGCCGAGGGGGCGCTGGGGCAACTGGCCTCCGGGGACGAGGGGGCGGCGGTGCAGGCCGGGCAGTGCTGGGCGACGGCGGGGACCGGGCCCGAGCACACCGGGCAGAAGGTGCCGTCGTCCTCGGTGGCGTAGCGCTCGGCGCGCTCGAGCCCGTACTCCCAGTCGATGTTTTCCAGGGCTGCCCAGATGATCAGGTCGGCGATGAGGTCGGCGAAGCTGGTCTCGTGGTCCTCCGCAGCAGGGTGCCCTTCGGCGATGTACTGCTCGATGGCCAGGCGGCCGCGGGTGGCTGAGGCGTAGTCCATGCAGCTCCGGGGAACGGGCGGCATCAGCCGCAGCGGTTGGGGTGTATGGCGGGGTGCAGGAGGGGGTGGCGGCTCGATCGGGCCGGTCCACCGGTCCACGCAGGGCCGTCTGGTCGGCTCCGAGTTGGAAGGGGCGCTGGCCGTTCCGTCGGCCCTGCGGCGGGACGCGGCGTCAGAGGTGCAGTTCTTGGGTGCCCGTCGGATCGGCGGTGAGGGTGCCGGGCCATGATGCCCGGCACCCGGCCGGGATCAGGGGCAGGTCGCGCAGCAACGGTCGTCACCGTAGTCGGGAGTGGGGCGCAGGTTCCGCAGGCGCTGGCCGAGGTTGGCCAGCTCGCCGTCCAGGGCGAACTCCGCGCGGGTGTCGCCCTTGGCGCGCGCCCGGGAGCTCTCGTCGCGGATCTCGGCCATGCGGGCCTTGATGGCGTCGATGGTCTCGGTTGCCTTGTTGGTGGTCTGGTTCATCGTCAGGCCCTCCCGCCGTCTTGATGACACATATAAGTATATATGAATGCCTGGTGGCGGTCAATGGGGGTCGAGTTGCTGGGTCGATCAACTGCGCTGTACGTGCTGCCGCTTGATCGGCGCCGATCAAGGTTATACACTTCTAATTGTCAACGGGGTTGAGTTCCGGCGGTCTATCTGGGCGCCCATCTCCCCCAGCGCGGCCCCTGCCGGCCGCGCCCCCATGCCTTGTGACGCGCGCAGCCTCGCGCCGTCCCGCTGACCTCGCCCCAGGAGCACGATGACCAGCAAGACCAGCAAGACCAACAGGAACGCCCGGCAGTCCGTGTGGATCGTCGGCGTGCACGCCGACGGCACCGAATGCCCGCTGTCCGGGTCCCCGCACGGACAGGCCCGATGCTGCGAGCAGGGCGGCCCGCGAGTCCGCGTGCGGTGCGACCTGTGCCGCAAGTCCATTCCCGCCGTCAACCGCCTGGACGCCGTGGAGACCAAGGCGATCCACGCCGCGCTCCACGAACGCACCCTGACCTTCCGCTACATCGTCGACGACGGCGACGGCCCGAAGGTGATCCGCCAGACCCGCACCCTCGTCGCCGCCTGAGCAGAACGCCTCGGGTTCGCCCTCGCCCGGCCGAGCTTGGCCACCGGCGCCACCGTGCCCAGACAACGGCTGTGCAATGCGCGGCCTCTGTCCACAGCGCACGGGCCACACGGTGGTCACACACCCAGCACCGCCTGCACAAGGAACCCATCACGGCCGGTCCGCGCCGATCCTCGGCCCCTGGCCTCCCCCGAACTGAGAAGAGTCACCCATGCAGCCTGCCGCTGACCGGATCGTGCTCGCGAGTGTGGCTGTCGCCGCATCGGTAGTCCTGACGGCCTGCGGTGGTCCTGGCGCTCTTGAGCACGGAGTCGTGAAGGACAAGCGGGGACACGCTGAGTACACCACCACGGAGTACCGGGATGTCTACCGCGAGACCAACTGCCGCAACGTCACCACCAGTGCCTTCACGCTGTCGTCCGTGAGCAAGCCCGGGCCGAGCGGAAGCCGCAGCGGCAGCGGCAGCAGCCGGGGAGGCGGCGGCAGCAAGGGGAGCCAGCCCAAGGCCCCGGACCTGAAGAAGAGCGACGGCAAGACCAGCAAGGGCGGCACTCGCCGGGTCTGCGACCGCACGCTCGAACGCCGTGAGCCGTACCCCCACAACCACCCAGCGGTGTGGGAGCTGGAGTTGGAGGACGGAGGGCGAACCGCCTGGATCCCCGTCTCCAAGGAGACCTGGGACGAGACCAAGATCGGCGACCGGATCTGATCCGGACCCCGGCGTTCACACACCGACCCTGACCGGTACGGCGGGAGGACTGCCTCCCGCCGTACGGGCCAGATCGCCGAACTCTGTCCACAGGCCCGCAGCGCCAATGTCGTCCTGAGCGTCCGGGCATGGCGCTGACGACACCTGCGAAGGGCAGCACCCGTGTACGACGAGATCCACTACCTCCTCACCGTCCTGAGCTCCATCGCCCTGCTCTGGATCGTGTGGCGCGCCTTCGCCTTCGTGATGAGGGATGAATGGGGCTCCGCGGTCTCGATGCTGATCGGCGGCGCCGTCGTGTCCGTGTTCGTGTACGCGCCGGAGCAGATCACCACCTGGCTGAGAGCAGCTGCCGATGTCATGACAGACACGGAGACCGCCCGACCCACCCAGGGCACCCCCCCACCGGCCCCTCGCCCCGAAGCCAACGACGACGGACTGAACGTCCCCTGGGACACCGTCGTGATCGCGGCCCTCGTCGCGGCCGCCGTCGTCGGACTCACGGCCGGCGGCCGGTACCTGCACCGCCGCCGGACCACCCTGCGTAAGCGCCGCTCCGACCTGGAACAGCGCCACGACGTCGTTCTCGACTTGTACGCCGACTTCGCCACGGACATCCTGGCGGTCCTCGACCGCCCCGCCCTGGCGGATGTCACCGTGCCGGAGACCGAGCGCCTCATCCATGCCCTCGACGCCGCCCGCGACACCCGCACCTACGCCGACTCCGAGTCCGACTATCGTGCTGCGGTGGGGAAGCTGGAGATCGCCTGGGAGTCAGCCGACCGTCGCGCCCGAAAGCAGGGGACCACCCTGCTGCCGGTCCCGGAGCAGCGTGCCGTGCAGCAAGCTCGCCTGCTGCTCGCCACTGCCCTCGACGAGCACGGAAACAGCCACGAGCGCCAGCTCGCCTACCGGCGCGCCATGCAGCTGATCGAAGGCATCATCGACGTGCCCAGGGAAGCCGCCGCGGAACTGGCCTGCATCACTCGGCTCAGCCTGCCGCCCCAGGAAAGCCCCCAGACCGTGACCCTGACGAAGACGAAGGACCGCACGTGAGCTTCATCCAGTTCCAAGACCAGCACGGCACCGCCCGGCTCCGGGGGCCCGAGCGGCACCAACTGCTCAACCTCGTCCACGACACCACCGCCACCCTGCTCCTGGGCAGCGGTGCAGCGGAACGCGCTCACGCCCTCTACGACTTGCTGCCCAGCGACCACGAACTCCGCGAGCTCCCCGCGCCGAACGGTCGGCATACCGCGGCCTGGCAGCGGCAGTACGTCCAGGATGTACGGAGCATCTTCAACGACCCCCTGGTGACCTACCGGGGAGAGGACCTCGCTCTGTCGTCGATGCTGCTCAACACGGCCATGGCCCTCGGAGGTGACGCGGTCAGGCTCGCCGCGCGCCTGCACGGGCAGTGCGAGATCAACTGCTGGATCGACGGTCCGAACCGGGCCTGGCTCGCCGACGTCGTCCAAGGAGGTCTGGACGACGGATCGTTCCGTTCCGGGGTCGGCTGGGACGGCGTGGCCGACCTGCTGCGCGAGCGCGACGACCATCCGGTCGTCATGTCCTTCGCCGACACCTTCCCCAACGTCTGGAGCGCCCGCGGCGCGGAAATCGGCGCTTCGGACGCCGACGAACTCGTCGAGGTGTGGGAGGCTCTCCCCGCGTCGGAGCAGTGGCGACTCGCCCTCCAGGCGCTGAAGGCCCGGCCCGACGACGGGCTGGAGATCCGACCCAACTGGACCTCGTACCGCTTCGGCCACGAGGTGTCATTCCTCGACATCCTCGCCGAGGACCGCACCGAACGCCTCGACCGCGCACTCGGCCTTGCCCCGCACGCCAACGAGACCGCCCGGGGCTGACACCAGCTGTACCGGTTCACCACGCAAAAATGGGGCCGACCCGCAGATGCGGGCCGGCCCCTTCATCATTGCTCGCCACACCGCAGCGCGGCCGCATCAACCTGGCAGGTGCAACACGGAAACCACGCTGGAGACACGAGGCGCTGGCCCCGTCGAGGCCGGCCCGCGGATACGGACCGGCCCCCCATGTCTTCCCCCCACCCGAACTCCGTCTACGCGATGGGCCGTACGCCGTGCGAAACCTGCCCGGGCGCAGGGCTCACTGCCCAGTCCCGCGGCCGGCCGACGAGGTGTCCTTCGCCCCAGCAGCGGCCCGGCGGTACGAGCCCGCCTCCAGCGCAGCCACCTGCTGGGCCACGACAATCGCCCCTTCCCGGGTCCATCGGAATGCGGCGGCCCGTCCGATATCGCTCACGTAGCTCCACCCGCCGTCCACCCAGGCCCGCAGCCCGGTCAGGGCACCATCCGTGACCGCCCACAGCTCGCCCTGATCATCACGGCGGACCACGACCTCCGCATAGCCCCCTGCCGAGCCCACGGGCACCGGTACCCGGAACTCCGTGGCGAGGTCGATCCGCGCGCCCGCCAGCAAGCCCCAGGCCGTGCGGAGCTCGTTCGCCAGCCACCGGACATCCACGGGAGCCTGGGCAAGGAACTCCCCCAGAGGCAGACGCGCCTCACCGCTCGTGCCCAGGATCGCGACCGGATGGCCCTCGGCGTCCTCGATGATCCCCGTGTCGGTGGAACGCTGGCGCCACGCACCGGAGGGCAGGCACTGTGCGCGGTCCTCAATGTCGGTGAGACGGTCGAAATCAGTCAACGTCAACTCCTCGCAAGCGGTGGGAAGGGGCGAGAGGGCTCCACCTGAGGGCGGCCGCCGGGTGGGTAGCCGCCCTCAGGTGGGGGCCCGTCAGACCATGTCGACCTCGGTCCGCGGGATGCGGATGTCGGTGGCGACCGGCAGGCCCGCCGCGCGCGCGGCGAGCCTGTGGTGGATCTCCTCCATCCTGGTGACGGTCACCGGGTCGTCGCCGTCGCCGGTGACCAGGGAGAAGCGCGACTGCTGTCGGCCCCGAGCCTCGACGGATTCGTGGTGCAGGTACACGCCGGGCGCGAGGTAGAACACTGCCTCGGCGTTCGCGAATCCCTGCCAGCGGTTCTTGTCCGCCAGGAAGTTGGTGCTCCGGTCGATGTGCCAGGCCGCCTCGGCGGCACGGTGTGCGGCGTCCTCAGCGGTCGCGGCGGCGACCTGGGCGAGGCCCTCCTCCAGGGAGGCAGCGGCGGCGCGGACGATGGCCTTGGGGACGGCTCGCCGCGTATTGATCGTGCGGCGCACAGGGTTGATGACGATGCCGGCCAGGCTGTTCAGTGCCAGGGCGGTGATGAGCGCGATGGTGCCCGTGGCAGCGAGGTGCCCGTCCTCGGACCAGCTCGGGGGGTAGTACGTGTATCCGAGCCAGGCTCCCGCGGCCCCGCCGATCAGGGCGGTCGTCAGATCGGCGGCGTCGGTGACGGCGTCGGCGACGGTGATGAGGGCGCGGCGCAGCGATGCGTTCATGATGGTGGCGTTCCTTCTTCTGTCAGTTGCGCTCTGGGAGCGGGAGGGGCGTGGTCCGGGGCGGCTGGGGTCCGATATCCCAGCCGCCCCGGGCATGTGCGCGAGCGTTCAGCCCGTGGCGCGGTCAGCGCCGCGAGGCGGCCGGGGTGCCCTGGTCACTGGCGGGCGGCCTTGATCAGCCGTGGAAGCGGTTGCGCTTGAAGATCGCCTTGCGGATCTGTACGACGGTCCCGCCAGCGGCCTGCTTGCCGCGGGCGGCGCCCAGGAGGGCGCCGATCACGAGGATGAGGACCGCGACACCCAGCACGGCCTGTCCCGCCGCTGCGAGCAGGTCGTCGAGGACAGCTAGGCCGGGGGCCGCGGCGCCGAGGCCAACGCCGGCGAGCGCGATCCCGCCGCCGGTCGACAGGACGATCACGCTGTACTTCCACGCGTGGGTGGGCACCGGCTGGGCCGACGGGCGGTGGCCGGATTCGGGAACGGGCACTCGCGGCGCGTGCGCGCTGCTGAGCAGGGCGCGCGCGGCCGAGATCTGCTCGTCCCGGCGGACGAGGTCGTGGACACGTGCCAGATATGCCTCGTCGGCCAGGAGCCGGGCGGCTTCCGAAGTCAGCTGTGGGTGCGGGGCCTGGGCCAGGGACGCGGCGCGGGGATGGGAGTCGGGGAAGAGGCGCCAGATCTGCTCCAAGCCGGGGGCGACCACGGCGCCGGTGGGCATGAGGGCGGGCGGGTTTTCGGCGCCCGGAGCGTGTGCGGGTTCGTCGACGGCGGGTATGAGGTCGCGGGTGTTCACGGTGCTCCTGCTGTTGTGGTGCGGGGGAGTCGGGCGACCCCGCCCGGCCGCAGCGGCTGGGCGGGGTCGGCGTGGGGACTATCCGAGGCTGTAGAAGGCGAGGCCCGCAGCGAGGAGACCGAGACCGGTCCGGATCCACCAGGGGCCGAACTCGACGGCGCCCCACGCTGCGGCGAGGGCTCCGCTTCGCAGGAACCAGCGGGTGAGAAAGCCCAGGGGGCGCTGTTCCTGCAGTTCCCGGATCCTGGCCGTACGGCGGTCCATCTCCTGCTGGAGGTGAGCTCGTGTGACGGTGTCGGAGGGGGAGGTGTTGGCGAAGGTCGCGCTGTGGAGGTGCCGCTCGGTCTCCAGGCGAGCGATCTCCTCGTCGACGGTCTCCCAGGGCATGTCACTCCTTGGTCTGTGCGGAGGCGCTCGTCAGACCCATCGCGCCGAGGTCGGCTTCGGGGACACCGAGCTCGGTAGAGATGCGGGCGATGGCCGCGGGGAGGTCGTTCGCGGCGATGAGGACGTCGCGGGCCTTGCCGCCGGCCGCGGGGCCGACGATGCGCTGCTGGTGGAGGTAGTCCATCAGCAGCTCGGCGGCAGAGTGGCCGATGCGCAGCTTGCGCTGGAGCATGGATGCGGAGCCGAACTGGGTGGCTCCGACGAGCTCTACCGCGGTGAGGACCAGGTCCGCGTCGAGACCCTCCGGGAGCTGCTGCGCGGCGGCTGTGGTGGCGTCACCGGCTGGTGAGTTCGTCGACAGCGCGATGTAGCGCGGGTACTGGCCGGACTTGTCTTTCACGGCCTTGCCGTCCTCGGCCCACCGGATGAGCCAGCCGCCGACGGTGCGCGGCTCGGGGGTGTTCGTGCCTTCCGGGAGGGCTTGGCTCAGCGCGGTGTGCAGTTCCTTCGGCGCGTAGCCGGCGGCGCCGGCATTGAGCAGGAGCTGCCAGCCGAGCTCGCGGGGCTCGATGGGCCGTGCCGGCCGGGGAAGTACGGCGACGGCGGCCGCGGCCGAGTCGGACGCCTTCTCGTGGACGTCCTGCGGCGGAGTGCCGGGGTTGATGAACGCTTCGACGGACGCGAACACTTCGGCGGCGCCGCCGAACCCTTCAAAGCCGCCCGGGGCGGTGCTGGCGCCGGCTTGAGTCGGCTGCGCGACGAGGAGGTCGGCGGCGGCCAGGGTCTCGCCGGCGTTGTCGACGGCCTGCTGCGCGGACGCGGTGAGCGTCTGCCCCTGGTACAGCTCGGGCAGGGTCCGGGCCCAGCGCTGTGGGTAGAAGGCCCCGCTGGGAACGTCGGCGGACAGCCGGTCGAGCTTGGGCCGGCGTCCCGCGGTGGCCGCGCAGATCTTGTCGATCACCGCGTCGACGATGTACCACGCCTTGAACGCGGTCGGCCGCTTGGGCCCGAGCCTGGTGTGCACGTTCCAGCCGGCGCCGGCGACGGGCGCGTCCTTCGGGTCGACCTTGACGTAGCCGGGGAACAGGTACGCGACCTCCTCCGCGTCGGAGACGGTCATGGCCACGCGCCACTTCGCCATGATCTTCATCATGGCGGTGATCGCGTCCTGGGTGGCGCGCAGGGCGCAGATCAGGGCCCGCACTCGCATGGCGCGGCCCTCTTCGATGACCTTGTCGAGCATCTCCTTGACGTCGTGGGGAAGGCTCGCCGTTTCGTCGACCACGATGACGATCCCGGGGATCTTGTTGTCGATCGGCAGCTTGTTGTCGGATTTCCGTTGCCGCATCAGCTGCTGGTAGCCGGCCTTGCGGGCCGCGATGATCTCCCCCGCCATGGTCAGCATGAGCCGGGCTTCGTCCGCCGTGTGCGCGACCCAGTCCACGATCGGGGCGGACGCGAGGCCCTCGGTGGCCCACGGAGTAATCCACGGGAGCGCGACGCCGCCGCCGGTGATGTCGATCGCCCAGATCAGGGCGTCCGGCATACGCGCGAGCTGCGCAGTGACGACCTTCACGGTGTTGGTCTTGCCGGCGTCGGTCTCGCCGACCAGGATCCCGCAGTCGTTGCACAGGCTTCCCAAGGCCGGGCTGCCGTTGCGGTGCAGTCCGAAGGGGAACCGTTCGGTGAGCGTGAGTTCGCTGAAGTCCTCGGGGTAGGGCAGGTCCTGGGTCACGATGTCCTTCAGCGTGACCTCGATCAGGATGGTGCCCCGGTTGGCGCCGGCGAACGTCTCGACGCCGCACCCGTCGCCGAGACGGAGGTCGGCGGCGAACTTCGGGCCGTAGCCGTTGAGGTCCTCGATGGTCGTGCCGCCCGCCGGCAAGTTGATCTCGACGGTGTAGCCGACCTTCTCGGGCCACCACTGGACGTCGACGCCGGTGCACCCCTCGATCCGTGCGACCCGGGCGAGGCGGTCCTCCCAGTCACGCAGCACGCCGACCGACTCGCGGCGCAGCTTGAGGAGGCTCTTGCGTTCCCGACGGGACGCCTCCGATGTGGTGGCACCGGCGTTCAGGGCGATTCCCACGGCGGCGAGGCCGAGCCCGGACGCCCATCCAGTGGCGGTCAGCGGGGCGCTCGCCAGGGCCCAGGACGCCCACGTGGCCGAGGTGACCCAGGACAGGGCGCGGACGGAAATGGTGCCGGTCGTGGTGCCGCGTCGGATGTCGTGGGCGATGCCGCCGACGGCCGCGCCCGTCAGGGTCAGGGCGGCGGCCTGCCAGGGCAGCCCGGTGATCGGCGCGAGCATCACCATGGATGCCGCGGTCTCGGTGGCGTATCCGAGGTAGGTGGGGTGGCCGCTGGGCAGGGACCAATCCCAGTGACGCATGGACATCGAGTCTCTCCATCTGCGTGGGCGTGGGGGCGTACACGGAGGGTCAGGGCCGCCCAGGAGGCGGGCGGCCCCGACCGCGTGCGTCAGATCACCGCGGGGTGTTCCACATGGATTCCGCGGCCGGGCCCTTGCGGGGGTTGGTGTTGTGGCTGATCTCCCGCGCGTGGTCCTCGACGAACAGCTGCGCGGCCATCTCGGCGTAGTCGGAGGCCGCGCGGACGGTCTGCGCGAGGGTGCCGAGGTCGTCCAGGACCCTGTCGTCGACGGGATACTCGACGCGCGTGCGCTGGCGCAGGGTGTCGACGGCCTCGGCGAGGGCGGTGAGCCCGTAGGACATGCCCTGGAACTCGCTGCCGACCTGCAGCATGTGCACGGGGTCGAAGGTCTTGTAGAGCACGGACATCAGCACGCACCCGGACTCGATCTGCCCGGGCGCCATCATCGCGTCGGCGGGCGCGTCACTGCCGGTGCCGGCGACGTTCCACATCCACTCGTTCGTCCGCGGGTTGGTGATCCGCTCGATGTCGAACTTGTGGACGTCGCGGAAGAGAGTGTTCATGGCCTCTGCACGGCTCGCGCCGGTCATCAGCACGCGGAAGGCTTCGCCCAACTTGGCGAGGGCGCGCTTGGAGCAGGGGTACTTCTGGTCGCCGTTGACGGCCATCTGCTGGATCGCCTCCGCGGTCGAGCGGAAGGCGTTCGGCAGACCGGCGTACTCGGCCGCGACCTCCATCATGCTGAGGGGCTTGGCCGCGATGTAGGTGTCGCGGGCCGCCCGCAGGGCGAGCGCGAACTTGCTGGAGTTGCCGTCAAGCACGTGGGTGCCGGAAACGAGCGGTCCGCTCACGAGGTCAGGGTCCTTTCGGGGGTCATCGACGGAGAGGTTGAGCTGGTCGGCCTGGGCTTCCCGGTCGTGGCGCGCCTTGGACCTGCGGTAGAAGTGGCGCCAGATCCGGGCGGCGGTGCGGACGGGCAGAGCGAAGGCGTGAAGGGGATCGCGGTGGCCGGTGGCCGAGCGCAGGACGCCCCACAGCACGCCGAGGGGAAGGGCGAGCAGCCCGGCGAGGCCGGCGAGCATGCCGCCGCCGGCACACGAGGCCCAGTGGACGATCTTGCGCACGGCGAGCCGGCGCATGCGGTGGAGGCGGCCCTGGTGGGGCTGGGCCCGGGACATCCCGCCGGCGCCCGCCCCCGGGGCGCGGCGCACGATCCTGCGAGCGCCGGCGCGGAGCTTGCGCCACAGGCGGCCCCGGGCGGTCCGGGCCGCCGGAGTGCTGCCCGCAGGTGTGGCGCCGCCCGTACCGGCCGCACCCCCGGACGAGGCGGCTCCGGAGCTGCTGTTCCGACGGGCTCTCGCGGCCCATCCCTTGACGGTCTGCCAGGCCCTGCCGATGCGACCCGGCGTACCGGCGGCCTGCTTGGCGCCGTTCCGGCCGTTCGCCGGGTTTCGGGGTGCAGTGCCGCCAGCGCCCCCGGCGCGCTCGGCTTTCAGGCGCGGAAGACGCCTTTTCAGCCCGGTACCGGCTCCCTTCAGACCCGCGCGGGGGCCGTTCAGCCCCCCGCGGTTTCGGCGGCTCTTCGAACCGGCACCGCCCGGGGACCGGTTCCCCGCAGGCCCGCCGGAGCGATGACGGCCCAAGGACCCCATCTGACCAGGCAGTTTCCTGCTCCGTCCGGCGCGCGATCCGCTGCGCCGGACGGAGCCGCTGCCCGCGCCCGTACGAGCGGCAGCACGATGCGCGGAGGCCCGGGATGTAGGAACCTTTCCGCGCTTTCGGCCTCTCAGGGCGGCCACCCCGAGTGCCGCGCCCGCCACGCTCGCGGCGAGGAGGCCGGGCAGGCCGGCGGCCGCGTAGGCACCTCCCATGGCGATTCCGGTTGCGTTCGTTGCGTGGATGGCCAGAGGGACCGCACGAGGTCGCGCACGGGGCCGTTCGCGGTCGGCCGCAGGTGCTTCGGACGGCTGCTCGGGGATGGTCTGCACGATGTACTCGCCGGTGTCGAGCCCCTCGCTCGGCGCGGTGTTGGGCTCGGGGGCGAGTGCGACGGTCGCGGTGTCTGCCACGACGGATCTCCTCACATTGAGTATCGGAGAGGAGAGGCGAGGAGAGGCGAGGTGGGGTACCCGTGCCCCAGAAACCCGATGAACGGGCCTCTGTGGCGGGAGGAGGGGGGCTTCTCCCATGGGTTTTCCTCACCTCGCCTCACCTCGCCGCTACTTTCCGTAGTGAACGGGTGGGGGTTCGGCCGTCTTTGGTCCCGGCCGGGGCGCTGCCGGAAGAGCTGGGACCGGCGATGCCGAGCCGGCGTGCACCGCGGGGGTGGCACCGGCTCTGTGTCGTCGTCCCGGCCAGGTTGGACGAAGGACGGGACACAGAGCCGGGACGGCGGATCTACGCACGACGAGATGGGTTCCGCTTAGCCGAGCATCGGCTGAACCGGGCGGCTCCCGGAGGACTTGAGGAGCTCCAGGGCACGGTCCTTGCGGTTGTGCGCGGTGCCGACGGAGACGCCGAGCTCGTCCGCGATCACCTGCATGGTGACCTCGCTCTCGCCGCGGGCCTCGATCATCGCCTTGACCCGGTGGGCGTCCCAGTCGGCCTGGGACATACGGGTCCGGGCCGCGTCTTCAAGCGCCCGCGCCTCGTATTCAGCGGCCCGGGCCCGGCTTTCAGCAGCGGCTTCGAGAGCGGCGGCCTCACGAGCCTTCGAGGCTGCCGCCTCCTCACTGGACTTATGAGCCTCCTCGTTGGCTTTCACCTCGGCAGCGGCGTGTTCAGCGGCCCGTGCCCGGCTTTCAGCCGCGACTTCCTCGGCCTTCAGGCGCTCTGCCTCCTGCTCGGCGACGACCCGGGCCTGCCGGGCGGCCGTCTCCTTCAGGTCGGCCTCCTCCTGGGCCGCGCGCTGTGCCAATTCAAGATCCAGGCGCCGCTCCTCGTCGGCTGCCTCACGAGCCATCTGCTGCTGCTCCACGCGCCACATGGCCTGCGCCTTCTCCGTCTCGATGCGAGCCTGGAGCTGGCGGCGCTCCGTCTCGCCGGCGAGTTCACGGGCTCGGGCCTGTGCCTGGTCCTGAACGAGGGCGAGGTCGGCCTGACGCTCGGCTTCGGCCAGCTGAAAAGCGGCCTCGGCCTTCTGAATCTCCGCGCGGGCCGCCCGCTCGGCGCCGGCCTTGGCAACCTCGAGCTCGCCCTCTGCCTGAATGCGGGCGACCTCGGCCTGAATCTGCGCGGTCCGGATCTGAACGTCAGCATCGACCTTCTGAATCTCTGCCGCGGCCCGCTGCAGCGCCGCGTCCGCCAGACGCTGCTGCTCGCGCACCTCTTCGAGGAGGGGCTGAACGAGAGCTTCCTCGACTGAAAGCCCCACCCTCGCCAGTTGAAAGGGAGCGAGCTCCTCCTGGGTGGCCTTACCCCGCCAGCGCTGCGTCTGGTATTTCGCGGCGAGGCGCTGGCGGTAGACCATCCAGCTCTTGTGGTGGGCGAGCGCGGCCTCGTAGGAGGTGATCTCGTCCCGGCGCATCAGCATCCAGATCCGCAGTGTCGTCAGCGGGTTGCTGAACCAGCGCGACAGGCGGATCTTGCCCATACGCCGGACGCCTTGGGACTCACCGATGTGCGCGGCGTACAGGTGTGCGGCGATCTCGCTGAAGACGACCCACAGGGAGGCGAGTGCGGCGTGGCCGATCTGGGCCGGGACCGTCGCGGCGGCCTCCCAGTTCAGGTAGATCGTGACCACGGTGCCGCCGCGGGGGACCCACTTGACCCACCACAACTGCCGGCGGGTCCTGATGAGCAGGAGGTTCACGATGCCGAACGCGAGGATGGACGTGTCGACGCCGACCGGCAGCAGCCACGGGTCGGTCCATCCCCAGCCGCCCTTCTCCGCCGGCAGGGCGGCCTTGGTGTACAGGGCGCCGAAGCTGGAGTACAGACCGATGGTCGCAACTGCCGTGCCGAGGAGTGCGCCGAAGGCCGCAAGGGCGATCTCCCACCTGGCGTACGCGGAGGGCGATTCCTGGGAGGACGTCAGCGCCTCCTCCAGCCGCTGCTCCGGGGCCTGTTCGTGGGGCTCCGGCAGCTCCGCGTACTCGAGCTGGCCGGCGGAGGAGTCCGGATTGCGGGTATCAACAAGGGTGCTCATGGACTGCTCTCTGGATGGTCAGGCTCAGTCGGGCGGAAGGGATCGAGGGCAACCCCGATGCATAGGCGGACCGCGCCGAACACCCCCAGGCCGACGGCCAGGTGGACGAGCGTCGGCACCATCCCGTTGGCGAAGAGGTCAACCAGGGCAAGGGCAGCGGCGATGAGCGCGATGAACGTGGCCAGGATCGCCACCATCGGCGGGCTCGCCGCGTACGTCTCGGGCACAGGCTTGAGGCCCGAGGGTGCGATGGCGGTGCTCACAGGGCACCTCCGCAGATGGCGTCGAACATGTGCATCTCTCCTTCGCAGCGGGGTCGCGAGAACCAGGCCGAGGCCCAGCGGGCAGCGGGCCTCGGCCTCACGAACGGGTGATGTGCTCGTCGCACCCGCCGAGCGGGGGAGGTACCGAGCGTCGAAGCGGCTCGATGTCGACTCGGCCACGGCGCGCGGAGCTCGTGCTCCGGCTACGAGTCGCGGTGCTCGCGGAGGTAGCGCGCAAGCTCGATCTTGGCGGCGGCCTGGCTACTGAGGGCCGTGATCGCCGTCCAGACGCCGCCGTTCTGATCGGCCTGCTTCAGCAGTTCGTGTGCTTCACAGACCAGAACGTCAGGGTCCGCGTCGATGCGGCGGAGGGGGTTGAACATGCGGGCGAGCATCCTGGCCATGAGGATTCTTTCTTGCGGGGGCCGTCAGTCGGGCCGGAAGAGGGCCGGCGCGGCGCGTGTCGGACGTGGCGGGGGCTATGCGGGTGCGAGCAGGCAGCGGACCTGCTTGCCGATGGCGGAAGGGATCACGCTCACCTCGTGGCACAGAACGTTGAGCAGGACCAGCCCGCGGCCGGACTCAGCCTCCGGGTCGTCCATCGCCGCCTTCCCCGGCTGCGGGAGGAGTTCGGGTTCGGGGTCGTGCACACTCACCGCCACCAGGGAGTCCGCCACGTAGACCTCGATGACCAGCGGGACCGCGTCGCCGCAGGCGCGGACGGCGTTGCCGACCAGTTCGGAGAGCACCAGCTGCGTGGTCGACGCGACCTTGGCGGCGGCGCCGTAGGCCAGCAGGATCTCTTCCGAGAGGTCCCGCATACGGCTGAGGGCGGCTTTGCTGGCGGTCATGTGCGCGATGAAGCCGCGGTCCCGGCGCCGGAGGTACAGCCCGGGTTCGGAGGGCGGTAAGGCGGGGGGCGTGCTGGTCGTGGCCTCAGTACGGCTACGGCCACTCATCGCGGTCCGCCCTGCGCGCCGCCCTGGCGGACCCGGCGCAGTGCCTCCTCGATGATGGTGTCGGTGGGGTCGCCGTCCTGGTGCGGGGTGGGCGCGTTCAGGAACTTCGGGATCAAGAGCATGGTCGTCGTCCTCTCTCGGATGGCAGGGCGGCCGGTGGCCCAGCAAGTTCAGGGGCGCTGTCGCCTGGTGGCTGATCTGGGATTCGGTTCGCGACACGAGTTGCCGCGGCCGCCGGCGCTCGGTGGTGCGTGGGCGCCGACGACTGCGGTTACTGGTGATCGGTGCGCGTTTCCAGCGCGCTTGACCTCAATCGGTGCGGACTGCTCGCGCCTGGGGAGGCCAGTCCCTGGCGGTCGTCGCAGCGTCAATGTCGCCGCACCGTTCTCTGAAGCCGGTTGCGCGGTATGTCGTGGGCGAAGGCCCTTTCTCGGCCGGCTGGTCTCCACCGCGCGCCCCTGCGTTGCAGGGCTCGATATCGGTGGATCACGCTGTGGAGTTATAGACGTCTCGCCGCCTTCGGCTGCCTCCGTTGAGCGAGGAGGTCCGGCGTTGGGGCGGCATCCCTCGAGTCGTCCGGCCGCCTCAGATGGGCGGCGGCTCGACGTAAGGGGGAGTCGGACTGGCCGCTCCCCGGCTATCGCGTCCGCCTGACGTGCAAGCGGACGCGATAGCCGGGCAAATGCCGTCCCTGGATCAAGCCGTCTGGGTGCGGGCCCGGTTGCGGGCCGCGCGGCGCTTCATGGCGCGGCGTTCGTCCTCGCTGAGGCCACCCCAGACGCCGGCGTCCTGACCGGACTCGAGCGCCCACTGCAGGCACTGCTCCATGACGGGGCAACGACGGCAGACGCCCTTGGCCTCCTCGATCTGCAGCAGCGCAGGACCGGTGTTGCCGATCGGGAAAAAGAGCTCCGGGTCGTCCTCACGGCACGATGCGTTATGGCGCCAATCCATCTGTTCCTCCGCTTTCATCCGAATCAAGGTGAGGTTCGACCCTGTGTCTCCCGGCCGGAGCGGCACAGGGGTGGGGCGCGGTGCGACCTCGACAGCAACGCCGAATGGACTCCGGCGAGTTGAACCCGGGTCGCTGTCGAGATCAGTGAACCATGATCTCCTTAGGGAGATCAAGAAGTTCCCTAAGGGGATTTTGGGATGGGGGCGTCAATGAGGGACGGGCGCGCCGACGGCCGGGCTGCCAGTCGGTCGCGGCGCGCGGAGTCCACACCCCGCCGGCACCTGCACCGCATGGGCATCCGCGTCTTCGGCAGGGCAGGGCCGCACGTACGATCAGGGCCTGAAAGAGATCGCCAGAGGAGAGGCATGACAGACGCGCCGGGCAGCCGCGTGCCCAAGTACCTGCGGACCGCTGACCTGCTCAAGGCAGCTATCAGCGATGGAAGGTATCGACCGGGCGATCGGCTGCCAGGAGAGGACGCTCTGGCCGCAGAGTTCGGCGTGTCTGCAGGTACAGCACTTCGGGCGCTGGAACTGCTCAAGCAGGACGGCACGGTCGAAGGCCGACGAGGCTCCGGCGTCTACGTTCAGACGCTCACACCGCTCAGGCGCTTTGGGACGTCTCACGTCCTGGAGGCACAGTGGGGGAGTGCAGTGAGGGTCTGGCCCTCGGACAACGCGCCGAGCCTCGATGTTGACCAGGTATCCACGACCAGGACATCCCCGCCGCCCGCTGTCGCCAGCCTTCTGGGGCTCGCACCTGGCGAGACGGTCCTACGTAGCGACTCCCGCTTCCTCGTGAGAGGCAGGCCAGTCAAGCTCGTGTCCGTCTTCCTGCCACAGGAAGTCGCAGCGGGCACCTCCATCGAACGCTCCGATGCGGGACCGGCCGATATTCGGGCTGTCCTGGTCGAGGCGGGCCGGCCTGCCGTACACGTCCGCCAAGAGGTTCGCGTCCGCGCGCCGGACAGCACCGACGCCGACCGACTCGCCATCCCCGTCGGCCGATTCGTCCTCGACGAACACCGCGTCTACTTCGACGCCGGCCGACAGATCATCGGCGTCGAGCAGACGATCATGGACAGTGCATCGCACGTTCTCGAGAACGAATTCGATCTCTAATATCGCACTGGTCAGGGCGCGGCCGAACCTGCGGCCGACCGGCTGACCTCCAGGGACGGGCCCCGCACTCTCGGAGTTGCGGGGCCCTCCACGCGGCCGCGCGGATCAAGGCCCGAGGCCGGGTCCCTCAAGGTTCGACGTCAGAGGATGCTCCACTGCAGGCCGGGCTCATCACGGCGGAGCCCTTCCACACGCCGCTTCACCTCGTGCAGGCTGGCCGGGGCGTGGTGGACCTTCCTCGCGTTCGTTGTGATCATGCGCAGCTCACGGATCGCGGCCAGGGTCTGGTAGCCGGACCACCGTGTGACGTCCCAGCCGTACGCCTCCGCGAAGGCTGCGTAGTGCCGTGCCCCGTGGCCGAAGCGCCGACAGTGGACTTCGACGGTGACGAGATCCCACTCTGGCTGTCCGAGCGCCACGGTGTCCCAGTCGCACAGGACGGCTTCGCCGTCGCCGGTGTGGAGGGCGTTTCGGTGCTGGGGATCTCCCTGGATCACTCCCTGCGGAAGGTCAAACTCCACAGTGCTGAGAGCTGACTCGAGCTGCTCGGAGTATTCGTTCAGGAACGACAGCGCTTCGTCGGAAAGGCACGTGATCGACTTGAGCGACCGGCGGATCGCGGCGAGGTTGTCGTGGATCGGCAGAGCCTCGGGCACAGCCGTCAGGGTGTGCAACGCGTGCAGCGGCTTGGCCAGCTGGGCCGCGGCGACCGGATGGGGTGGCTGGGGCAGGTACTGCCAGAACGTGAGGGCGTGCTGGTCGATGACGACTGGCTGGTCGACCGAGTGCAGGGGGACGGTGGGGAAGCCAGCGTTCATCAGCCAGCGAACGAACCGGACAGTACGAGCCACATCGTCGATGCGTGTTCCCTTGCGGGCGATCTTGACGACGATCCCTTCCCTTTCAAGGTGGATGACCGCGTTGGTGTGGCCGCGGAGCAGGCGGCCGTTGGAGGAATCGAGGTCTACGGCCGCACATCCTCGCTTCAGGACCTGATGCATCTCGGACTCGTCGAACCCGCCGGGGGCCGGCGCAGCTTGTGTCATGGGTTCAGGCTCGCCGACGATCCCGGCTGCTGTCACATCTGTCCGGGCGGAAGCGCAAGGATCTCGCGCAGCTCGCGCGCTGCACGGCTGGCCTCCGCGCCCGGAGGAAGTGCCCCAATCACTTCGCGAGCCCGCTCTTCCACGATCGGTGTGCGGTGTTCGGGAGCAATCCGAAGGAGAGTGACGCCAGCCAACTGGCAGGCTTCCGAAGGGCTGCGCTCGTGGGCCAGACAGAGGGCCGACTCGAGGCTGAGCAGTGCAGGGTCGATTCCGGTCCTTGAGGGGTAGAGGCGAACGGCCGCCTCCTGGACGCGACGTGCTTTGCTCGTGTGCCCGAGGGCGGTCAGGGTTCCGCTCTCGTAGAGCCTGAATCGTCGTTCGGGGAAGCCGAAGGCGTCGTTGTCGGCCGGGCCTCCGGCGCCGCTTTGCTCGAACGCGGTGGCGGCGTATCGGAGTGCGGCCTCGGCTCCTTCTGTATCGCCCAGCTTGGCCAGAGCGCGCGCTTCGGCGGCCGAGGCGAAGGCCGCCGTGGCGCTAGGGCGTCCGCGGCTGATGATCCGAGCTTCCCGTGCGAGGGCGACCGCCGCCTCCAGTGGGCCGTAGTAGAAGGGAAGCATGGCGGCTTGTGCCCTCACTCGGGCGCGGAGCTCCGTGTTGCCGCTGTCGTCCGCAGCGTTCCTCGCGGTGGCGTACCAGGACCGAGACCGGGGGAGGTGCCCGAGCTTCATCAGCGCATCCGCGACGAGGGTGGCCAGCATGGCTGTCAGCTCGGACAGGCGGACCTGGACGGCGGCTGGCTGCCTTTGGCCAGCGAGGTCCTCAACTTCGGCGAGTTGGTCCAGGAGCACCTTGATCATGGGCTCTGGTGCTGTGTAGACGTACTGCTCTCGTGCCCATAGGACCTGCTCATCGAGCATGTCGAGCTGGTTCGAACTTACGGTTCCGGCCGCAAGCGTACGGTCCACCGAGCGTCGCGCCGCATCGACCTGCTGTTCCAGGGAGTCGGCGGCGAACTCCGTACGCGAGGCAGTAGGCGAGGGCAGAGTCCGTCCTACCAGGACCACCGGGGAGGCTCCGGGGGTGGGTACGGCCGCCCCTGCGTTCTCAAATCCCAGGTCCTCGGGCGTGCAGCCTCCGTAGTACTCGCACAGCAGAGCGAGCGTCGCCGGCCGCGGCTCGTGGCGGCCGTTTTCCCAATGCCCCAGTTGGTCGCCATCCGCCCGGAGCGTGCTCCGGTGCCCCGCGCTGAGCGAGTTCAGCCCCTCGGCGGCTTCCTTCAGTGTCAGTCCACGGGCGAGGCGTTGAGCGCGCAGGAGGGAAACGGCGCAGTGGCTGTGGATCGTGTGAGCGATCTGGCCGCAGGACTCGCCGCGCGTGGTCGCCTCTTGGCGTAACCGCTTCGCGCAGGACGGGCCGTGTGGTGTGCGGTTCATCAGCACCTCCTCAGGCCGGATCGGGCATCGAAATCGTAGTGACGATCCATCGACTCTGCGTCAAAAACAGTGACTTCTTAACTGATCAGTGTCCTGATCAGTGACCTTGGGGGTGCGAAGTCACTGATCAGTGAACCGTCACTGTTGCTCGGCACCGGGTCTGGGCGAATCCTGCTGTCCTGGAAGCCCGACAAGTTGCCCGATGGCCGGCGGAACTCACGCCCGGCTGGAGGCCCGCGGCTGGCGCCATCCCACCATTCGGCCTCCAGTGCCCATGGGGGCGACGCCCGCTGCTACCCAGACGGGGAGGTGGATGTGGTGCTGGAGCTTCCAGCCAGGGTGAAGGCGCTACGCAGCCATCTCGGAGCGGAGCTGGGACAGGGCCTGGTTGGCGGCGTCCCTGACAGCGGGCAGGGTCTCTCCGGTAGCCCGGAGCACTCGCTGGAGCTGGTGCGGAAGCCGTTGGGCTCGGGCCTCACGGACCGCCCCGTCAAGCAGTTCTCCGGCGCCCTTTCTGTCTCCAGCGAGGAGTCGGACGCGTCCAGTCGTGATGAGCTCGATGACGCGCCACTGGGGTGCGACGGTGGTGGTCGCGGCAGGAGCTGCTTGTTCGGCGCGCAGTATGGCCGCGCGGGTGCGGCCGGTGCCGATCAGACCGCGAAGCTCGATCTCGTACAGGGCTACCGGGTTGACGAGACTCGTGTGATCGACCTCGTCGAGCAGCGCCCTGGTCTCCGTGACCGCGCGGTCGAAGAGCGGCGCGTTTCCCAGTACGCCAGCAGCCCGGGCAAGGAGTGGGAGGACGGCTGCGCGGCTCGGTGGGTCGGGGGCGAGGGATGCTGCTCGAATGAGCCGGTTGACCGCGGCTCCGACGAGTCCTGCCTTGCGCAGTTCGTTGCCGTGCATGCGCAGCGCGGTGGTGGTCAGCGCAGGTTCGTTGAAGAAGGTGACGACGTTGAGGCTCTTGCCGGTCCAGTGCGCGGCGGTGGCGAGGCGCTCCTCGGGGAGGACGTTTCCGAGCGCTGTGCCGAGACCGAGCCGTGCGGAGGCCAGGAGGCGGAGGGCTTCGCGCTCGGTGTGTCCGTCTCGCGCGCGGGCCTCCAGTCGGGCTACGAGCGGCCAGAGTTCGGCGACCGCCTCCGAGGCATGTCCTGCCTGTCGCGCGATCTCGGCGAGACGCACGGTGGAGAGACCGAACTGGATGAGTGCCCGGAAGTCGGTGTCTGCGGGATCCGTGACGCCCAGGACATGCGGCGGGAGGGCGAGCTGGTCGGCGATGTGCCGCAGGGCCGTCACGTCGGTGAGCCGGCGCTTTCCCAGCTCGATTGCGGAGACGTACGTCTTGTCGTAGCCGATGAGCTCGCCGGTCTCCGTTTGGCTCTGGCCATGCACGCGGCGGTGGAAGCGAAGGATCGGCGCGAGGTCGCGGGTAGCGAGAACGTCCTGGGCTTCGGGGGTGGCCCAGTGCCAGGCGGCGTGCCGGGCCGATGGGCGCACAGTGGCGCTGTCGACGCCGGGTTGCGTCATCGCCGTCTACTTCGCGGCCCGCGCCGCGTACACGGTGGCGATGGACCGCTTGTACCCGTCAGGCATGGTCAGGCCAGCTACCTCATGCTCGGCGAAGAGACCGATGCGGGAGTGCTCGTCGCTCACGATCGGGGCGGCCTCCGGGGTGAGGACCGTGCAGTTGTAGGTGATGATCAGGACGCGGCGGCCGGGGATCGGTTCGTAGACCCAGGTGTCGAGAAGTGTTCCGGCTTTGACGGTCCAGCCGGTCTCCTCCTGCAGCTCCCGCTCCACCGTCTCTTCGGGGCTGAGATCCGCGGGGTTCGAGCTGGTAGGGGGCCCGATCTCCAGTCGGCCGCCGGGCAGTTCCCACTCCTGGCGCTCGTTATGCACCAGGACAACTTGTCCTTGGTGGTCGAGAGCGACGGCCTTGACCGAGACCGGCCACAGCGACGGTTGGTTTGGCATGAGGCTTCCCGGGATGCGGTGGGTGGATCGGCTCTTCGGAACGTAGCAGGCGGCCGCCGATCAACGGAGCAGTTGCCCGGATTGTCCGGGTCGACAATCTGTCGCTTTACGGCGATGCCGAGGTGTTCGGACCCTGGACGGATCGTGGCCATTCGCAGAGGAGCACAGCAATGCTGACGCGTGCACGTACGGCAAGGTTCGGGTCCCACTACGTCGATCAGGAGGAAGAGGGAGCCGACCGCGTGATCGCCGGGCAGGTAGCTGCCCGCGGTGTCGTCATGGTGGACGGGCTCACTTCCCGTCAGGCCGTTCTCGACTTCGCCCAGCGGATCATGACGCTGGTGCCACACCCCGACAGCGACCCAGACGGCCTCACCACGATCCAGAACATCGGACTGGCCTCGCGGCAGCCGGGTCTCGCCGGCCTGGGCAGCGGCGAGCTGCTCGCCCACACGGAGCGCTCCAGCGTCCCCAGCCCGCCGCGGCTCATGCTCCTGGTGTGCCTGCGGCCGGCGGCGTCGGGTGGCGAGGTGCTCTTAACTGACGGGCGCGCCGTACTTGAGGACTTGGCCGCGACCACCCCGTCGGCGATAGAGGCCATGAGCCTTCGTGGCACCGCCTTCTACGGAGACGGCGGCGGACACCCGTCCAGGATCTTCACTCCGCATGGCGGTGGCCGGATCTCCATCCGGTTCCGACAGGACGAACTCGGCCAGTTCAGTCCGCTCGTGAGCCGCTTTCTACCGGACCTCCGCAAGGCCATCGCAGCCAACGAGCACGCCTTCGCCTTGCAGCCTGGGCAGGGCTACCTCATCGACAACGCGCGCCACCTTCATGCCCGTGCCGCGTTCCTCGGTCCCCGTCTTTGCGTACGCGCTCTGGGTGCGCCCTCGTTCCCGCTCCGAGAAGGCTTCTCTCGCGGCGGTGCGGCGGCGAAGAGTCGGGCGGGCGCCGCTTCGGGGCGGCACGGAGCGCGTGGGAAGTCCGCTCCCGGCGCGGGCTCCGACGAAAGCTGGGAAGTCCGGTGAGCGCGGTGACGCAGTGGCCGCCGAAGACGCGGGACGCGGGTGCCGTCATCGCGGCGTACGAACGGGTACTGGGCTGGCCCCTGATCGTCGACGCCACCTTGGTCTCCGCGGAGCGAGCAACGGCCGAACTGCGGGACAACGCCAGCGCGGAGCTGAGCACCACGTGCTCCGCCTTCGACGCCGTCACCGTCTCGCATCCGGTCGGCGTGGACATGCTGGTGCTGCTCGGCCGCCAGGACCTCGATCTGGTGCCGTGCCTGACCGACGGACATGACCAGGCCGTCTTCCTCGTCCGGGCCGGAACCGGTGGCGCGCTTGCCGCGATGGCTGGCGTCTCAGTCGAGTCCGGCCCCGGTGGACGACTCGTCCTGCCGCCCTCCCCTCGCAGGCGGTGGGACACGCCTCCATGGAGCGCCCGGGCCCAGGAGCCGTCTGCTCTTCCTCCCGGCTCCGAAATCGAACCCTGCCTGCGCGCCGCCTTGCGGCTGTTCGGCGGATCGTCTCCCTGAGCCAGATGCATCTCTGCGTCCCACGCCAGCCAAGCCACCTACGGAGAGCCATGTCCTGTCCTTCGACGTCGCCTGTCAGCCGTGCCCGCTCTGTTCATGGCAAGGGGCCCACCCCGCCGCGTGTAGACAGTCTCACGCGGGCAATTCCCGGTACCCCCTCCGGCCAGCAGCCAGGCCGCTGTCACGCACGACCGCCTGCCTATGCCCCTTCGGGGATCCGTGACCGCGCTGGGGATGTCCGATGACCTCCACGACGCGGACCCCGACCGAGAAACCGGACCTGTCGTGCTTGAACGAGCGCCTTCAGCAGCGGTTGATGGAGATGGCCGCTGCAGAGGCGGCTGCTCGACAGCACGCGCTCGCCCTGTTGCCGGCCGGGAACCGGCGGGCGGCACTGCGTAAGCTCCAGCTCCGGCACACCCGTGAGCTCGAGGCCATCGTCGCCGACCATGGATGGCCCACCGGGCCCGTGGTCGGCGAGGAGTCCTCGGCGTACTGCCTGCAACTCCTCCTGGTCTGCGGAGATCTTGCATTCCAGATTCGCTGTAAGGCTCTGATCGAGCGGGCGGTAGCGGCGGGGGAGTGCCACGCCGTCCACTACGCCTTCATCTCGGACCGGACCGCCGTCGCCTTGGGCGCCCGCCAACAGTTCGGCACCCAGATCGACCCGGTGACCACCCGGCCGTATCCGATCGAGGACAGCGAGAGCGTCGACCAGCGACGGCGTTCGGTAGGGCTGGCACCGCTCGTTGAGGTGCTGGAGGGATACCGGGCGCGGCGGCTACAAGCCGACGCTCCCACAAGGAACGACATGGACCCGAAGCCGCTGGACAGGCAGGCCATTGCGCCACACCGTCCCGTCGTCGGCCGTACCGCACCCGGAAGCGGTGCTCGCGGATGACCGCCCGTTTAGCTCCCGGCGCACGCTGGCTGGCACAGCAGGCCGGCTGCACACGGCCGACCGCTACTCGTCATCCGTGGTCGCGGGGGCCGCTCGCAAGTATCCCGATCGGGATCGACTTCGCGGTGGTGCGCGTGCCTGAGGCTGCCGCATCCCGGGCGGTCGACCACTTGGCCCAGCAGGGCGCCCTGGGACCCGTATTGAACCTGGGACATGTCCGCGCGTTCCTCGTGGATCCGACCCTGCGTGACGGTCGCCAGATTCCTGGCGGTGTGCTCCTGACCGGGGCTCTGGGGGAGGTACTGCGCTGCCCCATGCCCGGCCTACCGGCGAAACTGACCCGCTTCTGGTCGGTGGCCCCGGACGGGTCCGGCGACCTGCTCGACCCGCACCGACTCGCCCAGGCCCTGCGCATCACCTGGATGCCCCTACCGGGACCACTAGCCCAAGCCACTGCGGACACTGAGGACGAAGGGCCCCCGGTGGATGCCAGCGCGGTCTCATAACCAGGCCCTCCCCCGCCTGACAACCGGATGCGGCTTCCCAGTTCTCCCTTCCCCTTCTCTTCCATGAGGAATGACATGGCTCTCCTGCAGGAAGCGTCGCTGGTCCTGGCGCCGACCGGCCTGGCGGCCGCGGGCGCCGCATCAGCTGCAGCCTGGTACTTCCGGCGGGCTGCCCTCCGAGGCAACCACGCCCTCCAGGAGGGACTGGCCCGGGTCAAGAGCCGCGACGATGAAGTCCTGCATCTGGCTACGGTGCGCCTGCCCGCCCTCGCAGCCTCCCCCGCCCCGGCTGACCCGACGCACGCCGGCCCGCTGTTGCACCCGCAGCTGGGCGCCACCCCGTTCGGCATGGCCCTGCAGGGCTTGATGAAGCAGACAGCCACTCTCGTCGGCGATGTTCAACACCGCGCGGAGGCAGCGGCCCACGATCAGATCCGAGACCTCCTGCAGCCGCTTGTGGCGATGGTGAACCGGCAGCAGAGCGCGATGGTCCAGGTGCTGGGGACGATCGCGGACGAAGGAGTGCTCGCTCACGCCTTCGCAGTCGATCACATGGGCACCCTGCTCGCGCAGCGGATGGACATCATCCGCGTCCTGCTCGGTGAGGACGTCGCCAGTGAGCATCCCGACCTCCCGCTGATGTCCGTGTTGGCCGGAGCACAGTCCCGTGTAAAGGACTACCTCCGCGTACAGATCCCCACCGGCAGGCAGGACATCGTTAGAGGGCGGGTGGCCGGACCTGTTGCCGTGGCCCTGGGAGAGCTCGCGGAGAACGGTGCCCGCCACTCCACTCCGAAGACGCCGGTCGCGGTACAGGTCATGGAGGTGGAGGGCGGCCTCTGTGTTGTGATCGACAGCATCGGCCCCATGCTGCGCAAGGACGAGTACCAGCGGGCGGCTGCTCTGCTTCCCGGGCAGTCCCGGCCTCGGCTTACCGGGCTCGGCGGACGGCTGGGCTTTGCTGCGGTCGGCGTTCTGGCCCGCCAGCACGGATTCCAGGTGTGGCTGGATCCGAACTGGGGCGGCGGCGTCCGCGCGGTGCTTCACCTCCCGGGGCACCTTCTCGTCCGCCCGCCCGTCGCGGACGAACCGGAGCAGCACGGATCCGCCGTTGACGGGGTGGGGGCCGGTGCGGTTCGGGCGGAGGCCGGACAGCGGCTGGCGGATTTCAGTCGCGCTGTCCGCGCCGCCGGCCACGCCCCGCACCAGCCCGGCAGCCCAGCGGCACGGCCGGGGGCACAGGGTGGCGGATGGGCTCCAGCTGGTCGGGAGGTCCGATGAGGACGATTCGGGGCCAGGGGATGACATCGGGTGACCACCTGCCGGCGCTCGCCGCTTCGCGCTACCGCCAGCAGGAATCGGTGGTGTTGGCCGTGCGCCGTCGCGGTCACCCGCCGCGGGTGGTCAGATACATCTGCTCGCCGCCCGAGCGGGTAGATGGCCACGTCGCGCTGTCCCGGTGGGCGGCGGGACGGGGCTGGCTCGTGGACCCCCAGACCTACACCGATCGGTGCGAGCCCGGCCCCGTTGGGGAGCGTACTGAGCTGCGGATCGCTCTGGACCGGGTGATGGCAGGTCATGCGGACGGACTGCTCGCTCCGGCGTTCGAGCACATCAGCCCGGACCTGGGGGAGTACGGAGATCAGCTCCATCAGGTTCGGGCTCACGACAGGTTCATCGCTCTGGTCCTGCCGGAAATCCCGAGAGGCGCACCCCAGGGCATGCACGGCTGGAAGGCGCCGCAAGAGGTGTTCGGTACGGAACCAAGGTCCGCAGGTGCCCGATGAACATCGCGGGTACGGGTGAGACCGCAGCCCACCGCCCGGCCGGGCCGGAGCGCCTAACCGGGGTGAAGGGTCGGGGCGGTGGCGGTGGCGGTGTCGTGGAGGTGGGCGAGCGCCTCGCCCGGCGTGAGGTCGCTGCGGTCCTTGTCCGCGTCCCAGAGGCGCATGGTCTCGGCTGCGGCGTGGGCGAGGTGCGATGGCAGGCGGGCTGTTTCCAGGGTGTCTGCGACTTCACGCATTTCCGGGGCCCAGCGCCAGGCCCGGGCGGCCACGCTGGGAATGTATTCACGGTCGGCGAGGATGGCTGCGGGCATGGCGCGGGCCTCTTCGGCGAGCAGGTCGCCGACTCCGTGGTCGTCCGCCAGGGCGTGGGCGACGGCCGCGAGGGTGCGGGCCGCCTTCTGGTAGCCGCCGAAGGCCATCTTCAGGGCCGAGGCGGCCCCCGCCCGGAGCCCCGCGTCGCGGACCTTCACGGCGGTGCCCCCGAAGATGCCGCGCGTGAGCGCCTGGTGTTCTTCGGCGCCGGCCAGGTAGAGCCGGGCCTCTTTGCCGTTGGCAGGGGGCGGGCCGATGATCGCGCCGTCCAGGACGACAGCGGGGCCAAGGAGCGAGCTGATGGCGTCCAGGCGGGCGGGGCTGATGGCGTTGGCCTCGATGTAGAGGCCGGTGTATCCGTGCTCGGCGACGGAGCGGGCCACGTCCTCGGCGGCGTGCGGCGGGCAGACCGACAGGACGACCTCGCTCTCACGCAGCGCGCCTGCGAGGTCAGGGCGTTCGGACAGTCCGGCCTTGTCGGCACGGTCGCGGGTCGCCGGGCTGCGGCCTTCGGACACCCACAAGACCGTGTGGCCGTTGGCGACGGCCCAGGAGGCGAGCGGTGCGCCCATCGCCCCTGGGTGCAGCAGCGTGATGGTGGTCAACGGGTTCCTCCGGGCGGCAGGGACAGGGGGTCGTGCTGATGGTGGTCGGCGAGGGCTTCGCGCAGGCCGATGGCTGTGGGGCTCGTGGCTGCCGGGTGTGCGCTGAGTGTGCGCTGCAGGTGGCCCAGGCGCTTGCGGACGCTCTCCGTGCCGCGCCGGGCGTGGACTTGGAGCACGTCGTGGACCTGGTGGGCGGCTCCCTCCACGTCTCCGCGGCCGAGGCGGGCCAGCGACAGGTCGAGGCGGGCAAGGGACATCTCGCCGAGGCGGCGCTGCTCGGGGGGCGCGCTCGCGAACAGTTCGACGGCTTCGTCGGCTTCGGCTTCGGCGTCGCTGAGGTGTTCGTTGCCTCCGAGCCACAGGTGGGTGCTGCTGGCGTAGAAGAGCTGCTTCTCCCGGGGGAAGGCCATCATGCCGCCGGGGAGATCATCCGCGTCGCCGAGCCGCTCGCGCATGGCGTCGGCCTCCAGCAGAGCGGCCAGTGCCGCGGTGGGCTGGTTGAGCTGGCCGAGCGCGCGGGCCCTGATGCTGGCGAGACGGATGTGGGCCGTCCCTTCCTCCGGGACCAGCCCGCGGCCGGCCTCCGCCAGGCGGACCGCGTCTGCGGGCCGGCCGTCCCAATAGGCGATCAGGGCCTGCAGGCCACGGACCCAGACGCGCAGGCCGTTGTGACCGGCGAGTTCGCCGCACATGTGGGCGGTGCGGGCCTGGGTCTCCGCGGCCGAGTACCTGCCCAGATCGAAGGAGGCGTTGGCCAGGACCCCGCAGAAGACACCCGCCGCCATGTACAAGTCGCGGGTCTGGCTGGGGGTCTGGCGGCCCTCCAGCTTCTCGAAGACCCGGTCACGCAAGGCCCGCACCTCTTCGAACAGGGGGCCCACGGGCCTGTTGGGGTAGGTGGTGACGATCCGCCGGAGGTCGGCCTCGAGCTGTTCCATGGTGTGCGGTCCGACGTTGCTGGCCTCGACGCGGGCCGCGAAGCCGGCGGATTCCTCGGCTGCTGCCGTCACGGCGTCCTCCATCGCGGCCGGGTGTTCCGTTCCGCATTGTCCAGCACGGACCGCTGCGGGAACGTCCTCGGCCGCTCTGGCCGGAGCGAAGAGCATCTCCACGGCGAAGGGACGGAAGAGGTGGGCCAGTACTCGCCGCGCCTCGCGACGGGGCAGGGTCCGCACGTCGTTGTGGGCCCACCGCAGGAACTGGCGCTTCTCGATGGTGACCGTGGCCAGGGCGGCCGGCCCCTCCAGGTCGGCAAGGTCTCTCGCTGCCTGTTCGAAGCGGGGCAGGAACCGCTCGTAGTCCTGCCAACCGCGTTCGGCGATCAGCTGTTGGAACAGCGTCCGCTCGGAATCTTCCATTCCCGCTCACCTCTCCCGCACGGACCGGCACCTGCCGGACATCATCACGCTAGATCAGCAACTCGGCTTTCAGACAGTCCCTTTGGCCTCAGATCCGGCCCGGCGGGCCACATGACACGGCTGTGTCCGAACACGACCCGACATGACATGGATAGGGCACTCGTTACGTCACACCGCGGACGCCAGACTTCGGGCCCAGCACTTCTCCGGCTCCGCAGCCCGCCTGCCCGACGTGGCATGCCGACCGGGACGCCGCCCCGGCTTTCTCAAGCCTCCGCCTACAACATGTCCGTGGGAGCCCACGTCATGGCAGCATCCCCGCACCACCCGGCACCTCGCGGAAGCGACCCGCGCGGGCTGTGCCCCCTGCCGTACGCGGGCACCTCGTCCTTAGCAGGTGCGGCATGACGACGATCCTCTCCTCCGTCCCGCCGGTGACCGCGGACCAGGAAGACGACGAGGCATGGCGCCGGACCCTGCACGCTCGGGTCAGGGCCTACCTGGAGCCGATTCCGGTCAGGCTGGGACAGCCGGACACCTTCGATTTGGTAGTCACGCCCTGGGTGCCCGAATCGGAGCTGCTGCGTCAGGCGGTGCACGCGATGCAGCAACCGCACGGGTGCGGCCCCGTCCTCGCCGACCCCGACCACGCCCAGCTGTACTGGGCCGTCCCGCCCGGCACTGCCGCAACCTGGGCGTACCCGTTCACGGCCTGCCACGGAAGAGGCACCGTGCACCTGCCGGCGCCCTCATGCCACCAGGGTCCGGGCCTTCACTGGCTCTCGCCATGGAAGCGCACCCACCTGGTGGCACCCCGCGTACTGATGGCAGCCCTCGCCGACCTGCCCCGCGCCGTCGCCGTGCACGCCGCCGAGGCCGCTCAGGCCGCCGCCCGAGCTGCTTCCGCCCCCGCACCAGGCCCGCGCGGCGACTTCGCCGCCTTCTTCCGGCCCGCCCCCCACACCGCGGCCGACGGTCCGGCCGATCCCCCGGGGGACACGGGAGGTGCGCCGGACCGATCCCCGCTCCGCCCGCCCGCCTCACCGCAACGGGATCACGGAGCACCGGCGGGGCCCTCCGCACCGACCCCCAGCCGTCCCCCGGGTGTGGAAGCCCCCGCCGCCCAGCACACGGTGGAACCCACGCCACGCGCCACCCACGCGGAAGCCCTTGCCCCGAAGGCGGCCCGCTCCTGAAAGCCACCGCCCCGGCGCCACTGCAGCGAGCGTGGCGCCGAGGCGGTCACCACTTCCCGGCCCAACAGCCCATCAGGCGGGACCGGTGGGCCCGAACCCACACGGTGCGAACCGGTGCGGCCCCGACTTCGGAGAGGACCACAACATGTTCGATCGACCGGAAGCGCGTACGAGGCACGACGCCGGTCCGAGCGCCCGGCACGGGCGCCCCGCACCCGCTGAAAAGAACTCCCCTGCCCGCACCCGACAGCTCGCCATCGCTGTCGTCGCGCTGCGCCGTCACGTCCACCCCGGGAACGGCACGGAGCGGGTGCGCTCCCGTTCGCGGTCGCAGATCGCACGGGAACTGGGCTCCGCGCTGGGCTTTTCGGAGTCGTTGACCGCCGCCGCGCTCGCCGTCCTCGAACACCGCGGCGACATCGCAGTCATCGAAGAAGGTGCGATCTACCTCGGGCCGGGACAGGCACACCCTGACGACGCTGAGATTACCGCCCACATTCGGGCGCGGATCACGGCCGATGGCTACCGTCCCGGCCAGGCTCTGCCGCTGGGCCTGATCGCCCACGACTGCCAGGTCCCCGTCGCCCAGGTGCGCCGCGCCTGCCGATCCCTGATCAGCACCCGGCACCTGCAAAGCCTGCCCAACGGCCCGCACGGCCGCGGCATCTACGTCCGCGAAGCACCCTCCGAAGCACCCGAGCCCCCGGCGGCAGGCGGCAGGCGGCAAGGCGGCAAGACGTGAACTACGCGACAACATCCTCCACACACAGCGGAGTGCGGATGCTCGCCACGAATGCGCCTTCGCCTCCCCTCCAGATCGCTCCGCCGGCACTCATCCCTTAGAGCCGCCGGTCCCGTACGGCCGACCTGACGCCGCCGTACGGGACCGGCACCGCTACACCGCCCCGGAGCTGGGGTCGTCCGACCCGCTACCGGGTCACCCCGGGACCCGACCTGATGGCGGAACCCGCCTCTGCAGTCAGCCCTACGCCTGTTGACCGACGCCACCGGAGATCTCGATGCCCGCGACAGCCCCCATTTCCTCCCTCGACCTGCTCGACGAACGGGCGCTCGAGAACCCGTATCCGGTGTACGAGGCGATGCGCAGCATGGGGCCAGCGGTCTACCTGGAACGCCACGGCGTGTGGGCGATCCCCCGCTACGACGAGGTCCGCTCGGTCCTGGCCGCCGCCGACATCTTCCGCGCGGAAGGCGAGCGAGTCCTCACCCCGCTGGCGGGGGCGATCCTGCCGTTCGACGGTGAGCAGCACGCGCGGATGCGCCAGGTCCTGGCACATCGGCTTCGTCCCAGCGCCGTAGCCCGCCTGCAAAGACAGCTTGCGGACCGGGCACGGCGGCTGGTCTTGGAGCACTGCGTCGACGGCGGCTTCGACGCTGTCGCGCTGTCCCGCGCAATGGCCGCCGGCGCGGTAATGGACCTGATGGGCCTGGCCGAGAACCTTCGCGTGCCGGTGCTGGAGGCGATAACGACTGCTTGCGCCGCCACCGACGTGCTGGGCCCGCCCGCCGAGAGGGCGATGCTGGCGGTCCTCAACGGTGCCGTTACCCGCGGCAGCGTGCGGCGCGGGTCATGGATGGAGACCATCTTCCAGGCCGTCGATGCGGGGAAGATCTGTGACGATGAGGCCATACCGCTCGCCGTCGCGTACGCGACCGCCGGTATCGAGTCGACGGTCCTCGGGCTGGCCGGTGCGATCGTCCAGCTCGCCCGTCACCCGGAGCATTGGTGCCGCCTCCGGGTGGAACCGGCGTGTGCGGAGGCGGCCTTCCATGAGGCCGTTCGGCGCGACGCCCCGATCCAGGGGCTCGGCCGACTCGTGACGGAGTCGGTCACTCTCGACGGCGTCCAGCTGAGGGCCAGCGAGCGGGTGTGGCTGCTGATCGGCTCCGCCGGCCGTGACCCCCGCAAGTGGGGGCTGACCGCCGACACCTTCGACATGCGGCGGCCCGGAGCCGACAAGCACCTCTCGCTCGGCGCCGGATCCCACGCGTGCCCGGGCGGCCACCTCACGCTCATGCAGGCCCGCACTCTGCTGCGAGCACTTGCCGACCACTGCACCACCCTGTCCCCGGCCAGCACGCCCTCCCGCAGCCAGACACACGTTCTGCGCGGCTTCACGACAGCACTCATCACCATCACCACCCCCCGGTGGCGTGCCCAGGCACACCGGGCGTCGCCCACATCCCCATCGGAGAGTCCTCGATGAACGTCCCCGACGATCACGCAGCGAAGGGCGGGGCCGACCTCCTGGCGGACACGCTCACCCTGGCCGGGCCCGGTCCGGTGCTGCTGGACGGGTTCGACGTCGTACTCGTCGACCCGAGCCACGCTCGCGAAGCCGTCGCCCGCCTGGACAACCTGGTCGGTCTGGCTGCGGTCGGAACGGTTTTCACCCACGACGACTCCTGGGGATTTTTCCTCCCCGAGCAGTCTGGCAAGCCGACATGGCCCGCGCCGGTCCGCTACTTCGGCACCGGAGCCACGCTCACCCTGCCCCCCGCCCCGCAGCCTCAGACCGCTGAGGGATGGATCCGCTGGAGCGACGGCCCGATCTACACCGCTCCGCTCCTTCTTCACGCCGTCCTCGCCGACATCGCCGCCCGGCACCGCCCGGACGACGCCCCTGCCTCTCCGCCTGCCCATGTCCGCCTCCTGGAGCCGCCCGCCATGCCAGCACCCAAGATCGCCTTCTTCGACCTGGACGACACCCTCACCGACCACGCCACCAGCTTCCGCCGGTGGGCCGAGGAGTTCGCAGCCCGCTATGGCATCCCCCAGCACGAGGTCGAGGACGCCGAGGTCCGCTGTGCTGGCCAGCGGGACGCGTTCTTCGCAGACCTGAAGACCCGCCACAACATCACGACCTCCATCGCTGCCCTCCACGCCCAGTACCGACAGCGGTCCGCCCAACTCGTCCCCCACCGCCCGCAGGTCTGCACCGCGATCCGGTCGCTGCGCAACGGCGGATGGCGTCTGGGCGTGATCACCAACGGTGACCCGTCGACGCAGCGCCTCAAGCTGCGCACCGCGCGCCTCGACGACCTCTTCGAAGCCGTCGTGATCTCCGGGGAGTACGGGATCCGCAAGCCGGACCACAACCTGTACCGCATCGCCCTGGACGCCCTGGACACCAGCGCTGGCTTCATGGTCGGCGACGACCTTGACGCGGACGTGTCGGGTGGCAGCCAGGCCGGGCTTCGCACGGTGTGGATCTCCGGAGGCCGAGAGCGGCCGTCCACCTCACCCGAGCCCGACCACACCGTCGACACCGTTCTCGAAGCGGTTGAACTCCTCCGCGGGCACGCCCATGCCGCGCTCCCTGCCGTTGCTTAACGCGCAGCGGCCGCCGCGCGCTCGTCAGCGCACACGGCGCATCTCGACGCTCAACCGGTACCGGATCGCGGTGTTCTTGGTGTTTCTCGTGGTCTTCGTTACCGCCTCCGAGATGCCCCGCTGACCGCCCCCGGCCAGCAAGGCCCGCGGCTGGCCGCCGGAACCTACCGAACCAGCACAGCACTACCGCCCGCACGTTCATCGCGTCGACCCCCTTCTCCAAGGGCTGGTCGGTGCTCCGCAGAAGGACTGCCCTATGCCCGCGCCCATCGAGGACTACGCACTGATCGGCGACATGCAGACAGCAGCGCTGGTCAGCCGTGACGGGTCCATCGACTCAATGTGCCTGCCCCGATTCGACTCCAGCGCGGTCTTCACACACCTCCTCGGAACTGAGGATCACGGCTTCTGGCGCATCGGCCCCGCCCACCCGAACAACAGGCCCGCGCCGTCGGCAGCCCGGCGCCGCTACCTGCCCGGCACCCTGATCCTCGAATCCGAATGGGACACCCCCACCGGCCAGGTCCGCGTCACGGACTTCATGCCGCCCCGCGACGGCACCCCTCAGACGGTTCGCATTATCGAGGGCATCGCCGGCGCGGTCACGATGCGCAGCGCCCTGCGGATGCGGTTCGACTACGGACGCATCGTGCCCTGGGTGACCACCACCAACGAGGGCCGCCTCCACGCTGTCGCGGGACCCGACTCTCTGTGGCTGGACACCACGGCCACCACATACGGCCAGGACGCCACAACGTACGCCGACTTCACCGTCCGCGCGGGCGAGAGCGTCTCCTTCGTCCTCAGCTGGCAGCCCTCCCACCAGGCGCCGCCCCCGATGCTCGACGTCAGCGAGGCCCTGGAGGCGACGGAGAAGTTCTGGTCGCAGTGGAGCTCGCACTGCACCTACGACGGCCCCTACCGCGACGAACTCCTGCGATCCCTGATCACCCTCAAGGCCCTCACCTACGCCCCCACCGGCGGGATCGTCGCCGCGCCGACCACCTCGTTGCCGGAGGAGATCGGCGGGGTCCGGAACTGGGACTACCGCTACACCTGGCTCCGTGACGCCGCCATTACCCTCTCCTCCCTGCTGCGCACCGGGTACCGCGATGAGGCCCGCGCTTGGTGCGCCTGGCTGGTGCGCGCGGTGGCTGGCGACCCGGAGAACCTGCAGATCATGTACGGCATCGCCGGTGAGAGGTCCCTCGGCGAGATCGAACTGGACTGGCTGCCCGGCTACGAGGGCTCGCGTCCCGTCCGGGTCGGTAACGGGGCCGCCCATCAGCTGCAGCTCGACGTGTACGGCGAGGTCGCCATGACCCTGCATGCCGCCCGGCAAGCTGGCCTCGGCCCGAGCGAGACCGCGGCACACATCCAGGTGAAGCTGGTCGAGTACCTGGAGTCGGCCTGGAAGGAGCCGGACGAGGGCATCTGGGAGGTCCGGGGCCCGCGTCGGCACTTCGTGCACTCCAAGGTCATGGCCTGGGCCGCCGTGGACCGCACCATCACACTCGTCGAGTCTGGCGGCGCGAGCGTAGACGCCGGAGTCCTGGAGCGGTGGCGGGAGCTGCGCAGCACGATCCACGCCGAAGTCTGCGACCGCGGTTACGACCCCCGGCGCAACACCTTCACCCAGTCTTACGGGTCCCAGGAGTTGGACGCGTCGCTGCTGCTCATCCCGAAGACGGGCTTCCTACCCGCGACCGATCCGCGGGTTAAAGGCACGATCGAGGCGGTACAGCGCGAGCTGTCCACCCCCGACGGGTTCCTCCTGCGCTACCCCACCATCGGCGCTGAGCCCGGGCTGGATGGCCTGGAGGGCGACGAGGGCGCGTTCTTGGCCTGCTCGTTCTGGCTCGTGGACGCGCTCGTGATGAGTGGCCGCGTCGACGAGGCTCGCACGCTCCTGGAGCGGCTGCTGGAGCTCCGCAGCGACCTGGGGCTGCTCGCCGAGGAGTGGGACCCCGTCCAGCAGCGCCAAGTCGGCAATTTCCCACAGGCGTTCAGCCACGTCGCAATGTGCGACTCGATCCTTGATCTTGCTACCCACGACCAGGCCGGGAGCTCACGCTGATGACCACTCGCCTGACCGAGTTCCTCTTCGCCCTCTACGTGATCCCCTCCGGCCTGCCCCTGCTCACGGCAGCGGCGCACGGCGAGCGCACCGCGGCCGCAGCCGTGGTGCCGTTCCGCACCGCCGAGAGCCTGCGCATACCAACATCGATCGGCCTGGGCGGCCCCGCCGGATACCGGAGCGGGTCGTGACAGCCGAGACGCTTCCCCGGCGCGGCTGTCTGACCGGCCAGGTACGGGATCCGGCCGCCGGCGCGCGAGCCCTGTTGGAGCGGCGTACGGCGCAGCTCGCCCCTTTCGCGGCGGCAGTCCTGGAGGCTCGGAGCCGGCCGTGCGTAGACGTCTATGTCCTGCTCTCTCCAGGACAGGAGCCTGGTGTCCGGGCGGCCTTCGCGGAGCAGACCGCTCGCGCTCGCGGATGGAACGTCGCCCGCGTCATCTGCGACACCACAGGCTCCGGCACCGACCCCGCACTACGCCCGGCCTTGGCCACGGCCCTCGACCGGATCGCCCGCGGTAAGAGCGCCGGTCTCGTCGCCGTGTCGCGCGCCGACATCAGTGGTTTCGACGACGAGTACGCAGCGGTACTCGACCGCCTGCGCGACGTGGGGGGCTTCCTCGACCTCGCGCACCCCGAGACAGCCCTCTGATCAGGAGCCGACCATGTCCGTCACCCGTTCCCCCCGACCGGCGAGAGCAAGCCGGGCCGCCGCGAAGCCATCACACACCGAGCCGAAGCTCAGCCTGCCCCGCATCCCGAAGGGCAAGCGCCTGACCGGCGACGCGCGGACGGCATTCGTACGAGCTGTTGTCGCCGCCTACATGGACGAGCGCCAGGGTTCCATCAGGCAGATCACGCAGGAAACGGGCCGTGCCTACGGGACGATCCACCGGCTCCTCACCGATGCGAATGTCCCTCTGCGCGGCCGTGGCGGTGCACACACCCGTGGCCGGGCACAGGCGTGAGAGGGAGAATCCGGATGCCACCCCTTCCCCGCCCCGACGGGCGGCGCTTGGTTACTGATTCGCCCACCAAGTTCGCAGGCCCTGGGGGGCCGGTCCCGCGTTCATCGCTGCGCGGGGACTGGACGTTCGGCATCTACCTGGTGGGCGATGCCGCGAGTCTGATCGGGACCAGCGTGCATGCGGTCGCCTTGCCTGTGCTCGCGGTCCTCCACCTCCAAGCCACCCCGGCGCAGGTCGCACACCTGTATCTACTGATCCAGGCCCCCAATTTCGTGATGGCCTTGCCCGCCGGAGCGCTCGCCGACCGCTACGCGCCCAAGACCCTCCTGATCGCCACCGACCTGGCGGCGGCCGGCCTCGTCGCGGCCGTCCCAGCCGCCGCGCTGGCCGGGACGCTGTCCATGCCGCTCCTGTACGTCGTCGCGGTCTTCCTGGGGGCCGTCACCGTGCTCCACCATGCCGCGGCAAGCGCGATCCTGCCGAAGCTCGTGGCTCCGGCCCTGCTCCATCAGGCAATCTCACGTCAGGAAGCGATACTCGGTGCCGCCTCGACCGCGGGGACGTACCTGGGCACCGCTGTCGTAGCCCTCACCGGAGCCGCCTGGGCGTTCGCGCTGGACAGCATCTCCTACCTGGTCTCCGCTTGGTGCACGAGCCGGATACCCGGCCACCCCTCACCTTCAGCACGGGAGCGGCCTACGAGGCTGACCACCGAGGTGTGGGAAGGGATTCTCTACGTCGCCCGGGACCCCCTGCTGCGGCCTCTGGCTCTGTGTATGGCCGGGACCGGCGTCGGCGCTGGTGTGATCGCAGTCTTCTCGGGCTGGTACCTGCTGACCGTCCTTCAGACCGGCCCCACCGGCCTCGGCCTGATCATGGGCATGTCCGGGGCCGGATACCTCGTCGGAGCGCTCGTATCACCCCGCCTTGTCGGCCGGTTCGGGCCCGGGACGGTCCTGATCGCCAGCGTCGCTGTCTACCCCCTGATGGAGGTACCCCTCCTCCTGGCAGACCCGGGTCCGCTATGGCTGGTCATCCTGTCTCTGGCCGGGGCGCTCCAGCTCGCAGCAGCCGCCTGCGCGACCGCTACCGTGCGGACCGTACGCCAGCAGATGTGCCCTCCGTCCTTCCAGGCCCGCGTTCAGCAGACCTCCGTCTGGTTCGTCGGTGGGAGCCGGCCCCTGGCCGCCCTGGCCGCGGGTGCTCTCGCCGCCGCGGTCGGGGTATGGGCCACCCTGCTCACCGGCGCGCTCGTCCTTGTGGCGACCGCCCTGGCCCTGTGGGCCTCCCCTGTCCGTCACCGGGCCGACATGCCTACCGCCGTCGGTAGAGGCCAGTGAAGCCGCATGCCGCGATTCAAGCCGTCCAGATGCGTGGCCCTCTCCCGAGAGATTTGGACCTGATGAGTACGCAGATTCCGGCACAGCGCCGAAACGAAAAGTTGGGATGGTGGGTCCAACAAACCGGCCTCAGCTATGCAAAGTTCGCGCGGGAACTGTGGACGACTGCACGGGCAAACGGACGGCCCGACCTTCGGCCGGATCGCACGCGAATCGGCCACTGGATCAACGACGGGCAGGTGCCGCAGCACCCTCTGCCGGCCTTTCTCGCCCAGACGGTTGCCAGGCTTCGTGGATGTGCGGTCGAGCCTGCTGACCTGGGACTGCCGCGCGCTCTGGCCGCGCCAGTCGGGCTCGGTGCAGTTGATGTCGCCAATGCCTTCGCACGGCAGGTCACCTCCTCGGAACTGGCCGCGTCCGATGTCGCCGATCTTGACCTGGCCGTCCATGAACTTACTGCGGTCTATCCCAACCGCGCACCGAGAGACTTGTGGGAGTCGGCCATGAGGCATCGGCATACAGCCCATGAACTGCTGCACCACCGGCGCCACACGCTCCGCGAGGGCCGTGAGATCGCGCGCCACGCCGGGATGCTGTCGGTCGTCCTGGCCTGGATCGCACACGACACGGGTGATCACAGCGCTGTGACGGCCTTCGCCGCCGACGCGAGTGCACACGGGCAGCAGGCCGACGCACCGGAAGTGACCGCATGGGCGGAAGACGTCCTCGCGACCGATGCCCTCTACAACGGGAAGCCGTTGGACGCGCTCGCCGCCGCAACTCGCGGGCTGGCCGTTGCCCCCCGCAAGAGCGAAGCCGTGTACCGGCTTACGGCCCAACTGGCCCGAGTCCACGCCCGTCTGGGCAATGAGGACGGCTATCACGAGGCTGCGCGGCGGATCGACGAGTACCGTCCGGAACTCCCCCGGTGCCGTAGTGGGCTCTTCGGGTTCGACAGCGCGGCAGTCGACTCGTTTCACGCCTCGTCGTTTCTGTGGCTGAGACATCCGCAGGAGGCTCACAAGTCGGCGACGGCCGCGATCGGCTTCTACCGCTCGATGGTCGCGCCGGCTGCTGCACCCACACGCCTGGCCCTTACTGAACTTGATCTCGCTCTGGCCCACGCTGCTCTGGGTGATCCGGACGAGGCTGTCCGCGCAGGCCAGGAAGCCCTGTCGGGCGTCAGGGTTGTCGAGTCCATCCTCGACCGTGCTCATCAGGTCGATCTCGACCTGCGTCGGCGTTTCCCGGGCCACCCAGGCACCGACGAATTCCGAGACCGGATCCGGTCCATGCGACCCGCCGCCTAGTGGTCCGGTCATCCGCGGTATCGAATCCGGCGGGCACATGCTCGTCGTCGGCCACGGGGGCGTCATGCGCTCCCGCCACCAGAGGATGGATAACGGATGCAGCACTCCGCTCTCAGCCGTGTCGCCCCCGGTCCCCGATCCGCAGTGGTCTTCGACTGTGATGGTCTTCTGATCACCACGGAGAGGGCCTGGGACTTGGCGTACGACGCGCTCTTTGCTCGATTCGGTGCCGAGCTCGGCCCAGGTGGCCGCGACCGCCTCAGGGGCCTCGGCCTCGATGCGGTCGGGCAGGTTCTTGCCGAACTGCTGCACCAACCCGGGTCCGGACCCGTCTTGGCACATCAGGCTCTCGAGCTGATGCAGAGCCACCTCGAAGAGGTCATCGCTCCTATGCCCGGCGCGGTCACGCTGGTTGCCGAACTGGCCGGCACCCGTCCACTGGCTGTCGCGTCCAACGCCCCCACCAGCGTCGTGCGGGCCCACTTGCAGAGGTTCTTCGACCTGACCAGCATCGCCATCATCGGCGGCGACATGGTCCACAAACCGAAGCCTCAGCCGGACGTCTACCTCGCCGCCTGCAAGGCACTCGGCTCAGACCCGGTGCAGACATGGGCCTTCGAAGACTCCGTTACCGGCGCCACCGCGGCGCATGTGGCCGGCCTGTACGTCGTGGGTGTCCCTCACGGCACCACCTCCACGATTGCCTGCCACCTCGCCGCCGACTCATTGGACGATCCGCGGCTGCGCCGCGCCCTTTTCCACAGCCCGGCCGGATAGAGCTCCCCGCAGGTTCGTCCTCCCCGCGCAAAAGCCTGCGAGGTGGTCCTGTGCCGGTGATGACGTGCGTCCGGGCGGAGCGCCACAGCCCGCCACGGGATGCCACACATCTTCGTCCGATCCGCCACAGTGCGCGCCCTATCCGTGCCACAGGTCTATGGGGTGTCCTGTGGAGGTGAACAGCCCGTGCGGCACACGCCGCAAGGTTCTTCAGACCGGTGCAAGCAGGGCTTCAGTGCGGTCGGATCACCCCGGCCACGGGGGCCCGGCGGCTCGGTCGAAGGGAGGGTTCGGCTCCGTGGCGCAGAAGGTTTTGACCACCGTGCTCTGCGACGTGGGCGATGTGCTGATCAGGTTCGACCGGGGCGTCGCCGAGGCAATCGAGCGCCGGCACGGCCTGGCTGAAGGATCGCTCCTGCCTGCCGTCTTGAAGTCCCAGCCCGGCCGCCTGGCCATGGCAGGGGCCATCGACCACGACACCTGGCGAAAGGAGGTGGGCGCGCTGGTGGGGCCCGGGGCGGTCGAGGAATGGCTCCAGTACCACGGCGAGCTCGACTCGGAGGTCGTCGCTGACCTCGAGGAGGTCAGGGACCGGGGGGTGCGTGTCGTCCTTCTGTCCAACGCCAACGGCCGACTGCGTGCTGATCTCGCCTTCCACGGCGTTGCGGACGTGGCGGACCTGGTGCTCGGCTCCGCCGAGATGGGGCTGCTCAAGCCCGACCCCTACTGCTACCAGGAAGCGGCGCGGCTGGGCGGCTTCAACTTCCCCGATGCGCTGTACGTCGATGACACCCCCTCCTGGGTGGCTGCTGGCGAGACCCTCGGAATGACCGGACACACCTTCACATCCGCGCGGGCACTGAATGAGTGCCTCATCTCGAAAGGACTGCTGTCGTGAGCACCGCTGAGAGCGGGCCACGCGCTCCCGCCGTGAGCATCATCGTCGCCACGGCCAGGGACAGCGGCTGCCAGCGGCTGGTCCAGGCCGTACGGGCACAGTTCGCCGCCTCTCCGGAGACGTCGTACGAGATCGTGCTCGTACTGGACGGATGCCCCCGCTACCCGTGGCTGACCGGCGTCGAGGACGACATGCGCGTCATCGTCCTGTCGCAGCGCCTGGGCATCGCCCGCGCCCGGAACACGGGGATCAACGCGAGCCGGGGAGGTCTGCTGGCCTTCCTCGATGATGACTGCGTGCCGGCGGACACCTGGCTCCCCGAGCTCCTGCGCATGAGCGCCGAGTACCGCAGCTCCACCGCGTTCGGCGGACGTGTGATCGCCACCGCCCCCTCGAACCTCTACAGCCAGCTGCGCGACGGGGTCTACTACTACGAGACCTTTGGCGCCTGGTACACCGACGGCTCCTCCTCCGAGGACGTCCTCGGGGCCCCGTACGTGAACGGGGGCAACTGCGCCTACCGACGCGAGGCGCTCCTCGGCAGCGGCGGATTCGATGCCCTGCTGCCCGCATACAGCGACGTGGAGCTCGGCCGGCGCCTGGCCCTGGCCAAACGGGCTGTGCTCAGCCCGCGGATGGCCATCCACCACGATCATCCCAGCGCGTTCCGGCAGTACATGATCCGCTGCTGGCGCAGCGGCCGGGCCCGCGCCGTCCTGTGGTGGCACCGGGGCTACCGGCAGGACTCACCCCTTGCAGTCGGCCGTACCGTCGCGGCCAACCTCGTGTGGCACAACGCCGTTCACCGGCGGCGCCGGATCACCGCGTCCCCCGTCCGGGTGGTGGCGGTACTGACCTGTCAGGAGATCATTCATGGCATCGGATACGCGTACGCGCTCCTCGGGAGCCTCGTTGGCCGTCGGCGTGCTGGCGACTGCTCTGGTGGCGCGCCGGGCGCGGGAGTGGCGGCAGGTACGGCGTAGCCGCGCCCGGCACGCGCTGCCCGTGGCCTCGGCCGGGGCTGCTGCCGACGATGCCCGGGTGGTGTGCGTCGTGCCGATGTTCCAGGAGACCGACCTCGCCGCGGACACCGTCCGCTTCTGGCGCCGCCTCGTGCTGGACAAGACGGTGGACGCGGTGGTCCTGGTGACGACCGTCAAGGAGTCGGATCAGGCCGGGCAGACCACCCACGCCCTGCTGGAGAAGGCGCTCGCCGCCGACGGAGCCGGGACGGACCCTCTCGTGCTGCTCCACTGCCAGGAGGTGTGCCCCTACCGTGCGGCCCAGCTCGATCTGGCGGTCGAGTGGGCGCGGGAGCGGTTCACCGCGGCCGCGGAGATGGAGTCGCTGTGGATCGGGGTTTACAACGCCGACTCGCGGCCGCAGCCGGAGACATTCGACGAACTGCGGAAGCAGATCGCCGCCACGCCGGACGTGCGCCTGTTCCAGCAGCTCGTCGACTACGTGGTCCCCGACCGCGAGGGCAGCGGGAAGGTGGCTGCGGGGAACGCCGTGCTGCAGACCTGGTGGACCCTGTCGCACTACGCATCCCGCAACACACGGGGACTGCCCGGTGACACGGTGTGGTCGAGAACCTCGCCGTACTCGACATTCGGACACGGCGAGTTCATTCGCAGCGACTTCCTCAAGTTCATCGGCGGGTTCCCGCGCTACGCCTACGCCGACGGGCTCCTGCTGGGCTGGGTGGCCCGCCTCGCGGGCGAGCCGATCGGCCTGCTGATGAGCCGAGACATCGCCGAGGTCCCCCGTACCGCCCGCGATCTCGTGCTGCAGCAGACCGCCTGGTTGCGCGGCCTGCTCAATTTCGGCATCACGGTCGAGTGGTGCCGCACCCAGGGCCTGCTGAACCTCTCGGACCGGGAGGTCCGGCTGCTGCGGGCTCGCCACCTGGCGATTCCCGTGGCCTGGGGACTGAGCACCGCGGTGGTCGCGGCGGGAATCGCGGCTGAATCCCACCGGGTGATTCGCGGGCGAAGCTCTGCGGTCGGCCTCGCGACGGTGGCAGCATTGGCTGCCTACCCCATCCTTCCCGGGCTGGTGGCCACGACGCGTCAGCAGCGCGCCATGGGACTGGGCCGGAGGGTCGCCGGGGTACTGGCATCCTGGCCAGTGGAGGGTCTGGCTTTCTGGCCGGCCTTGCACGGGCACCTGCGGCACGGCCAGCAGGCTCCGGCCAAGACGCCGCGCTAGGCGGTAGGAAAGGTGAACGGGAATGTCGGCCGACGACAGCGCCAGCGAGCAGCTGCTCAGCGACGCCCTGGCCTGCGTGAGCAGCACGTGGCACGCGGCGGACTACCGGTTCGAGCCGGTGGCTGGCGGCACCATGGCCGCGGTCTGGCGTGGCGTCTCGGCGTCCTCGCAGGCCCCGGAGGTGGCCGTGCGGCTGACGCCCAAGCCGGCTGCTCTGATCGGCCGGATCGCCGGGTTGGTCGACGGTGTCGACGGTGTCGAGTGTCCGCAGACGCTGGCCGTCGCCACGGTGGAGACCAGGGGTGGTCCGCAGACCGTTCACGTGTGCACCTGGATCGGCAAGGGGGGCGCCGACCGGAGCGACCCGTACGGCCTGGGCCAGGACCTTGCTCGGCTCCACGCGGAGCTGGCCCGGCCGGACGCCGGCGACTTCACCGACCGCCGCCTGACCTTCGAACGCGGCCCGGTTCCTTCCCCGGACCAGGAGCTTCCGCACTGGTATGTGGCCCGGCATCTGTGGCGGGACCGGATCCTGCCCCGCCTGGCCCAGGACCTGGCGTCCCTGCGGCCCCAGCCCATCCACGGCGACCTGCACTGGGACAACGTCGTTGCCGGCAGCGGTGGCGGCCGGTTCGGGTTCATCGACTTCGACAAGGTCATGCACGCGCCACCGGTCTTCGACCTCGCCAAGCTCCTCGCCACCGGGTTCTTCGTCCTCCAGGGCGAACGGGCCCGCTATCAGCAGGCCCGGGCCGCAGACCTCCTGGCGGGCTACCGCAGCATCCGGCCACTGGAGGAGGCCGAGGTAGCCGCGATCGAAGGCTTCGTGGTGATCCTCAACGGCGAGATCGCCCGCCTCGGGTACGCATACGACGTCCCCGCTTACCAGGCCCAGGCCAACGCGGTCGGAGCCTGGTGGACGACCAGGCGCCGCCAGCGCCCCCAGGACCCGCTCGGCTTGCGCGAGCGGAGAGACCCGCCTGCACCCCAGCAGCTTCGCCTGCCTGACCACGACAGCTAGGCCCTCCCTCACCTCCCGCGCCTTCTGACAAGACCCGTGTGCCCGAGTACGGCCGGGCGCCTGCCTGCACACGAGGTGATCTGTCATGCCCATGCTCAGAATCTGAATGGAGTGACGTATGCGTTCCCTGCTCATCGGCGCCGGCGGTCACGGCGGCGACACCCTGCTGCCGGCAGCCTGCTCCGCTGGCCTGCCCCTGTCCGCCCTGGTCGACCAGGACACCGAGCGCGCCAAGCAGCTCGCCGCCCAGTGGATGATTCCCCAGACCTACGCCTCGGTCGGCGAGGTGGACCCGGCGGTCTTCGACGCCGCGCTCATCGCCCTGCCCGTCACCGAGCAGGCCGACCACGCCGCCTGGGCGATCAAGTCCGGACTGCACACCTTCGTGGAGAAGCCCCCGGCCCCGGACCTGGAGGGCCTGCACTCCCTCATCGCGCTGGCCCGGCAGGCCGAGGTGACCTGCTGCGTCGGCATGAACTTCCGGTGGGCAGAGGGCGTGCGCCAGCTGGTCAAGGCCCTGGAGTCTGGCCGGTACGGGACGGCCCGCTGCGTGCGGGTCGAACACGTGGCCCGCAAACCCGTGGAGACCTTCGGTCCGCACATGTCCCTGGAGGCGAGCCTCTTCGCCGCGCAGGGAATCCACGCCATCGACCTGGCCGAGATGCTTCTGCCGGGCACGTCGTCCCCGACCGGCCAGATGATCTCGGTGGACCGGGGGCGCCTGTGCTCCATGGTCTCCAGCGAGTCCAAGGCTGGGACCCGGGTGGAAGTGCAGTTCGGCAGCTGCGCGGCTGGCTTCTACCACTCCGTCCACGTGACCACCTCGCGCGGTGATGTGCTGTACCTGCGCGACCTGTCCGAGCTGCAGCTCCGGCCCAGCGGCAGCGACCAGCACGTCGCGGAGTACCCCGGTGCCCGGGTGCTGTGGCGCCGCTCCCCGGCCTCCGGCGGCTACACCCACGCCGGATACGGCCCCGAGCTGGCCGCCTTCCGGGACGCCCTCCAGAGCGGCGCTGCCCCCCGCCACCTCGCCCGGCTCGAGGACCTGCTCCCCGTGTACGAGGCGTTCGACGTGCTGCTGAAGAAGGAGGGCCTGTCATGGACCGCGTGACCAACCAGCTGATCGACCTCGCCATCGCCGACGGCGGCACCGGCAACGCCGAGGTGGTCCGCACCCTGGAGAAGCACCTGGCCTCCCTCCTCGACGCCCCATACGCCCTGTGCGTCTCCTCGGGCACCGCCGCTCTGGTCTGCGCGCTGCATGCGGTCGGCGTGCAGCCGGGGGATCGTGTCGCGGTTTCGGCGCTGGGGCCGTCGATGACCGGGCTGGCGGTCGCCACGGTGGGCGCCGAACCCGTGTTCGTCGACTGCCGCCCCGGCTCCTTCGCGCTGGATGCGGATTCCCTGAACGCGGCGGCGAAGGCCGGTCCGCTGGCAGCGGTGATCCCGGTCCCGATGTGGGGCTACTGGGACGAGGACCCCCAGGTTCTCGCCGACCTCCGCCAGCGCGGTATCCCGGTGATCGTCGATGCCGCCCAGGCCCCCCTTCTGCGGCTGGGCCCGCAGACGCTGGCGGAGAGCGCCGACGTGATCTGCCTGAGCCTGCACGGCCGCAAGCCCCTCAAGGCCGGTGAAGGCGGGGCCTGCTTGACCCGGAACCCCAAGCTCGCCGAGCGGGTCCTGGCCGTGCGCAACTTCGGGCAGCAGACGAAGTTCACCGGCACCCGGCTGGATCCCACCGGCCCGTTCGGTGGCCAGTTCGGCAGCAACTTCAAGATCAACGCGCTGGGCGCGGCCTGGGCCCTGGCCCAGAGCACAGACGTCGGCGCGCTGCGCTCCCGCTTCGCCACACTGCGCAAGACGGCGCAGGCGGCGTTCGAGGCGACCGGCATCGACTGGCAGGAGGCGCCACAGGCCGGCGGCGTCTTGGAGCACGGCGGGTACGGACTGGTCGCCGTGTGCGCCGCCGCCGGCGATGCCGCGTTCATGGCCCACCAGCTGGCCGACAGCGGCATCGAGGTCGACACCCTGCGCTACTCCTACGCTCCCATGCATCACAGTCCGTACTTCGCCGTCCACCGGACGAGCACCCTGGCCGCCAGCGACCTCGCGGCTCGCGCGGTGGCCTGCCGTCTCGAAGCGTTCCCCTCACCCCTGCCCTTCGGAGGCTGACATGAAGATAGGCATCATCGGCATGGGCCACGTCGGGCACTCGATGCGTGACCTGTTCCACGACCGCGCCGAGCTGGTCACCTACGACCAGGCGCACGACAGCTCGTACCCGCAGAAGGCCCTGGAGGCGTGCAACTTCGCGGTGGTGTGCGTGAACACGCCTTCCGGGTCCGACGGGGAGTGCGACGTGACCCACGTCGTCGACGCCATCAAGCGGGTCCCCACGCAGCGGATCCTGCTGAAGTCCACGGTGCCGCCCGGCACCACCGCCCAGCTGGCCGCCGCGACCGGCAAGGAGATCTGCTTCAGCCCCGAGTACGTCGGGGAGAGCACTTACTTCAACCCCGTGTGCGACGACCCGAGGACGATGTCGTTCGTCATCCTCGGCGGCGAGAAGTCGATCCGCGGCTACTTCCTCGACGCCCTGCTGCCGATTCTGGGACCCCACAAGACGTACTTCCAGTGCACGGCGGCCGAGGCCGAGGTCGTCAAGTACATGGAGAACGCGTTCTTCGCGACGAAGGTGACCTTCGTCAACGAGTTCCGGGAGATCGCCGAAGCGATGGGCGCCGACTGGCACACCGTCCGCGAGGGCTGGCTCCTCGACCCGCGCGTCGAGCCCTCGCACACCGCCGTCTTCGCCGACAACCCCGGCTTCGCCGGCAAGTGCCTGCCCAAGGACCTGTCCGCCATCATCGCCGCGGCGCGCACGGCCGGCGCCCGCCCGGACCTCCTGACCGCGGTCGCCCACAGCAACGAGCAGCGCCGAGCCGCGCTGCGCTGACCGCCCTGCCGCCCGGCGCGAGCGCAGCCGGGCGGCAGCCGTCCCCGGGAGGACCCGCATGCCCGTACCCACCGTCATCGGCGTCAACTATCACCGCATCGGCGACGTGGATCCCGCCAACCCCTACCACCGGCTCCACACCGTGTCCGAGGAGACCTTCGCCCGTCAGCTCGACATGATGCTGGACCTGGGCCAGGTCGTCTCCCTGGACCAGGTCCGCGCCGGCGAGGGCCTGGCCGAGGTCAACTTCGTCCTGTGCTTCGACGACGTCCCCGTCTCCGCGCTGACCGCCATCAACACCGTGCGCTCCTTCGGCCTTCCGCTGACGCTCTCCCCGGCGGGCCTGCTCACTGACACCGGGCTGGGCAACCGCGACAAGGTCTACGCCGTCGAGAAGTACGCCGACCCTCGGGCGATCGCCGAGCACATCGACACCCACCTTCCCGAGGCCGCGGGCCTGGGCACCTTCTACCAGCTCACCAAGAGCGCCGGCCTCGACCCCGAGGTGGTGGCCACGCAGCTGATCGACCCCCTGTACGCGACCGTCGAGGCGGCGGCAGCGCCGTATTTTGCGGAGCGCGGCTACCTGCCCTGGTCGAAGCTGCGGGAGCTGGCCGTGGACCCGATGGTCACCGTGGCCAACCACAGCTACGGCCACGACAACCTCGCGGCCCTCGGCGCCGACGCCGTGCGACAGGAGGTCGACCGCTCCCACGCACACTTCCAACGGCGTATGGGCACCGGCGCCCGGTACTTCACCGTGCCGTTCGGGCGCCTCACGCAGCAGCTCGCGCTGGATCTCCAAGATCCGCTCATCGATCGGGGGTACGCCGGAATCCTCTGGGTCGGCGCCGTCGGCGTGAGCATCCAGGCCCCCTACGAGCACCAAATCCTCCACCTGATGCGGCTGCACACCGCCGATAGTGTCGACGGCTTCGCCGCCCAGGTCCGCGCCGCCACCCGCGGGGCCACCCGCGCGGCAATCTGGCAGGTCCCCGCAACCACGCATGGGCGACCGGTCCAGGTCGTCCACGGCAGCGGGACCCGCCGCGCCGGGCAGCTGGAGATGCTGCTGCGCCAGGGCAAGGACTACGCCAGCGACCCGCAGTACTACCAGCACCAGTTCACCGACAACCCGCAGCGCGGCACGCGGCCCGACTACTGCACCGTCGAGGCCGACGGCCGCCCCGAGGCGATTGCCTACAGCTTCCACACGCGCTTCGCCCTGGACGGACACGCGGTGCCCGGCATCTACCTGTCCGGTTGGCGCAAGCTCCCGCACGCCCATGCCGCAGCCGCCGGCCAACTGCTCCGCGTCCACCTCTACCGTGAACCCATCGTCGGGGTATACCGGCCCAACCCGGACATCCACGCGGCCTTCCGCGGATGGCACCGAGCACGCGTCCACCAGCTCGACCTCCCCGTCACCGCCGAGCCCTCGCAGGCACACCAGGCCACCAGCGACGTGGAGGAGAGCGCCACGTTCCCCATGGACTTCGAGGCCCTGTGCGCCGCCTCGGCCAGGAACGCGGGATTCACCGTGATCCGCGACCCCGCCTACCACCAGTGGCGGCACAGCGCCTACCCCGTGGCCCCCGCCACATATCTGGCCGTACGCCGTGACGGCGAGCCCACGGCGCTGGCCGTCACGCTCCACCTCCATGGCGTCACGCACGTCATCGACTTCCACCTGGTCGCCGAAGAGGAAGCCGTGCCCCTGGCCAGCGCCGTCCTCGCGCACGCTGACGACCACGGGTCCACCACCGTCAGGTGGGAGACCAGCAGTCTTCACCTGGCCCGGGCCGCCGCCGAGCAGTTCGCGGCCACGGCCACGCCCTACGACAACTTCTACCGCTTCAACCCCGCTCTCCTGGCCAACCACGGAATCGCACCCCGGGCAGAGCGCTGGCCCGACTTCCTTCTGCACGAGACCGCCACCACCAGCGACGTCCTGCCGCGATGATCCGAAGGAGCCCCATGTACACGGTCGCGGACCTCCTCCTGAGCAACGCCCGGACGCGGGCGGGCGCGCCGGCCGTCATCGACGGCCCGAATGTCCTCACGTACAACCAGCTCGCCGACCGTGCGCACCACGCCGCTGGCCATCTGGCGTCACGCCTGACCTCCGGGGCCCGCATTGCCCTGCTCCTGCCTCGATCGGCGGACGCTGTTACCGCCTACTTCGCCGCGCACCTGGCGGGCCTCGTCCCCGTCTTCATCCACGACCAGCTGCGCCCCCGGCAGGTCGCACACATCATCGACCACAGCGAGGCCGGCCTCGCGCTCACCAGCCGCCGCCTCGCCGCGCGCCTGCACGAAGCACTGCCGCCGGAGCGCATCCTCACACCAGAGGACCTCACCCAGACCACCGACGGCACCCGCACCACCGTGCCCACCATCAGCCGGGACCTGGCCGGGCTGATCTACACCTCTGGGTCCACCGGCAGGGCCAAGGGCGTCATGCTCAGCCACGACAACCTGCTCAGCGGCGCCCGGATCGTGGCGGACTACCTGGGGTTGACGCAAGCAGACCGCACCCTCGCCCTGATGCCGTTCAGCTTCGACTACGGGCTGAACCAGGTCCTGGCCACCTTCCACGCCGGCGGCGCTGTCATCATCCAGCGTTCCGCCTTCGCACCCGACATCTGCCGCAGCCTGCTGGACCACGGTGTTACCGGCCTGGCCGGGGTTCCCAGCCTCTGGAGCGACCTCCTCCACCCCAGCTCTCCCTTCACCACAACCCGGTACCCCTCACTTCGCTACCTGACCAACACAGGCGGAGCCCTCACCCCCACGACCATCCAGGCGATCCGCTCCGCCCATCCCCAGTTGGACGTCTTCGCGATGTACGGGCTCACCGAGGCGTTTCGCAGCACGTATCTCGACCCTGCCCTGCTCGACAGCAAACCGACGTCGGTGGGAAGAGCCATACCCAACTGCCACGTCGACGTCCTCGACGAGGAGGGCAGGACGTGTCCCCCCGGCGTGGTGGGCGAGATCGTGCACCGCGGCCCCACTGTCACCATGGGCTACTGGCGCGATCCGGACACCACCACGCTCGTCTTCCGTCCGCGCGCGCGGCTGCGCCCGCCCTGGTCCGAGACCGTCGTCCATTCCGGTGACCTCGGCTACACGGACGCAGACGGCGACTTGTACATCGCCGGCCGGCGTGACGAGCTGACCAAGATCCAGGGCATCCGCGTGACGCCCAGCGAGATCGAGGCCGACATATCCGCCGCCGGCATGACTGCGGGCGTCGTCGCCCTCATCGTCCCGGACCCCGACGGCAGGCCGGATCCGTCCGTCCTCGTCGCCGTCGAGCCCCGGGATGCCTACTTCAACCTCGATGCCCTGCGCGCCTACTGCTCGGCCGAACTCCCGCCGCATATGCGCCCCCGCCGCATCGAGATCCTCGACAGCTTGCCCCGCACTCCGCACGGCAAGCCCGACCGCAAGCGTGTCCTGTCCCTCCTCACGAACACCTCGGAGGAGCAATGAACGCGGTCGCCCACGAGGAGCTGCTGCGGCCCTTGGAGGAGTTCACCCGCCTGCACCTCGACACGCTGCGCCGCTTCGGCGGCCGAGCCCTGGACTTGTCCTTCCCCAATCCCCAGTTCCTGAGCGATCCCCGGCCCTACGACGTCCTGGCCTCACTCGCCGCGCAGGCACGCCCCCTTGATCTGCGCTACAGCCCCTTCGGCGGATTTACTTCCGTGCGCCGGCGCGTCGCCGCTGCTCTCTCCAAACAGCACGGTCTGCCGTACTCGTGGAACGACATAGTCATGACCCCGGGCGCGACTGCCGCCCTCCGCGTCGTCTTGAACACCCTGTTCACCCCGCCCGACCGGATCATCCTGGTCACACCCTGTTGGATGGACTACCCCCTATACCTCCAGGACCTCGGCATCTCCTTCGACCTGGTCCCCACCACCGACGACAAGCACCTCGATGTGCAGGCGATCGCGAGTGCCTGGACCCCCCAGACCCGCGGCATCCTCATCGCCCAACCTGGCAGCCCCACCGGGGTCATCCACGACGACCGCGAACTCAAGCAACTGGCCTCGCTGATGCAGCGGCACTCGACGCCCACTCCGCCGCTGCTCATCGCCGACGAGGCGCACACACAGCAGGTCTGGGACAAAACCGCCTGCCCCGCGCCCGCCGCCCACTGGGCCGACACCCTCACGGTGCGCTCCTTCGGCAAGGCGTGGGACATGCAGGGACAGCGGACCGGATGCCTGGCCGTCTCCCCGCACTTGGGTATCCGCGACCAGGCCGTCGAGCAGCTCGTCCGGACCATGCGTGTCACCGGTCACTGCGCCCCTACAGCCCTCACCCAGCAGCTCGCCGCAACCCTGAGCGACACCGCGCCCGATCTGGGAGGGCTCTCCGGCCTCCAGCGCCACGCCCGTCAGCGGCTTCTCCGCCATGGCGTGATGACCCTCGACACGCACGCCACCCGATTTCTGTATGCCCGCTGCCCCGCACCGGACGACTGGGCCTTCGTTTCCCATCTGGCCCAACGGGGGGTCCTGGTGATGCCTTCTTCACTGTTCCACGAGACGGGCTGGTTCAGGATCGCCCTCAACTTCGGGACACCCGAGCTGGACCGGGCTCTCGACATCATCGGCGAGGAGTACAACCGTGCTTGAGTCTCATCTTCCCGTGGGCAACCTTTACTGGCACCCGGACGGGAGCACCCCCGTCGACGGTGTCACGCCGCACACGGCTGGCGGCCTCGCGGGGCGATTCGCCACTGTCCAGCACGACGGCAGACGCGTCACCGCCATCCGAGACCGGCTCGGTCTCAACAAGCTCTACGTCGGCTTCCACTCCGACCGAGGAGTCATCGCCGCGAACTACCTCCGCGATCTGGTCAAGGAAGGAATCGCCTTCACCGACACCTACGCGATCCCCGCCAGCAGCGTCGTCACCCTGGACCCGGACAAACGCGCGGGAACTGTCCGACACTTCGCGACACTCCCCGCCCGCGCCGGATCCACCCACAGCTCGTCCAGCCTCGCAGGCAAGGTCAGTGAGCTCATCGATCAGGGGATGAGCGACCTGAAGGCGGCACAGCCCAGCACTCCTGTCGCCGTCTGCCTGTCCGGCGGCGCCGACAGCTCCGTGGTCGCCGCCTACACCCGTCAGCACTTCCCCCATGCCGTCGCCTACTCCTACTCCTTCGGTAGCGACCGCCTCAGCCAGGACGCGGCAGCCGCCCAGCAGGTAGCCGACCACCTCGACATGCCCTTCAGGCTGGTTCAAGCTGACCAGCAGGACCTCCTCGACACGCTCTCTTCCGCGATCCTGAACGGCCAGGACTGGCGCGACTTCAACGTCCACGCCGCCATCGTCAACGAGCTGCTTGCCGCCGCCATCGCCGCAGACCACCCCCACGGCGCGCTCGTGTTCACCGGCGACCTCATGAACGAATTCCTCGCCGACTACACCCCGGTCACGTACTCGGACACCCTCTACTACCGTCTGCCGAACCTCCCCCGGGACCGGCTACGAGTCCACCTCACCCGCGGAATCCAGAACGGTGACCGCGAAGTCGGCGTATTCGCCGCGCACGGACTGACGGTCGTACAGCCTTACTGCTGGGCCGCAACCGAGCTGCTGGCCCTGCCCGAACCGGTCTCCAAGCCCCAGCTGATGGCTCATCTCGGGCGCCACAAGCTCCCCACCGGAACGCTCCGGCGGCCCAAGGTCCGGGCCCAGATCGGCGACCTCCACGCCGATACCGGCGTACTGCCCCAGCTACTGCAAGCCGGGATCACTCAGGACTACCTACAAGACCGTTTCAGGGACGCGCTGGGCATCTCCGACCCGGCGGACCTACACCGCACCGTTCGCGGCGGCATTCACCAGCCCGTGCCGCACACCCCTTCGGAAGGCAACTCATGACCTTCACCCTGGCCGACACGGCCACCCGCATCGAAGCATTCATCCGGCGCGAAGCCGCCGTCGCCGACGACGACCCGGGCTTCACTCGGCAGGCGAACCTCTTCGATACCGGCTACCTCGACTCCCTCACCGTCGTGGCCCTCACGGTGCACATCGAGGAGACCCTCGGCGTCCCCCTCAGCGACACCGACCTCTTCGACCCCCGATTCGCCACGATCAACGGCATGGCCGAACTGATCACTCAGCACGTCCGCCCCGCATAGCCGAACCGGCCCTCAGAACCTCATCCGTCACACGCGTATCGACACCGGCGATTCGGCCACCCGGCCCCGAAGCCGAAGCCGCGCCCCTCAAGGGTGGATGCACCCTGCACGAGACGCCTTCCGCGCCCCCGTACGGAATCCGCTTCGTCTCAAACACGTGTGTTCGACCACACACGCGTCCTCGTTGATCCCGGCAGCTCCACCCGACCGCAACACCCCAACGACCGACAAGGAGTTCACCTGAGCGGGCATCACGGAGCAGTCCTTAGCCGGCACCGGTCTGCCCTCCAATCGCCTGCAGCCGAAGTGGCCGGTTCCACAGTCCCCGTTCCAACGTCGAGAGGTACAGCCATGCCGCCCGCCCGCTCCGAGATCCGCAACCTCGTGGACACCTACCTGGAACGGCATCCGGCCGAGCACGGGCGCCTGGAGCCCCTGTTGAAAACCCTCGCCGAGCCCGACGAGCCGACGAGCCGTACGACACTACCTGGGCACATCACGTGCAGCGCCGTCGTAATCGACCGCAGCCAGCGTGTGCTGCACATTCAGCACAGGGCCAGTGGTCTGGCCCTCCCCCCTGGCGGCCACATCGACGCAGGCGACCGTACGCTCCTCGCCGCAGCGCTGCGCGAGGTCCACGAAGAGGCAGGAATCGCGCCCGGCGACCTGTGCCTCACCCCCCAGCTCCTCGAAGATCCGATCGACATCGACATCCACGACATCGCAGCGCGGCCGGACAAGGGCGAACCGGAGCATCAGCACTACGATGTCCGATTCGTCTTCTACCTCGCCCACGACGTTCCCCCACTCCTCTTGCAGGACGAAGAGGTCTCTGGTGCGGAATGGCTTCCGTTCGACCGGGTTACCTCGCCCCCGTTGCGCGCCAAGCTGGGCAACGCCGCGCTCGACGGCCGACCCGAGCCGGTGAATGCCTCGGCTCTGATCTTCAACGGGGCAGGCCGCTACTTGCTCCATCTGCGCGACCACAAGCCGGGCGTCATCTGGGAGTCAGGCGCGTTCGCCCTTCTCGGCGGTGGCCGCACGCACGGCGACCGGAGTCTTGAAGGCACCTTGCTGCGTGAGCTGTCCGAGGAGGTCCCTGGCCTACGTCTAGAGGACCTGGAACCGTATGCAGTGGAACAGGCCACCAGCATCGACGGCCTCAGCGTCCCGGTCCAGGTCTTCGCCGGCCGGTGGGGCGGCAACCCCGACCGGCTCCGGCTGCACGAGGGCGTGCTGGTGCGTTGGTTCACGCCCGACGAACTGGACCGGCTGCGCCTGAGCCCCGCCACCCGGGACCTGATTCGCCGACACGCGGCCGAGAACCCCCCGGACACCGGGTCGGCCGTGGCTCCTGCCGTGTGGGACGGGGGCAGCCGGACTGTGCTCAACGGTGTCGGGGTTCACCTCCACCTCGAAGACGCCGAGGGCCGGGTACTTCTCGGACTGCGTCACCCCAAGTCGAAGTACGCGGGCGACACCTGGCACTACCTCGCCGGGCGGTGCGAGCAGGAATCCGCCCTCTCATGCCTGGTCCGCGAGGCGTGGGAGGAAGCGGGGCTGGTCATCGACCCCGCGGACGTAGAGCTGGCGCACGTCGTCCACGTCGTCGATGCTCCGGGCAGCCTGCCCCTGATGCAGCTCGTCTTCCGAGCACGCCGGTGGGAGGGCACCCCCGAGGTTCGCGAGACCGACAAGTGTCTGGACTGGCAGTGGTGGCCGCGGCACGAGCTTCCGGACCGCCTCGTGTCCTACACCCGCACGGCCATCACCGCGATCTCCGAAGGCCGCGCCTATTCTCAGCTGGGCTGGTGAGCAGGGTGAGCACACCCGCTGGTAGCGGACCCGGCAGACGGGCCCAGCCCGAGCCCGCCTGCGCACCGAACAGCGCCCCTGACCCCCATCCCGCCCACCACGAGGAGCAGCACGTTGACGTACACAGCCCGCGACGTGTGGGAGCAGCACTACGGCGAGGGGAAGGAGTGGCGCCGGCTCGGTGAGCGCGAACAGCAACTCCTTGCCGAGCACGCCCCGGTCCCCGAGGGCGGGGGCCGGGCCCTGGATGTGGGCTGCGGGACCGGGGAGCTGGCCGCCCACCTGGCCAGGGCGGGCTACACCGTGGACGCCGTCGACCTCACGGACAGCGCGATCGCCCGGGCCCGCGAGGAGCACGCCGACGTCGAGGGCGTGCGCTGGCTGCAGCTGGACATCGAGCGCGACGACCCGGCCCCGCTGCACGAGGAGGGGTACGACCTGATCACGCTGCGGCTGGTGTACCCGTTCGTGAGGGACCGCAGTCGGACCGTTCACGGGCTGGACGAGCGGCTGCGCGACGGCGGCGCGCTCGTCGTCATCACCCCGATCGTCGAGAGCACGCCTGCGGAGCGGCGCGGGATCGCCCTGGACGAGGACGAGATCACGCTGCTCGGTGCGGGCTGGGAAACGGTGGAGCGGCTGGACGCGGACGGTCTGGCCTTCCTGGTCCTGTGCGGGCCGTGCCACCTCGACACCCGGGCCGTCGAGAAGCGGCCGACCACCGGCCACGCTCTGACCGGCGCCCTCGCCGTCGTCACCGACGACGCCGGCCGGGTCCTGCTGGGCCGCTCCCGGCGCGGCATGCTCGAGCTGCCCGGCGGCAAGACCACCGGCCCGGAGGACTTCGCCGCCGCCGCGGTGCGCGAACTCACTGAGGAGACCGGGCTGGTCGCCGATCCGGCCGACGCGCACGTGGTGACGATGCTGGTCGACGACAGCCACGGGGTCCCGCGGCTCACGGCCGTCGTCCGGATCACCGCCTGGACGGGCACTCTGGCCAACCCTGAGCCGGACAAGTTCGACCGGTGGGAGTTCTTCGACCTCCACGCCCTCGCCTGCGTCGGGGACGTGTTCGCCCCGGCCGCTCTCGCGCTCGACGCCGTGTGGCCCGGCATCCTTCCCGGCCTGCCGCCGGCGACCGCCTACCCCATCGCCGCCGACCAGCCGCCCGTGCCGGGGGAACCGGCCGAGGCCGCCAGACTGCGCGCGGCAATGACCCAGATGGTCGTCGACGGCGGCTGGGCCCCCTCCGCGCCGGTCCAGGAGGCGCTGCGGACCGTGCCCCGCCACCGCTTCGCCCCGGAGGCGAACCTCGTCGCCGCGTACGACGGCGGCGACCGGGCCGTCATCACCCGGTACGACGAGGCCGGGACGGCGATCAGCTCCGTGTCCGCGGCCTGGCTTCAGGCCGACATGATCGAGCACCTGGGCCTGAAGCCGGGCGCGGTCGTGTTCGAGGCGGGATCCGGCGGCTACAACGCCGAGCTGATCGCCCACGTCACCGGACCCGGCGGCCGCGTGGTCACCGTCGACATCGACCCGTGGGTCGTGCGCCGCACCCGCCGGTTCCTCACGGAGGCCGGCAGCGGACGCGTCACAGCCGTCGAAGCCGACGCCGCCCTCGGCGCCCCCGCCCCTCTCGTGCCGCGCCGCGGCTTCGACGCCAGCATGATCACCTACAACTGCTGGGACATCGCCCCGGCCTGGCGAGAGCAACTGACCGAGGGCGGCCGCCTGGTCCTACCGCTGGAGCTGGGCGGCTACACCCGAGCGGTCACCTTCGAACGCCGCGGCGAGGTGCTGCGCGCCCGCCACCTCACGTACTGCGGCTTCGTCCGCGACCAAGGGCAACAGGCCCGCACCGTCCCAGTCCTCTCCCTCCTCGACGGCGGTCTGACGCTCCGCTTCGAGCACGGCACCGCCGCCGATACGACGGGCTTGGAGGAGGCACTGCGCGGGCCGCGGCACGATGTCCCCACGGGCGTGACGATGGGCGCGAGCGCCTACTTTGGTTCCCTGCAGCTGTACGCGGCCACCACCCTGGCCGGCTTCTGCCGCCTGGCCGCCCACCAGGAACCGGATGTGGGTGTGACCGGCATCGCGAAGGACCGCGACGCCCCCGCGATCGTCGGCGACGCCTCGCTCGCCTACCTGATCCACGTCAAGACCAAGGACGGCGACCACCCGCAGGACAAGGAGTGGGAGTGGACCGTCCACGCCTTCGGCGAGCAGGGACCCGCGCTCGCCGAGCGGCTGGCGGACACGGTGCGGGCCTGGGACCGCCACGTCCGCGCCGACGACAACGACCAGCACGCCGATCCCGTCCTGACGGTCCACCCGGCCGGCACGCCCGACGACGCGCTGCCCGCCGGCGACGTCCTGGACAAGGAGTACTGCCGCCTGGTGTTCCGCTGGCCCGGGCGTGACGTGCCGCAGCCCCAGCCTGTTGAGCACTCCGGGGCCGGCGTCGTCACGGAGGGGGTGTGACGGTGGAACGGGCAGCACCCGAGGCGGTGTTCGTCGCACCGACGGAGCTTGGTGATCGAGAACGGATGCGGCGCGCGCACGCGGCCGCCGCCCAGCAGTTCCAGGTGGCCGCGTCGGGGCCGGAGGTGTGGGGGTGGCAGGGCCGCACCCTGGGGCGCCAAACCGGACACTGTTGGCTGCGTATCGTCTCTGCCGAAGTGGACAAGGCGGGCGGACGGCTGTGGGAGGGGACGGCGGCCGCGGACACGCACGTGCCCCGGTCGGTACCGCGGCCGCGGCTTCGCGGCGTCCTCGACTAGACCTCACGGGACGTCGCCTACCGGGCCGAGCTCACCGAGTACGTGTCCGTCCCGCCGGTCACCCGGGGCACTCCCGCCCTCGACCAGGACGTCGATCTGCCCGACTCGTGGTGGGCGGAGCTGAAGGCCGCGCTCGGCACGCTCGCGACGGTGCCCACCGACCGGGAGTCCGTACGGCAGAACTGGGTCGACCGGAACTTCCGCCACTTCCTCGGCATCGACCCCGTCCGGATCCGTGAGACGACGACCGGGCACGCCGACCTGCACTGGGCGAACCTCACCCGCGCGCCCCTGGTCCTGCTCGACTGGGAGAACTGGGGCCGCGTGCCCGCCGGCTACGACCTGGGTCTGCTCCACGCGTACTCGCTCGCCGCACCGGCGACCGCCGCCCGGATCCGGAGCGAGTTCGCCCACGTCCTGGACACGGACGCCGGTCGGACCGGCGAACTTGTCGCGCTCGCCCAGCTCCTCCAGGCATGCTCCCGCGGCGTCCACTCCGCCCTCGCCCCGCTCATCGCCCGCCGGGCCCAAGAGCTCACCGACACCCCCGTCCCCATGCACTGACCGGCCCGGAGGCCCCCGTGATGCAGCCGACCGCCGTTCCCTCCCTGCTCGGAGTCTTCGCCCACCCGGACGACGAATCCCTCCTCGCCGGCGGTGTGCTCGCCCAGCACGCCGCCGCAGGCGCCCGCACCGCGGTCGTCACCGCCACCTGGACGGCCGACAGCCACCGAGCGGCCGAACTTGCCGAGGCCCTGGACGTCTTGGGCGCCGGGGCCCCGCGGCTGCTCGGCTACGCCGATGCCCGCAACCCCGCCTCGGCGCCCAGCGGCGGCGCAGTACGGCTTGTCGACGCGGCCCTCGACGAGGCTGTCGGCCGCCTCGTCGGACACATCCGGGAGGTCCGGCCCGACGTCGTCGTCGGCCACGACGCCTTGGGCCAGCTCACGGGGCACCCGGACCATCGGCGTGCCCACCAGGTCACCCTCCGGGCCGTCGAGGCTGCCGGGCTGCCGCACCTGTATCCCGATGCCGGCGAGCCTTGGCGGCCGACCGCCCTGTACGCGGCCACGCACTCGGAATCCGGTGTGGGCCTGCTCGGCCCGCTCCTTCGGAGTGTGGGCAAGACGGTCCTCGCGGTGCCGGACACGCACGTGACCGCGACCGTCGACGTCTCCCCGTGGGCCGCGCAGAAGTGGCAAGCGATCCTCGCCCACCGCAGCGAGGTCGCCCGTCCGCGGCCCCTGCCCGGCCTCCTCGCCCGCCTGCCCGAAGCCCAACGCAACGAGATCATCCGCACCGAGTCCTTCACACGACTCTCCCCCGCCGCCACGCCGGGCGACCCTCATCGGCTCACCCCCTGACCAGCCCGCGCCCAGCCCCCATCGAACCGAGGACCTTCATGAGCAACACGCCACCCCCGCCCACCCAGCCCCTGCCCGCCGAACACGCCGACACCCTGCCGCCAGCAGCATCGGACGCGCCGGCGCCGGTTCGAACAGGACACTGCCAGTGCGGCCGAATCTCCTACCAGGTCAGCGGCGTCCCTGATGATCCGCACCTCTGTTCCTGCGTCCACGAGACCCGGATCTCCGGCGGGCCCGCAGTGCTATGGGTGGGATTCCACCTGGACTCCCTGACCTGGACCGGGTCCGGCGGCGAGCCGAAGTGGTACTCGACCTACCCGACGCTCCACCGTGGCTTCTGCCCCGACTGCGGCACACATCTGGTGTCCGTGGCCGACGGTTCCAGCATGATCATGGTGACCGGCTTCAGCCTCACCGACCAGAGCGGCATCGAACCCCTCGGCCACTCCTACCGCGACATCGCCGCGCCCTGGATGAGCATCACCCTCGCGCGGGGCTCGGAGCACGGAGAAAACGAAGCCCCGATGACCGCGTCTGCGCGGTCCTGATCACCCTGGTCGCCGCCACCCCCACGTCCAGCGTGTTCTCACGGGCAGGAACACAGCCTGGTGCTGATGGCACCGGACGGGTCATCCCCGCCGCGTAGACCTCAGGCGAGGAAGCTGGTGGTGGCGGCGCACCTGTGCGGACCAGCCTGACGGACGTGCGCCGCACGGAACGAGGGTGAACCGGGCACCGCTCAGGCGGTACCCGGCTAGCTGTCAATCACCCTTCAACCTTCGCCAGAGCAGGATGCGACGGACACGGCAAGCTGCGGCCTTTACACTTTGAACGGAACGCTCCGCCCGGGCGCGTTCAAGACCCGCTGCTCCGCAAGAGTCAGGTCTGGGCCCGGCAGCGCGGGCTGCCGTGGGCCCCGAAGTGCTGCGAGCAGCACGGCAGGATGGGCGAGTGCTCTAACGTCCGCCTGGAGCGTCATAACCTCGGTGAGGGCGTCGGTGGCTGTGAGGTCGCCTGTGGCGGTGTGGATGAGACGGTGGACGTACGCGCTGGTCACGCGGTCGATGAGGTTGGGCTTCTTACCTTGGGAGTTCGGGAAGAAGATGTCCTGTCCCGTGGCCAGCATCCAGGCGGCGGTGGCGGGCCGACCGATGGCCCTCTGTGCGTGCCGGGTAAAGCCGCTCGCGCCGATGTTGCCCCGCTTGGCGACGACTTCAGCCAGGGCCCGGGCGCTCTGCGCGGCGACTGACATGCCGTGGCCGTAGACGGGGTTGAGGGCGGTGGCGGAGTCACCGATTGCTACGAACCCGTCGGGCATGTGGCGGCCCAGCTTCTCGTAGTGGCGGCGGCGGTTTGCCGTGGTCCGGGTGACGGTGACCGGTCCGAGCGGCTCCGCCCGGGCCAGGATCTCGGCGACGAGTGGGCTTCGAGCCTGGGCGGCGTACGCCTCGTACGCTTCGCTGTCATTGGTGGGTTCGCCGCCGCGGGTTCCGGACAGGCTGACCAGCCAGTCACCACCTTCGATGGGCACGATGGAGGCGATCTTGCCGGGATTGGGACGGCGGGGGTCGGCCTGGATGTGGATCACGGGCCACGACTTCGGGGTGTCGGCGGGAGCCTTGTACCGGCGGCTGGCGTAGGTGACGCCGGCGTCGATGACGCTCTCCGGGATGGATGGCACCCCGAGGTCCTCAAGCCACCGAGGCGCGCGCGAACCGCGGCCCATCGCGTCGACGACGAGGTCGGCTCGCAGGATCTCCTCGGTGCCGTCCGGGCGCCGGACCACGGATCCGGTGATGCGGGCATGGTTACCCAGGAGCCGGGTCGGTTCACCCTGCATGAACTGGATCCCCAGGTGTTCATCTAGGCCCGCGCGGACCCCCCAGTCGATGAGGTCGCGACTCGCGGTGATGAGGAAGTGCGACTCGGGCCACCTGCGAAACCACCCTCCGGGGGAGAGCGAGACCATGCCGGTGGGCAGGGGGATACGGTGGGCGCCGCCGGACAGCCATCGGGAGGTCGTGCCGGGCACCAGGGCCTCGATCGCCTTCGCGCCACCAGACCAGAGCATGTGGGCGTGACGGGCTTGTGGCAGGCCGCGGCGCGGCTGCGGTGTGGCGGGCAGCATGTGCCGCTCGATGAGGATGGTCTCGTCGCAGTGCGGGGCGAGTGCTGCTGCGGCGAGGGTGCCGGCCAGGCCGCCGCCCAGGACGAGGACGCGGCGGGTGGATGAGTGAGGCGCGGTCATGTCCTGCGGTCTCCTTGTCTGGGGGCCCGGGGGTGGCCGGTGGCTGGTAGGAAGGGGTGGCTGGGATTCGCGGTCGGCCGGGTGCGGATGGAGCTTCGGCCGTAGAGTCCTGCCATGATCAAATTCATTGGGGGGCCTCTCGACGGCGAGCGCGAGCTGCACTTCTCCGTCGCCGAGGCGCCCGTGAACATCGACGGGCGCACCGCAGGCAGGTACGTGCGCCGCAGCGCGGAGGGGGACGCACCGGGGGTCTACGAGTGGGTGCCCGAGCCGACTGCGCAGCAGGAGGCGGGAGGTACTCCTGCCTGACGCAGGTCAGCTGCTGTGCAAGACGTCCGTTTCCGGCGCGGGGTTCGATGCGAGCCATTCCGCGTAGGCGCGAACCCTGCCCCGCTGACGCATGGCGTCGAGTAGGAAGGCCAGCCGTGGGGAGGTCTTGGGCCGGGGACTCCGTCCATCCGCGGTGCGGCGCAGATGGGCCCGGATGTAGGAGAGCGCGCCGGCACTGGCGAGGTCCTGGTCCCGCCAGGGGAGGTACGGGGCGAAAACATCGGCTTCGTGGCCGGACAGCCAGCGGGAGGGCAGTTCGGGGTCGAGGGCGAGCGCTCGGGCCATTCCAACCATCGCGAATCCCCGCTTGAGGACCTCCTCGGCGGTCCCCCGGCGGCCGATGCCACCCGTGAGCATCAGGGGCAGCCGTGTGGAGCGTGCCAGGTGCTCCGAGAGGGAGAGGAAGTACGCCTCCTTGTCCAAGGCGCGCTGGTCAGCCGTCCGGCCCATGGTCGCGGCGCTCTCCACGCTCCCTCCGGAGAGCTCGACCAGGTCCACGCCGAGCCGCTCAAGGAATCCGAGGACCGTTGCCGCTTCGTCGAGGTCGAAACCGCCGTGCTGGAAGTCGCTCGCATTCAGCTTCACTCCGACGCCGAAGCCGGAAGATACCTCTGCACGGACTGCGCGGGTGACCTCGACAAGGAGCCGTGCCCTGTTCTCGAGACTGCCACCCCACCGGTCGACGCGCCGGTTGGCGAGCGGCGAAAGGAACTGGCTCAGGAGATACCCGTGGGCGCCGTGGATCTGTACGCCGTGGAAGCCGGCCTCCTCGGCGCGCCGTGCCGTGACGGCGAAGCGGGCGATCGTGGCCATGATGTCGTCCTCGGTCATGGCGGTGGGCCGAGCGAAAGCGGCGGTGTGCTTGCCGAGGCTGATGCCGATGTCGGAGGGCGCCCAGGCCAGGCCCGGCATGTTTGAGTACACCTGGCGGCCCGGGTGGTTGATCTGCATCCAAATCTGTCCTCCGTCTGCCCCGCCCGCAGCGGCCCACGTGCGGAAGGGCGCGAGGGGTGTATCGGCGTCGAGCACGATCGTCCCTGGGGAGGTCAGTGCGCGCCGGTCGACCATGACATTGCCGGTGACGATCAGGCCGCTGCCGCCGTGAGCCCATCGGCGGTACAGCGTCGCGATCCGCTGGTCGGGGAGCTGTCCGGGTTGGCTCGCCATGCTCTCTTCCATGGCGGCTTTGGCCAGCCTGTTTGGAATCCACGAGCCGTTGGGCAGTTCTAGCGGGGCGGACAGATGCATGGCGGGTTCCCCCTGTTCGGTGACGGATGCCGGTCGGCCTGACGGCGTGGTGTTGTCCAGGCGTGTCACGGTGTGCGGGCCGCCAGGAAACGTCCGGCACCCGTCCTGGCACGCCCCATGAGCTGTGCGAGAAGCCGGTGCTTGGGAGCTGGCTGCCGGGCCAGCATGGGGCGCGGCCACAGCCGGGCGATTTCCTTGGCGATGCCGCGCTGGGCACGCAGGGCGAGCGTCGGGTGTGAGATGCCGCCCTCTGCCAGGGCGGACCGCAGGGCGCGAACAGCGGCCTCCGCGGCCTGAGGGCCGCTCGCGTGGCCGGGCGCGAAGGTGGCACAAGCGTCGCCGAGAACCACAAGCCGGCGCGGCCACGTCTTGGCCTTGTCGTATCGGCGCCACCGAGGATCGACCGCTGCGGGGCAGTCCACCTCGCTGAGCGGGTCAGCCGTGCCGATCAGCTCTCCGACGCGGGGATCGGACAGCGCGAGAGCTGCCTTCTCAAAAAGGCCGCCGTCCGTCAACTCCTCACCCGCGGGAGCGGTCTGGGATACCGCCCATACGTCGTTCTCGATCGGAACGAGGACAGCAGAGCGTGCCCCGTCTGCCACCGCGGTAACCGAGACGTCGGCGCAGTCGGCCGGGGCGCGGTAGAGGCGACTCGTCCAGGCGCCGGCCGTAGCGGTGCTGACGGAGACGATGCTGTGGCCGAGTCCTGCCAGCCAGGACGGGGTGAGGGAGTCCGTGCCGCTTGCATCCACGATCAGGTCGGCGTTCACTTCGTGGACGACGTCGCCTCCGAGTCGCACACGGACGCCGCGTACTTCTTCCTTGTCGCCGATGAAGCCGACCGCCACGGCGTCGTCCCACAGCAAGGTATCCCGCCCGTGGCCGGGGTTGGCCGGGACGATCTCCCGCAGGACGCTGCTGAGCAGCTCCTGGCTGCACGAGAGAAGCCGGGTGGGCCCCCACAGGGGCGGCCCGTCGAGCTGAGGGCGCTCGATCACGCTTCCGCGAACCGGCAGGGGGGATTCCTTAGCCCCGCGGGCACGCAGTTCAGCGACAGAGCCGTACACCAGGTCCTGCACGTCGTAGATACCGCCGATGTGCAGGACCTGTCCGGGTGGTGCGGACGGCAGGGCGCCGTCGATTCCTGCCGGTGTGCCGTGGCCGGCAAGTACCAGGACGTCGACGTCGTACCGGGAGATCATGGACGCTGCCAGCAGGCCGGCATAGCCGCCGCCGATGACTACGGCGTTGACTCGGGTCGGGTGTGTGGTGGTCATGATGGTTCTCTCTGTACGGGGGCTGCATCCCACGAGGGAAGGCCGGTCGCGTGTACGCCGGTCGCGGTCAGGGTGCTGTGGCCACCAGTTCGGATGTACGGGAGCTGCGCACCAGGGGTGAGCGGGCGAGCGCTTTGGACAGGCTGACCAGCAAGTCGGTGCTGTCGGCCGAGCTCACGGTCCACCTGCCCTTGGGGGTGAGGGGTGCAGCGGCCGGGTCTCCCTTGGCGATGACTGCGCGAGCGATCACCGCTGCGTCTGCTTCGCTCTGGGCCCTCTCTGGGGCATGACCTTGAGCGATGGCCTGCTGGTAGACCTCCGCGCCCACGGTGCCATCGAAGAACGGGCAGAGTCGCAAGACTGCGTCGTTGATGTCCCTCTCGCGCTGCATGAGCCGCAGGTCGATGGGCTCCCACCACTGCATCGGCTCGGGGCTCGTCGAAGGGATCTCGGACCGGATTTCCAGCCACAAAGGTTGCAGAAGCTGATACCGCTGAAAGGATCTCCAGCGCGAATTCGCTCCTTGCCCGATGGGCGGGATCAAGAATCCGGCCGCGACGAGAAAAGCCGAAAAGCTCGCCAGGGTGAACGCGACGTTGGTGCTTAGCCAGTCAAGATTGTGACCAGTCCACCGCGCGACGATCGCAACATACTTGAGGAAGTCGTAGGCGAAAGTGAGAGCATTTCCTGAAGCGATGAAAAGCAGGCCGACTCTCAGGGCGCCGGGTACCTTCCTCGACCACCGCCAGCACAGGATCCCCATGGTGACCGCCGCAACGGTGTGTGCCGCCAGGTAGAGAAGGATCATCTCGCGGATATACGGGGTGCTGGCGTAGTAAGTGTCCAGGTCGCGCAGCCTCTCCACGTGGGCATCCCCCAGTGCGAAGAGCACCGCGATGGCCACGATGGCCACGCCGTAGACGGCCAGGCACAGACGGGTCGCCCGCCGGAGCTTGTTGGCGTCTTCATCTCCACGCCAGTGGATCAGCAGCACGATGGCCGTACCGTCGAATGCGGTCAGGATGCCGTACACGATGGGGGCGGCAATGTTCGGGATGCCTATCCATTTGTTGATCAGGGCGAGCATCGGCGGTGCCGCAGTCGCGAAGAGGAGGGCTGCGACGAAGAGCGAGGCGGACACGGCTCGCAGGAGAGTGTCGCCCGCGTTCTTGCGCAGAGCCGCGAACTTGATGGAGGCGGCCACGAGGAGAACCACGGCAGAACTGATGTAGAGCGCACCAGCCGTATTCATGGGCGACCCTCAAGTTTCCGTATGGAGAATCCGTTGTTGAAACTGAGGTCGGTTCGGCCGCTGGCCGGGGTGTAATTCGAAGGACGGCGCATGATTACTTGCTCTCTGGGGTGGCGGCCCCGACCAGGTTGGTGCTGTTGATCTTTGAGAAGTACCTGCTGAGCTCGGTCACGTGTGTGCCCGACAGGAAGACGGGGGGCCTGTCGGCGTGGTTGTCGGTCCGCTCGAGCTGGTGGTCCGGGTTCTGCCAGGTCGCTGAAGGCTTCGCGACTAGTGCCGCGTGAATGGTCGCCGCTTCCGCCACGACTCGGGCGGCATCCGGGTCGTACCCCTCGGCCTCGGCGTAGCGTTGGGCGGCCGCGCGGTGCTCGGGGCTGAGGTAGGGCGCAAGGTTCAGGAGCCGGTCGGCGATCTCGGTAGCCCTGTGCGTTGCCCGTACTTGGATGCCAGTGGTCAGCCCGATCCTCATGGGCGCTCCCGGGCCGTTCCACGGTTCGAGAGCGCGCCATAGGGGTTCCATGAGCTGGTAGGAGCGCCATGCTTGGAACCGCGCGCTGCTCCAGGGCCCGGCGACCGGAACCAGGAAGCCGAGCATGGTCACGCCGGCGCTCACGGCAACGACGGAGGGGGCGGCATCGGTGCTCAGGTAGTCCCACCGGTCTCCTCCAGTCGACCACCGCAGGCCCACGGCGATGAGCTTGAGGATCGAGTAGCCGAGGCTCAGGCAGTAGCCGGCGACGAGGACGGACAGGCCCTTCCGCGTCCAGCCGGCTCCCAGCACCCGTGCCCAGCTCCAGCACTTGATCATCACGGCTGTGCAGATGGCCGTGTGGCACAGCAGGTAGAGGACGATCATGGCCCCGATGTACGGGGTGGTCGCGTAGTACGTGTCCAGATCGCGCCGTCGCTCCACGGGGACGTCGCTCAAGGAGAAGAGCACGCAGTAGATGACGACGGCCCCGCCGGTTGCTGCGATCCACCTCCGAGTGTGCTGCCGGATGACCTCCTCGGGGCCGCCTCGCCAGTGCATCAGCAGGACCAGGGAGGCGCAGCTGAAGGCCGAGAGGATGCAGTAGACGATGAGGGCCGAGATGTTGGGGACGCCGATGATGCTGTTGACGCGGCCGACAGTTGGCGGTGCCCCTGCGATGAAGACGAGAGTTGACGTGAGGAGGATGGCGAACAGGGAGCGGGACATGGGCGAGCGCCGGGTTCGCCACAGGCCGGGCATCTTCACGGTCAGGGCGAGCCCCAGCGCGAGAGCGGGTATGTAGTAGTCCGTGCCGGTCACTGTCAGATGCTCCGGCTGCCGAGGCTGGCCTGGATGCGGCCGGCCAGACCGTCTTCAAAGGTCAGTTCGCTGTCGGCCTCGAAGTAGCTGCGGAAGGCCGAGCCCATGAGCAGCCCGAAGCTCTCGGCATCGTTCTCTTCCCTGGTGTTGAAGCTGGTTCGTGCTGCCAGCGACAGGATCTGCGCGTCCTGCAGCTCGCCGCCCAGCGAGCGGGTGGCCGCGTTCACTTCGGCCGAGTGGGCGACGTGCGCGCACTCTCCCTTGAGGACGTGCCAGATCTCGTGTGCGAAGATCACGACCTGGTGAAGAGGGCTCGTCTGGCTCTCCACCACGATGACGAGCCTGTCCTCGAAATCCAGGGACAGGCCGCTGGCCGTGCCCTCGGGAAACTGCTTGAACAGCAGGTAGACCGGTCGCCGAGGGCGCCCCTCCGCGTCGTCCTTCTCGTTGACGCGTTTTTCGAGGTACTCCCGCAGGGACTCGAAGAGGGCCTCGGGATCCGAAGGAGCGGGCCGCGCGATCCCCTCGAGGACGTCGTTGCGGAGTTGGATCATCGAACGCTTGCTTCCGCCGCCCTCACGGCGCTTCATCAATTTGCGAATCATGGATATCCCCCAGTGAAGTCCTGATGCATCAAGCAGCACCGACTCTGCCTGATGGCCTCTCGTCCCGTAGCTGACCGATGGCTGGCTAATCGGGGGCCCTCAACCACGGCCGGCTCCCTCGGTCGTTCTTGCGACAGCGTCGACGAGCAGCATGAGCGCGGCTTCTTGCTCGGGCGACAGGTCTGTGTCCCCCAGCCGGTGCGCGATCTTCACCGCGTGCCGGTTCGTGATCGCCTCGGTCGGGCTCTGGGCGAAGTGCCGCATTTGCGGGATGGTGCGGTCGTTCAGCACACGGTTCAGGGCCGCAGCCGGCGGGTCGGTCAGGAATGTGACCGGAACGCTAAAAAATGCGGCGAGCTTTGCCGAGTGGTCCAAGTTCGGCGCCTTGGGTTTGCCAAGGAGGTTGCTCAGCCAAGCCGGAGTCATGTTGCAGGCCCGGGCAATCTGGGCGGAGCTGTACCGGCGGCTCTCCAGAGTCCCGCCAGGGCCCTCAGTCTCGTTGAGCCGGGTCGCCTGCAGGTATTTGATCCGCCGTACGACCTCGTGGTCGAAGCTCTCGGGCTCGGGCAGGCGTTCGCCGGCCAGCAGCGTCTGTACGTCGTCTTGCGAGAAGGAGGTGTGGAAGGAGAGCTCCTTCAGGGGCAGCGCGCTGTCTCGGTCAAGTCCCGTTTGAGACAGGAGTAGTTCGACAGTTCTCAGGGTCTCGGCGAGGTCGTCGTACCCGTCGCTCATAGACGCTCCAGGAGGGGTGTGAAGGGGTTTGTGAGGTACGCGGACGGCGCCCGCGGCCTGCGTGGATACTAGATCACGTTAACTGTGCTTGATGCAACGATTTCATGGTTGACGGACCTGCGGTGAGGGGGCAAGATCGCATTCTGTGCCCCCCGGGGCACGCCGGGTACCGCTCTTTTCATCACGGTTGGCCATACATGTTCGATTCTGGAGTTGGCGTGTAAGGGGCGCTTGCGTACGGATCGGACCACAGCGGGCCAGGCATCGATCACCCACAGCACGATTGGTCAGCGAGGGCGAGATCCCGAATGCGCTTGAGATGGCTTCGGCCAGGCAAGGCGGTCTGCCACAGCCCGCGGGCCGTACGCAAGGAAGCTCGACGGGTCGTCGACAGCATGCCGCTGCCGGAGCCTTTCAGCCTGGCAGCCCTCATCGAGAACATGGAGAAGGCACGTGGCCGCCACATCCGGCTGGTGCCGATCCCGGACCACCTGCTCGGGGCGACTTCGCTGTGTGGCCTCTGGCTCAAGAACCAGAGCCTTCCCGTCGACCTGATCCTCTACGTCGACAGCACGACCGCCTTCCATCGTGAGGCGATCATCCTCCACGAGCTCACGCATTTGTGGTGCGACGACGCCGAGGGCGCGACAAACGAAGACGTGACGGAACTCCTGGCGGGTTTCCCACCCGAACTGGTGAAGCGGTTGGTCGGGTCGGGACAGGCTGCAGCCCGCCATCGCTACGGAACACGCAAGGAGTCGAGGGCCGAGATGGTCGCATGCCTCATCCAGCAGCAGGTCCACAGCTACCGAGACCTCGCCGATCCAGGCGATGACGAAGTGCTTCGAGCACTCGGTGAGTCTCTCGCCTACCCCACCCGGAGAAGACGTGTCTGACTTTGTCGCCTACGCCGTCGTCGTTGCCCTGCTCTTCCAAGCAGTCTGGAGGGCACCCACCGCGTTCCGAGGACACGTCAGAGAACGATCCCTGTGGGGATCCTTCACAGCGCTGGGCATAGCCTGGTTTCTTCGAACGCCCGCCGGTCATTGGCTCGTGGAGCAGTCCGGCGTCGACGAGCTCGCATACCTCCTCAAGCACCTGCTGACGATCGCCGGCCTGTGCGCTCTGCTCCGGTACGTCACTGCGATCGACGCCGCCCAGGTCGCCACCGGCGCCAACCTCAGCCGACGCGTCAAGATCACCAGCAGGGCACAGAGTTGGGCCCCCGCGGCCGGACTCCTGGCTGCTGCGCTAATGACCGCCACGTTCCTGTTTGCCCTCGACCGGTCCGGCCCTGAGCAGGCCCACTTCATGCAGCGCCATGCTGGCGAAGCTGGGCTGGCCGTGTACATGGGTCTGTTCTACCTCTTCACCGGAGCGGTGATCGGCCTGTGCGGCTACCAGTGGGGCAGCAAGGCCCGCGATGCACGCGGCGCCCTGCGTGTCGGTCTCGGCCTGATGGGCGGCGGAATGGCCGCGGGGACGCTCTACTCCCTCGTCCGCCTGATCTACGGCTTCGTCAACGCGGCCACGCCCATGCCCGCCGACTTCGCCGCGCTGCAGGAGACCGTCACCGATTCCCTGCTGTACATGTGCTTCCTGCTGTGGACCCTGGGCGCGGTCGTCCCCGCGACGCAGGGGGTCACGACGCGATACCGCACCATCGCCCACACCATCCGGCTTCACCGCCTGTGGGCCGACCTGACCCTCGTCAACCCCGACCTTGTGGCCTACCCGCCGAGTCAGCTCCTCGTCGGCCGCCCCGGTGCCGCGTTGCTCAACACGACACGCGACGTCCTCTCGCGGCAGATGTCGCCCGCGTTCCGGCTCGGCAGGTACATCACCGAGATCCGCGACGCCATCCTCGAACTCCGCCGCCGGGCCCCCGAGCACCTCTACGCCTCGGCCCTGCTGGCCGCCGAGCGCGACGGACACCAAGGCCAGGACGCCGAGATCGTCGCTCAGGCGTACTGGCTCCGGGCGGCGCTCGCGCGGGTGGACCGTCAACCTCACCAGCCGGTCGACTTCCCCGCGAACATCGGCGAGAGCCTCAACGATGAACGCGCCTGGCTGCTCAAGGTGGCCTTCGCCTACCGCACCATCCCGCGCGCCACGGCACTCGCTCTCCTGATCGACGCGCCGCAGCCCGCCTGAAATCCGCCTGACAGAACGACCCTTTTCACCCACACCAGGAGTCACCCGTGGAATCGCGCGAGACGCACACCACTGCCGGAGCCTCGGCTGCCGCAATCGTCACCGACGCGGAGGGGCGCTGCGTCATAGTCAACCCCCGGTACAAGCCCGGCTGGAATCTGCCCGGCGGCCGCCTCAACCTTGGGGAGACTCCGGGCGCGGCGTGTGCCCGCGAGATTCGGGAAGAGCTCGGCCTCGACCTCGAGATCGGTGACCTCCTGGTCCACTTCTGGGTCAACCGTGACAGCGGCTCCCACGTCTACTACATCTTCGACACACCCGCCCTGACCGCAGATCAGGTCGAATCCATCACGCTCCAGGACGCCGAGCTGACGGAGATGCGGATCACCAAGCCGGAAGAGATCGACCCGGAGGATATCCCGAAGTTCGCACTGACGGCCTGGCGCGCGGCGCTGGCGGCCCGAGAGGACAAGACGATCCGCTACGTAGAGGTCAGCGCGTAGGAGAACCGGCTCGGCCGTCCCGGGCTTAGGTGCCCTCGGGACGGCCGGGGCGATCAGATCCTCGGATCTCGTCGATGAGCTCGCTGAGGAAGTCCATCAGGTCTGCGGGCATCGCTTCGCCGGCGCCCCGCGCAGCCATGCCGGTGAGACCGGTCTTCAGCATGCGGGCGCCGCTAACGATCCGGGTGACTTCGTCGCTGTCGCTGGAGAAGAAGGAGGAGGGCGCGTCCAGGGCAGCTGCCAGCGCGCCCAGTTCGTCGACCCCGGCCTCCACGGCCTCCCCTGTACGCAGGTCGCGGACCAAGGAGGGGCTCAGGACGCGGCGGCCGGCGGCCGCGTTGCCTCGCCGTGAGATCTCCTCATCACTAGGCCGCCGGCCGGGAACATAGGTCTCCGCCAGCAAGTACTCGATCTTCTCGGCGATGGTCCGCGGCGTGCCGGGTACGGCTGCATCGGCCTCCGTACGGACCAGGGCCAACGCGGGGCCGGGGGCAGGCTCAGGAACGTCGTTGCCGAAACTGCGCTCCTGGGCGCGGAGCAGCACTTCCACACTGACTCCGTAGGCCGCGGCGAGGGAAGCCTCGTACTGGGGGGAGAGCCGGGCTTTGCCGCTCTCTGCTCTGCGCAGGGGGTTCGGGCTACGTGTGCCGAGAAACGCGGTTGTCTCCGCCTGGGTAAATCCGGCGTCACACCGCAGGTCCGTCAGGTCGGCGTCGCCGTCCCGGGGAAACAGCTCATCGAAAGGCTGGCCCAACTCCGCCGCCAGCCGAGCGAGCTTCTCAGGCGGCGGTGTAGTCCGTCCGGTCTCCCACTTCCCAACAGACGACTCGTTCACCTTCACGGCAGCGCCAACTTGGGCCTGAGAACGATCTGAAGCCCGGCGCACCGAACGGAACTTTTGCGCATCGAAAAGACGTTCGGGCATGCAGGGACTCCAGAGGACGCGAAGGCGGGCGACAACACTCTAACCACTTGATCATGTCGCCAGAAGACGATAACTTGCCTTTGGCGATCTGGGGGGTGGATCCGCTCTGACTCCGCTACCCGTTTCGTTCCACTCGTACCTCCCGCCCTATTTAGGGCGGTTGGATCCCGTCGGACCGGGCCGCAACGGCCTAGGAACCTCAGTGCCCGGTTCCGACGGAGCAATCCCCGCGGACGGAGATCAGGATGAATGGTGCACCACTCAAGGGCCGCGCGCACGCGCAATGGCGCTTTCGGTATCCAATCGTGCTTGGCACGGCGGCTGCGCTGGGCGCGGGCATCATGCTGGCGCCGGGTGCGCAGGCGGCGGACAAATGGGGGCCGGGATACTTGATTCCGGATGCCTCCGGCAAGCCGGACACCTCCCACATCGGTGCCTACGGAGCGCCCGGCAAGACCCTTCCCGGCGTGACCGAGCTGGCCTACTGCGCGGACCCTGAGCTCGCCGGCCCTGACGCGGCCGGCCAGTACGGGCCCGTCAAGGAGTTCACGACCTGGACCTCCCAGGCCAGCGCAAAGAAGGCGTCCGCCGAGGACGTCGCTCGCGCCGCGTACGTGCTCTCGAAGTACGGCCAGGCCAAGGGCGACATCCAGGCCGCTGCGGTCGACGCCGTCATCTACAGCTACCTCGAGGCCGGCACCACCTACGCACTGCCCGACGGCAAGCGTGCGCTGCAGCGCCTGAGCTACCCGAACGTGTCGCCGGACGCGAAGAAGTTCGCCACCGGATACATGAACGAAGCGAAGATGTTCGCCGGCCCCTACAAGATCAACATCAAGCCCGTCGGTGGATCTCTCAAGCCCGGCGGGAAGACCGAGGTAATCCTCGACGTCACCTCCGCCACCGGCCACAAGGTGCCCGGCGTCAAGCTCGACATCAACGTGGCTGGCGCGGCCTCCGGCGTGATGACCAACGCCGACGGTGTCGCCACCACCACGGTGACGGCCGGCAAGGACACCACTGCCACCGTGAAGGTCACCGCCAAGTCCCTCCCCGGCAGCACCCTGCGCGCCATCACGCCGAGCAACAGCAAGGCGCAGCGCATGCTGCTGGCCGGCGGCACCTCCAGCGCCGAGGCACAGCTTCAGCCCAAGGTCGACGCACTCCAGGGCAGCATCAAGGTCGTCAAGACCGCGGCCGACACCGGCAAGGCGCTCGCCGACGTGGAGTTCCAGATCAAGAACGACCAGGGCAAGACCGTCGCCACCGGCAAGACGGACGCAAACGGCTTCTGGCAGGTCAACGACGTGCCACCCGGCAAGTACACGGTGCACGAGGTCAAGGCGATCGAGGGCTACCAGCTGGCACCCGACCAGACCACCGCGGTCACCGACGGCAAGGCCGCCGAGGTCCCGGTCAAGGACGTCAAGATCCCGACACCCGAGAAGCCTAAGCCGCGGCCTGTGAAGATCCCCGAGCTGCCCAAGACCGGCGCCTGACCAATCCACTGCAGGCCCCTGCCAGGGCCTGACCTTCCCTCGAGCGGGGCCGGACCAGTTACCGGCCGGCCCCGCTGCCTGCCGTCCTCTCACGCACGGATGACGCACCATGACGCACACGCCCGACCACCCCAGCACCATGAACCCCGCCGCCCGTCGGCGGAAGCGGAACACCGGCCTGTACGCGGCGATCGCCGCTGGCGCCGTCCTGACCGCCGCGGCGGTTACGGTCACGGTCCTCAACAACGGCAGCGACGCGGCTGGCACGAACACCGCCACCCGTGACGTCTCGCCGAGCACGTCCACCACGACCTCGCAGCAGGTCGAACCCGACCCGCTCACCTCGTCCGCGGCCCCCACCGGCGGAGACCCGTCCGTCCCGGACGAGACCGGCACCGCCGCCAAGGCTGCCGACGACGCGCTGGGCACCTGGTCGGACAGCAACCCCGCATCCAGCGGCGACCGCGCCGTCGCGGGAGACCCGGCCCCGGGCCCGGGCGGCAGCATCCATGAGGTGGTGCGTATCCCCGCCCTCGGCGAGGACTGGGCCCAGCCCGTCTACGAAGGTGTCGCCGACAAGCAACTGCGCGCCGGCATCGGTCACTTCCCCGACACCGAACAGCCTGGCCAAGTCGGCAACTTCGCCCTGGCCGGCCACCGCAGCGGCGTCGCCGACCCCGCGTTCCGACAGATCGACAACATCAAGCCCGGATCCGTCATCTCGGTCACCACCGCCGACCGGATCACCTACACCTACACCGTCGCCCGGGTCCGCACCGTCGAGCCCAACGACGTCAACGTCATCGCTCAGGTCCCCGACAACCCCGCGGCCACGCCGACGAAGGCCAAGTTGACCCTCGTCACCTGCTGGCCGGCCACCGGCCACTCCAAGCGGGTCGTCGTCGAGGCGGACCTCACATCAAGCAAGGGGGGCACGTAATGTCCGACGAGGCCGACCAGGCCGACACCAGCAGCAAAGTCGTCATCCAGCCGTCCCGCCCCTGGCCCGTCTACAACGTGGACCGGGCGAAGGCGGAGCTCATCGCCCTGGAGCTCCTGACCCAAGGCGTCTCGCAGTACCGCGTCCGCTTCCAGACCAAGCTGTCGGCCAAAGAGGTCCGCCGCCTGGCCGCCGTCGTCGCCGAGGACGCCCAGAACCCTCCGACGCCTCGCATCGTCGGCCGCAGCCCGCGACCCAGCCGCGCCGTCCCGGCCGGCCCGGCCGCCCGCGCACCGCGCACCGCGGTCATCCGCCCGGCCCGCCGTGGCCACGCCCCCACCTGCCCTACCGCCCGAACCGAAACCCCGGTCGAGTCCGAGCAGATGGCCTTCGCCTTCGACTAACCCACCGGCGCAGCACCCGCTGCACCGCCTTCCCCTTTCAGGCCCGTCCCGCCGCGGGTCTACTTCGCGCACCCCGAGACCTGGAACTCCTGTGCCCACATCCACCCAGCCCGGCGCCACGCCGCAGCAGCAGACGCTGCCGCGCGTGCCCGCGGCCAACCAGTGGATCACTGCCACCAAGAGCCGCATCGCCACCGACCGCTACTCCTGGATGCAGGCCGTCCACTGGGCCAACATCCGCGCCGGCTACACCGACAACTCCAGCCACGGACCCCAGCGCATCAGCGACACCACCCTGCGCGTCGCCCAGGTCCTGGCCAAGCTCAACCCCTGCCGCCCGGGCATCGACTTCCTCGCCCGCGTCTTGAGCCTGTCCGAGCGCACCGTCCAGTACCACCTCGCCCTCCTGCGCGGCGTCGGCCTGCTCACCTACCGCACCAAGGGCACGCGTGTGCCCGGAGTAGGCGGCCAGGCCAGCGAGTTCGTCCACACCATCCCCCCTGGATTCGACGACGACCTCCAGCTGCGCACGGGCCCTTCCGAGCAGTACATCCGCACCGTTCGCGGCATCGACCCGGCCGGCCTGCCGCTGATGAAGCGCCTCGCCCGCCTCGCCGGCCGCGCCGGCCGCCGCCCCGCCAAGCGCACCCGCCTGGGCCGCTCCGGCGCCAACCCCTCTTGCACCCCAATGGGGGTGGGTCCTTCAACGTCTTCTCCTACCGGTACTTCTACGCTTCCCCCTGAGAACAAGCTCGCCAGCGGGAAGCCCAATTCACCCGCCCGGAAGAAGCCCAGCACCCCCAAGCCGAAACGTTCCCTCAACGCCGTCGGACGCCGCTTCCAGCTCGCCCGGGAGCTCATCACCCAGGTCCCGTGGCTCGGCCGCGCGAACACCGCCCGGATCGCGTGGATCGTCCGCGAGGTCGCCGACGCCGGCTGGACGACCACCGAGGTCATCGCCGTCCTCAGCCTGGAGAACCCGGCCCACCGCGTTCACCGCCCCTCCGGCTTCCTCGCTGCCCGCCTCCACGGCGCCACCGCGCTGTACAACACCCCCGAGCGCCGCGCCGCGATCGTCGCCTGGTGGCAGGACTCCCGCCACGCCGCACAGGCCCGGCACGCCGAATGGGACGGCACGTGGCAGGGCCCCACCAGCCGCGCCGTAGCCCGAGAGGTCAACGCCGCGATCGCCCAGCTCCACACCACCCCGCAGACCGCCAGCACGCCGGCCTACGAGGTCGGCGAGGACGGTTTCGTCGCCCTCGAACAGCTCACCCGCGACGAAATTATCGACCTTCGCGCGGCCGCCCAGAAGGACCCCCTCCTGATCAAGACCACCCTCGCCACCTGCGGCGAGACCTACGCCCGCCGCCTGTTTACCAACCACCTCGTCGACCAGGTCCAGCGCCTCGCCGGTGTCGGCCGCATGGTCCTGCACACCCAGTGGGGGCACGCATGACTACCACCGAGACCACCGGTGCCGACCTGGCCCGCATGGCCCTGATGGCCGCCCGCAAGGCCGCCGCCGCCCGAGGCGAGCACAGCCGCGCCCAGGCCAAGCCCAAGCGCCGGCGTTCCGCGCATCGTGGCGACGGCCGCGACCCCCTGGACCTGAAGGCCGTCTTCAAGCGCCTGGCCGACGAACGCGGTTGGGACGAGCCGCTCGTCGGCGGCCAGGTCATCGACCGCTGGAAGGACATCGTGAGCGGCGAGGTCGCCGACCGGCTGCAGCCGGTTCGCTTCGACGAGCCGACCGGCCGCCTGGAGCTGCTGCCCGAGTCGCCCGCCTGGGCCCTCCAGGGCCGCCTGATCAGCGCGCAGCTCCTCGACCAGGTCAACGCCGAACTCGGCGCCGGAGCCGTACGCGAGATCGAGATCCTGGCCCCCGGCACCCGCCGTCCCGGGCACATTCGGCAAGACGAACGGCCGGAAGCCGTCCAGCCGACGCTCCCCCCGCCCGCCGTCGACAGGTACGCGCCCGCCGGGTACCACGCAGTCCGTGAGGTACTCGCCGGCCGCACGGGGCCGATGATCGCCGGCCCTGCCCTGGTACGGCCCGACGAGGACAAGTGCGAGGGCTTCCACCACGCACGAGCCGGTCTCCGACCCATCCGCACCGCGCCGATGTCCGAGCCGGCTGAGATCCCGGTCGACCGGTCCCAGGGCTACCACCGTGCCCGCGCCGGCCTGCGGCCCATGGCCCCGCCGACGTCCGCGGCCGCCGTTCAGTACGAAGCGACGTCCGGCTACACCCGGGCCCTGCACAGGCTGCGGTCGAGCAAGGTGCTCAGCGCCGCGCCCGAGTGAGCACCATCCCGATCGCCCAAACCGGATGTGCCGCAGCCCACTTCTGAGCGCCAACCCGAACGGAGCCCGATGAACCCCACCGGTACCCACCCGCCGACTGACGGGGCCGAAGCCAGCCCGGTAGACCGGCACACGGCCTCGACCATCACCGACGACGCACTCGAAGACCTCTACAACCAGCGCGACCGACTCCTCTTCCTCGCCTTGCTGCTTGTCATCGCCCGCACCACGCCCAAGGAGACAACCGCATGACCGGCCCCACCAGCACACCCCGCGGCGAGCGCCACGGCACCACCGGCTCCCTCTGGGAGACTCACCTCGTCTCGAACGAAAGGGTCGTCCCCGACGAGGAATGGGAGATGCCTCTGCCCCGCGCCAACCGGGCAGCCCGGCGAGCAGCCGCCCGCAACCGGTCTCCACGATCCGGCGCAGCTCCCGGCTCGGCTGTGCCCCCGGCTGCGTAGGTGCCCCAGCACCGGCCAACTTGAGTACGCGCACTCAGGCCGCAGTGCCCCCGACCCGCCACGATGAAGATCAACTCGTCGCCGACCGAAGAGGCTTCTTCATGCTCAGCCGCATCGCCGCCGCGATCGTCCCGGCGTTCGGGCATCTGACCATCAGCTCGGACCGCCCCACCACGCCGACCGGCACGATCATCCTCGGAAACCACACCTCCCTCGCTGACCCCGGCGTCGTCCTGGCCGCCCTGCGACGCCTGGAGATCGAACCTGTCATCCTCGCGACCGCCGGGCTTTGGCGTATCCCTCTCCTCCGCAGCCTGCTCACCCGCGACGGCCACATCCCCGTGCACCGCGGCACCGCGCGGGCAGCCGACTCTCTTGAGGCCGCCGCCCAGGCGCTGGCCGCCGGCCGCAACGTGCTCATCTACGGCGAAGGCCGCCTCCCGCTCCGCAAGGACTCCGCCGAAGCAGCGCCCGAGAACTTCCGCAGCGGCCCTGCCCGACTCGCCGCAGCCACCGGCGCCCCGATCCTGCCCCTGGGCCAGGCCGGTGCGCGCCATATCACCTCCGGTACCCGCTCCAAGCAGCTCGCCGGGATCATCACCGCACCCGCACGCCGGCCGCGCCTGCACGTCCACCTCGGCGCTCCCCTGCGCCTGCCCGCCGAGATCCCGGCCGCCACCGCAGCCGCCCACCAGGCCGTCACCGCCGCCTGGCGCACGGCGGCTCGACACCTCGGAGAGCCGGCCGCGCTCGCCGCCTGACACCGGCCGTGCAGCTGGAATAGGCGCCCCTGGGCAACGAAGCGCCGAGTGCACCACGGCGGAAGACGCGATCTCGCTGGAGTCCAAACCGGTTCGTCCCGGGCGCAGATGCCGTAGGGTTCTGTCTACCGACGCGGGGTGGAGCAGCTCGGTAGCTCGCTGGGCTCATAACCCAGAGGTCGTAGGTTCAAATCCTGCCCCCGCTACTAAAAACGGCTTCGGGCCCAGCACAAACGTGCTGGGCCCGAAGCCGTTTCGCTTGCCATACGACCATTGCGCTGCCGCGGGCGAGTCGCTGCTCCGCCGTACGGACACCCGACCGACCCGAGTCTCCGACCAAGTCGTCACCGAGCCGAGCCGGCACCTGCCCCCGGTGCGCGGGCGGCCTTCAGGCCCCAGTCGCCTGCCCGTTCGGCGACGACCCGGATCCGCGACGGCAGTGGCTCTCTTCTTCCGCGCACAGGACCGGCCCGATGTTCAACTACGTCTGGTTGCAGCCATTTTGGGGATTCAGGGACCGCCAGGGTGGACCGGCAGGGCTTGACCAAGATCACCACTCTCTATATACTTTAAATTGTCAAAGAGAGGGGAGTGCATGACTCGATCCGCCACCCAGTCCCGCAAGCGCCGCTGCCCGCAGGTCCCCTATGACCTGCTGACCATGGAGCTTGGCCACCGGCCGCCCGTACGAAGCTTCGCCCCCGAGCGAGTGCCTGACCTCGTTGCCGAGGTGTTCGATCCGTCGAGGATTCTCCCGCTGGTCCTCGTCACGACGTCCCCGAGTCACGGCGACAAGCCGCTGCTCGACCCCGCCGAACTCGGTGAGCAGCTCGAAGGCCGAGCAGACGTAGCCGTTCTTGCCGATCAGGCCGCATCCTGGGCCCTCGGCGCAGCCCTCCCGGAGAAGTGGTCCACCTACGGAGGCGCCCTTCGAATCTTCTGGGCGGACGCCACCAAACGCGACCCTGCCGAGCGGCACCCCCGCGTCTACGTCAACTCCTCCAACACCGCAGATACCGTCCGCCACGTCGTCTCCCGCATTCGCGGCAGTGTCACCGTCTGGACCAGCGACACCGCATCTGCTGCACTCGCCACCCCGTCCGGAAGGCCGGACGCGACGCGCCAGGCAGAAGACGCTGACCTGCTGCGCGAGCACCTCCGGGCTGCCCGACAGGACCTTGCCACAGCCCGGAAGGACAACCGCGCTCTGCAGAACCGCATCCGCGACCTGAAGTCCTCGGGGGAGGGCGACGCCACCCTCGCCCTTCCGCCCGCAGTCTTCACCGATTCCGAGGCACAGTTCCGCTACGAGGTCGAGCAGATCTGGTTGTGGCGCTACCCCGAGGCCGAGCGGACCACCTGGCTCCTTCGCCCCTACCAGTTGGGACCCGACTGGCTCACCTCCCTTGGCGAAGTCACCCAGACCCACCGCCGGGACATCCTGGACGTCGTCACGGACGTACTCACCGGCCGCGCGGTCGACGTGCCGGGGCGCCAGGTCCGCCCCCACAAGACCCACGCGAGCGGAGGAGCACCCCAGCTCGTACGCGGCGACGGAGCCGCCGCCTGGCGGTGCAACATCAAGAACAACAGCCCCGCCGCCCCCCGCCTGACCTGGTGGAAGCTGAGCACCGGAACCCTCGAACTCGGACGTCTGTCCCTCCACGACGACACCAAGCTCCGCTGACGCGGTTCCCGGACGCTGCGCGGGCCCGGATACACCCCGGCCCGCAGCATCCCCTCTTCCGGCCGCCGTTGAACCGAGGCCGAACAGCCGCCGCAGGCGCCGGAAATTATCCACAGGCTCACCCCCATAGCGTCATTGACGTGCGCATTTGCCGCGCAGGCAGCCCTTCCGGGATGCCTGCGCGGTTGCACGTGACCGAGCTCGGCTGACCAACCCAGGGGAGGGCCACCATGACGACCAGCAGCAGCACCGCATCCCGCCATCGCGCGGCACCGCATACCCCAACCGGACCCTGAACCCAGCCTGAACCACCGGCCGGAGGAACACCCCCTGCTCTCCGGCCGGACCGCGGCCGAGGCCGGCCGCCGCCCGTGTCCCCCTCGGATCGGCGCCCAGCCCGGCCACCACTGCGGGGGCGCCGCCTCACCCCCATCCGGCGGCGCCCCCACGGGGATCCCGGACACCCGCCTGCTGCTGGAGAGAAGTGACCACGACCACCACGCCCACCAGAGCTGCAGAAGGCAGAGCGCCCGCCCGCGCCGGCTCCTGGCCCACCGAGATCCGCGCGCTGCTGGTCGCCACCTTCCTCGTCCGCGCCCTCGGCTACAGCTACCCCTTCCTCCCCTACCACCTCGACGAACTGCAGCTCTCCACCGCGACCATCGGCAAGACCCTGATGGTCTTCGGCGCCGGCTGGCTTGCCGGATCCGTCCTGTGGGGTTGGCTTGCCGACCGCATCGGCCGGCGCACCACCCTCGCCACCGCCATGGGGCTCGCCGCCGTGGTCCTGCCGCTCCTGGCCCAGGCATCGACGCTGAGCACCCTCACGACCGCGGCCTTCGTCGCCGGCATCGTCTACGACGCCCCCCGCCCAGTCGTCACCGCCGCCATCGCCGACCGCTACCGCGACGACGCCTCCAGGGCCTCGATCAACGCGGCCCGCAACTTCGCCGTTAACACGGCCGCCGCCGCTGCCGGCGCGAGCGGCGGACTCCTCGCCGACCGGATCGGCATCCCGGCGCTGCTGTGGGCCAACGCGGCTGCCTGCGCCGCCTGCGCGGTCATCGCCTTCACCCTCGTCAGCCCGAACAGCGCCACACCGCCCGCAGCCCGCGCCCCCCAGCGCGACGCGCTGCGCGACCGCCGGCTGTGGCTGCTGCTCCTGACCAGCCTGGCCGCGCTCACCGCCTGCGCCGCCATGTTCTCCAGCCTTCCCCTCCTGATGGCCAGAGCAGGACTGTCCGCCGCCGACTACGGATGGGCGCAGACCGCCAACGCCGCCGCCGTCCTGCTGCTCTCCCCCTACCTCAACCGCTGGATGAGCCGACGCGCTGGCCGCGACCGGCCCATGACCGGCATGCTCGCCCTCAGCGCCCTCATCCTTGGCACCAGCATGGCCTCCGCCGCCTACGCGACGAGCATCCCCGGATTCAGCCTCGCCGCCGCCCTGGCCGTCCCCGGGGAGATCATCGCCTTCATCGCAGCCGGAGACATCCTGGCCCGGATCTCACCCCCGGGAAGCCACGGCCTGTACGCCGGGATCTGGGGAACCACCCTCGCTGGCGCGGTCGTCCTGGCCCCCACCCTCGCCTCCTGGTCCCTCGAGCACGGCGGACCCCCGCTGAACGCCGCGGCCACCCTCACCGCCGGCGTCCTCGGCGCGGCGCTCTGCTGGCCGCTGGCCGCCTCCGTCCGCCGCATGCAGGCCCCCGCCACCCCCGCCCCCTGAATCCAGGAGCCTTGATGCGACCCCGCCATCCCGACACCCGTGCCAGGAACGGCCATACCGGCTCCGGGCCCACGCGATGAGCCTGCAAACCCTGCTCCGCCGAAAGCAGCGCCCCGCCCGGGCCTGAGAGCACCGGTGCACGATCCCGTACTGTCGACAGGCTCCGCCGCATGGGTCAGGGCCTGTCCCTGCCGATCGCCGCGATGCCCGCCGCCGGCGTCCTGCTGCGCCTGGGCCAGGACGACATGCTCGGACGCGCCCCCCACCCTGCACCAGGCCGCATCCGTCATCTCGGGAGCTGGCGCCGCCGTCCTCGACCAGCTGCCGCTGCTCTTCGCCCTCGGTGTCGGATTCAGGCTCAACCGCTCGCCGAACTCGGCCAGCCGCGTCCTGTCCTGCGCCCTCTCCTACCTGATCCTGGCCCGCGCCGTCATCGTCCTCAACCCACTGGACAAGCCCGACACACCGGCCGCGCGCTGGCCCTACGGAGCCCTCTCCGACTGCGAGGCGCTCGACGACCACTAATGAGGCGCGGCACTCACGGGGCGAGCCGGCCTTTTCCTACTCCCCGTCACGGCACCGCATCCGGTGAGTGCCGGGGTGCTCGTGATCGGCAAACTCCACCACTGCTCGTTGAACGCGGATTTCGGCATCCGCCCAGCGCCCAATGCTCGGGAAGTGACGGACCCTGTAGCAGCGGCCTTCGCCGATGTGGCATGAGACCGGCGCTCCCCGAGCCGCCGGCGAACTCCGGCCCGGGTACGACGCGGGGGCCGTACACCATGGCGTACGGCCCCCGCGTCCTGCGGACAGCTCAACTGCGTTCATGCGCAGTCAGGGGATCCCCCGACCTGACCGGAAGCGGTCAGCGTGATCTGTCCGCGGTTGTAGGCGCCGAAGAGGATTTCCAGCAGCCTGCTGCTGCTCACCACACCGTCCTTGGCACCCTTCTCCGTTGCTTGCTCGACGAGGTCATCGTCGAGCGCCAGGTCTTTCCGCGAGCGGGGCGCAGAGCCGCCATCAGGCAGGGGGCGGGCCAGCCGGATCGTCCCCTGAACGTATCCGCGGAGCAGGAAGGTGGCGAGGCTGGGTACGGACAAGCGGTCGCGGCCGGCAGCGTTAGTGAAGTCGACCAGTACGTCGCCGGCGATGGTGTAGGAGTTGCGGGGTAGTGCCATGCCCAGGAGTGTATGGTCCCGGCCCATATACGACTCTGCGCACCTGCCGTCGACGTGGACGGCCAGGTGCTTAAGGCGTGCAGCCGAGCCCGGGCTGGACGGTCGGCCAGGTTGGAGGGGACACAGGAGGGCTGGAGGCTGAGGCACAGCTGCCAGTGGGGCTGGGCGCGACGACGTTCCTGCCACCAGACCGGCCGAGTCGGCTACGCGGCGCTTCTCTCGGCCTCGTTGAGGGCGGCGGCCTCGCGAGCGCACACCTCGACCACCGGTCCCGTCAACCGTCCGGCACGCCAGGACTCGCGCAGTCCAGCATCGAGCAGGTCCGAGCGGGTGGCGAGCAAGCGCATGTCACCAGCCAGGCAGCCGGTGAGGCTACGTCCGGGGTGACGGCGGTGAGCTGGCCGGCACGGTCGGCCACAAGGGCCGAACGGTCGCGCTCGGGGTCAGAGGACAGCACGGTGAGAGCCCTCAAATGGTCAGTCGTGACAGCCGCTCGTGCCCATTCCGTCACTGGGACCCCCGTGACTGGCGCCACCTTGGCGCCTCCCGACGAGAAGTTCTTCTCTGTCCGAGCCATGGCGTGCCTCCCCTTGACCATACGGGCGGAATCCGATCTTGATGTATATGTTGCAGCAACATATACTAGGTCCATCGGTGTGAGTGTTGAAAGCCCCGTCGAGGGCCAATCAGCCAGCCACCCGTCCATCACTGGATCCTGCCCGCTGCACCATCGCCGCGGATCCATCACGGCCCAACCATCTGCCTTCCGTACGGGAGTTCAATGACCCAGCTGACCAGCCTGCCGTCGATGCCCACCGCCCGCGACGTGTTCCCCTCCGGGACCCCGGGCCACATCTGCGAGGACTACAACCGCCGTCGTAAGGCGCAGATCATCGCCATGGTCCTCTTCCGCCAGTTCAAGGGCGTCCTCACAGAGGCGTCGATCGCGCGGATCACCGACGAGCGCATGGAGTGGGCCGCCCGGAGTGCCAAGGAGAAGGTGCCCGGCAGCGAGCTGACGCGAAGCATGATCCGGGACGAGCTGCGGCGACTCGGCGGCCTGCCCCCGGCGCCGAACGACCAGGCGGGCGAGAAGGCTGCCGCCACCACCGCCCCCGCGGGCCAGCCCAGCAGTCCGCTCGACCCCCACCAGCTCTCCGAGATCCTCCGGCTCGGCCTGCCGGTCCTCGTCGTCCCGGTCCCTGCCGCCTAACACCGTCCACCGGCGCCTGGGGTGTCCCGTGCCCGCGTACGGCTCGCCCCAGGCGCCTGCGAGTTCACCGCTCCGCACGGTGCAGCGTCCACCTTCGACGCGGTAGACGCCAGCCGAGTCCCAGGTCCTGAACCAGAGCCACGGCCGATTCCCATCAGGAGGTCCGCCATCACCGAACCCCAGACGCTCAGCGGAGCGTTCCGTACCCGCCTGAAGCGCGCCTGCGCAGATCCCAACGGGCTCTTGGCCGGCAAGCTCACCCAGCGCTTCATCGAACAGATGAGCTTGGAGGGCTTCATCGCCGCCGTCCAGGCGAATCAGCCGGGCCGGGCTGAGCCGACCGACTCCGCCTGGAGCATCACCCCCGCAGGACGCCTTGCCGTCCTGACACCCGCTCAGCGCATCGCCCTCACCGAAAAAGTCGCCGAAGGCGGGCGCTTCGATTCCAAGGTGCCGTGGGCCACCCTGCGCTCGCTCGTCGACGACTGGCTCGCCGAATACCGCGACGAACACGGCGTCGCGCAGCCGAGCGACGGCGACGACGGCGTACGGGGGCCGCAGTTCGCCGCGTTCCGCACCCAGCTGGGTAGGGAGCTCGCCGACTACGCCCTCGCCGACACCACCGCGACCTGAAAGACCCCCACGCCCGCGACCTGCCCGCACCGCTACCGCCCGAGGGCGCCGCGGACAGTGACCCCGTACAGACGCCGCAGCCGGCCCAGCTCCCACACGGACAGGGCACTCACCGACAACGGTGGCCCGATGAGGAAGAGCAGCCGCACCGATGCCGGGGCGGCAACCGGACTGTCCTCACACGCCTGGAAGGCGCAGGTTGCCCAAGCCAACAAGGGAGAGAGCAGTGGTGGCAGGACTTCGTGGACGTCTCCGACCCGGAACACGTAGTGCACGGACAGGACGACCGAGGCCAGGCCGAAGGCTGTGGTGAACAGGACCAGCACCAAGAGGGCGATGAGCCCCGGGAAGCGCAGCAGCCCGAGATGACCGGTCAGCCGCATGCCTGCGTCCTCGCGCAGCAAGGTGTACACGACGAGGCCGGATCCGAAGAGCGCAGCGAAGCCTCCCAGCGGAGTGCCGAGCCGCCGAGCGAAGAGCCGCCGCCGCGGCGATCGGGCCGCGAGCACGAACGCGATCAGGGCTACAGGTCCAGCTACGGCGAGAACGCCGGCGGCGATGAACGCGTCGGAGAACCGGTCGAGGGCGAACGCGGACGCCGACTCCTGGAGCGGGTACCGATAGACAAGCCAAAACGTCGCGGCGAGGCCGATGCTCGTCCGCAGGATCTGGGCGGCCTCGATGGCGCTATCGCTGACGCGTCCGGGCCGACCGGGACGGTAGACGCGTAGCGCGAGCGCGAACGGCAGCGCGAAGCAGCCTGGTCGGCGGCGGCGGCGGCGCGAGCGCGAACCACGTCCTCGGCGATCCGGATGTATGTCCAACGTTCTCCCTCTGTGTCGTGGCTGCGGACGGTGGCCGCTCGGCCTGAGTGGCACCCGCCGCGCGGCCACCGTGGAGGGACCGTCGGCACGGTCAACGCCGCAGCTTGATCACATGTATATGTTCCGGTAACATATACACCATCGGGTGAGGTGATGCTCTACCCACCCCCGGCCCCGCGTGCGTCGCAGGCCACAGCGCACGCCGGACGCCAACTCCCCGCATCCCCACACGCCTTGACCCGAGATCGGCAGGGCGTCGACGCATCCACGTCCTCAGCCGAAACAGACCGACGCGCTCGCGCGACCAGCGCCTCTCACGAACCCGGAGATCCCAAGCGTGCTCCTGCGACCACCGCGAGAACGGCCGATCGTCCCCAACGCGCACACCCAGCTGCACTTCCTGAGCGACTACAACCACCCCCTCGGGCCTGTCGGCGACCTCCGGCATGAGCGGAGCTACTACCTGGCTCCCACCACCGAAGGACTGCAGGCCCACTGGGCCCTCCTTCGCGATCCGCACCCGGACAACCCGATCCCGTTTATGTGGCTGTGCCTGACGCACATCGACCACGAGGACCTCGGGCCCGGCGAATGCGGCCGCTGGCGACGCTGCGAAACGAGTGCCGCGGCCTCGGAGGAGGCCGCCAACCACGCCTTCTTCCACGACCGGTGTGCCGAGGAGGTACGTCGCCGAGGTGCCGGCGCACCGCCCAGCACCAGCCTGAACCCCACCGAGGAGCAGGTGGAGGTGGCGCTCGAGACCGCGCAAACAGGCGGTCCGTGCCCGGAAGAAGCCCTCATCGAACCCATTCTTCGCGCGCACCGCGCAGAGGGCACAGGTTCGGGAGCCGTGTGCACCACCGTCAGCAGGCGCCACCTGCAGATCCGGCTGACCCAGCTGATGGCCGGCGGCCGGGCTCGTGTCCGGCAGGAACAGGAGTGGCGCGCGCTCACCGGCACCCGATGGCCCAGCACATCCCCGCACCAGGCCCTCTGGGCCACCTGCGAGCAGGGCGAACGATGGGTGAGGGAAGCCGTGGAGAGCCGGCGAGGCATATGGGCGGCGTGATCATCCCGCGGCAGGAGGAACTCCTCCTGCCGTCTGTGGCGGACTGGTGTCAGCGCTGGAGCGAGCGACGCCCCACCTGGCGCCGCACCAGCGAGGGCGGCTTCGACCCGTCCGCTCACCGTGTTGTGTCGATCCCCGAGACCGCGGCGCGCAGCTTTGTCGAACGTCACCACTACAGCGGCGCTTTTCCGGTCGTCCGCTTCGCCTACGGCCTTCAGCGAATTGACGAGGAACCCGGACCGGGCGAGCCGCCCGGAGGTCGTCTGCTGGGCGTCCTGACGCTCGGTATCCCGATGAACGGTGCATCCCTCGACATCTTCGAGAACATCACGAGATACTCCCAATCGCTTGAGTTGAACCGACTCGTCCTACTTGACCGAGCTGAGTCGAACGCCGAGTCGTGGTTCTGTGCAAGATCATTTGTCCTCGCAGCCAGAAGGGGCATCCGAGGCGTCGTCGCCTACAGCGATCCGGTCGCCAGAATCCGAAAGACCGAGGCCGGGGACGAGCTCGTGAGCCCAGGGCACATCGGCCACGTCTACGCCGCCCAGGACTTCGCCTACCTCGGAAAGACCCGCACTCGACGGATCACTCTCCTGCCCGACGCGACCGTCCTGGCCGACAGGGCGGCCACCAAGGTCCGCCGAGGAGAGCAGGGCCACCGCGGTGTGGAAGAGCGACTCGTACGGCTCGGAGCCACCCCGCGGCGCAGCACCGAAACCGGCGCCGACTGGCTCACCGCCGCACTGGCCACCATCGGCGCCACCACATTCCTCCACGGTGGCAACCACCGCTACGCCCGCACCATCGGCCCCCACCGCACCCGCCTGCGCCTGCTCGGGACGACCCACCCCCCACCTCGGGCCTGCTGATCGCGGCCACCCGAGACCGTGCACCACACCATTCCACCCATAACCGGAGGACCGCTGATGACCAGCACCGACCAGAACCCGACCCACCACACCACGCCGGAGACCGGCGCCGAGCCGACCCGTGCCCGAAGGCTGCCGCGGGGCCCGGAACGCGACCAGCTGGTCGCCGACCTGAAGGAGAAGTACGACGGCGGCGCATCCATCCGTGAACTGGCGGACGAGACCGGCCGCTCGTACGGCGGCGTCCACCGTCTCCTCGTCGAAGGCAAGGCCGCCCTCCGCGGCCGCGGGGGAGCTCACCGCGCACCGGGCGCCGGCCAGCACAACTAAGCCCCCGCCACACCCCGCAAACCGCCGCCCTCGCAGATCCCCTGCGGGGGCGGCGGACTTTGTCCACAGGCCCGCGCCCAGAAGATCACCATCTACCCGTTCACCACCCGACGGAGAATCCGATGTTCCGAACCGCATTCCGGCGTAAGAGCGGCGCCGGCGCCAGCGCCCAAGCGATGGCCGACGCCATTCGAGCCGATGAGCGCCGACGGCAGCACCGCACGGCGGCCTGGGCCCTTCCTGCCGCGATTCTGCCCTCCGCTGGCCTCGGCTACCTCGCCGCAACCTCGACCAACTGGTACGCCGGCACCGCGGTCATCAGCGTCATCACGGTTCTGGCCCTGAGCCGGATCTACCGGACCAAGGGCAGCACCTGGGCCACCGGCGCGGCAGGGGAACGGAAAACCGCGCGGATCCTCGCCCCGCTCGTCTGGTGCGGGCTCGGACTCTGGATCGTCCTCCACGACCGGGCAATCCCACGATCCAGGGCGAACATTGACACATTGGTGGTTGCGCGGTTCGGGCTCGCCAACGTTGACAGCAAGACCTTCAAGTCGAAGAAGTCCAAGGTCCGTCTCGACGCCCAAGGCCACCTCTGGTACGGCCGCTTCTCCCTGCAGCGCAAGCTGGAGACCGTGGTCTGGGAGTCCAACCGCGCCGCGGAGATCCTCGGCTACCCGGTCCGACCTATCATCGCTGTCCACCACGCCGCCATACCTCCTGGCGGACTGATCAGCGGCGGCGTCACCATCATCCAGGCCGGCGAACTGCGTCGGTATCTGCGCTCACTGCCCAAGGAGCCCGGCTGGAACCGCGCCCGCGTGCGTCAGGTCGCTCTCCTCGCCGAACAGATGCTGCCCCCCGCCGCATGACACCGCCGAGCACGAAGCTCGGCACCCGCCCAGGCGCGGGTGTGATGACCAACGGCTGCGCTCCTGGGAACGCGCGGGCCTGCACACCATCTGACCCCACGCCGCGCCACGCAAGACATCGGCCGACGCCTCACCCCGCACAGCCGGCAAGTCGAACCCCCAGCCGATACCCAGACTCGCAAACCCGATTAAATCTGTGGAACCCAGCGTGTACGGCGCATAAGGTCACCTCTATGAGCCCTGGGGCGCAGTCACTGCCACCCCCCCCGCACACTGTCCAGGGCAACGCGACGGGCCCCGGAGCACGTGCCCTCAGGCACGAAGCTCTGGGGCTTCGTCATATTCCGAGCAGATGGCCAACGACCGACCCCCAGGGCGGTGCCCGTACCTCGCAACCTTACGGACCAGGCGCCAGCGCGGACGCCATCAGGAGTCATCGGCCGTACCGCTGACTGCAACCTGGTTGCCGAGCTCGGAGCGGTGTGGGGAAAAGCCGGGGCCCGCCCCGGCCGCCCTGATCTCGCCATTGCTGTTGCGGTACTCGACGAGCAGCAAGTCCGCCAGGCAATGGCTGGTCCGCTTCGTCACACGGTCGGACAAGCGTCCCGCCGAGTCCAGCTCCTGGCTGAGCGCGCGCCACTGCGTGGGGCTGAGGAGAGCGCGACGGCCAGCCGGCAGGATGCGGAACAGCGCCGTGTCGATCTCGCGAAGGGCGTCCTCCAGTTCCAGGCGGAAGCCGTCGGAGTCCTGGCCGTAGATCCAGCGTTCCCGGAGCATCGACTCGATGTGACCGGTACTGGTGTCCCCAGGCAGGTGCCCGTGCTCATGGACGCTGGCCAGTTTGAGGGCCGTTGCCTCCTTCGGCGTCGGCCTCCTCGATGCGTAAGTGGGCAAGGGCGATCCCTCCTGCAGAGTCGGAGCAATGTGGAGCGGCGACGCGAAGGGGCCTACGCCGCGGCCTGGCGAAGATCCCTGCCGCGCTGCGGAATCTGCATGACCGGAGCCATCTCCTGCATGGACGCAGCGGATAGGAGCCCGAGGTACTGCCGCTCCCGGGTTCGGTGCCGGCGTACCGCAGCGACAAGGTGCCGCTCCCGTCCTCGGAGGCGGTCCAACTCGCTGCGAGCGGCGGCCCGGGTGTCGGCCGCCCGGTGCTTGCCAGCGGCGATGCGCAGGGCGTCGACGTCGCGGCGGGCCAGGTAGTGGAGGGCCAGGGCTCGCAGGACGGCGCTGGCCCTGCGCGTGGTGGCCGCCGGCGCGGACGTGCTGGTCGTCGGCCCGAGCCGGACCGAGGCGGGCAGGTAGTCGGGCGAGGTGGCGGTGATGTCGTCACTGCGGCCGCCGTGGCTCCATCCGCCGCTGAGCTGCACGCCGTTGACGGTCGGCTCGTCGACACATGCACGCCACGACGGCCAGGCCGTACTGGATGCAGGCTGGCCGTAGGAGATGTAGATGCCCTGCGGGACGGCCGTGCTCCGGTCGTAGAGGTCTGGACCCACGGTGAAGCTGCCGAGGACGCGGCTGCCCTCGACCTCGTAGACCACGCGCCCGGGCACCGCGCCGACTTCCTTCTCCCGGATGCGCAGAACACCCATGCGTGTGCCCTGGCGGTCGAAGAAGGGCAGACTCACAGTCGTCTGCACAGGCGGCATCACCGCGGGCTGGCGCCTGCGGACGAGACCGGCGACCTGGTGGATGCGCCTGCGGGCGGCAGCACGGTCGCTGCGCACGGACTCGAGCTCGGCTTCCAGCTTCTCGGCGCAGCGGCGCTCGTAGGTGGCGTTGCCCTCGGCCGTGAGCCGCGCCGCAGCGAGAAGCAGCTCTTCGCGGTCCGGACGCTGGCGCCAGTCCTTCAGGATCGCGACGATCACGGCCTCGATGAGTGCACGGGCGCCGTCGGGGATGCGGTAGGTGGATCCGTTGTCCCGCAGGACCACGGCGTTCGAGGCGAGGGAGTAGCCGCGGCGGGAGACGGTACGCGGGTTGATGGAGTCGGTGAAGCCGTGGAGCCGTACGTTGCGCACGATCGGCTCATCGGGGCGCGGGCTGTACCAGCCCACGTTGTCGGTGCCGTCGCCGAACTGGACCCGCACCGTCCGCGGTGTGAGCGGACCTTCGTACGGGGTTTGCGGAACCACGACGAGGACGCCCCGAACATGGGGGCCCCGCACTGCGTATCGAACACGGCCGTGTTCGAGAACCGTTGTGTGGACGGTCAGCGTGCCGATGCCGCGGAGCGGCAACTGGGTGCCATTCTTCGGGTGCACATTCCTCCTTTCCTGATCAGGTGCTGTACGGAGGGACGGCTGCGGTGCCGCCTGTGCGGTCCGGTCGTGCAAGGTCCGGCCCTGGGTGGGGGCGCACCGTCCGCGCCGCCAACCATCGGTATGGCGGCGCAGGCAAGCGGAGCTGGGGACCGCCTCGGAGATGGGCGATGGGACGGTTAACAGCAGTTGGTCTGCAGTTCCGTTGAAGGGGGACCGTCCGGCCCGGCCAGAGCCGGGCCGGACGTCATGTGGGGTGGCCGGGCAGGCGGACGACCGGAGACCGCGGCCGTCATGGCGCCTGGAGGACTCCGGGCCTACGCCTCGTCGTAGGCGTCGCAGCACGGGCAGGAGTCCTGCCCGGTCTTGTAGTCGTGCGGGCAGAGGATGCCGCGTACGGAGCGCAGCATGGCCGCCACGGCGTTCAGGCGGGTGCGGTGTCCCGAGGAGAGGGGAGCGAACTCGGCCCCGTCCAGGGAACAGCTCCAGCGGCCGGATACTGCCCGGAGGACCCGGTAGGTACGGCCGGAATACCGGAAGGTGTAGTTTCCGGCGGAGCCGGCGAAGTCCTGACTCCGAGCGATCAGGCGCATCCAGCGGTCGTCTTCGGCGCTCTGCTGGACGGAGCCGGTGCTCAGGGCAGACTCGATGAGGTCGATCTGCAGGAGCAGCTCGTTGTGGCCTGCTTCGGCGTCATGGTCGGCGCGGTACCGGCGGCACTCGACCTCGTCGTCGATGCTGAGGTCGAAGACCATCGTCTCGAAGGAGTTTCCGTCCCACATCGGCTCCGCCATCGCCACGGTGGACACCTCGTACCGGCCGCACCGCGACAACGACTTGAGACCGATCATGCGGGCACCTCCGAGGTGATGGGCCGAAACTCCGACTGACACATAAAAGCATATATCGAACCGCGAGCGTGAGTCAACTTTTATGTGTCATATCACGATGTTGCGATCTTCCCCGGACGTAGACCCTCGGTCGGTAGGGCGGTTCTCGTGCCCGCAATCAATGTGGCCGAACATACGCGCATGTTGTGGTGGATGTCCGGCTAGCCTCCGCTCGTTACGCCTGCGTGCCTGCCGGGTGGGGGGCCTCGCTACAAGGGTCGACACGTGACACATAAAAGTGTATAGTCGGGGTAGCGATAGGCTCTCAGAGCCACGCTGCGGTAGCGCGCACCCATGTCAGCCTTCACTGGCGCACAGGCGTGCACCGCGCCCGCTCTGGCCATGCGGGGTGCAGCTCCCATGTCGTACCTGCCGATTCAGTTGAAGGGCGAGAACTTGTCGAAGCGCGGCCGGCCCACGAGGGTCGCATTGGTTGTCGTCGTGGCAGGTGTGATTGCGTTCGTTGTCGCCGTGTCCGCGGCGGCCGCCGACCAGGTAGTCGTATGCGCCACCGCCGTGGCCCTGACGGTCGGATGTGGGGGCTGGCTCACACACGACGCCTGGTGGACCGGGAAGCGGCCGCGCGGATAGGCCGCATCCCGCCCGACGTGAGCATCCGCGTTGGGGCGGCCGCACGGAAATGGGTCAGCGATCTCCGCTACCGGAGCGCGGTCTGCCCCAGGGCGGCGCCCGTAGGTCCGAGGGGCCGGCGCAGATTCAGAGCGACACGATCTACATTGAACCGCCGTAATACCGGCAATCCCCACAGGAGAGTGATATGAACCGCAGTGAACTGGTGGCCGCGCTGGCCGACCGCGCCCAGGTGACCCGCAAGGACGCCGACGCCGTGCTGGCCGCCCTCGCCGAGACCGTCGGCGACGTGGTGGCCAAGGGGGACGAGAAGGTCTCGATCCCCGGCTTCCTCACCTTCGAGCGCACCCACCGCGCCGCGAGGACCGCCCGCAACCCGCAGACCGGCGACCCCATCCAGATCCCGGCCGGCTACGCCGTCAAGGTCTCCGCCGGGTCGAAGCTCAAGGACGCCGCCAAGGGCAAGTAGCTCGGCCTCGGGCTGGGCTGAGCCCGCCCGGTCAGGCTTCGAACAGGGCTGCCACGCAATGTGGCGGCCCTGTCTCCATCCGGGAGACCGTCAGAATCTTGGAAGAATCTTGGAAATATCTTGGAGTTCCAAGATAGGGTGGGCATCATGAGTACCGCCTTCGACGAGCTGGAAGCCGAGATGCAGGAGCAGCGCCAACGCCTGCGCGCCGCTCTGACGTCCAGCAATGAAGTCGAAGTTCAGGCGTCTCGCGCGGAGCTCCAGCGCCTGGAAGCGGCCTGGCACGCCCTGACCGGGAAGCTGGTCGTTGACGCTGCTGACCGCGCGACGCCCTCGATGCGTGAGCGAGTCCTGCAAACCCTGTCGTTGATCGGTTCGCCTGCCTCCCAGACGTTCATCCTGTCTGTACACCGGGTCTTCTACGGCGCCGAGCTCAACGGCAAGGCGATGGTCAGCCTCCGCCGTGACGAACAGCGGAGCCTCGCCAGCACCGGCAACCACCGCGTCTACGTGTGCGCGGCGCTGACAGCGGACCGCTTCGGCGTTGCCCGAGGACTCCTGGCTCACTCCGCCTGGCCCCTGGAAGAACGCATCATCGCCCCGACTTCGCGGCGCGTGAACCTACTTCGTGCGATCACCCAGATCACCGAAGCCGCTGAACGCCTGCCCACCACAAACGGGACAGCGCACGCGGTACACAACCTGTTTCGCGGCATCCCGGAGATTCCGGAATACGACGTCACCGACACCCCAGTTGACCTCCAGGAGCTCCATGCCCGCGCCAAGCAGGCTCTCGCCCTGGAACTCCGGCCCGACATAAGGGCCCGGAGCGCAGCAGCACGACGGGCGCGACAACAGCTCGACCCTGTCCAACAACTCTTCGGCGCATCCCGCCACTGATCACCCACCGACCGAGTTAGCAACACAGACATGAAGGGGGCCAGACCAATGGCGGAGGTACGGCTGGGCGGATGCGTCGGCTGCACAGGAAGCAACCGGCCCGGCTTCATCTACCCCTATGAGGAGCAGGCAGACGGCTCCTGGAAGTCGGTGGAGAAACGCTGCCCGGAGGGGTGCACGCCCCAGTCCCGCCGGGAAGCGATCGCTCGTCAGCAGCGAGCCCGTGAAACCCCGAAGCACGAGTCGCCCGCTCCGTTGGCCCCCGCCCCCGCCGAGCCCGCCGCTGCTGCTGAGCCGATGCACCACCCCGCCAGCCCCAATCCGGCCTCCGCCTACCGGGGCCGACCCGGCCCTCCGGACAACCGCCGCGCGGTGACGCCCCGGCGTGACGCCGCCGCGAGGGCCACACGTACGCCGGCGACCGCCGGCGCCCCGCGCCGCTGGCCGGCAGTGGCCCTCGATGCAGCGGACGAGGGCTGGGTCCTCGACATCGAACAGGTCCCGCCGCCCGCAGGAATGAAGCTGACGGACTGGGTCGGCTGGCTCGGCACCGGACTGCCCCTGCGTGTCGAGCGGATCCACGCTGCCGGGCGCGCCGGTGACGGAATCGTCTGCCTGACCTCGGCCGCGCTGAAGAAGCTCGGCCTGCCCGCCGTCCTGCCAGCCACCGACAAGGCCCTCGCCCAGCTGCACAAGAAGCTCTCTACCGCGGCGGCCAGCGTCGGGATGGAGGTGTCCGACGAGATCGGACCCACCATCCACGTATTCCGCCGCAAGGGATCCGCCGGCGGACCCAAGACCTCCGTCCGGATCCTCTTCACGCCGTGGCTCGGCCAGGGCACGGACAAGCAGAAGGCCACCAACCAGCTCGCCCTCGAGATGGCCACTGACGACCACGGGCAGCCCGACGCGCCCGTCCTGGCCCGCCGCATCCGCACCTTCGTGGCCGACCTAGGCATCGCGCCCGGTTCGACCCACGCGACCACCAGCATGCTCCTGCTCGACGCTGTCCGCCCCCGCGAGGAAGCCGTCCAGGACGACGAGACCGGGGAATGGTCCCGGCAGCTGCGCGACGGCGCCCTGCCCTCGGGCGACACCGCCGTCCCACCGGCAGCCGGCGCCCGCCACCCGCTCACGCGCGAACTGACCGGAAAGGACGAAGCCGTCTGCCAGGAGGAGGACTTCAAGTACTGGGCCCGCCCCCTCACCGACGACGAGGCGGCCCTGCCCTACGCCGTGGTCATCGACGCCTGCGCCTCCTACCTGTCAGTCACCGAGACGCTCGCCCTGCCGGCCGGGCCACTGCAGTACACCAGAAACCCCGCCTGGGACACCAAGACCGCCGGGCTGTGGTGGTGCGACTTCACCGACGTGGAAGTCAACGCGCTCCTGCCGCACCCTGCGACCTTCCACGGCGCGCACCCCACAGGCCCCGGCTGGTACGCGACCCCCACCGTTGCCTACATGGTCACCACGTACGGATACGACCCCAAGAAGATCGACGCGGCGTACCTGTCCTCGCACACCGTCCCCCTCCTCAAGGAATGGACCGGACGCCTCCGCACGGCATACAAGCGCGCGTACGCCGACCTCGGACTCACCGACGGGCAAGACGCACAGGACTTCCTCGACGCCTACGCGATCCACAAGGACACCGCCGGCGACCCTCAGCGCGCCGACGCCGCCCTCCTCGCCTCCTTCTACAAGAGCATCTACAAGGGCGGGATCGGCAAATGGACGGACTCGGCACGCACCTCCATCCCGGATGACGAGGTCTGGCTCGAGAAGACCGCCTCGAAGTGGTCGTACCGGCCCGAGATCCGCTTCACCATCATCGCCGCAGCCCGCATCGCCGCACACCGCCGCATGCGCAAGACCTACCAGCTCACCGGACGCGCCCCCTTCGCCGTCAACGTCGACGCGTCCTTCTACGCCACCGCCGAGCCGACCCCGCTCGAGCTGTTCATCCTCGGCGACAACGGCAAGCCCGTCCCGGGGACACTCCGTCCGGGAATCGCTCCCGGCTCCTGCAAGCACGAGTCGAGCATCCCGATGAAGGCCGTCATCTCCCTGCTGGACAACCATGAGCATCCCGCCCGGATCGCCCACGACTACGACACTGCCGGCCAGCCCGTCGACGACCGCGAGCAGCAGGAAGAGAGCACTCAGTGACCGGCGACGACGAGACTCCCAAGCGAGGGCTGCTCGGCACCTTCCGCGCCAACGCCTTCCCCTCACGCCAGCCGCCGAAGATAACGACCACCCAGACCGCCCATGTCCTCGAACGCAAGTACGGGGGTAATCGTCAGGCCATGGCCGCTGCCTACGGCGTCACGCCAACCGCCGTGGGCCGCTGGCTCAAGGGGACGCGGACACCACGCGGCAGGGACGCGGAGAACCTGCGGCACGACGCCGCTGAGGTCCAGACCACCGAGCGCGGGCGGGAACGACGGGCCCGTGAGGTGGAACGTGCCGGCGCCGGTGCCAACGCCAGGGTCAGCCGGACCGCGACATTCGCCATTCGCGGCTCCGACGCCATCCGCGCCCAGGATGTCCCCCTGCGTCTAAGTGCCGCTCAGATTGCCGCACTCGTGCGAGCCGAGGACGAGGAGACGGCCCGACGCATCGTCGGCAGCGCCATCGCCGACTACTTCAACTCAGGTGCCTACGCCCGCTGGACCGCAGAAGACTTCGACTACGACCCCGAGAGCTTCACACTCGGATAGCACCGCACTCACACACCATCGCGGTCAGCCACGCGACAGACCGGCGACGACACCATGCCGAAGGGGGAAGACCATGGCATCGCACGACCCGAGCCGGCCCACAGCCGTGGCCACCAGGGTGGTTGCCGTTGACAAGAACGACTACCAGCACCTCCCACACGACGAACGGCACGCGGGCAGCTTCTCCTCGTACTGGCGCGACATCCACCAGACCGCCACCGCGGCCCTCGCCCGCGGCGAGCAGTACCTGCTCCGTCCCCTCCTGGCCGCCGAGTTCGACCAGTTCTGCCGAGGCGCGGGCCTGCGCCCCCGATCACGCGCCGCTCTCGATGCGTACAGCGCCGTCCCCGCGGACCGCGAAGAGCTGGTCGCGTTCAGCGGGGAACCTGTCGAGATGCTGCGGCAGATCATGGTCTACGAACGGGAGACCTGGGCGATGATGACGCTCTGCGGCCGCATCTTCGACCTGGCCGCCGAGCAGGGCAGAGACCACGTTGTCGGTGAAGCCCGCCACGACGCCAGGAACCTTCTGGACAGGCTGCTGCGGCGATCGCGTTGGCACGACGACGTGGTCCTCGTGGCGAAGGCAGGAGGCGGCCTGTCCCTTGGCTCCTACGCCATCACCGTGGGAACTCCGGCCGGCGACACGGCCATCGGCTCCCGCGACCGGAACCGCTTCACCTCGCTGCTGGCCGCCTCCCTCCTCGCCGGGGCCGCCGGCGTACTCACCCTGCGCACGCCGGACCCAGGCGGGGACCACGTCCTCGTCTGGCGGATGGCCGACCAGAGGCTCCTCCCCACCGAGCACGGCGAACTGATGCTTGAGCCAGCCGGAGGCCACGACCAGACAGTCACGTACGCGCCCGGTTTCGATCTCATGAGGTAGGGACACGGTCGCCGATCACCTCGCCCATACCCTGGCCGCAGCGCAGGCATTTTGGCAGATGGAACAGCTCGGCCAGACAGACGGCCTTGATGGCGTTGGCCGCGGTCACCGAAGCGACGTCACGCCCTGCACATCGGCCACCGGTGGGGGTCAGCCGCGATTCCCGGGGAGGGCAACCTCGACGCCGCGGGCCAGGAACCAGCCCTGCGAGAGACTGACACCATGGCACATGATGACGCGACGGCTGTGACGATGGCCCATCTCTTCGATCCGGAGCCGGAAAGGTGGGGCCTGCGTGGCGACCCTCATGTCTGGCGGGCCCTCCGTGACCACCTGTCCGCTACCGACCTCCCGGCGTCGGTTGACGAAGCGGTCGGCATTGTGCGGGAAGCGTTCAGGGGGCTCGTGGGTCTTGACCCCGTTGCGGACCCAGCGTCATGGGTGTACCGGGAGCAATACGCCCACGGCGGCATGTCCAGTGGAGGGATCTCTCTCGACACATGGCGAGAGAAGTTGATCCCTCTGCTCACGGAGCGTGCGAGGACGCAGTTGGAATCCTGATCGGGGCCGACTCGCACAAGCTCCCCCGAGCTGAGGGGATCCTGGAATGCTGCTGGCCGTGAACGAGGAACCCTTCGCTGACGGGTTGCTTACCACTTCCGCGACGTCGGCCGGCTCTTCCTGCACTTCCGCCGGCACACCGGGGCCAGCCAGACCGTCCTCGTCTGGTGGGAATGAGTCAATCCGACGTCAGCGCCATCGAGCGTGGCGTGCGGCAGGTCAAGACCGTAGAGGTCCTGGACCGGATCGCCGACGGCTTGTCGATCCCCGCCACCCTGCTCGGACTGGCCCGGGCGGGTCCACAGGCCGTCGGGGACGGTTAATGGAACCGCTGCGGGAGGGGCGGGCCTGGGCGAGGAAGGGGAGCGTCAGGTAGCACTGAGGGCACGCCAGCTGTTTTGGGCCAGGGCGGTCGATGGGTGGGGCACTGGGCGCTCCCGCGGCGCAGGAACCGTAGCAGCAGCGACCTCGGGGCTGGCGAACTGAGTCAGCGGTACACCGCCCGCCTGCCGGGGTGCCCGGGATGCCATTCGGCCCAACGCACTTCACCGAGAAGCGTGCCTTGCCCGGACCCACCTCCGGACTGTGGTGAATCCAGCTGCCGCTGGGAGGTGACGCAACGGTGATGCCCGGCACCCCCCCGACATCCTTGACCGCTTGTGCGCACTCTGGCGTTTGTCGTGGTGGGGCGGCATGACCCGGAGCGTGCAGGAGCCGTCTTGTTGCCGAAGAACAGCACGAACATCACCAACCGCCAGCAGATCGCCAGGGCACTTAACAAGGCGACCGGATGCGGTTACCAGCAGGCGTTGCAGCGCGTCGTCGACGCCGCCGGGCGGAACCTGCTGCCCCCAATCCTCGACGCGGCCGGCCGCGCTGCAGCCGTTCGCATCCTCACCGACCTGACCGCAACCGGGCCCAACCTGGGCCCCGTGCTCGCCACGGACTACCTCACAGCCCTGGTCGCGGAGTTCCGTCTCCTGGGATGGGGCGCTGATGACCGCAAGCCAGACGTGGACGCCTTCGGCCTCACGGCATACGCAGGACCGGTCGCTGGCCTGAGCCTCTCCGTGGGACGTGCATACCACGATGACGACGGCAGCGATGAATCCGACCCGGACGACCCGGAGCGCTTCGACCTGACCAAGCCGCTGTACCTGACCGCGATGTGCCCCTCGGGCAACGCCACCGTCGAGGACTTCGAGGACGGCCTCGCGGACTGCTCCACCGAAACCGTCCGCGTCACCGCGCGCCGCCTGGACACCGAACTCGGACAGACCCGGCTCCGCAGGGTCCGGGCCATGGAAGAGGAGTCCACCACGCCGTGCCCGATCTGCGGTGACCGGTACCCCGAGCACCACCTGCTCGAGAACTCGCCTGGTGCAGATCCTGTATGCCCCGCGTGCATCTTCGACGGCGACCAGCAGTACCGGACCGATCTGCCGCATTTCGCCGTCAGGCTCGACCGGCTCCTGCACGATGACCTGTCCGCCCCGGCGGGCTGGGACGGCGTCGCGGCTGTCCTCGCGCTGACGTGCGGCCCCAACTTGGGCGCCCGGCTCGACCGCGCGCTGAAGGAACGCGGCGGCTGGCCCTTCGTCATGGAACGCTGGGGCGAGCCGCGCGAACGCTCCTGGATCTGGCTCCCGCCGCCGGCCTACCGTCACGCGGCGTTCAAGCACCTGGGCGCCGGCGCGAACCTGGCCGCGCTTGTCGACGCCGTCGACCGCCACGACCCCACCGCTCGCGCTCGCGCGAAGGCCGTGTGCCAGGAGTCGGACGTGCGCTGGCGGGACGCCCTGTGGCCGGCCGCAATCGCCTACACCGTGGCCTTCACGACCCAGGGCTACGAGCGCGACCGGCACCGCGCCCCCACCCACGTCGTCCACTCCCTCAGCGACGGACTCGAGCAGACCATGAAGCCGTTCGCTGTCACGGGCGACGCCTCGAACGTCGAGTACGGGCTCGAAGCGCTCCTCACGTACCAGCTGTTCCCGATGTTCCTCGGGCACAGCCTCGACGAAGAACCCGACGACCCCCGCCGCCGGTACGGAGCGGAAAGCGACGACGACCGCCCCACCGCGGCCCGCGCCGACGCGCGCCTCTCCAACAGCATCGACCGCGCGAACCAGGTCGCTGTCATCCTCGGCAAGATCCCGTTTGCCCCGCCCGGCATCCCGGTCTGGGACGGCGCATCAGTAGCTGGGGCCGATGCCCGCGGCTTGGGCAGCACCGCGCCCGCAAACGACCAGTGCGCGGCGGCCCGGGAGCAGGCCCGTCAAGAGGCGGCCGAAGCCCTCTACGACCTGGGCGGATCCCTCTTGGTCGACGCCGACCAGGCATGGACGCGCAACGGCTGGTGGATTCCCTCGGACCACGCCCCGTACGCCGTGCGCCAGGCCCAGCAGTTCCTCGGCGCGAAGACCAGGGTCCAGGTCCTGTGGTACTGGCCCAGCTCGCAGTTCTCCGAACCCGTGCAGGTCTGCGTCGACGCCACCGGCGTCAATCCGCACAGTACCGGGCTCCGGGACGTGCCCTGGCTGGATGTTTGGGACGGCCATTCCGTGTTCGGGTTGATGCTGTCCGACATCGCCCTCGTCCGCCGAGCCGAACCCGGAGACGAACTCACCCAGGTCTGGCCCTCTCACAGCCCTTCCGCCCTCAAGGAGGACGAAAGCGCGAACGAGACGAGCCCCGTCACGACGGACAAGCTGCTTCCCACGCTGGACGAACTGTCCCTGCTGGCGAACCAGTTTCTGCATCTGGCAGGGCACCGGCTCGGAGAGGGCTGGAAGGCGGTCGACCAGAAGGCGTACGCCGCCCACCAGCGCCTGGAGAAGGCGCTCGAAGCCGAGTACACCGGCTTCGCAGCCACGAGCGTCAAGGTGTGGATCAACCTGTTCGACACCGGGCACCCCTGCCCGAGCGGACAGGCCCGGGCCTTGCCCGGATACGCCGTGACCGGCAAGCCCTACGAGGTGGAGTTCCAGGTTCACGCTCACGACCCGTCATGCGGCTGCGGCCAGGAGTACGGCTTCGGCGAGTTCTCCGACCGCATCTGCCAGCTCTTGATCGTCCTTTGTCTGTTCGGCGGACTGATCGAGATCCACCCCCTGATCGAGATCGCCACCGCGACGGGCGATCCGGACGAGCACCGGGCTACGCTGCGCGATGTCACCTGGGAGGTCGACGGACCCGACGGCTACGACTTTCGGGAAGTCCAGCGCCGGGTGATCCGGGACTTCACCGACGCCGACTCGAACCTGAACACCGATACCAACCCGACCTACATCCCGCCGTACATGGCGGCGGACGGATGGCACCTGCCAGAAGGTGGAACGTCGATGATGTTCCACGGACGACGGCACGGCGACGGCGGCGAGACGGCCTGACCGCAAGGCCGGTGCTCAGGTGCACCCTGAGCACCGGCCTCGGTGCGGAAGCCGTCTCGTGGGCATCCGATCGCGGCAGCTGAGAACCTCCGCACGCTGCCGTCGAGCACAGGGAGGGCGGGATGATCCAGCCACCTCGTCGGATCCAGCCGGGTGCCGGGAGCCTCTGCAGCAGGTGTGGTTACGCGGCCGCGGAGAGGTCGCCTCGCTGCAGGGCCGCGCGCAGCTCGTCAGAGATGGCCGTGGGCAGGAGGGCGATGCCAGCAATTGCGTCGGGGGTGAGGGGTACCTCGACGAGCTCATAGGTGCCTCGGTCGGTGCGCAGGAACTCGGGCCCGGTCCGGTCGGCGAAGTTCCAGCGCTTGACGTGGGCGAGGTAGAAGAGCTCGGTCTCCCCGCTGGGGTTCTTGAGCTCGTGGAAGAGTCGACCGATGGTCGCCTCGCCCGCGATTTCCTCGCGGATCTCGCGCAGCAGGGTGTCTTCGGGGGTCGCGTCGTCTTCTTCGATGCCGCCGCCGATGACTACCCAGTAGGGGTCGCGGTCCGGACGGATGCGCTTCATGAAGAGGGCGGTATTGCGCGGGGTGATCAGGATGGCGCGGACGCGCAGCTTCATCAGGTGGATCCTCTCGTGGACGGGTGGCGCGGGCGGTCAGTGGAGCAGCCAGCCGCCGTCAACGTGCAACGACTGACCAGTGATGAAGGAAGCGGAGGGACCCGCCAGGAAGGCAATAACGGCCTGGAAACGGCCGCGATCTACCGACGCCGGCGCCGAGACCTAGCAGAAGCCCCCGCCACCGCCCAGCGGCCCCGAGCGTCGCCGCGGTCATTGGCCTTTTACCACTCCGCGGCCGCGGACCCCGGCTTCGCGACTCCGACACCGGACAAGGGGCATGGACTGCGGGCGCAGAGCCTCGGCGACCTTGTCCACAGGGCCGGCGTCTTAGCGTGCCAGCGCCAGGAGCTGAGGCCCTGGACCGCCCTTCAGCGCCGGCACCGCTGTCGGGCGAGACCTCGCCGTACACGCTCGACAGCGATTGAAGGAGCAACCTTGCACAGTCAGGCACCACCGAGCCGGCCCCCGGACGAAGCCGGTCGGCGCGCCCGCCGACTCTCACGAGCCTGGACGCGGAGCCACCAACGAGATCTCTGGGAGTCCATATGTGACTTCTGGAGCGGGGCTCGGTACCCGATCCTCCGTACCGCCCGGTGGGGGCTTCTCGCGGCCGCCCCGTTCCTAGCCCTGGGCGTCATAGTCGGCCTGCTCGGTTACCTCGCGGACACGACTGGCGATTCGGGCCACACCGGCCTGCTCGCCACCGTCACCACCCCCGTGCACCGCTACGTGACCAGCCACGCGGTTTACCTACCGCTCTCGACGGCCACCGCGTACGCGTTGTGGAAGATCGTCGGGGTCGCCTCCTTCGTCCTCGCGGCCCTCCGCGTCGGCGGCGGCCGGCCCCTTTGGGGCCTGTGGGGCGTGGCAACGGTAGCCATGACCTGGGCCGGCACGCCCGTCACCGGCCGCGGCCTTGCCGCCGGGATCGCACTGCTGGGCTGGTGTCTGGCGTCGGCCATCGCACTGCGGGGAACCAGCCTGCGCCCCCGCGTCCAGGTCCTGATCGAGGCTCCCCAGCGGGCGCCAGAGGTCCACGCGGACATCCACGTCCACCCGGTGGAGTCCTCGCTCATCCCGCATAGGCCGCGCTCCGGCGGCATCTCCCTGAACTGACCGTAGGAGGAGCGAGACATGACCGAGCTGATGATTGCCGCCTGTGACGGCGCCGCCAAGGGGAACCCGGGACGGGCCGCCTGGGCCTGGGTTGTCGCAGGCGACGACGGTGGAGTGGCGCGCTGGGAGGCGGGCCCGATGGGGACGGCCACCAACAACCAGGCCGAGTTGACGGCGCTGCTGAAGCTCCTGCAGGCCACCGACCCCGCGGTGCCGCTGGAAGTGCGGATGGACTCGCAGTACGCGATCAAGGCCGTCACGACCTGGCTCCCTGGCTGGCGCCGGAAGGGCTGGAAGACCGCCTCCGGCACCCCGGTGGCCAACAAGGACCTCGTGGTGCACATCGATGAGCTGATGGCAGGCCGGAAGGTCAAGCTCGTGCACGTAGCCGCCCATCGGGCTAATGGCGACCCGTACAACGAAGCCGCGGACCGGGCCGCCAGCCACGCAGCCCGAACGCAGGAGGCCGCCCGCGGCACACACGCCTCCACACTGCCGGCGGCACGGGCCACCAGCCGCACGGAGCGCGGCCACCCGCGCGCCCGGTACGCACCGAGCCGAAGGCGCAGCCGCTACGACACATAAGAGTTGACAAAGGGCGTGTGTCAGCGTAAATTACGCCCCTATGGACAACGGGGTGCGCGTATCCGTGATCCGGTGCGACAGGCCCATGGGCCCTGCCTGTTGAGGTCTCGACCGTGTGATCACACTGGATGGCCGGATGCCCATGTCGTTCCGCCGCCCCACGGGTGAGGTTGGCGCTCGGCCCCAGGCGGGTGTCCCGTTTGGTCGGCTCCGCTGTCGATTTGTGGCGCGGAGCCGGCCGGCGCGCCCTCCGAATCGGCTGGCGGCGGCAATGAGTACTGGAGTTCGCGCCCCGGGCGCCGCTGGCACGGCCGAGGGTCGTCGCAGGTGCTGGCGAACTCATCGCAGAGGCGGGGCAGAAGGACGCTTGCGTGGCCGGATTGGAACGGCCGAATCGCCCGCGCGATCTCCCCCCTTGAGCGATCTACGAAAGGTTAGTGTGTGGACATGACACGCAGTCGCATCGCCGTCGTTCCCGCGGTCCTACTTGCCGCTCTCGCCGTCACCTCGTGCTCCTCCGGCTCGGATGACAAGCCGGCGAAGGAAGCGAACGGCCAGCCCATATCGAAGCAATTCAGCCAGGGCGAGATCACGCAGGCCATTCCTGACCGCGGTGAGGCGCCCGCCGGCTACGACCCCGGAAGCCTCGGCAAGGACCGGCCAGGCACCGCGGACGACTGCACCCACACGGAAGGTGGCTCTCCGAAGGGCTGGGCCCGCGCCGGCGACACCAACTTCTTCTACAACGGCTCCTCCCGCTCGCGCATGATGGACCTGGCCGTCTGCCAATTCGACTCGCCGGAGAACGCGAAGACCGCCTACACCGCCTGGGTCAAGCGCGAGGGCCTCACGCCGGTGCAAGCGAAGCAGACGTCCGTGGGGGAGGAGAGCTCCTTCCTCGTCAGCAAGACCGGCAGCGTGTATGCCTACGCCCGCTCGGGCACGGTCAACATCGAGGTCAAGGTCGCGGACGCCGGCGAGGACGCCACCGCGGCACACGACATGGCGGCCACAGTCCTGAAGCGCCTCCAGCAGATCCAGGCCGGGAAGCGCCCGACAGCCACCGCCGCCGAGATCGCCGCCGCGGCCCAGAAGAAGTAGGCCAGCACGCTCCTTTGGTCAGGCATCCTTCCGCGCCGGACCGGTGTCACCGAACGCATCCTCGATCGCCCCGGAGTTGATGAGCGCGATGCGCAGGCGCTCCCGCTCAGGCGCCTCCATTTCGCCGGCCTCAGCGAACACCCGGGCGGCGTACCGCTGGATCTCCAGCCGGTGGTACCGGTCTGCCGGGGCCTCGAGCATCGCCGCCGCGATACTCATCGCCTGCGGACTGGAAGGATGACCGGCCGCACGCTCGGCGACCCGGTAGGCCGCCTCCAGCACCGGCTGCTGCTCGACGGTGCGCGCTGTCAACTCCAGCCAGCGCGTTTCGTCGAGGCACTCGGCGTAGGCGAACCGGCCGAGGCCGGTCAGAGCGGCGGGCGGCAGGCCACAGTCCAGCGCCGCCTCCCACACCTGCGCCGCACGCCCGGGCCACGGGCTCCCCTCGGCGCAGCGGAACACAGCTCCGGCGACTTGGGACAGCACCTGCGAGACCGCCTCCGGGCCGCCCTTTCTTCCGGCGAACTCGGCGAGCAGGGTACCGTCCGGGCCGAGCGCCTCCGAGGCGTCCAGCAACGCGAAAGCGACTTTGCTGACAAGCGGGTCAGCCTGCGCTTCGGTCACCAAATCCAGCAGCACGGCCCGGTCGAGACGGGCCAGCAGCTGTGCGTTGGGCTGTCCGTGCCGCAGCCAGGCACGGGCTGAGCGCCACGGGGTGTCGATCGCGAAGAGGAGAGCGGCGCATTCGTCGGCCCACGCGGGCGCACAGTGCACGAGCTGGCTCAGACACAGTCCTACGACGGCCAGGGCCTGGTCGTCCGGCTCTTCCTTGAGGATCCGGTCGAGCACCGTCACCAAGGGTTCCGGCAAAGCCGCCTCTTGACGGTGCGCGTGCTGGAGGCCCCAGGCCATCAACGACAGCAGTGCGACCCCGCCGGACACCGCTGTGGCATCGATCAGCGGATCGGCCGAGGAGACCCGGGGCCTGGACCAGGACGCCACCAGGGCCTGGAGCCAGCTCACCACCTCCGGCTCGTCCTCCACTTCCAGGCCCTGTTCCCAGGCTTTGTGCAGCAAGTTGCAGGTCACCATCGTCAGCTGGCCGGCGCCTGCCTCAGCCGCTTCCGGAGCCGGCCTGACTGCGAACGCGGCCTTCGCGAGGTGCCCGAGCTCCGGGGCGGGCAGTGTCCCGTTGCCCAGGGCACGGTGGAGCGCGTTGAAGTAGGCCGCCCGGAGCGCCGGGTCTGACGCCTCCGCGACGACACCGGAGACGTCCGCCGCCCACGACTGCGGATCCTCGGTGACGAGCGCGGTAAGCAACCCGGCCCGCGCCCCACCGTCCTCGACGTCCTTCCGGGGGACCGCGGTGCCTACCAGCTCGCGAACCGCGGCAGCCGGGCCCTCGGCTGCCGCGAGCCCGGCGAAAGCCGCCGCGGACAGCCCGCCGTGCTCCTCGATCCACGACCTGATCCGCAGCAGGGGCTCGGGCCGGGACGGGGCCTGACCGCCTGTGAGCTCCTGCAGGACACCGAGCAGCGGCTGCCACGCCTCGATCGCGGCATGGGGAAGGATCGGGTGGAGGTCCCAGGCCGTCCGCCAGGCCGCCGGGAGGGCTTCCCCCGACGCTTCGTAGAGGGCCCTCCACGCAGCAACCTCTTCCGTTGTTGGCGCCTTGCCGAGACCGTCCCGTACGGCGGCTGCGAGATCACCGAGATGCTCCTCGGGACAGGTGCGGTGCACCAGGGCGAGGAAGTCGAATTCGTCGGCGCGCGCCGCGCGGGCGGTCACGATCCGGCCTGCGAGCGGGATCGCGGTGTCCCACCAGACCCGGGCCCGGTCCGGCACCACCGCATCCACCTCGTAGGACTCGCCCAGCAGCACCGCTGCAATCCGATCGCGAAGAGCCGAGACAGCCAGCTTCGACTCCAGCGGCCTGAGCCGCTCCGCGAGTACGACGCCGAGCTGCGCATCCTCGCGGGCGATGTCCAGCACAGACCGCATCACCGCCACCGCGAAGGAGTGCGACGGATCCTGAAGCGTGACCTCAGTCAGGTCGTTAACGACCTCCGCCTCGAAGTGGATGGGGCCTTCACCCAGGACCGCGGCGAGAGTTCCGGCGACGACGTTGCGGATGATCACGCCCAGCCGGTCGCCGGCCAGACGTACCTGACCATGGGGGTGCACGGTGACCGCCACGGCGCGAAGCAGCTGCGCGGCCTCCCACGTCTCCCGGGCCCCGTACTCAGGGTTGCGCAGGACGGCCTCGACGACCTGCACCCATCGGACGGTCCGCTCCGCCACATCGATGTCCCGGGCCCAGTACCCGATCCGCAGAAGGACGTGGCGGTCCTGATGCTCCTTCGCGATCGACAGGAGCAGAGGCCAGGCCGTCATGCCAGCCGCGCTAATCAGCCCCACCGCCGTGCTGACCGCTCCCGGGCCTCGGCCGCCCACTGCCTCCAGATTCGCCTCGACCCACGAGCAGACCCGCTCCGGGTCCTGCCGCAGAACGCGCTGCAGGTAAGGCAGCGCAGGCCACTGGGCGGACTCGGGGAGCAGGCGCTCCGCCGGGAGGAGATCGAGCCACTCGTCGCTGACGGCCGCACGGAAGAAGTAGGCGCCAGCCCGCGGGTCGGTCATCATCGCGATCTCATCGGCATCCGCTGGCGATGGCGCCTCCAGCAGCGCCAGTTCACGAAGGCGCTCGGCACGATCCGGCAGCCCGAGGAAGAGCTGCTCGAAGGCGGCGACCACACCGTTGAACAGCGCCCGCGATTCATCCGGACCGGTGCCCGAGCCATGCAGCACCCCAGAGGTGTCCCGGTAGAACCGGGTCCAGGAGTTCCGTACGGCCTCAACCTCCGCGAGCCCCATCTCCTGACGGGTCTGCTGCTGCACCAGGTAGCCGATCTGCCGGATCCGCTGCCCACCGGGATTTGCCTCCTCGCCACGCAACGCCTTCACGGACTCCGCGAGTCCGGTCAGAGCAGCGGAGGGCACCTGCCCATCGGCGCACCAGGCGCCGGCGATCGCCTTCGCCGCATCGACCACCGCCCGCCTCGCGGCCTCGATGCCGGGGAGGTCCTTCGGCGCCAGGTGCAACACGCTGTCGATCGCGTTCCGGCAGCACGACTGTGCGACCTCGTACGGTGCATTCCACCGCCCCGGCTCGGCCAGGACGGCCGCAGCATCCTGCAGCAGGCGCAGGGCACGCTCACCGTCCGGTCCGCACGACCGCAGTGCCGCGGCGAGATCGGGGGAGAGGACAGCGGCCCGGGCGGGTTCCACATCGGGAACGGCGTGCACGTGGTTCACCGGGACACCGTAGTCCGCGGCACCTGTCTGCCGTCCCCCACATCGGTGAACCGACCACGCCGCCGCGGCAGCCGCTCCGAGCCGGCCGACGCACAACTTGAGCGGCACATGCCGGAAAACACCGTCGGCGGGCCCGGGAGAGCGGACGCTGTCCACAGGACCCACTTCCTACGATGCCCAGACCCGGCACCGGTCGCCGGCTACCAAATGATCAGATGACGACGAGGAGTTCGACGCACGTGTTGGCGCCCACAGGCAACCAGGCCCTCACCCTTGCTGGGGCAGCCGCCCCCACCGGCCAGGCACCTCAGAGCCCACCGCTCCTCCCCGCCCAAGCGCCACATGACCGCACGCCCACGGCTCCGACGCCCCCACCGGCACCGGCCCTGTCCAGCGTCGAGGCGGCAGCCGAAGCGCTGCGCGCCGGCTGCGCCCTGACCTTCCTTCCCGCCACGGACCACGGCCCGGCGGCCCTGCTGATCTACCGCGCCGACGGACAGCCGATGCCCGACGTCCCGCTCCCCAGTCCACTCGCCACCGGCCTCTACGACCTGATCCTGGCTACCACGACCGGCCCAGCACGAACCCGCGTGCTCGGCTGGACCCTTGCCGCCGACATCGCGGCTCCTGTGCTTCTGCCGGTCGAGGACCACGCCCACGCGCACCCCTCCGCGACGGCCTGGGCGCGGGCGACCCGCATTGGCCTTCAAATGGTCGCCGCCCGCCTGGTCTACCCGGCCCTCAGCGACCATGGACGTGACCAGTGGCGGGTCGGTCCCTGGCCCCCGGCCGCGAACCGCGCCGTTGAGGCCCTCGCCGACGCGATGTCCATCCACGCCCACTGCACGGTCATCGCCGACACGAATTCCTCGGGCTCCGAGCACGTCCCCGAACCGCGGCCCGCGATCGAGGAGTTCACGCACGCCCTCGCCGACGCAATCCTCCGCACCCCGGCGGCCACCGCCCTCTTCCCTCAGGCCCCCTACGTCGACCCCAACCCGCACATCCTGCCGCCCGACCAACACCGCGACCTGGCCGCTTGGACGGACCACATCGAAGAGCGCCTCGACGGCGGGCCCCTGCCCGGCCTCGTGCTCGACATCGACGAACCCGACAGCGCCGGCTACCTCCAGGCCCGCCTCCAGCTGGCCTCACACCCCGCCGCCGACATCTCCGGCGTCCACCCCCCGGTCGCGGCAGCCGATGTCTGGAACGGCAGCGTTTCCCTCCCCGGCTTCGACCGCACCCTCGGCCGCGCCCGTGTACGCCGCGCCCTGCGCCGCGCAGCCCGGGACTACCCCGCGCTCGCCCCGCTCGCCGACCAGTGGACCCCCCAGCAGATGACCCTGGACGGGCCGGCCCTCCTCCAGGTCCTCGAGGCCGGGCCGGCGCTCGCCAGCCGGGGCCTGTCCGTACGCGCACCGCAGCAGCTCACCACCGCGCTCACCGCCCAGGCGATCGTGGGCGCTCCCGCCCCCGCACGGCCGACCGGCGCGCCTCCGCGCTTCGCGCTGACCGAACTCGTCTCCTTCCGTTGGCAGTTCGCCCTCGCGGGCCAAGAGCTCACCGAGGCGGAGATGAACGCGCTCGCCGAGTCCGCCCGCCCCCTCGTCCGCATCCGCGGCCAATGGGTCCTCCTCGACACCACTCTGGCCGCCCGCGCCCGCGCCCGGAACCTGCCCCTACTCCCCGCCCACCAGGCCCTCAACGCCGCGCTCACCGGCACCATTACCCTCGACGGCGACACCGTCCCCTGCCGCCCCGACGGCGCCCTCGCCGACGTCACCACCCGCCTGACCACCGACGAGCACACCACCGACGCCCTCCCGGCCGCGGCCGATCTCAACGCCACGCTGCGCCACTACCAGCAGTGCGCCCTGACCTGGCTGGCCAACACCACCGACCTCGGCTTCGGCGCCGTCCTCGCCGACGACATGGGCCTGGGCAAGACCCTGACCGCCCTCGCCTACACCCTCCACCGCCGCCAGCACCACGACCACGGCCCCGCCCTGGTCCTGTGCCCCGCCTCCCTGGTCACCAACTGGAGCCGCGAAGCGGCCCGCTTCGCGCCCACGCTCCCCGTCGTCGCCTACCACGGCGCCGGCCGCACCCTCGGCGAACTTCCCGACAACGCGCTGGTCATCACCACCTATGGTGTCCTGCGCCGGGACCACGAACAGCTCGCCGCCCGCACCTGGTCCCTGGTCATCGCCGACGAGGCCCAGATGGCCAAGAACCCCAGGTCCTCCACCGCCCGCCACCTGCGTACCCTCCTGGCACGCACCCGCATCGCCCTGACCGGCACACCGATCGAGAACAACCTCTCCGAGCTGTGGGCCATCCTCGACTGGACCAACCCCGGACTCTTCGGCACCCTCGCCGCCTTCCGAGCCCGCTACGCCAACGCCGCCGAGCGCGACACCACCGGGCCCGAAGCCCAGGCCCTGGCCCGCCTCATCGCCCCCTTCGTGCTGCGCCGCCTCAAGACTGACCCCCGGATCGCACCGGAACTGCCCGAGAAGGTTCACGTCCAGCGGATCGTTCAGCTCACCCGCGAGCAGGCCGGCCTGTACGAGGCCATGGTCCGCGAAACCATGGACGCCGTCGCCCAGTCCACCGGCTTCACCCGCCACGGCCTGGTCCTCAAGCTCCTCACCGGCCTCAAGCAGATCGCCAACCACCCAGCCCACTACCTGCGGGAGAAGCCCTCCACCGTCCTCGGCGACGGCACGTTCGCCGCCCGATCCGCCAAGCTCGCCGCCCTCGACGACATCGTCGAGACCGTCACCGACAGCGGCGAGGCCCTGCTCGTCTTCACCAGCTACGTCGCCATGGGCCGCCTCCTGACCGCCCACCTCACGAGCCGCGGACACCAGACCGCCTTCCTCCACGGCGGCCTCGACGCCGCCCGCCGCCAGAACATCGTCGACGACTTCCAGGCCGGCAACACCCCGGTGCTCATCCTGTCGCTGAAGGCCGCCGGCACCGGCCTGAACCTCACCCGGGCAAGCCACGTCGTCCACTACGACCGCAGCTGGAACCCCGCCGTCGAGGACCAGGCAACCGACCGCGCCCACCGCCTGGGCAGCAGCCACCGCACCGTCACCGTGCACCACCTGATCAATGAGGGAACCGTGGAAGACCGCATCGCCGCCCTGCTCGAGCACAAGCGCACCCTGCAAGACGCCGTCCTGACCTCCGGCGACCGCGCCCTGGCCAAGCTCTCCAACACCGAGCTCGCCGATCTCGTCACCCTCGGAGCAGCCGCGTGACCACGCTCGCCGCACACCAGCACACCACCGCCCGCTGGGCTACCACCTGGACCCAGCTCCTCGAAGCTCACATGACACCAGCCCTCCTCGCCGAAGGCCGGGCCCTCGCGGACAGCCCCGCCACTGGCGCGTTGCAAGTCGCCCAGGGCTTCGCCACCACCAAGATCACCACGCACATCGGCGAGCTGCGCCCCCGCATCGACGTACCCCAGCTCAGCGAGACCGACTGGGACGCCGTCTACGAGTCGATCGCCGCGCAGCCGGACATCATCACCAGCGCCCGCACACAGGCCGTGACCGACCTGCTCACCGACCCGCAGTACACCGCCGGCATCCCGATCCTCCCTGCGGCCGAAGAACTGACCTTCACCTGCTCGTGTCAGCCGGAACCCGGACCCTGCCTCCACACGGCAGCACTCGGACAAATGATCGCGAACCGCGCGCGGACCGTCCCGATCGTCTTGTTCACCCTCCGAGGCCGCGCACACCAGCACCTGAAGACCTACCTTCGCCGCCGCGGCAACACCGCGACCCAGCCACAGCCCGCCCCGGCGTCCCCCAAGACCCTGCTGGCGTCGCCCCCCGTCTTCGCGCAGACCGTGCTCGCGCAGGACGCCCGATACCGGCCCGTCTACCTCCCGCACACCCCTCCCCTCACCGGTGGCTCCACCACCCCGGTGCTGGAGAGCGTCACGGAGCAGCCCCCGGCGTCCTGCCTGCCGCTTCAGGCCCTCAGCGCGCTGGTCCACGCTGCCGCAGACCGGGCCACCGAGCTGCTGAATGGTGTCCCCGATCCGAGCGCCGGCCTGGCCGCTGATCTCGCCCGCTTCACGGCATCCACGCCCGGCGAGGCGTACACCGAACAGGCCGCTCACCAGCTCGGACTGCCGTACGCCCAGATGCGGCAGCTCACCGCGGCCCATCGCTGCGGCGGGAACGCGGCCGTGGAGACCTTCCTCTACACCACCGACCCCGGGCCCGAGATCCTCGCCCAGGCCGAGGAAGCCATCCAGCCCCTTCGGCCGAGCCCCTTCGCCACCCTGGCCCGCGATGGCAACCGGCTCACCGACCCGGCAGCGCGCATCCAACTGCGCTATGGGCCGGACCGCCGCTGGCACCCGTACATCGAGCAGTTCGGCGACTGGCGGGTCGTACCGGAGCCGCACAGCGACCCGGCCAGGGCGTACAAGGCCGCGCGAGGAGCGCTGCGCCGCTGATAGTCGCCCGAGCTCGTCTGGCCCGCTCACCCAGGCCCCGACCACCGGACAGGCGGAGTAAGCCGAGGTCAGCCGCCTGTTGAGGGAAAGGACGCCATGGCGGACTCTGGAGGAGGGGACAGGAGGCCACGATGCCGAACAGGCGGCCCCGCGGGCCGCAGCCTCAGTGGCGGCCCAAGCGGGAGACTCTCCGCGTGCTCACCGCGGTCGACGCCGTTCTCGACCGCTACCGCGATCACCTGCCCGTTTCGCTGCGGCAGCTCTTCTACGTCCTCCTCAGCGACGGTGTGCTGGAGAAGACCGAACGCGACTACAAGAGGATGTGCGAGTACGTCGGCATGGCCCGCCGCGCGGGCCGGATTCCCTGGGACGTGATCCGCGACGACACCCAGATCGCCGCCGATGCCCCGCTCTCGTTTACCGGCCCCGAGGACTTCTGGAGGGCCGTCGAGTCCGCTGCTGACGAGTACCGCGTCGACCGGCAGACCGGCCAGCCCGTGCGACTCGAACTCTGGTGCGAAACGGCGGGTATGGTCCCTCAACTAGTCCGGATTGGGGAGGAGTTCGGCATCGCTTGTTTCTCCGGCGGCGGCTTCGACGGTCTGGCCGGTAAACACGACGCAGCGGTACGGGCCGTAGCCGGAGGCCGCCGCACGCGAATACTGCACATCGTTCTCCCTGGCGCTTCGACGTGTCGTAGGACGCTGCGTCTGATCGTGTGAGCTGGGGGTCTTCTCCGCATCTCTGGAGCTGTCGTGATCGTTGCGACACGTTGCAGATGGAGTGGAGGAAGAGCCTTGCGGGCATTTCGTGTGCAGTTGCCTTCGGGTGCCGGGTACTGGACGGTGCTGGACGAGGAGCTGGCGGTGGTGCCGGCGGCGGATGCGTTCCTGCGGTACGTGCGGTTCGGCCGGGACCAGGCGGAGTTGACGACGCGTACGTACGCCGGGCACGTCGCGCTGTACCTGCGCTGGTGTGCGCGGACCGGTCGCGACTGGAGGACGGCCGCGCAGGACCTCGGGTTGTTCACCGTGTGGCTGAAGTACGGGACGCCGGAGGCCACCGGCATCGAGCGGCCGGTCGCGGGCCGTGGGGTGGTGATGGCCGGGCCGGGGGCGGAGCCCCACCGCCAGCCGGGCCGGATCGGGAACGTGCTGACCGGGGTGCGGCAGTTCCTCCTGCACGCCATCACCGCGAAGAGCGTGCCGTCCGAGGTCCTGGTCCAGCTCTACGAGGTGGCCGAGGACTGGGACCTGCCCGAGGAAGCCCGCGGCGAGGGGATGAGCTACCGGGCCGCCACCGGGTGCAGGTGCCGCGCAAGCGCCGGGACCGGGCCACGGACGCCGAGGCGGTGGCCCTGTTCATGGCCTGCCACAACGCCCGCGACCGCTTCATCGTGCTGTTGCTCGCCCGCGCCGGCCTGCGACGCGGCACCGCGGCGGGCCTGCGGCGTGAGGACATGCACTTCATGCCGGACTCCACCGCGCTGGGCTGCCGGGTGGCCGGCTCGCACCTGCACGTGCTGCGGCGGGAGAACGCCAACGGCGCGTGGGCCAAGCGCCAGCAGTCCGCCGCGCCGGGGAAGGCCAAGCCGGTCGATTTCCTGGTGGTCCAGGCCCACGACCAGTACGTGAGCGAGCGGATGGCGCTGCCGCACGGGGCGGCGAGCGACTTCGTGCTGGTGAACCTGTTCGCCGAGCCGCTGGGCGCCCCGATGAGCCCGGACGGCATCACCGAGCTGCTTCAGCGGCTGTCGAAGCGGGCCGGGCTGTCGCGCATCGTGACCCCGCACATGCTCCGACACGCGATGGCCAGCAACGTCGCGGACGCCGGCGGGAGCCTGGACGAGGTGGCCGCACTGCTCGATCACGCACGGCTGTCCAGCGCCGAGCCGTATCTGCACCCCGATCCGGACCGGCTGCGGCAGGCGGTTGACCGGGTGCCCTCGCCGCGCGAGCTGGCGGGTGGACTCCGATGACCGCCACGCTGCCGGCCGCGCCGCCGGCGCCGGGGGCCACCGCGGAGGAGAGCGCGGCGTTCCTGTGGTCGCTGATCGAGCCGGAGTTCTTCACCGAGGTCGGCTGGGACGGCGAGCGACGCGTCCTGACCGCGCCGATCGACCACCCCATGCTGGGGATGCGGGCCTGCCCGGTGCCGGGCTGCGACCTCCCGTCGAAGGCCCGCGGTCTGTGCCGGACCTGCCAGGACCAGCACCGCAAGTCGGGACTGCCGCTGAAGGAGTTCATCGAGCTCCCGCGCACCGCATCGCGCGTCGTCCCGGGGCAGTGCCGGGTCGACGGATGCGAGCGGACCTGGATCAACTCCCAGAAGCAGCCGCTGTGTCGGTCGCACTGGTACCAGTACGTGCAGTTCGGCGGCACCCTGCCCGAGTTCCTCTCCGACCCGGCGGCGCGGGCGCTTCCGGGCCTGGGGGACTGCGGAGCGCCCGCCTGCATCCGTCAGGCCGTGACGGCCGTGGGCCACCGGCTCTGCCATCCCCACGGCAAGCAGCTCAACCAGCTCCGCAAGGAGGGGCCCGTCGACGAGCAGCTGTGGCTGCGGACCGCACCGTCTGGCTGCAACGGCTCCGAGATCAGCTTCCGGGGCTTGCCGGACCTGGTCGTCGCGCAGCTGCTGTTCGGCCTGCAGCACCGCTGCCGACGTGGGGCGAAGACCGACGTCGGCGGCCTGCGCGCGCTCATCGACCGCACGATCCGCCCCTCGCAGGCGGGCCGCCTGGAGGACGTCCCCAGGCCGGGGGTGAACAGCACGGCGGTGATCCTGCTCAACCGGCTGACCGCCTACGCGCAGCGGGCCTTCAAGTCTCCGGAGGGCGAGTACGACAAGGACAGCTGGGACCTGGCGGTCTTCGGGCACCGCGGCACGGTGGAGTTCACCGCCGTTCACCAGGCGTGGCTGAAGGAGGCTGCAAAGCGCTGGGCCCGCGACTACCTGACCCGCGTGCGCTCCCGCAGCACCTCCTCCCACGCCCGCCAGCACATGACCGCCCTGGCCTTCCTGTCGCGCAGTCTCGACGCCCGGCCGGACCGCGGCTTGGACCGGGCGGCGCTGGGGCGGGCGGACATCGAGAACTACCTGAACCGCATGACGTTCCTGGAGGCCAACGGCCGTATCGCCGCGACGACCCGTGTCAGCTACGTCCGGGCGACACGCAACGTGCTGAGGCAGTCCCGTGTGATGGGCCTGACCAGGGCGGACGGCCCCCTGTCCGGGCTGCCCGACGACTTCGTGATCACTCGGCACGACGTCCCGAGGCCGCCGGAGCCCTCGGAGGAGGGCCAAGACCTGCCGCCGGAGGTGCTGCGTCAGCTCTGCGCGCACCTGGACCTGTTCGAGGAGATGACCTGCCGCGAACTGCGGGTCGCGGTGGAGCTGATGATGGACACCGGTCGGCGCCCGGAGGAGATCTGCAAGCTGGAGTACCACTGCCTGAACCGGGACCGGCAGGGCAAGCCCGTCCTGGTCTACAACAACTGGAAAGAGCAGCGGATCCGCCGCGAGCTGCCGATCCACGAACCCACCGCCCGGCTGATCCGCGAGCAGCAAGAACGCGTCCGCCTCCTCTACCCGGACCGGCCGCTGTCCCAGTTGGTCCTGCTGCCGTCGTCGGTGATGAACCAGCTCGGCGCCAAGGGCATCGACGCCACCCACTTCAGCGGGATGCACCGCGACTGGGTCACCGAACTGCCGGAGCTCCTGCTGGACGACGGGACCGTCTTCGACGAGGAGAAGGTCTTCCCCTACGCCTACCGGCATTCCTTCGCCCAGCGCCACGCGGACGCCGGCGTCTCCATCGAGGTCCTCTCACCCTTGATGGACCACGACTCCTACCAGTCGACCCGCTGCTACTACCGGGTCAAGGAAGTACGTCTGCGCGAGGCCGTCGACAAGGTCACCACCATGCAGTTCGACCGCCACGGCCAGCGTGTCTGGGGAGCGGTCACCACCTTGCTGGACGCCGAACGCATCCGCCTGGCGATCGGCTCGGTGCAGGTCCCCTTCGGCACCTGCTCCGAGCCGTCCAACGTCGCGGCCGGCGGCGGTGCCTGCCCTTTGCGGTTCCGCTGCATGGGCTGCGACCACTACTCCACCGACATCTCCTACCTCCCCGAGCTCAGCGCCTACCTCGACGGTCTGCTGCGGCAGCGGGAGCGGCTGCGGTCGATGACCGAGGCCGACGACTGGGCCCGAGCCGAGGCCACCCCGTCCGAGGAGGAGATCTCCCGCGTCCGACGGCTGATCCGTCGCGTCACCGAGGAGGTCGACCAGCTCACCGACGCCGAACGCGCCGAGATCCAGCAGGCCGCGGCCATGGTCCGCAAGACCCGCCAGGGCTTCCTCGGCATGCCCCGCATCCCCCAGCCCCTGCCCGACCTGCGACCGGAGCGACCCGCATGACCCCACCCGACCCCGCCGTCCGGGCCATGCTGGAAGGCCGCCGGGCCGACACCGGCCGACGTCGCCAGCGCGTCCTCGCCGCCCTGGCCGAGGCCGCGAAGGACGGCTCCGAGGTCAGCGTCGCAGCCATCGCCCGCCGCGCGGGCGTCGACCGCACCTTCCTCTACCGCCACCGCGACCTGCTCGGCCAGATCCACGCCCAGGCCGCCGAGCCGCCCACGATCCCCGGCGGCCGGGGACCGGCCGTCAGCCGGGCCTCGCTGCAGGCCGACCTGGTGTCCGCCGACGCCCGCACCGCCCGCCTCGCCGCCCAAGTCCGACGACTCGAAGGCCGCCTCAGCGAGGTCCTGGGCGAGCAAGTCTGGCGCGAGTCCGGCATTGGCGGCCCCGACGACACCGAACAGCTCCAGGCCCGGATCACCACCCTCGAACAGCAAGTCGTCGACCTGGAGCTCAAGCTCCAAGACCGCGACGACGACCTTTCCGCCGCCCGCGCGGCCAACCGCGAGCTGATGGCCCAGCTGAACCGCGGACGCGACACGCCCCCGTCGCCCGGATGAAACCCCAGGCCAACGGCCCCTTGAGCGAAAGGACGCCATGGCGGACTCTTGAACGCAGGAGGCCACAATGCCGAACAAGCGCCCCCGCGGGCCGCAGCCGCACTGGCGGCCCAAGCGGGAGACACTCCGGGTGCTGACCGCGGTCGACGCCGTCCTCGACCGCTACCGCGACCACCTGCCCGTCTCGCTCCGCCAGCTGTTCTACGTGCTCCTGAGCGACGGCGTGCTGGAGAAGACCGAGCGCGACTACAAGCGGATGTGTGAGTACGTCGGCATGGCCCGCCGCTCCGGACGGATCCCCTGGGACGTGATCCGCGACGACACTCAGATCGCCGTGGACGCCCCGCCCTCCTTCACCGGCCCCGAAGACTTCTGGACGGCCGTGGAAGCGGCAGTCGACGACTACCGCGTCGACCGCCAGGCCGGCCAGCCCGTCCGGCTGGAGCTGTGGTGCGAGACGGCCGGCATGGTCCCTCAACTGGTACGCATCGGCGAGGAGTTCGGCATCTCCTGCTTCTCCGGCGGTGGGTTCGACGGCCTGGCCGGCAAGCACGACGCAGCCGTCCGGGCGATCTCCGGAGGCCGCCGAACCAGGATTTTGCACCTGGGCGACTACGACCAGAGCGGCGTCCACATGTTCAGCTCGCTGGCCGAAGACGTGATCGCGTTCGCCGAGGCCGCAGGCGCTGAGGTGGAGTTTGAGCGGGTCGCGGTCACCCCCGAGCAGATCGTCACCTACAACCTGCCGACCGCCCCGCCGAAGACGACCGACCGGCGCTCGTTCTCCGGCACGGCCACAACTCAGGCCGAGGCCCTGCCTCCGGACGTCCTTGCCACCATCGTGCGCTGGGCCATCGAGGACCACCGCGACCCGGCAGTCCACCAGCGGGCCTTGGAACGCGAGGAAGCCGAGCGCCAGAGCGTCCGCGACCGCCTGAACGGGCTGGGGTGAGCCCGCTGGTCAGCCAGCAGTGGAGGTGTGGGCTGGGGCATGGTTCTCGCCTGCGGGGCCACTCCCCGTACGGGAGAATGCGCCCACAAGCCCACCGCTCGGGACGGAGACTCCATGGGCGCACCACCGAAGATGACGGCACGAGCAGCCTTCGACCCGGTCATCGCGGCCGTGGTGTCGGCGAGGATCTCTTCGATCGCGGGAGATCGCTGACTTTGCGCAAAACTACGTGCCCGTCAAACCGGTGGTGGTAGACACGAGTGGCTACTTGCGTGTTGCCACGTAGGGCTCCACGGATTGACCCAACTTGCAGGCGGGGCGATCGTAGGCGGTCACATCGTAGCGGCATCGCAGGCATCATCGCCCAAACCAGCTGGAAGGTGACATATGCGACGCTTTGCTTGGGCTGCCTGTTCCTTGGCGCTGATGGCCTCGGCCGTGCTTGGACTGCCGACCACTGCGGCAGCAGCAGATTCAATGCTGGATGCAAGCACAATCACGTTCGACGGAACGCCCAACCAGAAAATCTTCACCACCAGGAAGGTGTCCGTACCTGCTGGTGGCGGGCTCGGCGTGTACGGCAAGAACACTTACTCCGGCATCACCACGGCGACCAGGCTGGAGTTCCGCGTCTACCGTGACGACGGCGCCGATGTCACGAGCCAGTTCAACGTCAACTACCTCAACGACGGCGACGTCATCAACCAACGCGTACCCGTGTCGGCGGCCCACAGCTACTACATCTGGGCCAAGTGCGTGTTCGTCATCTACAACTCGTTCACCAGCTGTGATGGAACATTCACGATCAGTAGTTGGGGCTAGGTCCACGGTCGTCTGTGGCGCCGAAGGTCTCGGCCACGCATTGCCGCAGGGCACATGTTGAACGATCCCTGCGACTCGCCGTGATGGCCGCCCCCGACCGCTCTACGCTGGTCGAATGGCGGGCGGGGGCGGAATCGATCGATTGCGCCCCCGCCCGCCGATTCGTTGGCACCAAGCCCGATCAGCACGACTACGTCGGCGCCGTCTGGCGAATCGGCTCACGGCCTGGCTCGCCCGGCGTGACTGCACCACCTTCTGGACCGGAGCCGCTCAACCGAGTGAATCCCGAGCCCGGCTCCGTGCACCACACCTGTTGCAGAGGCTATGGTCGATCCGACCGCTTCTGAGCTGCGTGAATTCGAACCGCACGCTCGCGACGCCCCGGAGAATGGTCGGGGACTATGACCAGAGCGGCGAGCACATGTTCACCTCTCTCGCCGAGGACGTGATCGCGTTCGCCGGAGCCGAGGTGGAATTCGAGCGGGTGGCGGTCACCGGCGATCAGGTGGCGGCCTACCACCTGCCTACCGCGCCGCCGAAGACGACCGACCGGCGATCGTTCACCGGCACAGCCACCACGCAGGCCGAGGCCCTGCCGCCCGACATTCTCGCCGCGATCGTTCGCGGAGCCGTCGAGGCGCATCGCGACCCGGCTGCCCACCGTGAGGTACTGGCCCGCGAGCAGGTGCAGCGTCGCGCGATCCGTGAGCTCCTGGCCCGCACATCCCACCCCGAGGACGTCCTTCGGAGTGAGACTGCGAGCGAGAGAGATCCCGTCCTTGGCCGGATTCGCTGACAACGGCGAGAGGCCGAGCCGGGCTCACGGCGGGGGAATCAGCCGCACCACGGTCACGGTGAGGACGCCCGTCGAGACCATGTAGCGCAGGATGACGCCGGCCACGGTGGCCTCGCGCCGGTCCTTGTCGGGGCCGACTTGGGTCGAGGCGTGCCCGTACGGGTTCGTGCCGATAGTCGCCTGCACCTGGACTTTGAAGTCCGCTGGGTCAGGCAGCTTGTTGAGGGCCTCGGAGGCTGGAGAGGCGTAGGCGACGCGGTACTTCACGCAGCAGCCGCCGCGGACTCGTTGGCCTGGCGTTCGGCTTCGATCAGGACGTCCACCCTGTCCAGCTCGTCGCCGGGGATCACCTCGAGCGCCCACTTGCGAATGACGGCGCCCGCGGTGCTCGGTCCGGCCGCGGAGATCTCATCGTCGAAGGCAGCCCTGAGGCCGGCGTCGAGCGCGGCCCGCACGTCCTTCAGGGTCAGCGGTACGTCGAAGACCTCTCCGGCGTAGTTCACCCGGACCGGCCCGCTGATGTTGTACGCGCGCGGTTCACTGTCCAGCTGGGCAAGTGCCTCCCGCTGGGCCGTGATCCTCCGGACGAGGGCTTCCTCGTCCAGGTCGTACGGAAGGTCGGCCATGACTCCTCCTCGATAGCGCCTGGGGACACCACGCTACCGGTGGCGTGCCCACGCCGTCCGGGCTGGCGCCGAAATCCGGCACCATGCTGGGTGGGCGACTGCGCAGCGAGGCGCGGAGAGACCCTCCCGGGGGCGGGCAAGCGGGCCCACGGCGGCGCTCGTACGCTGGGCGGATGTCCGCTTCCGAGATCATTCCGCTGTACTTCGCCGACGCCGAGACTGACCACCCGGCCGTTGACCGCTGGTGCGCGGCGGTGCTGGACGGCCGCCCGGCCCGGTTGCTGCTGCTCGGGCCGTACTGGTCGGGCAAGTCGCACACCGCTTACGCCGCCCTGCGGCGCATCCTGGCTGCCGGATACCGTTCCGACGAGATCACGGCCCACCGGGCAAGCGACCTGGCGCGCACCTACGAGCCGGGCCTGACCAGGGTGGACACCACCCCGGTGACGATGGTCGACGACGTGACTCTTACCGTCGACTTGGTGCACGAGGCCAAGGGCCCGCTGCGACCGGACACGGTCGAGGTGCAGGCGATGATGGCCTTGGAAGCCGGCGCGCTCGCGGAGGCGATCGCCGACCTCGTATCCCTGCCGGACCGCTCATGGATCCTGATCGCCTCCACCCCCGATCTCCTCGCTGAAGCTGTCGGTGCCGACGTGGCGGACCGCATCCTCGCCGCAGCCGAAACAGCGGAGCTCCGGCAACGACCGCTGCCGGAGCTCCGCTGGTGACCTCTGCACGCTGAGTAAGACGATGCCGCCCCCGACGCCGTGTGCGTCGGGGGCGGCTTTGCGTCAGTGCTTCGTATCCCTGCCGAGGGTCCGCTCGTAGTCCTTGAAGCGGGCCTTGGCGATGCGCGAGCGGTCCGTGGTCCGCAGCACGATGCCCTCGGGGAGCCCCGCGGCCTGCTGGTCGAGGGCGACGAGCGTGGTCGTGAGATGGCTGCGGAGGAAGTCCTGCATGCCCTGGATGTTCGCGGGCAGGTCGTCCGCGTTGACCGTGGCCAGGCGCGGCGTCAGCGGGATGACGTCCCGCACGGCGGCATCGACGAGGCGGTCCTCGCTGTAGAACCTCTGACCGCCGGTGTCCCTCCAGGATGCGATCGCTTCGAGCGAGCGGTCGAGGTCGGCCGGCTCGAAGGTGGCGATGTCGAAGAGGCGGTAGCCGACGGCGGCGCCGCCGGTGTACTGGCGGCTCGCCTGCCCGATCTTGTCGCCGTAGACCTCCAGGTAGTGCACCCGGATGCCAGCCGCGGGCGGGGTGAGGCGCTCGGCGAGCGGGCGGAGGGCGTCGACGATGCCGAGGGCCGGGTTGGCGATGACATCGCCGCGGCCGTGCAGGAGGGTGTCGCGGGCTCCGATGGCGTAGTCGCCGTTGGGGAAGCTGATGATGCGCGATGCGCGCGTTCATGCCGTCGACCTTCTCGGTCAGCGTGACCTCGCCGGAGAAGGCGATGGTCTGTTCCAGCAGACGCCCGCCCTTTTCCGCTGGTGGTAGGTGCCGATGCTCGGGTACTTGGTCGCCGAGTCGAGGGCGGGGAGGTCCACGGTGCGAAGAGTGGTCACTGAGCTCCATAGGGTTTGCCGCCGGCGTGTGCGAATTGCAGGCCCTGCGGGATGGGAATCGACTGATCGCCGCTGGCATCTAATCTACACCTATTACGCCAAGATATCAACTTTTATATGTCACAGAAGAATGGGTAAGACTCTGTGCCACCTGCCGTGAAGAAGGGTTGCGGTGATGCTGAACGACACATAAAAGTTGCATCATGGCTGATTTGGCGATATGCTGGTGAGGTCTTGCTGCGCTCAGCGCACCCACTGTCCACAGGGGTGCCGGACCACTCTCGGGCATGGCCGACCACTGCACAGGTGCACGGGGGCCACGAGACGAGGCACTCGGTGGCCCAGCCGCCCTTCCCCTGCAGATCACAACCGCCCCGCGCATTCGAACCGGCGCCTGAACCGCAGTTGAGCCGCAGTGTCCAGCAGACGCCTACACCTGCCGGACCGGCCCATCAGAATCTGGAAAGGAACGCGATGCCGACCACCATGACCGTCCCGCTCCAGGAGCGTCTCCCCGGACTCGACGCAGCCATCCCTGTCACGATCACTGAGCAGTTCAACATCTACGACGCCGAACATCCGTGGATCTACAACACCTTGGAGAGCCTCGTGAAGAGGCGCCTGCGGACCGGGGCAACCCGGGTGAGCGTCAAGGCGCTCTTCGAAGTGTTGCGCTGGGACACGCCCGACGGCATCAAGGGCCTCAACAACAACTTCACCGCGCTCTACGCACGCAAGCTCGTACGCAACAACCCCCAGTGGGCAGACGCGTTCGCAATGCGCCGCCGCCGCTCGGCCTGAGCGCCCCGCTGGTCCAGCCGGCCCCATGCCGAGCCGACCCGATGCGGTCTCTGCCCACCACGGACTGGATACCTCCAGCCCGTTCGCGCAGTCCATGGCCACACCGCCTCTGCTGCCCGCTGCTCCCCTGCCCCCGATGGCCCACTTCAGAAGAAGGTGATCACCGTGACCCAGATCAGTGCCTACACGAGGAACCGAGAGCGCGCCGTTGCAGTGCAGGGCCTGCGCCGTTCCGGAGCGAGTGGCTCCCACGCGGCCGGAGCCAGACGACAGCGGGACCGCCGCGGGGGCAGGGCTGCAGCCATCCGCTACTCCCGGGACGCGGGCTAGAGGTTAGATACCGGCCTGATCTGGGTCAGGCGACCGTCCGGATGTGGCGGCCGGACCTGTCCTGCCGCGTCCAGCGCGGGAAGAAGCTCGTACGGCTTCCACAGGGGCTCGTCACCGCGTCCGCGATCCATCGCGGAGCTCCCGTGGCGGCGACGATCCGATGGACCGGCATGCACAGATCCCGATGCCGGCCGCCCCGGCTGAAACGGATGTCCGCCCCACCCACAGCCTTCAACGTGCCGTAGGGCTTGCCCGGCTGCTCCGGTCCCAGAACGGCCGCACAGCACATCCAGCCGCAGAATCCGCCACCCAAGCCACGGCAGCAGTTCCTCGAGCAGATCCAGAGGGCGGCGGCCGTCCGGAACCCAGCTGGCGTAGCCCTCACGGACCGCGACCCCAGGCCGTACGCCCGCTCCTCCCCGCCGACCGGGCGCACCGGGTTCAGCGCACGGTGGGCCCGGCGCTGCTCCTCGACGACCGAGACCGGGCCAGCAGGCTCCGGGCAGGAAGGGGACCGCCGCACGCAGCAACGCCTCGGCCGCCTCGTCGTCCGCCGTACCGCCGGCTAGCGAGTTCCCGGCCGCGAACCGCCCAGCGGAGCGTGCCTGCTCCGCCTCCAGCTTGGCCACGATGTGCCCCGGCGTCGCGATCACCGCAACGAAACGACGGCCCGGCGGTGTCCCCTCCGCTCCATGACACATACTCGCCCACCTCACGATGGCCGGACGGAACCACAGGCCCGAGCACGGGAGAAGCCGCCAGACAGGCGATCGCCGCGTCCCGTACAGCGGTCAGCGGCCAGTCGTGGACCAGCAGCAACTGCGCCGAGGCATCGCCCGACTCGGCTGTGAACTCGGCCGCCAGACGCGCGCACCCATCAGCCACAGCGCCTGGCCACCACAGGCTCAGCTCCGCGTCCGCCCAGGCCGCCGGACTTGAGAACGCGTCGCTGGCCAAGCGCGACGCCGGCAACTGGGCGACGTCGACGACGGGGGCCCTCTTCAGCTCCCGGCCAGCCACAAGGCACAAAAAAACTGCCCCCTGTCCACACCTGCGCCAACAGGAAAGCAGTGAACAAGAGGCAGTCTCTTTGTTGGAACCGATCCGCAAGGAATCGCTAGCCATAATCCTAGCGCCGAAGAGGATCCCGCCCAAACCCGCAGTTCACAATCCCCAGGCTCCATACCCAGTGCCAGACCCGCCAGAAAAAATAAAAGTTCCGGTGGCGATTTATATTGCCGTGCACACGAGGGTCCCACGACACCAGCTGCCACATGTCCAGGGACAGCTCCGGTCCGTAGAGGCGCTCCCGTTCCCGAGCCACGGGGCCGACGCACGCCGTGACCTGATCCAGGCGCGGCGCTCCTCTGAGCCGACCGACTGGCGGATTGCGTCAGGAGCACCGTTGTAGGCATCCACCTCCGGGCAGTCGGCGGCGTAGCCGTCCAGGAAGTTCTGATAGTCGGCCACGAGCCGGGCGCCAGGCACTCTCGAGTGCCACGACGTCATTCGCAAGGGCCCGGCCCCGCCGCGCTCGGCACCCGCACGCGAGATTGAAGTGCGTCGGTCTCGGAACTCTGGCCGCGATCCTCGGACGCACGAGCGACCAATCACCCGCCTGTTGGGGCGTAGGCGCGATTGAACGCGCCGCCCGCGCCCTACGCGGCGTGCGCCACGCGCTTGACGCCGCCGCGGCGACCCAGGCCGTGGAGGAAGCGGTAGAGGTCGGGCAGGTCGATCAGCCCGCTCGTCCGACGGGTCGCGATGCCCAGCTCGATCAGCTCGTCGAGGAGAGCCGGGTGGCTGTCGACGGACCGGGGGCCGGTGGTCACCGAAGCCCCGGCCCACCCGCCGTGGTCGCGCAGCCGGCCCAGGAGCCCAGCCTGCTTCCACAGGGCGAACACCTGCTCCTCCTCGATCGGGACCTGCTCGCCTGACAGAGCCGCCAGGGCTTCACGGACCCACGGGAGCGTGCCGTCCAGCTCACGGGCCCGGACACGGACACCCTCCTGCCAGCCGAGGCGGATGTCCTCGCGGTGCAGCGCCCGGCTGTGGCCGGGGCGGCCGTCAGCGTGGATTGCGGCCTGGTGGAGGGTGGCGAGGAAGGACCGGGGGGTTACCTGGCCGCGAGCATCCTGGAGGTAGACGGGCAGCCACCGGTAGGAGTACCCCTTGCGGGCGTTGGCGCCCATGTACGGATCGGCGATCAGGCTGAACACAGCCTCCTGCGCGTTCGCATCGGAGCAGAGCACTTCCGGGGCGGCGAACCGGCCGTCCGGCGCCTCGCGCCACGTGGGCGTCATGGCCCGGAACGCGGCGGCCTCCGCGCTGGAGTGGTTGCCCAGCAGGTGGAAGAGCAGCCCGTAGAGGGAAGTCGAGTCCCAGCGAAGGCTCCGGGCGGCAGACCAGGACAGGTCCACGGGGCGCAGGGAACGACGCGCGGCCGGGGTCAGGGCGGGCAGCGCCGAGTCCCACATGTCCGGCCGGATGAAGACCTTGGCGTGGACCCGGGTGCGCAGCTGGGCCAGATCGTGAGCGAACTGCAGGATGCCGGACGCCAGACCATCCGCGCGGGTGCGGTCCGGGTGCAGGCGGTCGAGGGAGTCGAACACGACCACCAGGTCCCCGTTGACGGACCGCGCCGCAGAGTCCAACGCCGCCACGGAACGTTCCAGGGTTCCCGGGTTGCGCACCAGCCAGGCGATACGTTCGCCCCAGCCCGGCAGGACCGTCATCTCCGTCACGCCAAGTGCGGTCAGGGCGAAGGCGGTCCATACCGTCACAGGCGCGGCACCCTCGTCGACCAGGGCGGCCAGCTCGTCGGGACTCACCTGGACCGGGCTGGGCCCGGAACCGAAGGCCACCACGGCTGCGGTGCGCTCCAGCCGCGGCATCTGGAACTCGCGTGCAGCGACCGACCTCCTCTGCGAGTCGGTCAGGGTGCGGGCCCAGAACGTCTTGCCCATGCCCGGCGCGGCGCGCACCACCGTGGTGTCGGCGTAGAGAAGGGCACGGTGGCCGAGGCCGGCGGTGTACATCAACGACGACGGAACCGTTGATGCGTCCGTGTCGAGAACGGGGCCCAGCGCGTCACGCACCAGTGTCCGCATCTGTGCAGCGGAGAGCGGATCGAACATGCGAGTCCTTCCATCGGTGCGCGACCGGCGGCGGGCGCCCGTACACGGGAGTCCGGCGTGCCTTCGCGAAGTCGGTGCGGCCATCAGGCGTAGCGGCCGGTGGGAGAGGGCTCCGAGCCCCGTAGAGGCTAATTTACACGTATGTTTCTTTAATATCAACTTGTATGTGTCGCAGGGCTGTGGGTCCACCCGGTCCCACAGCCCCACGCCCTGCCAGCCGTCCGGGGCGGGCCAGGCCGGATCAGAAGGTGCGAAAGCTGCGCACGGCGTAGGCCAGCAGCGCGGTAGCGGCTGCTCGGTTGAACGGCAGGTCCCAGCTCACGGAGGTGGTGATGTCGCCGTGCCGGATCCAGCTGCGTCCGTTCTTGTGTGAGAGGTCGATGACCGGCACACCCGGGAGCCGTTCGGGGATGGCCTGCGGTTCGGCCGACGCAGGGCCGACAGCGTCGGCGAGGTCGGCCGCCAGGTACTGAAGGTCATCGTCAGTGTGAGAGCAGCCGTCGCAATCAAGGAGCGCCAGGCGCGGCTGCTCCGGACCGGCGTACAGCGCATGTCGAGCGTGGCCCAACCCCGACGTCCGGGTGCGGACGACAGCGGTCGCGGCCGCCGGGTTGTCCCGCACCAGCCAGAACGCCTTCCCGTCGCCATCCCGGAAGACCCAGCTGCAGCGGACACCAAGGGCGTTGCGGACGGTCAACCAGTCGGTCTCGACCCCCAGCGTCGTACCCGCCCAGGTGTACAGGTGCAGGTCGCTGCGCCCGGCGGCGAAGTTGACGAAGAACGAGCCGGGAGTCGGCGGCCAGGGTCGGATGCGCGCCAGCACGAGCGGGGTGTCCCCGGGCCAGGACAACTCCCGGTGCTCGTTGGCCTGCTGGAACACGGGGCAGGTTGCGCAGTGGCCGGCGCCGGGCCTGAGGCACCGTTCGTAGCCGCCCCAGCGCTGGCGGCCGGTCCTGGACTCGAACAAGGTCGCGTGGTTGGTCGGCAGCAGCCCGCACTGGTGACGCGTCTCGAAGTGCGCGTTCAAGCTCAGCCGGTTCCAGCCCTGACCGTCCGGGCCGCCGGGGCCGTATCCGGGGTCATCAAGGAAGAGAGGCAGGTCAGTCCCCTTTCTCAGGGCGTCGGAGCGATGGGCGAGGTGGGGATCGTCCCAGGTATGGCTTTGAGGGGGGCGGGCTGGCTGCGACATGGGGGGCCTGCCGTGGGGAAGCGCGGGCCGTGTCCCCGCGAGAGGGTGCCGCGCGGGTTCCCGGTCTGACTGGGTGAGAATCGCAGGCCCGGGCCTTGGCGATCAGGCGGTTGCAGGCGCGGTGCGGCGGGTGCCCTGGAAGCGGTTGCGGAGGTCGCGCAGGCGACGGAGGGTACGGCCGCCCCCGCCTCCGTGCCACCACTGGTGGAGATAGAGGGCGGCCAGGGCGGCGTGGATCGCCGCCCACATGTCGCTGCCGTTGAGCAGGCTTCCGATGCCGAAGAAGACGCACGCCACGCCGAGCAGTCCCGCCATCGTCGGGTACGTGATGCGGCCGGTCAGCAGCGCGGCGGCGGCGAAGACCTCGACGCCGATGCCCAGAGCGATGAGTACCACGTGGTCTCCGGTGGGTTGGTGGTTGGAGTCTCCGGGCCTGCTCGTGGCGGCCCAGCGGTCCCTGTCCGCCCGCCGCACGGCGGGCGGACAGGGATTGTCAGACGACGCGCATGCCGTACAGCCGGGGCGTGTAGTCGGGCTGTCCGCACCAGTCGTGGGCGCAGTCGGCGCAGAGGACCGGGCAGTCGCAGTCGTCGCGGTTGAGGGTGTGCCATCCGGCGTCGTGGGCGTCGTGCTCGCCGTCGCCGTCGTAGAAGTAGGGGGACATTGCGTCGCACTGGTCGCAGGTGATCCGCTCGTCCTCGGTGACGTCCAGGGGGAAGGCGGGGGAGAGGAGCGGGGTGGTGGGCTCTGCGATCAGTACGGTCAAGGTGCGTCTCCTCGGCTCGGTCTCAGGACGGCGACGCCCGCCCCGTTAAGAACTAATTTACACCATTGACGCAGAGGTATCAACTTTAATGTGTCATGCAGGCGAGGGTGAGGACGCGGGCGTGCTGGCCGGGGAGAGGTCGTCGTCGATACCGGCGGGCGCGGGGGTGCCGGTGGCTTCCTCGAAGCGGGTGATGGTGGTGGTGGCGCCGGTGATGGCGGCCCTGATGTCCGCGCCGCCGGTCGGGCAGGCCGCGACAGCCTTCGTGGCCGCGGTGAGGGCGGTGCCAAGGTTGTGCCACTGGAGGCCGCCGCCCTGCTGGGCAGCTGCGAAAGCGTACATGGCCATGTCGGAAAGCCAGTTTTCGAGTCCGCGCGCGGTCTCGGAGACCCGCGGGACGGCCTTGTATGCGCCGAGCGCCATGTGCGTCCTGAGGGCGATGGCGGAGGCGGGGCGCGGGTAGAGGACAGTGTTCATGGTGTGGCATCCTTCGCTCGGAATGGCTCTGCTGAGTGGTGCGCGGGGGCGTGGAGTTGCCGCGCGGGCCCGAGGTGCGGGACCGCTTAGGTGGTGGGGCGGCGGCGGGCCAGCTTGTCCAGCCGGTGCACCCCCGGCGTGGACATGTCGAATCGGCACCAGGTGCGGCCCATGAATGCCTCGGCGGTATAGAAGTGCACCGTTCGCGCCCAGTGGCCTCCGCCGGCCGTGGCATACGCGGCGGCGTACCAGTAGCCGTTGACGTTGAGCGGGACAGCGTCGTCGGGCCAGAGGTGAGGTATCGGCGTCAGGCTCGCCCGGTCCGCGTGCTTCACGCATCGGTCAGTGTCGAGGTCGACAACCATGAAGTGCGACTGGTCAGTCGGCCACTCGCCTTCCTCCGGGTGGTCGTGTTCGTCACACGCCTCACAGGGGCCGAACCATGTGCACGGGAGGACGTACAGGGGCAGGTTGTGCAACTCGGAGAAGCGGCCGTGGTACGTGACGCGAGAGCCGATGTACAAGCGGGGCAGGGGTTCAGGTGCAGGCATATGACTTCCGCGGGGTGGGTGGGGTGTCGTTCGGGCGGGCGCCTGACGGCAGGTGATTCACGCGAGCGGCGCCGCGCCCAAGAGGTCGGACGCCACGGCCAGGGCCTGCTCGATTTCCTTTGCGGACTCTGCAGCGTCGTCATCGATGTAGGTCGCGTCCCAGAAGATCCACAGCTGGTTCGCGGCAGTCGGGAGGCTGCACGGCGTGCCTTCGGAGAGCGGGACGTCGTGAGCGTTTCCGCAGCAGTGGCACCCCCAGGCCGTCAGTCGGAGAAGCCGGCCGACGCGGACCTCCCACAGCAGGTACTCGATGACCTCGTTGTCGTACTCGTCGACGGCGCCCAGTGCGAGGAGAACCCGGTAGTTGCTGAAAGTCTGGATGGTGGTCATGGTGGCTCTCCTTTCGGGCACCGGCGTGGCGTGATTACCTCGCTTCAATGAGAGCTAATTTACACTAATACTCCACTGGATATCAACGTATATATGTCATGACCTCTCGCGCTATCCAGCTCGCGGCCGGGCGTCGCCGGCGGGTGGGCGTAAGTGCCACGTTCATTCGCGGATGGATCTCATGCGGTTGTGTTGGCGCCGTGGGTCGCGCGCCCATTTGGTCTGTGATCGGCGGTGGCGTGCGGGGCGGGGTTTCCTCGCGGTCGAGTGCGCGGCTGTGCATGTGAGGGTGGATGGCCAGGCGGGCTGCGGACTTCGTATGACACATAAAAGTTGACGCAGGCGTCCAATGGGGGGTAATTTAGCTCCAGCAAGGGCCTGCCGTCTCGTCGGCTTCGATCGGCTCGCGGACGCCCTCGGCTGGGGTTTCGACACATCGGCAAGACCGTGTACGTGCACGCCGACGGCTCCCTGGGGGCCGAGGCCCTTCGCCGGCTTACCTGCCGCCCACCGCCCGCAACGACGTACACCTCTCACGCCGCCGTCGCGCGCAACTTCAGCTGAGCCTGCACTCCACCCTTCCGCTACCTGATGGCCGCGTTCGGGGCGGGCCGGCGCGACCAGGCTGGCGGCGTCGAAGCCAACTGGAAGGCAAGGATCAGACAATAGCTACATATCCGATATCTGGAGTAAAGCGAACTATCCGACCCGACGGCACCGTAGAGCGCGTCGAGTTCCGCGATAAGCCGCAGACCGCCGACGAGACGAGAGCGTTCGCGAAGTACCGCGATCTTTCTCCCCTGGACCTGATGCGCCAGCTGCGCACCGCCGAATGGAACGCGGACGTCGCAGGGACCGAGCGCGACCAGTGGAAGGCCATTGCGCAGAGGGTGCAGAGCGAGTTGGCGCGTGCCGAACGCAAGCTGGCAGCGGTGACTCCGGACGGCTGGGAGGTCCCGAAGCCCGTCGCGGACCTGCTGGCCCATGCTGAGGCCTATGGTTGGCGATCGGTACTGGCATGGACGCCGCGCGACGCCGACGAGATGCTGCTGAGTGTCGTGGTCGGACGCGACGTCACGCCGAGGGACGCGCCTGCCCGCGGTACCCAGTGGCGCTACAAGCTCACCTGGAACTGCACGCCTGGATCGGCGCGTCGGGCGGGAGCCGGCCTCGCGAGCACACCCGCATGCCCGCAGTGGCACGACGCTCCGTCGCTGCGGAAGATCCGCGAGGAGATGCAGGCGCACGCATGCACTGAACCTGCGCAGCGCCCGTGAGCCGCCTGGTGTCCCCTCGCACCCCTGCCCTACCGCCGGGCCTCGGGGCGGCGTTCCGCTTTCTGTCGGCGCAGGCTCGGTGCTTGCCCCCTACTCGGCCGCTTCGCGCCCGGCGCGGTGCAGGGATCCTGTCGGGCGGGGTTGATCATGACGGAGACCTCTGATATACTTTTAATTGTCAGCGAGGGTGGATCCACCCCGCGACGCTGAACAGTGCAGAGCGGCCGATCCGCACTGGACGGCAGGCCCGTAGCTCAGACAGAAGAGCGGCCCCCACGCCGGGGGACGGTCAGGGGTGCAACTCCCCTCGGGCCGCCAGGCCACTGCCGCGCACCGTGCGGCAGCAGAGCCTCACAACGGACCTGCACCGGATGATCCTCGGTCGGGTTGAAGAGGAGGGGACGCTCTCCTTGGGACGGTAGCTCAATTGGCAGAGCAACCCCTTGGGGTTGGTTGCGGGTTCGAATCCCGCCCGTTCACGACGTGTCGACAGCAATGGTGAAGTTCCCCACGGATCCGGCCTGCTGACACGCGCCGCTCGCGGCTCCTGGGGAGGGGCCAACAGCGGCCCGGCCGTCGGCCGGGGAAGGTGAAGGGCAAGCCCTACGGGCCCTACCTGATCTGGTCCCCGGGCCGACGCCCGGAATGCCCTCGTGGAGTAGTGGAATCTCGCCCCGTTCTCAGCGGGGAGACTGCGGGTTCGAATCCCGCCGAGGGTACGCGCGTATCACCGTGCACCAGCTCCTGTCGTCCATAGGTAGGGCACCGGGTTGTCAGTCCGGTAAACGGGGTTCGAGTCCCCGCAGGAGCGCTCCGTCTCCGCTGGTGTAGTTGGCAGCATGCTCGGCCGGGTCGCCCCCGCGTCGAGGGTCGCGGTTCGAGTCCGCGGCGGAGAGCCTCGGCCCGCGTGGACGGGACATACGACCGCGGCCTCGGGCCGCATACCGACTCGATTCCCACGCCCGCACCCGCCGACCGCGGCCGCCCCCACGGACGTGCCGCTGATGTGTTCTCTTCGCCTGGCTCCTGTCGTCCATGGGTAAGACGCCGGTCCTTCAAACCGGAGAACGGGGTTCGAGTCCCCGCAGGAGTACGAGCGGCGCCCTGGATCCCCTCCCGGGGCCCTCTCAACCGCAACCCGCTGTCGCGCCAACGTCCGGTGCCCAGAGGCGATGGTTCCCCACCTGGGGAGCGCGATCGCCGGACGCCGCTGTTGCCCTGGGAGCCGCCAGGCCACCGAGGCAACAGCCGCGCCCCGCAAGGGGCCTCCCGCCCCACCGCCCCTCACCGCCCATCGCGACCGAAGGAGCCGTGCTTCATGTACCGCGACAAGGACACGGTGGCCGTGGACGTCCGCGCACTCGACGTCGACGGCCATGTTGGCCTCACAAAGGTCCCCCGGGACCACCTGCTGCGCCTGCAGGAGGACACCCTCGGCATCAAGGCCGGTCTCCTGCGCACCGGGTGGACCTACAGGAAGGGCTCCTACCCCTGCACCCTGCGCGACCTGGAACCGCTGCCGACCCACGAGGCCGAGGAACTCATCGCACAGGGCGTCCCGGTCCACGAAGCGCGCCGCGCCCCGGAGTGGACCGGCGACTTCCCCGTCCTGGTCCTCGGACTGCGCCTGGGAGAGTTGCGCGCGGCCCTGGCTGCTGTCGACCTGCCCGACGACGCGATCGTCGCCATCGACGCAGCGGACTTCCCGGCCCAGGGCATCGGCTCGCCGGCGTCCACCTACCTCGGTGCTGGCTACTACCAGCCCGAGCCGTCCAGCGGCACGTCCGGCAGGGCAGGCGTAGGCGAGATCGACTACGACGCGGACGGAAACATCCCCGTCCACCTGCCCGCACTGGTCCTCAGCCCCACGCACTGATCCCCACGCGGCGCGGTGAACGTCGCATCCCAGGACGCGGCCGCGCCCCTGTCGCCCCGGTATAGACCGCTAGGCAGCGATGGACATCCCTTGACGCGGGACGCCGCTAAAACTCAGCAGCAGCACAGGGACGACCACATGTGAAAACCGCTACCAGTGACACGCAGGCCGGCCCGCGGACCACGGGCCCCGCTCCCGGAGGAAAGCCCATCCGATACCTGATCACCGACGACCGTCGCCGCACCCTGGCCACGATCGACGTAACGACAGACGAGCCCCTGACCGTCGCCATCGAGCGGGCCGACGAACCGGAGCTGCTGTACCTCTCCGCCGACCTCCACCCGGACGGGTCGGTCCACGTTGGGCACTGGCCCGACGGCGAGACCTGGAACGTACTCCTCCGCACGCACGGCGTGCGTAACCAGTACGGCCGCGGCACCCCGGCCCGCCCTGCAGAGCCGCTCCACACCCGCGACGCAATCGTGCGGGCCCTGAATACCGCGCGGGACCGAGTGCGGGGAGCCACCAACGACGCCGACGCACTCGTCCGCGCCACGCTCACCTTGCTGGCCAACCCGGACTCCGAATCCCCGAACCCCGGCTACCAGATGGGCGGCAACCTGAGCACGGCCCCGACAGCCCCGGACACCCGGACGGTCACTGTGCGCAAGACCGGTGACCGGTACGTCTCCGAGTTCTCGGCGCTGCCCGGCCGGACGTTCGGGCCGTGGGACTTCCCCGAAATGATCCGAGACCTCAGGGTCTCCGCGCTGCTTGCCCCGCTCGCAGCGCGGGACCTGGTCATGGACGCGGCCGTCTACGGCACGGCGACCACCACGACGAATCCGTGACATGAGAACGCCCAACCGCCGCCTCCCCCCGACTCGACCGACGAATGGAGAACCATCCCGTGAGCGTGGAGCACTCCTTCTACGCCGTCTACGGCGTCGAGTTGGCCGAGGCGGATTGGTGGGTCGTTGACGAGGGCCTGACGAGGCTCCGCCACACCCGGCCCACCGACGACGAGGCGGAAGACGTCCAGCTGTACACCATCAGCGGAAACGGCGGCCCCGAGCGAGTCGTCATCGGAGTCACGTCCGAAGAGCTTCCGCCGGGCACCTGCCGACCGGCCGGGGACTTCACCGGCTCGGTCGATCGGGACGAGGTCCTGCGACGGGCCGTCGACTTCCTGAACTGCCACGCCGTGGCCGAGCCGGGCTGGTTGCTCGTGCACGACTTCAGCTGACACGCCCCGAAGCGCACCCACCAGACCAGAGAGGCGAGCGTATGGGAGTCGACTCCTTCCACACCCGGGCCGCAGGACCCACACTGCAGGCCGCATTCGAAGCGGCCCGCAACACCGCGGCCCGCGAGTACGGCACCAGCCCGTACGCCGGCACCGTCTACAACAAGACCGAGATCGAGCTGTTCGACGAACCGGCCCGCACCGAACGGGAAGCCTCGTTCCGCGCGAGCGAGCCGATGCGGACCCACCACTTCGACACGTCCTCGCCAGCCGGAGCCCTGCCCCTGACCACCGACGGCGCCACCAGCGCCTGGCTGCTGTTCGGCTACGTCGTCATCTGAGCCGGGCCGCACAGCAGTGGTGTCCCCCAGGGCGGCCGGACTGCTCCGACGGCACCTCACCCCATCTGCGACCCGACCGCCCGCCACCGAGCGAACCGACCGTCGGTGCCGGACGACAGGCCCGCTTCCCCGACCGACCTTGGGAGGTACCTCTGACCCTTCTGACTCCCCGCGCCCAGCTCGTTGCCGACCTCGTGGCGCCCCTGAAGCACCCCACCCGCTCCCCGGGCGAGGCCACGGACACCGACCCGGCCAGCATCGCCTCGGACTTGCCCGACCTCATCGAGGCAGCCCACCAGCGGGTTCGAGGCATGCGCGCAGTGGTCGTCACGACCATGGGCCCTGACGGGCCAACCCCCTGCGCCGCGGTGCGCTCCGCCCCCGGCTCATCCGAGTCAACCGACTTCACCAAGCTGTGGTGCCTGGCGCTGGAGGCCGCCGAGGGCGGCCCCTCCCACACCCTCGCCGAGCTGATTCGCCGGTCGAAGATCCCGATGGACGAGCGGATGGAACGCGCCTACCCCGGCGTGCAGCTCGCAGGCCCTTCCGGCGACTCGCTGCACGGCGAGTACAGCCTGTACGCCCGGGGCGAGACCGCCGTACGCCAGCTCGCCGCATTGCTTAGTGCATCGATCGACGCCTGGCCCGAACCGGACTGGGCGGCCCAGGTCCAGCGGGAGACGTTCCTGCGCGAGGTCTTCCGCGCCCACTGCGAAGGCCGCACCGACGACCTCCAGACCCTGATCGACGACTTCACCGACGCAGACGGCCAGAGCCCCGAATCCACTGAGTGATCGCGCCCCGGCTCCCCATTGGACCGCCGCGCTCCACCGTTGCTCCGCCGCGCCCAACTCCGCTGCGCCCCGGTCCACAACCGCCTCGGATCCGCCCGACCTGATCGATGCGGCCCGCAGTCAGGGCCCGGCACCGGCAAGGGCCCCACCAGCACCGACAGGAAGAGGAACGAGGAACAACTTTGGCGCGCACGGCTGCGGCCGAGACGATCGCCGAACCGATCAGGGTGACCGCCCTCGGCTCCGCGGTCGACGGCATGATGCACCTGCTCGCCGACCACGCCGACGACACCGCCCGGTGCGGGTTCACGGACTGGCACAGCTACGTCATGTGCGTCGCTGGCTCAAGGAACGCACCTGCCCGGTGTGCGTAGCCGACCTCGCCGTCGAGGTCGGCGCCGAGATCCCAGACGACATCCTCGCCGAGTTGGATGAGATCGCCGCCCCGTGGCCCGGCCGATGGCTCGTCCGGCCCCGCGCGAGCGAACGCGAACGCGTCCTCGGCATCTTCGCCGGCCCCGGCGGGTGGGATGCGGCGCTTGACGCCATCGGCGCGCAGTACGACGCAGTAGGGGTCGACCTCTCCTCCGCCGTCCCGCAGCGCCCCGCCGGCCTTTCGCTGGCCGCCTCCTTGCCGTGGGGTGGCCGCTGCGCTGTCCCACTCCCGCCCGTTGCCCGCGTCGTACGCCGGTGCGCCGACTTGCCCCCCCGCCCGCTCCCATCACTGCCGCCGCTGGCCGGGCCCGCCCCGCCGCGGCGGCCCCGTTGTGTCGCCCCACCCGGCCCGGGGGAGCTATGACTGCGGCTTCGCTGGCTGGGCGGGATGGAGCCGGTGGGCGGACCGTATCCACAGGGCCGTGCTCTGAGGATCGGCGCATGAATGCTGCTGCTGCACGCAGGTTCCAGAGGGAACTCAAAAGGGATAAAGAGCTGGCACGTTGGTGGTACCGCTTCGAGTTTCTCGAGTGGTTGATCGACGACGACCCGAGGAACCTCGAGGACATCGAGCCTGATGAGATTGACGAAGAGGTTCTGGCCCGCGACGGTACGTCAATGGCGAGGCTCGTGGCGCCGTGGCTGGCAGCGGGACTGCTGGCCCGCGTCGGCTGTTACGCGGACGAGCGGGTGAGCAGGAACTCGCGGCTCCCGGAGCTGCTGCTGGCCCGTGCCAACGCGGTCCTCGCGCAGGCGCCGCACCGGTGCGACGCCTGGCCTGGGGGGTGCCGTGGTTGCTCCGCCGCGTCGCGTTCCGCTGCGGAGGCCGCGGAGCTGTTCGCACTGGCCGCGCAGGTAGGCACCTCGGTGCGAACCAAAGCCGTCGCAGCCCAGCAGGTTCTGCCTCGGGCGGCCTGAGTACCTACTCCCGCTCCGGCCTCGCCCCGTCCCCGCCACCGCCCGGGTGCCCGGCGCACCGCACCCGGGCCCCGCCCCACCTGCGGCCCACCACCCGCCCGGCCCCGTGCCCGCCTGTTGCCCGCGTCGTACTCCGTCCTTTCTTCGTGCGCGGCAGCGGGCATTCGAGCTCGTCGTCCCGTCCGCCTGCGCCTGCCGCCCGTCCGCGCTCACTCTCGGCCTGTCTCGCCCGCGCCAGCCTCCTCTCCGCCGTGGCTTCGCCGCGGTGTTGCCGTTCGGCCTCCTCGCGCCTGGTCAGGTCCTGGTGATGCGCGCGGCATGGATGGCGAGCTCGGTCTCCGTGCGGGTTACGAGTTCGAGGGCTGCGGTGGTCAGTGGGGCCTGTTCGCGGGTTGCGCTCCACAAGCGGAGGTGGGCGGCCAGACGCTCGTCGTGAAGTGCGGTGTCGTCGGTGAGCGACAGGTCGTAGACCGAGGCAGGGTCGGCGTAATGGGTCAGGCGCCACAGCTGTTCAGCGGTCAGGGCCGGGGCGGCGAGGTGTTCCGCGGCGTCGAGCACGGCCTGCACGGCAGGCGGCGGTTCTGAGGGGTCGTCCCGGACGGTCTGGATCACGAGGTGCAAGTCGTAGGGGTCGAAGCGAACGACTTCGGCGAAGTCGAGCATGGGCTTTCGTCCTTACGTCGGTCCGGGCGGCGAGACGGGTATGCCGCCGTGTCCGGTGAACGAGGTGCTGCTCAGCCCGGTTACCGCCCGCCGGCACGCAGGCCCCAGCCAACGAACTGCACACGCTGGCCGCGCGGCGGAGGGGCCCGCCCGCGCCTCGCCGCCCCGAGCGGCTGTCCGCCGCCGAATGCCGCGCCGCCACCGCCCGCATCTTCCCCGACGCCGGTGACACTGCCGGCGCCTTCGCCCAGCTGCGCCTGGTCAAACTTGCCGCGCCGCTGAAGGCCCGCGGGCCTGCGGTTCGCGTGCTGACCGTACGGGTTGCCGAGCTGCGGTCCGGCCTGCCGGGTCTTGGGCAACTACAAGCTCCGAACCGTGGTGTCCCCCCGCTGACCTGTATGAACAACCACTCGCGAGCCCGGCGGGAGTTGGCCGGCTGCGCCTGGAGGGGCACCGGCAGGCAGGTCTCCCACCGCTCGGCCGCCGCCCGGCCCCGCGGGTCCGGGCCGCTGCGCCCTGCGGTTGCCGGGCCTTCTCGGCCGGCCGGGCGTCCTGCTGCGCCCAGTGCCGCCCCGGCCGCTGCCAGACGCAGCGGCGGTCGGCTGCGGGCCCAGGCTGCGGGCCCCTGCTCCGGCGGGCGTACTGCGTGGCGCTCTGGCCGGCGCCCGGCCGTTCCTCGCCGCTCGGTTCGCGGGCAACGGGCGCGCGGTCCGCCGCCTCGTCGCGGTCGCTGGCGCCCCGTCTGGCACGCCCGCGCTCCCTGGTCCGCTCCTGCCCGGGTGCCGCGCTCACCCGGATGCCGACGCCGCCGGTGGGGTCCAGGAGGCGGGGCTGGGGCGGGCTTCAGGCCCAGGACACTGCGCGTCCCTGGGCTGCGCACCACGCGGCCAGGGCATGGAGTTCGGTGAGGCGTGCCTGGAGGTATCCGGCCGGGCGGCCGCAGTCGATGAAGCTGCCGTCCTGCACGGGCGGTACTCCTGCGTCTGCAGGCTCGAGGGCCAGCGCGATCAGGCAACGGCCGAGGAAGTCTTGGGCGGCCGTACTGCCGGCGAGGTCGCCGAGTTCGCCGGCCAGGCCGAGTGCGTCGAGGACGCGGCGCGCGTTGCTGTTGGCGAGGTTGACCTCGGGGACGTCGCCGGCCGGGTCGAGGCCGATGATGAACGGGTGGCAGCGGCCCGGGTACTCGCAGCCGGGCAGTTCGGCCAGGAAGGGCTCGTCCGGGTAGGCCGCGCGGGCCGCGTCATAGGTGGTGTGCGGGGACGCGGCCGCTTTTGCCGCCGGGCAGCAGCAGCTGATGATGAACGCCGAGCTGGGGATGTAAGCGGCGGTGAAGGTGACGGACATTGTGCGCTCCTCGCTCCCGAGGGGCCGGCCCGGGCGCCCGCGCGGACCCGCGGAGGCTTGCCGAGGCCCTGGCGGACCTCTGGGGCCGTTAGGGGGTGGTGAGGACGTAGGTGTGGGTGTGGAGGGCGTGTGCGACGGCGTAGCGAGCGTGGATGCGGCCGTGGGTGCGGTCCAGGGTGATGCGGGCGGCGGGGTAGCGCTGCGCGGTGCCCTGGAGGGAGGTGCGTACGTCGGCCGGTCGGAGGCCCGGGACGGGATGTCGGGGGCTGCCGGTGGTGTCGCCGAGGAAGGCGCCGACGCGGTCGAGGGAAGAGCGGTGGTGGAGGACGGCGCCGGCGGCCGGGCGGATGTCGAGCAGGCGCAGGGCGTCGGGGGTGTCCAGCACGCGGCCGGGCAGGGGCTGGTGGGCGTCGGGTCGGGCCGGCGTGAAGGCGGTGAGGGGGTCGGCGGCCAGCAGGCCGCGCACTGCGGCGTCGTCGAGTTCGGCCGGGGCGTCACCGCCGGGGATGGCCCAGTACCGGGGGCGCAGCAGGCCCCGGTGCCAGGCCCGGCCGCTGCTGGTGCGGACGATGTCGCGGTCGGCAAATCGCCAGACGGCCGGGCGGGTTGCAGGGGGCATGTGTGCTCCTGGGGTGTCGTGGGGGAGCCGCGCGGCGCCGCCGCGCAGAGAGGGCTCTCGGGGCGGGAGAGTCAGGCTGGGAGCGCCGGACCCCTGGAGGATCTGCTCCGCAGGCGGAAAGGGGTGCGCTCGTGGGGCCGTGGAGGGTGCTGTTCGTCATGGTTGCTGTCGAGGCTGTGGCGCGTAATGGCGTCTGTTCGCAGTTTTGTTGGTGGCGGGGTGCTGCCGGTTGGGCGTCCCGGGTTTGTGGGGGTTCTATGCGTCGCGTGCTGCTTCCCATGCGCAGTCGCCGTCGCAGACCCAGACGTCGAGCCAGCCGTCCTCGCCGAGCGCCCGCCCCGTGGGGTGCGGGATGCGGTCGGTCGCCACGCCCGTGCAGCCGCTGCGTCCGAGGTCGCACTCGGGAGTCGCGCTGAGGATGCCGTTGAGGATCTGGATGTCGTTCATTGTGTGTACCCCCTCCTGGAGTGCCGCGCTGTCCGCCGCTCGTAGGAACTAATTTACACTAATAACCTCGCGCCGGTCAACTTTTATGTGTCGGACGGTCTTTCGGGTCCGCTGACCCCGTTCCGCGCCCGCCGCCCCGCGCCCCTGTCCGCCGCCGCGCCCGCGCCTGGAGGGACGGGGGTCCAGTCGGCCCTGCCGCCCGGCTTGATCGATATGGCCGGGCTGGCGGGATTCCGTGGGCAGGAGGTCTGGCAAGCGGGCGGGCTAACTCAAGCGGGAGTTGAGTTCCGATGCGCCCCGCGTCGCCCTCCCGCCTCCGCCGCCCTGCCGCGCCCGCCCGGCCCGCCGCCCCCTGCCGCGCCCGCCCGGCCCGTCGTGCCGTCCGCGGCGGCCTGGCCTCGTCCGCGTCGCTGCGCCTCGCCGCCGGTCCGCCGCCGTCGGCTGCGCCCGCCCCTGCCCGCCCGCCCCTGCCCGCCCGCCCCTGCCCGTCCGCCCCGGCCTGCGCTCCGCGCCGCACCGCCCCGGCCTGCGCGCCGCACCGCCCTGGCCTGCGCTCCGCTCCGCCGCCCGCTTGCTACATCCCGGGGTGCTGCTCCTCGGGCTGCTCCTGGTGCTGCTCGGCGGGATGCCGGTGGGTGCTGCTGCTGTTCGGCGGGCTGCTGCTCAGGCTGCTGCGCCGCCGGCCTGGTCCTGGTGTTCGGTCGGCGGCCGGTGGCGGGCTGCTGCTGCGCGGGAGCGACTGGAGCGACTGAACGCCGGAGGGTGGGGTGCTGCCGTGGGTCTTCGAGTCGTCCGCTTCGGGGCGGGGGTTGTCCGGCGGGTCCGTGCTGGTGGGGGAGTTGTCCGGCCCGGGGCGGGCTGGGGGTGGTGGTCGTCGCGGCGGTCCCGGACGCCGGCGGCGGCCGTAGGCCGGTGCCCCGCCGCCGTGCCCCGCCGCCGTGCCCGCCGCTGTGTCCGGCCCGGTCCGCTTCCCGCTGCTCCCCGCCGGCTGCTGCACCCGGGCCTCGCCTTCGTCGGCCCGCTACTCGGGTTCCGCTGTCGATGGCCGGTCCGCGAGCGGTTGACCGGGATGTCCGGGGGCCTGCGGAGGCTGATGTGACGGGTCGGGGGCGGGGTTGTTCGGCCGGGGAGCGGGGTGTTCGGCGTTGTTCGGTGGTGTTCGGCGTTGTTCGCCGCGCGCCGGACGGCGTCGGCCGCGCGGGTCTGCTGCTGGAGTTCCGGGTCTGCCTGGGTTCCTGCTGCTCGCTGCCCGCCGCTGTGTCCTGCCCCCGGTTCTTCGTCGTGGTCCGGCCCGGGTGCGCGGGCTGCGGTCGGCTGGGTGGCTGCTGTCCGGCGGCCGGTGCGGCAGGGGGTGGTGGAGGGGTGGTGTCCCCTGGCTGGGTGGGGGTTGTCGTCGTGCGGGTGGGCGGGTCCGGTTCGGGCCGCCCGCTGTACGGCGGCTCCCGGCTCGCTCGGCTGGCTGCCCTCGTTCGTTCGCCGCTTGCCGTGCGGTCGTGGTCGTGCCCCGCGTTCCCGCCGCCGCCGTTCCCGCCGGTGCCCCGCGTTCCCGCCGGTGCCGCCGCGTCGCGCTGTCGCTGTCGCTGTTGTTCGGCGGGGGCTGTCCGAGCTGGCCGGCTGTCGGAGCTCGCCGTTCCGCCCGGCGCTCGCCTGCCGTTCCGCGCCCGTCCGTTGCTGTCCGCCGCGGCCGCCTGCCGTCCGGTGTCGTGGCTGGAGCCTGCCGTGTTGCGGCCGCTGTTCGCCGCCTCGCCGCGCGGTGGAGCTGTCCGCCGCTGTCCGCCGCCGAGCCCGCTTCCGGTCGCCGTGTCTGCCGTCTTGCCGCGCTGTCGTCGTCGGCGTTGTTGGTCGGTGGTTGTGTTGCTGGTGCTGTTCCTGGGGGCGTTGTTGCTGCCGGCTGTCGGTGGGTTGGTGGGGTCGTGGTCGGCGGGGTGATGGTGCTCCGGGCCCGGACCGAAGCAGCAGCACGCCTAGGCGCAGCAGACGGCTATCGGCCCATGACGTCCAGGCTGGGGTAGCAGCGCGACGGGCAGCAGCAGCGCGCGGCCGGCGAGCAGCAGCACGACTATGTGCAGCAGTACCGGGGACGGGCAGCAGCAGCGCGCGGCCGGCGAGCAGCAGCACGACTATGTGCAGCAGTACCGGGGACGGGCAGCAGCGCCGGCCTGGAGCAGCAGCGGACGAGCAGCAGTACCACCCGCAGCAGCGCCACCCGTAGCAGTGGCCCGCCGGCAGCAGCCGGACGAGCAGCAGCAACCCGGCAGTGAGGACAGCAGCAGCGGCCGATGTCGACGAACAGCAGCAGGCCCGGGAACCGACCCCACGTCGATGCCCGCTCCCGGCCGCCCCTGGCCAGGGGGCCGGCTCCCTGGCCGCCGCCAGACCCTGGTTTTGCCCGGTGGGGTGGAGGTCCCGCTCGGCCGTACCGGCCTCGTGTCGGGGGCGGGATCGGTCCGGTTCGTGCCTGGCGTGAGGCTGTTTCGGCTCCGGCGTCCGTGTTCTGCTCCTGCGCGGTGCCGGGCTGTTCGGGTTTCGGTGTTCGGGCTGGCCGCGGCCGGCCGCTCCTGGCGGCCCTCTGGCCGGGGGGCCGGCGTGTGTCCTTGGCGTCGGCCTCGCCGTTCGGGCCGGCTGCCCTGGTGTCCGTCCGGTCCGGCTGCGGGGGTGGGCCCGGTCACGGTGTCCGGCCTTCGTGGTGGCCCCTGGTGGGGGCGGGGGCCGTGGTGGCGGTCTCGGTGTCCGGCGCCGTGCCTGGTTCGTGGGTGGTCGGGTCCGGGTCCTGCCCGGCGGGTGTGCAACACGGGGGTGCAATGGTGGGGTTGTTGCGGCTGTGACCTGCATGTTTGGTCGTGGTGGTGGGTGTGGGGGTCGTGTTGCGGTGGGTGTTGCGGGGTGGGGGCCTGCCACGAGGGGGCGGCGTCCAGGAGGTGGTCGGCGGTTTGGCCGGGGTGTTCGGCCTGGGCGTCGGTGTCCGGTCGCGGGGTTCGTCCTGGTGCCGGCCGGGGGTGGGGCTGGGGGTGTGGAGGTCGTCGTTCGTGTTCCGCGGTTCGGCCGTGGCCGTGCGGAAGCGGGGCCGGTCCGGGGTGGTGGGGCTCGGCTAGGCCGGCGCGCGGCGCCGGGTACCGGATGGCCGGGTTCGGGTGGGGCCAGGGGCTGGTGGCCGGCCCGTGGGCCGGGGTGGGCGGCGTCCTTCGCCGCCCACCCCGAGCTCGACGCCGGTCCTTCGACGGACGCCTGCGTGTCGTGGGCGGCCGGACATTCGGTTGGCCGGCCGTCGCCGTCGCGTGCCGGGTCGCCGCCGCGGGTCCGGGGTCCGGGGTTGGGTGTGGGCGGGGGCGGTGGACCGGGGGTCGCCGCGGCGTGCTGCTCACCGTCGGGGGGTTGGTCGGGTGCTGCTCGGTGGGCTGCTGCTGTTCGTGCTGCTGTTGTTCGTGCTGCTCGGCCGGGCGGTGAGGGTGTAGCAGGTGGGGCGGGTGCTGCTGATGCTGCTCGGTGGGCTGCTGCTCGATCCCGAGGTGCTGCTCCTGGGCTGCTGTTCGTGCTGCCCGTCCGGGTGCCGGGGCGGTGCTGCTGTCCGGTGGGCTGCTGCTCCCCGACGGCTGCTGCTGGCTGCGTTGGCGGTCGGGATGGAGCCGGCGGGTGCCGCCCGGGCGCCGGGGTCCGGACTATGTCCACAGGCCGTTGGGGTGAGGCTGTGCCGCATGATCACTTCTGTCCTTCGCCGCCGGTGTGCCGCCGGTGTGCTGCCGCCGCTGAACACCGTTGCCGGTCGTGCCCGCGCGGCCGCCGCCGGGGGGTCGCGGTGAGTGGCCTGTCGGCTTCCTTCGCGCTCGCCGGTACGTGGGTCGCGGTGAGCTTCGTCCTCGGGGCTCTTCTCGCGCGGATCGGGTACTGCCTCAAGACGCCGCGGAGCAACCGGCGGTGAGCCGACCGCAGTGGAGCTGGTCGGCTGCGGAGGCCCGGTGTCCGCGGCCGCGGTCTGGGCGCAGGGCGCCGGCCCGGCGGGTGCGTACGTCCCGCCGGGCCGTGCGTTGGGCGGGGGCCTGGACGGGCCCCCGGAGCCGTTGGCCGTGGTGTCCCCCTGGCTGTGGGGCCCTGGTGCCGCGCCCGGCGGGCGCGGGGGTCAGGCGGCCGGCTGGCCGGGGGAGTGGTGTTTGCGGTCGTCGCGGTTGCCGCCTACGTGGTAGCGGCGGCGGAGGTGGCTGGCGGGCGGGTTGTTGAGGTAGTCGGCCCAGTGGCATCCGGCGGGGTGGGGGCAGGTGGTGATGTGGGTGCTGCAGTCCTTGCAGAGCACGCCGCGGATGAGATGGGTGTGCCGGTCGTAGTCGAGGTGCTGGGCGAGGCTGGTGCGGCAGGCGTGGCACAAGTCTCCGCCGGCGGCTATGTACTCATTGCGGTACTGGGCGCGCCAGCTGCTGCGGGGCCCGTTGCTGTAGGGGGCCCAGTCGCCTTCGTGGACGTTGACCTGGCACCGGTGCTCGGGCGGTACGAGGTCGGGCCGCTGCTCGTCGGAGGTGAGGGTGACGTCCCATTCGGCTTCGGTCCAGCCGGTGCTGCCGGGGCGGCCGGTGTTCTCGACCCGGTAGGTGTGCCCGTTCGTCCACCAGCCGAAGTGCTGCGCGTGGTGGATGACGTCGCCGGGCCGGGCCGGGACGGTGTCGTGGCTGAGCTGGGTGCGGACGGGTACGGAGCAGATCACGGCGTTGCCCAGGCGCAGGTGCCATCGCTCGTCCGTGCCGAGGATCGCGGTGGTCGGGAGGTGTCCGCGGCGCTTGTCAAGCCGCGGACACGCGGCCCCGGTGCGCTGGAGGGCCTGCTCGAGGGCGTCGGAGAGCCGCTGTTCGGAGACGTGCGGATACCGGGCGGTCAGGTCCAGGCGGCGGTGGTCGGGCAGTGCGAAGAGGCGGTGAGCGTCGTTCATCGGCACAGAGTGGGGTCGTGGCCCTGTGGACAGGAGCCGAGTCTGCCGGCCCGGCCGGGCGCCGCTGGGCGCCCTGTCGGTGGGAGGGGCCGGTCGGCCCGGATGTACCGCGCGGGTCGCCGCTGCCGTACGCCGAGTCCGCGCCCGCGTCCGTGCGCCCGGCGCTCGCCGCCAGCGGTCCGTGCTGCAACGCACCCGTGCAACACGGCCCGTGTTGCGGCTCTGACCTGGGTGAATGCCCGTCGCGGGAGGCGGGGTTCCTGTGTTGCGGCCCGTGTTGCGCTGGGGCGGCGGACCGGGCCGGGGCATGCCCCTTCCTCTCGTGTGACATATAAAAGTTGAAATAGGATTCGGATGGGTGTAAATTAGTTGCGACGGGGGTGTTGATCTCTCCCGAGGGGCCGCCGTTCGTGCGGGGCTTCTGCGCCCGGCCTTTCCCTGATCACGGACGACGAACGGAGCTCGTCTCATGCGTACCTACGCCGCGGTTCAGAACATTGGTGGCCGCTCCGCCCAGTGCGACGCGACCGCCGTACGCACTGCCCCCTCAGGGGCTCGCGCCTTCGTCCTGCTCGACGGGATCGGCTCCAGCGAGAAGGTGCGCGACTGGACCCGCCGGGCCGCGGTCCGCCTCGCCCGCGCCGCCGCCCACCGTGGTGATGCCGAGGCCGGGCTACGCGCCGTCTACGCCGGGTACGCCGCGGACCCCGACCGGCAGGACCCCTACCTCCGCCGCTACATGCCCTCGGCCGCGGCCGTCGTCGCCGTCGCTGCTCCGGGTAAGCCCCTCTCGGTCGCCTGGGCCGGTGACTCCCGCGCCTACCTCCTGCGCGGCGGGATCGCCGCCCGCCTGACCGAGGACCACAACCTGCGCCGGGTCTACCCCCCGACCGCGTCCCGCGGCGGCGGTAACCGGAACGTCATCACCTCCTGCCTCGGCTCTCCCCACACCGACCAGGAGCTGCGCGACGCCTACAACCACCCTGCGATCGAGACCGTCACCGTCGAGGTCACCCAGGGAAGCCGCCTCCTGCTCGCTTCCGACGGCGCCTACGAGCCCCACGAGGACACCGGACACGACCTGTTCGCCGAGCTCGACGACGACCCGCTGACCGGGGCCGTGCGCGGCTTCGTAGACCTCGCGGTCGAGACCTCCCGCGCACATCTGCCGTCCCACGAGCACCGCTACGTGGACAACGCCACCGCGCTCCTCGCCGACCTGACCTGACCCGGTTCGTCGATCCCCTTCGACGACGGGTCACCCGGCCTTCGCACTCTCCAGCCAAAGGAGTCCGTCTTGACCACCTCGCAGACCTTCACCGCCACCGCCACCGGCGCCCTGTGGACCGACGTCATCAGCCACTTCGGCACGGTCAACGTCACCATTGACCCGACGCTGAAGAACGCGGTCGTCACGGTGAGCACGGGCGACGACGAGGGCCCCCTCGCCGACGCGGTGCGCGGCACCACGATGAAGGAGAGTACCCACAAGGCCCTGAACTGCCTGACCATCCGCGTCCCCGAGGTCGCGGGCAACACGATGACGATGGGCAGCTCCACCTTCAACTTCAGCGGCAACAGCAGGGTGGTCGCCCAGAACTTCGGCGTCATCACCGGCTCGGTGACCGGCATGCACATCAGCGGCAACGACATCAGCATCGGCGGCCGCAAGATCGTCTCCGGCGGCCGCGTCGTCGCCCCGGAGGGCACCGTCGTCTCCGGCGGCGGCATGGGCACCATCACCGTCGACGTGACGCTGCCCAGCGACCAGTCCTCGATCCGGATGGAGACCACCACCGCCGACCTCACCGTCGACGGTGACCTCCAGGTCCTGGACTTCCACTCGCTCTCCGGCGACGTCGAAGCCCGTGGCGTGCACACGCTGCGCGGCAACACCACCAGCGGCGACTTCGAGGTGGACCGCGTCGACGCCCGCCTCGACGTCAACACCGTCTCCGGCGACATCGAGATCGGCGCGTACAACGGCTCGGAGTTCCGCTTCAACAGCATCTCCGGCGACGTCCACGTCACCGCGACCCCCATCGCCACCGGCTTGATCGACGCGAACACGGTCTCCGGCGACGTCACCACGCGCGGTGCGTACACCCTGCACGAGCGCGTCAGCACCGTCACTGGCCGCCACCGCCGCCGGTGACGGTGCCCGGCCGCGGACCGCCGCCATTTCACCGCCCAGCAACCTCCGGCGAACGCGACGCGTCGCCCGCGTGACCGGGGCCGTGCGCGGCTTCGTAGACCTCGCGGTCGACACCTCCCGCGCCCAGCTGTCGCCCCACGAGCACCGCTACGTGGACAACGCCACCGCGCTCCTCGCCGACCTGACCTGAGACCCGGCCGCCCCGAGCCCTGGGCCGCCGCGCCCCCGCACCCCGCCCTTGGAGGTCTCGCCCATGCCGGCATCCCGCCAGACTCCCGCTCCGGCCGCGCCGTACACGGTCGTGGCCGCCGCCGGCGGCCACCGGGTCGTCGACTCCCGACACGGCTACGCCCTGGCCGAGCACACCCACCCGGCCGCGGCCGCCGAGCAGGCCCGCCTCCTGGCCGCCGACCCGGTCGCCGCGGTCGCCGCGGTCCGTGCCCTGGACGCCGCGCAGAGCGAGGCGTACGAGTGCCAGTGGGCGACCTGCACCGCCAACGCGGTGGCCCGTGGGGTGTGCGAGCGCTGCTTCGACGCCCACGCCGCAACCTCGCCTACCGCGTCCGGCGCAACCCCGGCTCCTCGCCCGCGGCCTGACCCCGGCACACCGCCCCCACCCACCACTCCCACCGAAAGGGCACCCGCATGCGCCGCTTCCTGTTCGGTCTCGCCCTGGGCGCCCTGTCCGGCGCCGTGACCTACCTCCTGACCAAGGACCCGGCGATCACCGCGCTCGTCGCCGCCGTCGCCGCGGTCCTGACCTGGCTGCGCATCGACACCGTGATCTTCGAAGGCGGCGACGGCTGACCCCGGGCCCGCGATCCGTCCCGAGCCCAGCGGATGCCGGCCGCGGCCGTAATGCTGCGCCCCGTTCAACCCCTCCCCGTGCCCGTCCAGCGGGCACCCCCGACGCCAAGGAGCACCCCGCACCGTGAACTTCGAGATCACCGAGCCCAAGACCCTGCCCCTGGAGGCGAACGGCCACATCCTGTCGTTCTCGGGGAAGACCGAGGCCGAGGTGTACTTCCTCGCGGGAATCCCCCAGGTCTCGGGCGTCGCCTACGGCTGCGGGGTCTGCGACGAGCGCCCGAAGTACCAGGTCACCGACACGGCCATCAAGGTTGAGAACCCCTGCCCCTACCCGGAGGGCCTGACCACCGAGATCACGCTCGAGGTCCCCTCCGGGAAGATCGTCGTCACCGACGGCCTGAGCCCCCTCTACAGCTACGACGACTCCGGACTCGCCTCCTACAACTCCGCGCTGGGGCAGGCCGAGGCCATCCGGGCCATGGCCGCCGCCGGCTGCGCGTACGGCCCAGTCGGCAACTCGTGCCCGGGGCTGTACCGCACCGGCCCGGACACCTACGTCGTCGCCCGCCCCGGCTACGACGAGGACGACAACCCCGACCTGCCCGAGGACGACTGCTTCGCGGGCATCGTGACCGACCTGTGGGCCTACTCCATCGCGGACTTCGATCACTGGAAGTCCCGCGGCGGCGACCCCGACACCCTCGGCTGGACGGTCTCGGTCGTCGACATCACCCCGGGGACGTACCGGTTCACCCACCACACTGGCGAACGCGGCTTCAACGGCGACGCGCCCGGCGCGGTGGTCTTCGCCCACGTCGAGCGCATCGCCTGATCCAGCCCGAGCGCCCTGCCGCGGTCCCGCCCCGGTCAGGGCGCTGTTCCCCTGCGGCCTGACCTCCCCGAAGGAGTGCACCGTGTCTCTGCCTGCCGACGCCTTCCCGGCGCTCCCGCACGTCCTCGACCCGCACGACGTCCTCGTCGACGATCCGGCCTTCACCTTCTCCTCGTCCTGCGCGGGCGGGGGAGGGTTGGCGGCCTTGCGGGTGTGGCGGACTGCCGAGGGCGGTCACCTGGCGATCGTGACGGAGTGGGGCCTCGGCGTGAGCATCACCAACGCGGCCGAGGAGATTACCGCCGCGCTCACCGCCCGCCTGCCCGGCCCCCTGGTCGTGCTGGAGCACTGGCTGCCTGGCGACGGCGCCGACCACGACCGCCTCGACCAGGTCCTCGCCCCGCCCGGCCGCCGCCCGCGGTGGCGCCGGGTATGGCCCACCGCGCCCGCCAACCCCGACCACGCGGCCTACGAGGAGTGGATGCGCAGCTGCGGCCACGCCCTGCTCGCCGCCCGCACCCCCTGACCAACCGGGCCCTGGCGGCCGCCACGCCCGCCCCGGCGCCCGTCACTTAGCCGTACGGCTGCCGCGGCCGGCCGCCGGGCCGCCGCCCCCTCGCCCGCTTGGCTGCTTCCGGAAAGGACCCATCCGCCCCATGCACGTGACTGTCTGGCACAACACCGGCCGCGACCACTTCTTCGGCTTCCAGCCCGACCACCCGATGCTGCGCGTCTTCTCCTACCCCGCCGCGAGCTCCGACGCGGAGACCGAACTCTGGCGTGCCGTCGCGCTGTTCAACGCGGACCTGGACATGCTCGACGGCGCAGACCGCGACGTCGCCGCCGCCTACCGCTCGCGCCGCCTGCGCTCCTTCTCCACCGGCGACGGCTTCAGCATCCGGCCCCAGGACGGCGGCGCCGAGTCCTTCTGGGTCAGCGACGGCTTCGACCTGCTGCGCCAGGCCGGTCCGTTCCCCGTGCTCGGCCTGGACGCCGAGCACGGATCCCAGCCGCTGGGCAGCCGCGTCACCTACCTCGTCCCCACCCTCGACGACCTCATCCGCGAGGGCCTGTTCGAGATCGCCGGGACCGCCGAGGCGGCCGTCGCAGTGCACCACGGCGTTGCCGCGGACGACATCGTCGTCCTCCCCGGTCCGCGGTAGCCGTCCCGGATCTGCTCCGCTCCCGCCACCGCGCCGCCCGCCCCGCTCCGTGTCGGGCGGGCCCGTGGTGTCCCCGGCGCGAGCAGCGCCGATGCGCGCCCAGCTCGGCGCCCGCCGACGGCCGGCGCCTCACCGCCGCCGGGAGGCTCGGGCACTTCTTGCCGGCGGCACGAGGCCCCCGGGCGTACGGGCGCCGGCTGCAACGTGCGGGCCCGGACTCTGCAACGCGGGGTGCAACAGCGCCCCGTGTTGCACGGTTGACCTGCGAGAACACCCGCCACGGAGGCCCGTGGCGGGTGTTGTTGCATTCCGCGCCCGCGCGTCGGCGGTGTCGGGCCGTCGCGGCGGTGGTGGCGTACGCCGCCGGGCCCGGCCGGCCCGGTTCCTCAGTCACCCGCCGCCCGCCCCCGGTGCTCGCCGACGGGGGCCGGCGGAGGACCGGGGGCGGGGAGGGGGCTTCTCTAGGTGCGGTCGTTGCGGGGGCGCGTGCCGGGCTTCTTGGACGGCCGGGCGCCGGTGTCGAGGCCGAGTTCCCGAGCGACCGCGTCGAAGAGGTCGGGGTCCGTGGGCAGCGGCTTCCCGTCGGACGGCCAGGGAGGGTCGATCAGGACGGGCGTGTACTCGGGCGCGGGAGCCGGGCCGGCCCATTCGAGGTTGCGGGGCGGGTCCGTGTCGACCAGGACAGCCGACGGAGCGCCGGGGCCGAGGAAGTGGGCGATCGCAGGACCGGCGTCCGTAGCGGTCTTGCCTTCTCCGCCCCGCTGGTCGATGACGGGGAGACCTGCCATGCGGGCGGCGAGGAGCGTCACGGTGTTCAGGAGCGAAGTCGAGGTCTTGCCGTGCTCCCGGGTGGACTTGTAGCTCACCAGATCCCATTCCTGGTCTGCGAGGGCCGGGATCCTGCTGGCGGAGGCGGCCGGGGCGGTGAGGGCGTGGGCCTGGTCGGGGGTCATGCCGGTTGCCGCGCACAGGGCCCGGACGGCTGCCTCGGGCAGGCCGGCGGCGAGTTCGTCCAGCCGCTCGGTGGCGGAGGTGCCGGGCTCGAGGCCGAGGAGCTCCATGGCCCGGTGCCGGTGGATGCTGGCCGCGGTGGCGACGCGCTTGACGTAGCCGGCGAGCGTCTCGCCGGGCTCGGGCAGGGGAGCGGCCGGGATCCGGGCCGGGAGGTGCTGCCGGCGGCTGGCGCGGGCGGCGACGGCCTCGCGGGCCTCGGGAAGGGTGGTTCCGGGGTGGGCCCGCTGGTACTCGCGCACGGCGCGGTTGTACTGGCGGTTGCGGGGGTCGGTCATGGTGTTCCACGTCCTCGTTCGGCCTGCTGCCCCACACGCGCCGGCCGGTCCAAGGGTGGATGAGGCCATGCCGAGATCACTCGCGCGAGTCTCAGACGTCTTGGGTCCCCCCGGCGGTGTGGGCGTCGGGGTGGTGGACCGGGCGCGGCGCGGTTGCCCTTGGTGCCCCGCCATCGTAGCGGCGGCGCCGGACACCCGGGCCCGGGCTACAGCCCGGGCAGGGCCGCCTGGCCGCGGCCGCTGCTGCGCCGGGTGCCGGTGGGGCGGGTGTGCTCGGGGCGCGGCTTCTTGGCCGGGTCGGGCCGGCGTGCGGGTGCTGCGCCGGTCTTGGGGCAGGGGCAGCGGCACGACCACACGCAGGGTTCGCCGCCGGGGCGCAGGATGAGCTCGGCGACGTGCCGGCCGTGCTGGTCGTGGACCGTGGCGGTGTTGTCGCAGGCGTCGGGGCGGCCCTTCTGCCGGTGCATGCACTTGGAGCAGTCGCCGGCGAGGCAGTTCCAGCAGGTGCCCTTCTCGCAGTAGGACCACCGCCAGAAGCCGAAGGCGTAGCTGTCGTCGATGTGGTGGAGGAACGCCGGCCAGACGTGTTCGCGTACCCAGGCGCCCTCCTCCTCGTCCATGGGGGAGGGCTTGGGCACGGGGTCGACGAGGCCGAGGTGGAGCATGCGGTGCAGGGCCAGCGTCTGTACGCCGCGGATGGTCTCCCGGTCGGCGTCGGTGAGCCGGCGCTGGGGCCGTGCGGGGGTGCTCACGGCGCCGCCTTGCGTACGGCCTGGCCGGCGACGCGGGCGGCGTTGCGCAGGTCGCCCGCGGTCTGGGGGGTGCCGCCGCCGTTGACCAGGAGGTAGATCTCGGCCTCCTCGGCGAGGGTGGCGACCTTGGCGACCGCGACGGACAGGTGCGCCCGGTTGCCGAACTTGCGGCGCGCCACGTCGGTGAGGCCGGTGATGCGGACGTAGGGGCCGTCCGCGGTCTCCTCGGTCGCGGTGACGTCCTGGTCCGGGAACCAGCTGGCGGGCACGGCCAGGTCGCCGTCGAACCAGCGGTGCGCGGTGGTGAGGCGCTGCCGGCCGTCGATGCACGCGTACACGGGCTCGTCGCGGTCGGTCGGGTCGTAGCCGTTGGCGGCCTTCCACTGGGGGGTGGAGCGGTCGTTGAGGATGACGACGCCGGTCGGGGTTCCCGTCATCCAGGACCTGACGAGCGCGATGCGCTGGTCTGAGGTCCAGACGTCGCCCCGCTGGTAGTGCGGCCCGAGGTCGAGCCCGAACGCGGTGCGGAAGCTGGTGGCCAGGTCGTGGGCCGTGCGGTCCGAGGTGCGGAGGCTGTGGTGTTCGAGCGGGCTGGGGGTCTGGCGGCTCATGGCGGCTCCTGGGCGGTCGGGTTGAGGCGCGGTGGGCGGGCCCGGGGCACGGCCCGGGGCGGACGGCTGCGCGCGGGCCGTCTTCGGCCGGCGCTCGCTGCGCCCGGCCGGGGCCGTGCCCCGGGGCGTTCAGTTCAGGACGTGGCAGCGGCCGCCGTGCCTGCCGGGCCGGTGGCCAGGGCGGGCGTGTGGGCGGGGTGGCCGGGCAGGGGGCGGGGGTTGGCCATCGGGTCGTCGAGCTGGGCGTACCAGTCCTCGTCGTCGGTGAAGATCGTTCCGCAGCCGGCGGTGCAAATGAGCTGGCCGGGCTTGAGGAGCTTCTGTACTTCGTAGACGGGCGGGTTGCGGTAGCCGGTGGCGGAGCCGTGGTTGCAGTACCCGCGGTCGCGCACGGCGTGCCAGGCGTCGGCCGCGGCGTGCATCTCGGCCATCTCGAGGTCGACGTCCCGGCGGTGGGCGTAGATGGGTTCCAGGGCGTCGCTGCTGGTCTCGTCGGCGTACAGCAAGCTGTCTCCTTCGGGTCGGCGGTGGGGGAGGGGCGCGGCGGCGCCGCCCGCATCGGTGGGGCGGCGCCGGGGCCGGGTCAGGCGGCGCGGTGCGCCACGGCCGGCCGCGCGGAGCGCAGCAGCTGGTGGCGGGCGTACGCCATTTCGGGGCCGAGCTCGTAGTCCCAGCCGGCGGGGAGGTCGTCCAGGGTCACCCGGTCGTAGGTCCGTTCGATGGTGACCTCGAAGACCGTCGCGCCGTACGGGCCGGTGACGCAGCGGCCGCAGGTGGTGAAGTCGCCTTCCGCGGGCTGGCGGACGCTCACGCCGCGGTCCTCGCGGACGGGGCCGTGCTCGCGGACGTGGAGTTCCTGGAGCGCCGCGAGGCGGGCGCGGACGGCGTCGCCGGTGGCCAGGACCGGGGGCCCGAGCCGGTGCAGGCCGTAGCCCCGGTAGCCGCGTTCGCCGGGCGGGGCCGGGGTGGGCTCGCCCGGCCCGGGCAGGTCCTGAAGCTGGATGGGGGTGTACGTCGTCACCGAGTGCTCCTCGACGATCTCGTCGACGACCAGGTGGGGCGCGCGGTGGGCGTAGAAGTCGCGGACCGTGTAGAGGGCGGACAGGCGCGAGGAGTGCTGCGCCGGGGTGCCGCGCAGGTACTGGCCGGGGCGGTGGTGGTAGCGGATCTCCCACGCCACCTTCGGCACGGCGGTGGTCAGCAACTGCTCGTCGGGCTCGTGCCGGGAGGTGCGGCCCGGAGTGTGGGGTTCGGCCGGCTCGAAGGTGAGGCGGACGGCCGGCCCGAAGGGGGTGCCCTCGCGGGTGACGGCGGCGACGGTGTCCAGGCGCGGGCCGTTCATCACGACGGCCCCGGGGTACAGGTCCTGGGCTTCGGTGTAGATCAGTGCGGGTCTCCAGTCGGTCGGCGGCGGCGGCGGGGGCGGGGGCGGGGGCGGGGGCGGTGCGGCAGGGCCCGCTAGCGCGGAAGGTCCTCGTCGTCGGCGGCCAGGGGGCCGGCGGGCAGGTCCCGCACCGCCTCGCTGCGCCACTGCCGGTTCTCACTGCGGCGGACCAGGCGCCGGAACCAGGGGCCCTTCTCGCCCTCGTCGCTGTAGCGGCCCGGCAGGATCTTGCTGCCGACGGTGCCGGTGCGGGCGTTCTTGACCTTGCGGCGGTTCTTCTTGCCGGTCCTCGGCACAGGGGTGTTCATGGTGATCGGACTCCTCACGTTCATCGGTCGCTTGGGTGCCCCGCGCCACCGCGCAGTGGCAGCGGCTCCCGGCCGTCTGCTCGGCCGGGGACAGGGGGCCTGGCGCCCTGGCGGGCTGCGGCGCCCCCTACTGCGGCGGGGTCTTGCCCGCGGCGCGCAGGAGGCCGGTGGCACCGGCGAAGGAGCTGTAGCGCAGCCCGGCCGGGGAGTCGGCGGTGACCGTGCGGAGCAGCTCGGCCAGGGCCTCGGGGTCGGCCTTGAAGCGGTCGCGGATGGTGGTGTCCGCGAGCTGGCCGAGCAGGGTGGTGCGGTCGGTGGCGTCCAGGTGGTCAACGGCCGTGCCGATCACCTTCACCTGGTGGGCGATGACCTGCTCGGGGGTGCGTCGGGGGGTGGACTCTGCGGTGTGGTTCAAGGTGTCTCCGGAGTGAGGGGCCGGGGCGCAGTGCTGCGCCCCGGCCGTGCGGCCTACGGGGTGGGCTGTCCGGTGCGGGCCTGGACGACGGCGGCGGGGATGACGGCGAGCGGCGCGGGGACGGCGTAGACGGCGCATGGCTCGTAGCCTTCCGAGGGGGCCAGGCAGACCCACCGGGTGTCGCGGCCGGGCACGGTGTGCGGCTCGGCCCCGTCGAAGTCCTTGCAGCGGTTGCACCCTTCGCACGGGCAGCCGGAGATGGTGTGCGGGTCTGCCAGGTAGGGGGCCGGGAGGTGCACGGAGACACGGGCGGCTGCCGTGCCGCCGAACTCGGCGATCACGAGGTCACCGGCGCGCACCTGGTCCGCGTGGAGCAGCACGGCGTCATCAAGGGTCAGGCCCTGCGGCAGCGGCTCGTACACCAGGTACTGGGACTTCGTGGCCGGTCGCGGAGTCAGGAGGAACGTGGCGGGGTTGTCGGCCAGTGTGAGCGTGCGCATCGGGGCTTCCCTCCGGGCGGGGCCGGGGGTGCGGTGCTGTGCCCCCGGCGGGGGCTTGGGGTTGGGCGGGTCGCGCCCCGGGTCGGCGTGCTGGACCCTGCCCGCAGTACAGGCCGGGAGAGGGGATGTCAGGGGCGGCTACTTCTTGCGGCCGCCGAGGTTGATACGGACGCGGGAGCTTGCGGTGGGCGGCGTGGGCCGGCCGGTCGGCTTGGGCTCGGTGGTGGTGTCGCGCGGGTTGATGCGGACGCGGGACGTCTTGTCGCTGCTGGTCATGGCTTCTCCCGAGAGATCTGGGCGGGGTGCGAGGCGGCAGCCCGGGCTCGGCAGCCGTGCGGGGCCGGGGCGCGGTGGTGCGCCCCGGCGGGGGCTTGGGTTGGGCCGCGCCCGGGGGCGCGGCCCGGCCGGGTCAGCGGCGGCGGTTGCGGCGGGTGGCGCGGTGGGCCTTGTGGTGCAGGAAGCTCAGGCCGCCGAAGAGGGCGATGGCGAGGAAGCCGGGGAAGGTCTTTGCGGCGTCGATGACGCTGCCGGTGGTCAGGACGCCGATGAAGAAGCCCGCCGCCGCGATCATGGCCAGGCCGTCGGTGATCAGGGCGAGGGTGGCCCGCCTCGGGAGGGTGCCCGGGCGGGCGCCGCCCTTGCCGAGGGCCATGGCGAGCATCCAGACGCCCAGGCCGCCGATGGTGACCAGCGCCAGGACCAGGAGCGCAGGGGCGCCGCTGAACAGGGCGGGGAACGCCAGGACCAGGGCCGCGATGCGCAGGACCGGCAGGACGCGGTAGGCGGCCGGGCGGGCGATGGCGATGCTCATGGGTGACCCTCTCGGTGGCGGGGATCGGGGGCGTTTCCCCCTCCCTCATGAGAGCTAATTTACACCTATACCCCCGGCAGAGTCAAACTTTAATGTGTCAATGATGGATCATGGACGCCCTTGCGTCGCACGGCGCCCCGCCATCGCCGGCCGCCGCCGCGCCCGCGCATCCCCGCGCCGCCACCCTGCAACACGGCCGGGGTCGGGACTGCAACGCCCGATGCAACGGGACCTCGCGTTGCGCCCTCTACCTGCGTAAACCACTATCGGGTGGCCGTGTGCCCGCGCGTTGCGTGCCCGCGTTGCAGTCCGGCGGCGACGGGCGCCGCGCCTCGACAGCCCCGCGCGCGGCTGTGATGGAGGGCCGCCCGGCGATGACGGGCCCACCGCGCGACCTCTCTTCCACATGACACATTAAAGTTTGACTCGGGCGAGCGGATGTGTGTAAATTAGTTCTCACAAGGCCGCAGGGAAATCACGGAGGACCACCACATGCCGCACCCGCTTTTCCCCGATGACCAGTTTCCGGCCGAGGCCCTGCCGGACTACCCGGAGGACTTCTACGAGGGCGACGGGTTCGACTGGATCAGGCAGCTGCCCATCGGCTGGAAGCACGTCCCCCAGTGGGGCGCGGACGGCTGGGACCTCGGCGCCTACCCGTACATCGTGGTCGCCCACTACGACTGCCCGCTCGACGTCCTGTACGGCGTCGCCACCTTCACCGAGGGCGATGTGACCGTGTCGGCCTGGGGTTCCCGCGAGGCCCGCGACGCCGAGACCGACGAGATCGCCCTCGGCCTCTGGCACGACCGCGAGAACGCCCCGGCCGACCTCCCCGCTGCCGGGGCCCCGGCAGCCAGCATCCCCGCCCGCTTCCGAGGCCCCTACACCCGCGCCTGACGCCCGCCGCGCCGCCCTCCGCCCCGCCCTACCGAAGGAATCCCGCATGGTCCTCGACTGGAACAGCAACACCTCCGCCTCGTGCCCGCGGTGCAACCACGACACGGTCGCCAACCCCTCCAGCTGGGAGGTGTACACCTGCTGCAACTGCGGTACCCGCTTCGCCCGCTTCCCGCGCCTCCAGCGCGTCCTGCGCCACGTGGGGATCACCTGCGAGGTCTGCACGGAGCGCCACCCCGTCCCCGTCGACGGCCAGCCGTTCGGGTTCCTGCGCCGCCGCCACAACGGCAACGGCATGTACGCGGAGCACCAGGTCGAGGCGTGGCTGTACGACACCGACGAGGTCCCCGACCACCGCGACGGCGTCCGCTACCGCTCCACCCGCTCCAGCCGCGCGGAGGCGATGGCCGACCTGGCCCACTGGCACAGCATGTTCGGCCCCGTCGCGGACGACCTCACCCCCGTCCTCGCCGTCGTCGCCGACGAGACGTTCTACAAGTACGGCCCCGACGCCACCGACGCCCAGCAGGACGGATTCCTCGACGGCACCCTGGAGGTCTACGGCGTCGGCATCCTGCGCCCGTACACGGCCCCCCACCCCCGGCGCGGCCAGTTCTACGCCGACACCGACACCGACACCTTCACCTGGGGCCTGATCGCGCCCTCCGGCCTCGAAGGCATCTACACCCGCCAGCTCCCCGAGCCCCTGGCCGCGTTCCACCCCCACGCCCAGTAACCGCCCGCCCCGCCGCAGCTGCGCCCCGACGACGAGATGAGGGCCCCGTGGAAGCCAGGACCGCCCGCAGGGCCGCAGCCGAGCGCGTGGAGGCACTGCTCCCCTCCCGGGTACGGGAAGGGCTCGCGCTGAACACTTCCCGGGTGGACGAGGTCGTCGAGGTGCTGTTCCGGTACGACCCCCGCACCCGCGGGTTCGGCGCCCGCGCGAGCTGCGTAAGGGAACACGGTTCCGGGGCGCAGGACCAGTACGTCGGCAGCATCTTCCGGCGTGACCTCGACGGCCTCGACGTCGACCTCGACGTGCTGAGCGTGCACTACCGCCCCCGGCTCGGCGAGTTCATCCGTGTGGACCTCGCCCGGGGCACCACCACCTTCCACCCCGGCGGGGAGTAGCCCCGCTCGGCCAGCCCGTGAGCCGCGCCCCACAAGGCCCCGGCCGGCCCGCCGCACGACCGCGGGCCGGCCGCCACGGGGCAACCGCGCGAGCGCGTCCCGCGACGCTGCGATCCCGAACCACCAGGAGGACACGAGCACATGACCCAGCCGACCGACGCACAGACCGAACCCGAGCAGTTCGCTCCGCGCTTGACCATGGAGCGGTTCGACGAGGTGGTGTGGTTCGACAAGACGGGGCAGCCGAAGCCTCCGCAGAACTCCTACGAGCGGCTGTGGCAGGGCGAGCGGTGCGGCCCCGACTTCACCGCCGACGAGGCGACGTTCCGCCCGACCAGGCTCCGCGCCCGCTGGTTCCAGGCCGGCGACGACGCACCCTGCTGGAACAGCATGGAGGTGACCGGGCACGAGGTGCGCGCCGACGGCATCACCGGCTGGCGCACCGTCCGTCAGATCTGGACGTCCCAGCACGCCGACATGGGGCAGGTCCCGCCCTGGATCCTGCGCTTCGTCGGCGACAACCCCCCGGCCCCGCGCAGCATGACGGCGACCTGAAGCACCCGCGCGCACGGTGGGCGGGCCCGGCCGCTGAGGCCCCCCGCACGCAGCAACGGGTGTCCCCCTGGCCGCCCGGGCCCCAGGCCCGGGCGGCCATTGCTGTCTGCACGAACACCCCGGCCGCCCGTTCCCGCGCCGCCGGGTGTTGCCAGGGAGGTGGCAACACCCGGCGCCGGCCGCGGCGGCCAGGTGTTCGCGAACCCCGGTGCGGGGCGGGGGCCGGCGGCGATACTGCGATGACCGGGGTCGAGCGGTACGGAGGAGCGGGTGGCGGGGGAGGAGATCGGGCACCCGGCGCTCGCCGGCGGGCCCTGGCCGGTGATCGGCGTACGGGTGCGCCGTGAGGACCGGGCCCCGCGGGCGGCCTCCTGGCGGCCGGCGCCGTACGCCGTGCCGGAGGACGTCCTGCTGCCGTGCACGTGGCCCGAGTTGGAGCGCCTCGCGCAGATCGGCACCGGTACGTCGCGGGCCTGGGTGTTCGTGCGCGACCTCGGCGGCGCCGAACCGGATCGGCGCCTGGTGCTGTGCCTGCGCGGTGCCCCCGGCGCCGTACGGGTCGAGGGCCCCACGGCCGCCGTGGCCGAGGCTCTGGCGGCCCGGGCGCGCGCCGCCGTGCTGCGAGTCGCCGCGGTGCACCGGGGGGCCGGCCGCGCCGAGGAGGCGCAGGCGTGGCGGACGCGGGCCCGGCGGATCCTGAAGGACGGCCGGGCCGCGCGCCGCGGCCGGAGCGTACGGACCGCCTCGGCGGGGCTGCCTACCCTGGGCCGGCGTTCCTGAGCCGGCCGCCCGTACGCTGCTGACCGGTGGCGGCGGGACCAGCCTGGCCGCCGGGGAAGATGCCAACGTCGCAGGGTCGAGCAGGGTCGGGGGCCAACCGGGTCAAGCCGCGCCGGAGCCGGGCCACCTCGTGCGACTCCATCCGCAACGCCCCCGCCGCCACCCCGCCGCCCGTCGGCCGGCCCGCCCGCTTCCCTGGCCCCGGCCCGGCTGGTCCGCCGCCGAGCGCACTGCCGCGCCCTCCCCGAGCCCGAACCGCCGCAAGCGAAGGGCGCCGACACGGTCCGGCCGGCACGCCGACATCGCCCGAGGTCCGCGCCGTCCGCCGGGCCCCTCGCTGTGGGCTGCTGGGTCCGTGTCCACAGGCATCCGTTCCCAAGATCAGTACGCCAGCCCCGCCGGGCACCGCCCGGGCGACGCCCCGAGGGCTGGATACAACGACGGGAGGATGTAGGTGAACGACACCGCGAGTTCTGCGCCTGTGGCACGAGCAGAGTCCGCCCAGGAGGCCGCTGGACCCGTACGCCCCCGGTTCCTGCTGCTGCCGATGCGCTCCAGCTGCGCCACGGAGCGGATCTACAAGTGGACGCTGCCGGCCCACGAAGGCGTACTGCCCGACGGCCGCCACTACAACGCCTGCCCAACGGCCGGGGTTTGTGCCGATTTGTGCTATGCGCGGGCTGGCCACTTCCAGCGCGGCACCGTGCTGGCCGCGCACCAGCGCAACCTCCAGTACGTCATGGACGACCTCCCGGGCTGGGAGGCGCAGATGACCGAGGAGCTCCAGCACCGCCGCTACCGCGCTGCCGAGGGCCGCAGCGTCCACGTGAGGGTGCACGACGCCGGCGACTACTGGTCGGTCCCGTACCTGAAGGCGTGGTTGCGGGTTTTCCGCAGCGCCCCGCACGTGACGTTCTACAGCTACACCAAGCAAGTCGCTCTGCTAGAACGCTGGGCCCGGCCGGACCCGCCGGCCAACTTCCACTGGCGCTACTCCTACGGAGGCACCCAGGACGACCTCATCGACCCGCTGCGCCACCCCCACGCCGACGTCTTCCCCGACGAGGCGGCCGTCGAGGAGGCCGGCTACACCTCCCAGACACCGTCGGACCTGCTCGCGGTGTACGGGCCCCAGACGCTCGGCCTGGCCGCGAACAACATCCCCCACCTGAAGAAGGCGCAAGGCAGCCGGACCTTCCGCGCACTCCAGCGAGCCGCCAAGGCGAGCAAGCGCGACCCCCAGCGAAGGAACGGCCCCGCCCCGCGCCGGCCCCAGGCGGACTGACCCATGCAGGACTGCGGCCCCCTTCCGGCACTCCGTCGGAAGGGGGCCGCCCCGCGCGCGCCGGGGCTAAGCCCCGGCCGGGCGCAGGGGGACTACCGGCCGAAGTAGCCGTATCGCCGGACGCGTTGACGTGCCGCGGCCTACGATCGCGCCATGACGATCGAGGCCCCTGCCAAGCTGCGGTTCTTATCGCTGGAGATCACCGGCCGCTGCCAGCTGACCTGCCCGTCGCTGTGCTACGCCGGCTCAGGGCCGACACGGGGCCACGGCAGCATGAGCGATGGCGACTGGTTCCGCACCATCGACCAGGCCGTCGCACTCGGTGCCGAGGAGGTCCAGCTGATCGGCGGCGAGCCGACGCTCCACTCCGGCTTCGCCTCGATCGCCCACCACGCGCTGGCCGCCGGCCTGCGTGTCCGCGTCTACAGCAACCTCGTCCGCATCCGCGACGAGCACTGGGAGTTACTGGAACAGCCCGGCGTCCGGCTCGCGACGACGTACCACAGCAGCGTCGCGGCCGAGCACGACGCAGTCACCGGCCGGGAGGGCTCCCATACCGCGACGCGCGCCAACATCGTCGAGGCCGTCCGGCGCGGCATCGCGTTGAAGGTCGCCGTCCTCGACGCCGGCGACCCGGCGCGCGCCGAGCGGGCCCGGACGGAGCTTGCGGCCCTCGGCGTTCGTGACGTCCACGTCGGGAAGGTGCGGGCGGTCGGCAACGCCGCGTCCGCCGCGCTGCCGTCCACGGCCGAGCTGTGCGGGCGATGCGGGGACCAGCGGGCCGTGGTCCTGCCGGGCGGCGAGGTGGCGGTCTGCGAGATCGGGCGCTTCCTGACTGCGGGCAGCGTCCTGGACGACGGCTTGGACCAGGTGCTGTCCGGCCCGCGCTGGGCCGAGGCGAGCGGCAGTGTCCTGCGGCGGACGGGCCCGACGGCCTGCCACCCCGACTGCCAGCCCTCCAATTCGGACTCGTGCGACCCCGGCAAGAACGACCCTTGCGACCCGATGGGCTACGCACCGGCGATGACGGGCTCGCCCGCGGCCGCCGTGCCCGCGCTCCTCTGAAAAGGTGCCCTGCTGATGGAGTGGACGCCGGCGGGCTGGGAAGCCCACGCCACACGGATGGCCGACGCGACCGTACGCCCGGAGTCCCGCTGGCACCGCCCCCTGGCCACAACGCCCCGGCACCTGTTCGTGCCCCGCTGGTGGACGTCGGTCGAGCGGGACGGCACGTGGGTCTACGAACTGCGCGACGGCGCCGGCGACCCGGACGCGTGGATGAGCAGCGCCTACGACCACACCCGCAGTGTGATCACCCGCGTCGGCCCCCACCACGCCGACCACGCCGCGCCCGCGGCCGTGGTCCCGGAGGCGTGGCCGACTTCGTCGGCGACGCTGCCCGCGCTGGTCGTGAAGATGTACCAGCACGCCGTCCTCGCGGACGACTCCCGTGTCCTGGTGACCTGCGGCAGCGGCTACGGAACCGCCCTGGCATGCCGGCGCCTGGGCGACGGCCGGGTCACCAGCGTGGACGTGGACCCCTACCTCGTCGACGCCGCCCGCGAGCGCCTGGCCGCGGCCAGGCACCGGCCGCACCTAGAGGTCTGCGACATCACCGGCCAACTCCCCGGCGTCCACGACCGCATCGTCTCCACCGTCTCGGTCTCGGCCATCCCCGCCTCCTGGCTGACCGCGCTGGCCCCGGGCGGCCGCATGGTGACCACCCTGTCGGGAACCGGGCTGCTCATCGTCGCGGACAAGACCGCGGATGGCGGCGCCACGGGACGGGTCGCCCCGGAGCCGGCCGACTTCATGCGCACCCGCCACGGCGACGACTACCCCACCACGCCGGAGACCGCCGACCTGTGGGCTACCTCACGGAAGGCCGACGGCGAGTGGGTCACCACCGGCCGCTACCCGGTGATGCGGGTGGCCAGCACCTGGGACGTGCGCTCCACCCTGGAGCTCACCGTCCCCGGCATCGAGCACCGCATGGAGACGGCCGCGGACGGCTCCCGCACCGCCTACATGCTGCACCCGGACGGCTCCTGGGCCCGGGCCACGGCCGCCGGGGCCCGCGAGGTCCCCACCGTCCACCAGGGCGGCCCGCGCCGGCTGTGGGACGAACTGGACCGCATCCGCACCTGGCTCGTCATCGACGGCGATCTGCCCATCTCGGGGGCGGCGGTACGCGTCGATCCGGACGGCGCCTGCCACTTCAGCCGCAGCGGCTGGTCGGCAACCCTCAGCGCCCGGTAGGGCGCGGCCGCGCGAGACCGCACGCCCCGCCGGCCTGCCGCTGGTTCGCCGTCCGGCCGCGGCGGCCGCCCGCTGCGCCCTACCGGCCGGTGCCTGGCCGCCGTACCCCGGGTCCGGCCGGACCCGTCCCGGCACCCCTGCAGGGCGTCTGGGGCTTACGGCTGGTCCGGGCCGGGCGGGTCCGGTGCCGGAGGACAGCCGATCCACGTGTCGTAGGCCGGCCGCGCCGGTGCCTCGATCGCCGCGAGCTCGGCGTGCAGACCGCTGTCGGCCGGGCTGGGCCCCGCGGGGGCCGGGTGGGAGTCGGCCGCGAGCTCGTCGAGGAGGGCCTCGGCTTCGTCGATCCGGCGTTGGTAGTCCTCTTCCTGCTCGTCGTGCAGCTGCTGGTCGTACCAGTCGCGTTCGGGCTCGGCGAGCCAGGGCCGGGCGGCTTCGTCGCGGTGCCGGCGCTCGGCGGCCCACTCGGCCTCCGCGCACGGGTGGGGGAAGGGCGGGTCCGGGCCGTCGAGGATCCGCCGGTGGCCGGCCAGGAGCGCGGCGGTGGCCGCCTCGCCGGCGTCGCATGCGGCGGCGAACGCGGCGAGCTGGCCGGCGGTGGGTATCTGCCGGCCGGCCAGGATGCGGTGGAGGGTGCTGCGGGAGAGAGCGGGCCCGGCCTTCTCGGCGAGGGCCCGCAGGCTGGTGCGGGGGGCGGTGACGCGTACGCGGTCCATGGCCCGGACGAGTCCGGCCGGGGTGGTGAAGGCGCCGGGGACGTGCGGGGCGGGCCGGCGCGGCGGCGGGTTGACGGCGAGGTCGGCGGCCGCCCACAGCCGGTCGGCGGTCGCCTCGTCGGCTCCGGCGCCGAGGGCGAAGGCCCGGGCGGTGCGCCGGGTGGGCAGACGTCCGTCAAGGGCCTGGCGCAGGGTGCAGGCGCTGACCACGTAGTCGTCCTTCTCGCCGAGCAGGCAGACGCTTTTCCGGCTGACCTCGTAGGCGCGGTCGGCGAGGTACTGGTAGTTGGCCGGCGCCCCCGCGGCCTTCGCGGCCGCCAGCGCGGCGGTCTTCTTCGCGCGCAGCCAGCCGCGCAGGGCGGCGAGCTCGGCCGGTTCGGCGCCGGGGCGGGAGCGGGTGGTGCGGTCGGGTGTGCGGTTCACGGGCGGGGGGCGGTGAGCGCGTGGAGGACGGCGAGCAGCCGGCCGCCGGCGCGGCCGGGGAGCAGCACCAGGAGGGTGCCGGCGGCGAGGGTGGTCAGGAGCGCGGGGACGGGGCGCTCGAGGACGGCGAGGACGGTCACCGCGGTGATGACGATCGCGGCCTCGGCCGCGCCCAGGCGCCCGCTGGCGGCCGGCGAGCCCGGGGCGGTGGCGGCGGCCGGCGGCGGCGCGGAGGGCTCGGGGGCGGACGCGGGGTCGGGCGGGGGAGCGGACATGATGGCGCCTCCGTACGGGAGTTGGGGTGCTGGGGTGGGCCGGCGGCCCGGTGCGAGCCCCCGATCGTGGCAGGACGAGGACCGTCGGCGCGAGCTGCCGGCCGCGGCCGTCCAGACCGACGTCGGCTTCGGCCTCGCAACGTTTTCCCAGGCCGGATGCCGGAAGCGAGAGAAGGCTGTCCCAGCCCGCCAGTGCCCGCCGGCAGGTCTCCCGGCCGCCCACGCGGGGCCCCGCGGGTGGCCTCCCACGGGCGCCGTGGTGCTTGTACCGCACGGCGGAGCCCCCGGTGCGTTGCCGCCGGCTGCTGCGCCCGGCCGTCCGCGCGGGCGGTCGCCTCCCGCTGCGCCCTGGCCGGGGTCCGGGTCACCGTCCGGTTGCCGGCTCGCCCCGGCTCGCCCCGGCTCGCCCCGGCTCGCCCCGGCTCGCCCCGGCTCGCCCCGGCTCGCCCCGGCTCGCCCCGGCTCGCCCCGGCCCGCCGCGGGGCGAGCCGTCGGGCTGCTCGTCGGAGCAGGGCTGCCGGCGGTGCTCACGCGTCAACCCGTCTTCCGCAGCGGCAGCGGGCGGAAGTCCGGGGTGTGGCCGACTGTGGGCCAGGGGGCGCGCAGCCGCCGGGGGCGCGCCCTGTTCCGGGGCGTTGCCGGGCTCGTACTGTGCTGGTGGGAGGCAGCGATGAACGTGTGGGCCCGGCTGGCCGGTCTGGTGCGGGGCCGAGGGCGCGGTGCCGCGGGTGCCCGCCCTGCTCCCCAGCCGCCGGCCGCCCCCGCCCCCGGCGGCCCACCCGAACCCGAACCCGGGGCCGCCGGAGACGGTGCTCCCGCTGGAGGCGGTCACCAGGTCGCGGCCGCCGGGGTGCTGAATCCACCGCACGGTGCGCGGGCGGTTCCGGTGCCGGTGGTGCCCGCCGCCCGCTGGCGGGCTCGGCGTGATCCGGGTCTGGTGTACGCGCGGATGTCGAACGCCGAGCGGGCCCGGCTGCTCCAGCGGCACCCGGACTGCGAGCTGTGCCGACGCCGTCCTTCGGCGGCTGTCGACCACGACGCGGTCACGGGCCGGGTGCGCGGCGTGGTGTGCCGCAGCTGCAACAGCTGGCTCGGGTCGATGGAGAGCGCGCTGCGGGTGCCGGAGCGGCTGATGCAGACCCAGGCGGCGTACCTGCACTGGCGGTTCGAGGCCGGGGGGACGGCGGAGCTGGCCCGCCACCGGGGCGAGCTCTCGTACCTGGGCATGAGCCCGGCACGGTACGCCGAGGGCCTACGCCGGCTGCGTGGGCTTCTGCCGCTCCCGTACGTGTACTGGACCGCCTGGAGCGAGGAAGGGCCTCCGGTCTCCCGGAGCACGCAGTGGACGAAGATCGGGCCCCTGGTGGACGTCGAGGAGGCGGACCGCCACCACCGCCTGCGCAGCACCGCAGCACCCCGTCTCGTGGTGTGGGCCACCTTCGAGCCCGACGACGGGGTGAACAGCCCCTTCCCGCGCGGCCTGGCCAAGCCCTTCACCGGCGACGCCCGCACCCGGTACGCCGGACCTCACCCGCGGATCCCGCCGCGTCCGGCCTGACCCCCGCCCGGCCGCCGGCGCCCGTACTCGGCGGGGCTGGATGAGCTGCGGCCGCCTTCCGGCACCGTCGTAAGGCGTACGCCGGGGCGCGGACCGCATCTGCCCGCGCCGTCGGTCTGCCGGTTCGGGCCACCGCGTGCAGGCGTGGTCCGTACGGTGAACGGGTGGCACAGGAACTTCCCTCGACGGCGGCGGACTTCTCCCGGATCCGGGCGGCGGCCGCGGCGCTGGACTGCCCAGCAGAGCTGCTCCCCGTGGCGGTGGCGGCGTTCACCGGCGCCCCCGAGCCGGCACCGGGCCCGGCCCGGAGTCTGCTGGAGGCGGTGTTCGCGGCCGTGGACCGGGTGCCGCGGCACGAGATCGGCACCGGGGACCTCGAGACCGCGGCCCAGGACTGGCCGGCGCTGTCGGTGACCGTGCCGGCGACCCCGTGGCAGGCGGCGACCGTGGTGGACGGGCTGGTGGACCTGCTGCGCCCACTGACCGCCGGCCGGCTGCGTGATGCGGCGGCCGGCCTGGGTGTCGAGGCGGGCGAGCTGGTCCGCCGCCTGCACGACGCCGACCATCCGGACGGCCGCCAGGAGTTGGAGAACCCGGCCGGGCCGGCGGGGCGGACGCTGCGCGAGGCGCTGGCCGCGGGCCCGGATTGGACCGCGGGGCTGCGGGTATGGATGCTCGCCGTCCCCGAACTCGCCGCCCAGGACCCGTCCACCTGGCCGCAGGTGTTCGAGGACGCCCTGCGCGGTGCGGTCCTGGAGGTCCTCGCGCGGGCGGCAGCCGGCCTGCTGCGGGTCTCCCGCCCCGACCCGGCGCCGCTGCAATGGTCCGCCGCCGGCGAGGTCCTGACCGCCGGCCGGCCCGTGCCCGGCTCCGCGCACGGCATCCAGGCCCGCCTGCGTCCCGCGAAGGCGCAGCGCCCGCTGCTGCCCGGCTGGGACCGGCCGGTGTGGCCCCTCGGGGAGACCAACGGTGCGTCCGGGGAGGCATGGCGGTGGGAGGCCGGATGGCCGCTGCCCGACGGCACGTTCCAGGGACAAGCCGGCTGCTCCGCCACCGAGCCGTCTCAGGCGATGGCGAAGTTCGCCGCCGAGCAGACCCTCGCCGAGCTCCTGGCGGGCGCCCGCGGTCTGCGGCAGAGCTTCACCGGCCGGCTGCTGGTCCCCCGCTCCCAGCGGCCGGCCGGGGACGATCCGGCGCTGCGGGTGATCACCCTGCGCTCGCTGCTCCTGGGCACGAGCCGAGCCGACTGCGGCGACGGCGAGGCGCCGACCCGGGTCCAGGCGTGGCAGCAGATCGCGGAGGGCATCAGCCTGCCGGCCCCCCGCCGCCCGGAGCTGGCCGCAGCTGACGACCGCGCCCTGCCGCAGCTGATCGACTTCCTCACCGCCCAAGCGGTGGTGCTCACCCCGCCCGCGCTGCGCTACCTGGCCGGCGTGGACCACCACGCCGGCCCACTGGCCATGGACCGCCGGCACGCCCGCGGTCTGCGCCGCGCGATGGAGCCGGCCACCGCCGAGGAGGCCGAACAGCTCGCCGCGGACCTGGGGCCGCTGCTCCCGGGCACCGCGTGGACCGACCTGCTGGACCCGGGCGTACTGGAGCGCTTCCTCGACGAGGGGCCGTAAGGAGCAGCCCCGGGCGAGACCGTCCTGGGCCCGTCGCGGCCGCGGCGTCGACGCCGGCCACCACCTGCAACAGCGCCATGCCGCGCTGCAACACGACAACTGCAACATCGCCCGTGTTGCACGTCTGACCTGCGGAAACTCCCTTCAGGGAGCCGCGTGTGGAGACGGACGTTGCGCTGTTGCAGTGCGCGTATCTTCTCGACGGGCAGAGCCGGCGGCGGTCCGGCCGGAGGCCGGTGCCGCGGTGTTCTCGCGCAGGCCGGTGGCGCCTCAGCTCTGCGCCGGGCACCGGAATGGCCGGCCGGCTACCGGTCGGGGGCCGGCGGGACCTGAGCGGCGCCGTCGGCGAGGTGGGCGCCCAGGGCGTAGTGCTCGGCATCGGTGTCTGGGCCGAGGCCCGGGCTGATGTCGCCGGCGCACCGGGCCCGCGGTCTTCGCCGGATCGGATGGGGCACCCTCAAGCAATGACACATTAAAGTTGATCTCCAGTGTTTGATAGGTGTAAATTAGTTCTTGCAAGGGAGGGGGAAACACCTGGCCTTGCGCCCCCTTTTCCCACACCCCAAGGAGCCTTCATGGAGCTGTCCCACCGTGCCGCCCGGCTGCCGATGACCATCAGCCGTACGGGCAACGGCGGGCGCACCGGCGGGAGCCGCGTCACCGCCCCCATCGCCCTCGGGCTGCTCCCCGGTCAGGCTGGCGCCCGCGTTGCCCAGGGGCGGGGCCGGGCCGGTGCGCAGACGCCGGAGACGGTGCCGGCGGGCACTCCGTACAACGCGCGCCGCCTGGTTGGCGCGACCGCCGCCGGACGCGTGTACGTGACGGGGAAGGGCGAGCGGCTGCGGATCGAGTCGGCGGACGGCCGGATGGCGTTCTCGCTGCCCACGGTGCCCGACGGCGCGCGCCAGGGGGCGCGGGACGGGTTCGCGGCGTTCGCGGAGCAGCTGGTCGCCGAGGTGGAAGAGCGCGGCGAGGGGATGCCGGCGTGGAGCGCGTGCCAGCCGGAGATGTGGCAGTTCGAGCCGCCGGCCGTCGAGGAGTTCGCGCCGGCCGGGTATACCCCGGGCGTGATGCTGGCCTGGACGGTGGCCGGCGTCGCGTACACGGGCCAGGTGTGGGCGAACCGGGTGGGCTCCGGTGCCTGGAACGGCTGGAGGGGTACGACCTCGGCGGTCGTGGTGGCCACGATCGGCGGCCGGCGGGCCCGGCGGGATGAGGCGGTGTGCCTGCCGCTCCTGCACGGGAAGAAGCACCCGCAGGCGGTCGTGGTCACCGCGGGCGGGAACACCGAGGTCGAGGTGATCGCCCCGCAGCGCGCCTGCGAGGGCCTGTTCGACATGGTCACCACGGCCGGCGACCCGGTCGAGGGCTGGGAGGCGGAGGGCGGCTACGTCCCGGACGCCGGCCCGGCGGACGACCTGGAGGGGCCGGCCGCCGCTGTCGAGCCGGCCCCGGCCGAAGCGTCCGAGGACGTCCCGCCGGTGGTTCCGGAGGGCCGGCACTGCCCGCGGTGCGACCGGAACGCGCTGTACGGGATCGAGTGCTCGTACTGCGGCCACATCATCATCACGGCCTGGGAGGTCAAGCCGTGCCACCCGCCCGCCTGGTTCGAGGGGTGCTGCCCGACCTGCTTTACCGCCGATCCGGAGGTCTGGGAGATCAGCGGCCGGCTGGGGTGCACGGTCTGCGCGGACGGCCACAGTCGGTGGGGTACCCGGGTGCAGGCCGGCCCGGGGTGGCGTGAGCGCTCGCGCCGTGTCGTGGCGTGGACGGACAACCCGGGTGAGAAGGCGTACGCCACCGCGTACGCGGACCTTGCCGGGCTGGCTGCCCTGGCCGGCGTGGTGTCCCCCCTGTGACCTGCGCGGATACTGCGCCCCGCCGGTCCCGGGCGCCCCCGGCGCCGTGCCCGGTTCCTGGCGCGGGCCTCGGCGCCGGCCCCCTCCGGGCTCCGGGCCCAGGCGCTTCCCGGTCCCGAGCTGGCCCCGGCGGGCTGCCGGCGACCTGACCCCGCCGCGAGGCCGGGCCCCGGCGGTCTGCTGCTGGCCCCGTACCGGGCTCTCCTGCTGCGCCCCGGCGCCACGCCTGGGTCTGCACCGCCTTCCCAAGGCCGTGGCCGTGGCCCAGCCGGTGCCCGGGCGGGCCTGGCGGGACCGCCCCCGGCCGGGTCCGGCGCCGGCCACCGCGAAGCCCGCGGGGGAGCGGCTCAGGTGGCGCTGCTGGGCGCGGTGGTGAGGGCGTGTTGGATGGCGGCCCGCCAGATGTCGCCGGGGGTGGTGACGTTGGCGGCGTGCTGCTCGTAGAGGTTGAGCTGGGCGATGTCGCGGACGGTGCCGGGGTTGCGGTCGCGCCAGCGGCGGAGCTCGGCGACGGCGGCCTTGGAGATGTCCCAGCAGCCGGCGCGGGTGCGGGTGGCGAGCTCGGCGGGCAGGCGCAGGGTGAGGGAGCCGGTGAAGCGTTTGTCGCGGCTGCCGGGCCAGCGTCCGTTGTCGGCGGGGGCCTCGGGCGGGAGCGGGGGCCAGTCGTGGTCCCAGCCGCGGGCCTGGAGCTCGGCGCGGACGCCGAAGGCGGCCAGGACGTCGAGGGTGTCGAGCAACTCCCCGGCCGCACGGAGCCGTTCGACCTCGCCCCGCCAGGCGGCCCGGACCCGGGCCGCCTCCTCCCGGGGGAGCCGGTGGGTGAACCAGCGGTCCTCGGCCGAGAGCACCGCCCGCGCCCGCTTGCCGTCCTCCGCCCGCGTACGGGCCTCGGCCGCCACCGCCTTGTCGAGCTTCACCGTCACCGTCGAGATCCCCGGCACGCGCTCCGTCTCCTTCACACCGTCCACGCCGTACACCGTGCCCGCTGCCGCCGGCCCCTGTCCCGAGAACGCGCCACGCGCCGAAGGGTTCTGACTGCCAGTCACTTCGTAACTTGCAAACTTCAACACCACTACAATGAGTCACCATCCAAAGCATCGAAAAGGCGGTAACAACAGCAAACATACTCACGCAGAACACCGGCCACACACCGGCTCCGGAGCGAAGCGGAGGAGCCCACACCCCGAGCCGCTCGCGCCCGACCGAAGGCCGGCCGCAGGCGCCCCCACCGCCTCCACCACCCGACCCACCCCGAGCCGGGGCCGCAGGCCACGGCCAACACCCCACACCACCAGGCCACTTACCACCCCACCACCGGGCCAAGCGCCCGGAGGGCGCGCCGGCCCCGGGCCACCCCCAGCAGGGGGCGCAGCCCCCTGCCCCCGGGGCGCAGCCCCGGCACTCCCGGGCGAAGGCCCGGGAGCCTCGGGCGAAGCCCGAGGCAAGCCGTTCACTCCCGCGAAGGGCCGAAGGCCCGAGCCCCCTGGCCGAAGGCCAGGGGGTTACCCGGCGTAGCCGGG
>NZ_JBIVXF010000010.1:260555-316550 GCF_044769045.1 Streptomyces sp. NPDC090741 | reverse complement strand
TGGCACACCGGGCGGTGGGGCTAGGTGGTGAGCTGGTCCTGGACGTGGCGCAACCCGTGGTGGTAGCGCTCAGATATGGCGGTCCGGGTCTGAGAAGGTGAGGCCGCCGGGGGCGAGCGGACGTCGGGCCGGGGCGGGTGCGGGCTCGGTCTCGCCGGGCGGCTGGCGGAAGTCGGCGCCCTGCTCGACCGGCATCAGCCGGCGCCCACCCGCCTGGGCGGGTACGGGAGCGTCGGAAGCGGGCTCGGAGAAGGCGGGCAGCGAGAGCGGTCGACGGTCGGTCATGATCCCTAGTCTCCCAGGTCCGGCCCTGCGGGTAGGGCCAGGCCGCTATCAGCGGTGATAGTGCTCTGGCCCTGGCCAGCAGGGCCAGGCTGGTTGTTTCAGCTCACCAGAAACGCCCAGGTTCGGGGCGCCGAGTGCTCAGTATTCGCGAACTCAGGCGCTTTAGTCGGCGACTACATCGGAGACAGCACCCGAGCCGAAATCGCCTACGCCCGGTCGCTGGGCAAGCCCGTGCGGTTCACGCACCCCGAAGTCGACCCTGACGCCTGACCGCCCGCTGCCACCTCGACAACCAGGGCCGGCAGCCCGCCGCCTGACCGTCTCGCGGTGGCTTCGGCCGCCACCCACCCCACACCCTCCGCAGGCATCCCTTGGAATTGATCATCTAGTGCTGTCCCGTAAATGATCTCCGAATCGTTAGTTCAGAGAAGGCGAGCAGCACATCGTCCGGCGTCGCATCGGCACCCACTCCATCCTCACCGGGCCCTGAGTACCGGGCCTGACCGTCGAACCGGACCGGTCTCCCCCGACTGGGTACGGGCCGCGAGGTAGAGCGTCGTGCGGCGGGACAGGGCCAGACGGCGGCCTCGGCGCGATCCCGTGGGTGACCTGCCGGAACGTCGACTTCCCATTCATATTCGAACAGATTTACGATAAGAGAGTGACCGAAACTGATACCTCCTTCCCCGCCGACCTGATCGCCCTCCAGAAGGAGCTGCACCGCTTGCACACCGAGCACCGTGCTTACCCGGTGGGCCTGACGTGGAGTGTGGAGCCAGTGCAGGGGTGGCAGCGCGGGGATCGGTGGTCCCATCGCGGGGACGTGCCGGACAGCCCCGGCTGGAGTGAGGAGCAGAAGCAGGGGCTTGAAGTGATCCGGGCCCGGCTGCGGGAGCTGGCGGGGGCCGTGGTCGACCACCCGCACTGGCAGAGCATCGAGAAGGAGAAGCTGGTCGCGGCCCGGATGCTGCTGAAGCAGCAGACCAGGCCAGCCGAACCGGCGCCCGAGCCTGCCGGGTCCGGCACGGACGGGGATATCGCCGAGGGGGCGTAGTAGCCGTGAACGGCCCCGAGCCCCTGCTGCCGCTGCCGCCGCGCCTGGACCAGCTGCTGGTCATACGCCGGTGGCTTGAGCTCACCTTGGAGAATGATACCGCGTCCGCGTAACCATCTCCGCAGGTGGGCGTAGTCATAGCCCTTGTCCGCGTGGAGCTTGCCGGGCCTGCGCCGTCGGTGTCCGCGGCGCGAGCGGATGGGCGGTATGCCGCGGACCAGGGGCTCGAGGGCCTGGCTGTCGTGCAGGTTCGCACCCGAGATTCCGACGGACAGGGGCAGACCGGTCCGCTCCGTGATCGAATGGATCTTCGACCCGAACTTGCCCCTGTCGACAGGATTCGGACCCGTCAGATCCCCCTTTTCAGGGCCCGCATGTTCACCGAGTCGATTGCACAGCGGGACCAGTCCAACTCACCGCGAGCGCCGAGCTCGCCGAGGACCAGACGGTGGAGCTTGGCCCACACCCGGGCCTTGCTCCACTCGGAAAAACGCCGATGAGCTGTCGCCCCCGACGGCCCGAACGACGCCGCCGGCAACTGCTGCCAGGTACAGCCCGACGTGGCCACGAACACGATCGTGGCGAGCACTTCCCGGTCACCGTGCCGGCGCCGCCCACCACCCTGAGGCCTCGACGGCGCCTCCGGAACCACCCGCTGGAACAGCACCCGCAACTCATCCGGAACCAGCCGCTCAACAATCCCCACCACGACCAACAGCCTACCCAATACTCCAAATGAGATGACTTCTAAGAGCTCCGAGAACCTCGGGCCGCCGCGCGAGCGCAGGTCATCCAGAAGGGCAGCGCCGTGCTCGGACTGCTTGATCCGGTGGAGCAATCCGGACAGGAGTCGGCGTACGTCGAAGGGGGTCATGCCGTACCGGCGGGCGATCTGGTCCGCGTAGGCGCCGTGGAGGTACGCGGACAACAGCCGCAGTTCCGCAGGCTTGAGAACTTGGCGCAGCGCCCGGTCGAGCAGCGGCTCCCCTAGGTGTCGAGAGACAGCGTCCCGATCCGGCCCGTACATGGAGCGACGCGTCACTGGATCGCTCCCCCATCCCACTCGTCGCCCCCGAGCCACCCGCGGTACCGGTCGTGCCCGTGGCCTCCGCGCCGGCCGCCGGCTCGGCGGGTGCGGCAACACTCACCGGCTGGGCCGCCAGCCTGGACAGACCAGTGCGGATACCGCGGGCAAGGCTCGCCACCAAACCCGATTGAGTACGTCCGACAGTCTCCAGCACCGCTGGCAGGTCTTCCCGCCTCGTGCGTCCCACCACCATGTTCGCAGTGCGTGAGAAGGCCACGATCGCCGCGATGACCACCGCACACAGCAGCAGCATCGACAAGGCGACCAGTCCCACGAGCACGACCAGTGTGTTGCTCACTTCGCTCATTCCTCCGGTCGGAAAACGCCGAAGGGCCCCGACACCAGCGGTGTCGGGGCCCTTCGGCGTATCTGGGCAACAAAAACCCCGCAGGAGGCGGGGTGAGGTGTACAGGCATACGACTGCCTGTCCGATCGGAACCGTAGCCCAACCCCGTCCCCGCTGCCACGCCCTTGCCCATGACCAGGCGAAACCCGCAGGCCAGGCACCCCACCAACGTAACCAATACAGTCCTAAGGTTTCGTAACAGGGAGCCTCCCAGGGCCAGCCGGCGCAACCGCGCACGCCCGCAGCGACATATACGGAGCATGAAGACTGAAGACCTACGCCATCGACTCGGCGGCCAGTTGGGCGCGTACAGGAACGCCGCCGAGCCGTCCGGTCCCCGCACCCCTCCAGAAGCGGCGCGCCCAGGTCAGGCATGCGGCAAGGACACGCCGGTGGGGTACCGGCGCGCTCATCGCATTGGGCCTCGAGGGGCGGCCGTCCGACACGCGTCGAACGGCGGTGTCCGCCCGGACAAGCCAGGTGGACACCGCCTCACCTACGGCAGGCGTGGCCACCTCGTGGGGTCACGCCGCAACCGTGGCGCTGTGGCCGTAGGTTTCGTAGAACCAGGTCTCGTAGAGCTCCTCGCCCCATGTCGACGTCCGCCACCAGCTGACCTCGTCGGGAGTGTCGCTCCAGGGCGGCCCCATGACCTTGTGCCAGGCCGTGAACCAGTCGGGAAGGTCCTTGGAAGTGACCTCGCAGGCCTCGAGGAAGCCGACGTACTGGCCGACGTTGACGGGCAGCGCGCGGGCCGTGATGATCCGGTGGGCTGAGCTGTGAGGCAGGACCCATTGCCCGGCCCGCTGGGACAGTGTCCGCACCGGGGGACGGCCCGCGTACCCGTACGCGTCTCTCAGTGCCCGGCTCAGGTCCGCCTCGTCGGTGACGAGCTGCGGCCGGGGCACGACGGTGGTGGCCCGCTCCTCTTTCGCTCGCAGCGCCACGGCATGCTGCGCCTTCGTGTAGAGGTGGAGCGCGTCCTTGCGCATGGCCGAGCCAACCTGGCAGGCGGTCAAAAAGGCCTCCACGAGATCCCAAGCTGGCAGCCTCCTCCCCGACGCCGCGCGTTTGAGGGCCGCGCTGGACCAGGCCGTGCGCCTGGCCAGCGCCTCATAGGTGAGCGGCTTGCCGGACCCGCTGCGCGCCCGCGCGGCGCGAAGCAGCTCGGAGAGCTCGGCCCGTTCGGGAACCGTCCGGTCCACGGGGGCTTCAGGGCGTCCCATGGCCGCGATCCCCCTAGTTCCCAGGCCCGGAGCCCGGAGTGAACGCGGCGCTCAGCAGCCGGCGCAGCAGGCCCGTCCCGCCGTTCGTGCCGTTGCCGCCGCCCTTGACGTTGGCGGAGACCAGAACGACCACGGCATCCGCCCCGGCACCGCCGAGAAGAGCGAGGGTGTCCCGCGCCGGCATGTGCGCGGCGAGGGTAAGGATGACCGCGGCCGCGAGAAACGCGGTGATCACGAGGGCGTGCGCCATGCCGAAGCGCACAGACGAGGTGGCGGTGGCCGGCGCCCCATCGATAGGGCTCATCAAAAGCTCCTGAATCTCGGCGGCGACCCTGAGGCCGCCGCCGCGCTACTGGCTCCATTTGGCCGTCGACCGCTGGGCGATTGGCGTCACCCGAGCAGCGATCAGCGGCCCCTGAAACTCCAACGATCCCAGGTGCGAGACACGTTCGGACCAGCCACAAAATTGGCTCAGGATCCGTCCACGAGAGCAGCTCTCAGAACTTCACCCCGCCCATCATCCCGACGTGCCGTGATGTCCAGCCCAACTCTTTGGCTCCACTTGGATCCCAAACGGAACCTTTCATTCCAGGCCTTCTGGGCTGAGTCTGGAACCCGAAAGGCGCGCGCGGCCCATATATGGACAACCTCTCGCGTCTGTTTGGCGCCCTGACTGCTACTGGCTCCACCTATGGCAAACCAGGGACATGCTCGGTCATGTTGGCGCATGGCCAGCGCGGAGTCGATGGCGCCGGATACGGCGTGCATCGACTTTCGCCACATCCAAAACCACCTCGAACCAGAGACAGACCGGCACCCGCCGACCCGGCCGTTTCCCCCAGGAGCAACCGGGGCAAACTGACCGGATGATCGAGCGCCGCCCCCTGGGCACCGGACCCAGCCCCGCAACTCCCCCAGCCCAGCTTCGGGCCGGCCAGCGGGTCCGCCTCGCCGCCGAGCCAGCCGAGACACCCAACGCACCCCCTGACGAGAGCGGCCCCGCCCCAGCAGCCACGGCCCAGCCTGGGAGGCGCCGCCTGGGACCCCGCGCCCAGACCGCCGCCCACCTCGAGTAACACAGGGGAACGCAGCTGGGGTTAAACCCCATCCGCCCAGGTCGGAGCGTGTTAGAAGCCGTATCTCAACCGAACGTGATCTTTGAGTCTTCGCTGGTCAGGAATGGTTTCGGTAGGACGAGGGAGAGATCCTGCGTCCTGTTTCCGTCTGATCGTCGAGGTGCGCGCGGTGACGTCGATTCTGGGTTTGCTGGAGGGGCGCGAGGCGGCTGCTCGCGTGCGGGCCGAAGAGCTCCGGGAGGCCGCGGCGCTGGAGGCCGCTGAGGTCGAGTTGGAGCGACGGGTGATCGCGCGTGAGGAACTCGTTGATGCCCTGGCCGTGTCCGCAGCCGAGAGCGCCGTCGTCACGGAGGACGGAGAGGAGAAGGTCGCGCCGCCCGAGCCCGGCCCTGGGCCCGTGGCCGCGTCGGTGCCTGGGGCTGTGGTGCCTGCGTGGCGGGAGGGGCTGTCGGTGTCAGTCCTCTCGCCGGACAATCAGCGGATCTTGAATGTGCTCCAGGACCGGCCGGGCCCGGAGCCGGTGCGGGCCAAGGACATCGCGGAGGCGCTGGGGATCGATACGACAGTGCCGGCGAAGGTCGAAGGAGTGCGCTCAAAGGCGAAACGCCTGGGCGAGCGTGGCTGGTTGCTCCTGGAGGCATCGGGGATGTTCAGTACCGGACGGCGGCTCGTGGCCGGGCCAGCCGGCGCCCCATCCGCGTGATCATCGAGAACAGGATCACCGCCTCGCTGGTCGCGGGCAGGGTCTCGTAGTCCCTGGCCAGACGCCTCGAATGCATCAACCAGCTCAGCGTCCTCTCTACCACCCACCGTCGCGGTAACACCACGAACCCCTCCATGTCGTCGGTACGTTTGACGATCTCGAGGGTGAGCGCGAGCTTCTCCCGGCACCAGTCGATCAGGCCGCCGGTGTAGCCGCCGTCGGCCCAGACCAGGGTGATGTCCCGGTGCAGGTCCCGCAGCCGGGCCAGCAAGGGGAGGGCTGCCTCGCGGTCGCCCATGTTCGCGGCGGTCACCGCGACAACTAGGATCAGACCGAGACAATCTGTGATCACGTGGCGCTTCCGCCCGTTGACCTGCTTACCTCCGTCGTAGCCGCGCGAGGCGGCGGGCACCGAGGCGGCCGCCTTCACCGACTGCGCGTCGATGATCCCCGCTCTGGGTTCCGCCTCGCGACCTTCCCGCTTTCGAACGTTCTCCCGCAGCCGGTCATGGAACTCGGCGATCAGCCCGTTCGCGCGCCAGCGGCGGAAGAAGGCATAGACCCGGGCCCAGGCGGGGAAGTCCACCGGCATCGACCGCCAGGAGATCCCGCCCGCGACGAGGTAGCGGATCGCATCCAGCATCTGACGGTGGCAGTAGCCCTCAGGCTGCCCGCCCCGGCCCTCCAGCCAGGCCGGGACCGGGAGGAGAGGACGGACCGCCGCCCACTCCTCGTCTGACATGTCCGACGGGTAGTGCGGCTTCCGGGCGGGGTGATCGGCCGCGTTGCCGTACACGTGCGCGAGGCAATCGCACCACACGTCGGACGACGAGTTGAAATGCACGGGCGCAGGCGCGTACAACTGCGGCAACAGGGCCCTCCGGGTACTCGGTTAAGGATTCGCATCCCCGAGCTACCAGGAGGCCCTGCCTTCATGCACCAGCCGTCCGGAAATCACTCACGCGGGAATCCTGTTCGACCCGCACGTTCCAAGATCGGTCGAGATGCGGTTTCTCAGTCTCGGGGCCCGTCCGTGCGGCTGAGCACGCCACTGAGGCTGGCCGGGAAGGGATCCCGCCGAGTATGGGGCAGCGGCACCTCGACCAGCTTGCCGTCGTAGAGCATCCACAGCCCGAAGCAGTCGTCGTCCTCGTCGCGAATCATGACCTGTACCGACCACGGGTAGGGCCAGGGCAGCGATTCCAGGTGGGCCAGCAGCCCGGTCCAGTTGTGGCGGATGAACTGGATCACCCAGGCGTAGCACTCCTCGGACCGCCCGCCCAATCCGGCGAACACGTAGTCGTCGACCCGGGTGAAGCACTGGTACCACTCCCGGTCCTCGTCGGAACGCGTCAGCGGCTCCATCACCTCCTCCGCCCTCCGCGCCAGCACGATGACCTCGGCGTATCTACTCATGCCCAGAGTATGAAGGTATCCAGGCCGGCTGCTTCCGCTTGTTCGTGAGGGGCCCCGAGCTACCGAGAGTCCCTGCCCTGATGCACCTACAGCCGGAAGACCACCCCAGGAACCCTGTTCGACCTCCACGTTCCATGATCGGTTGAGATACAGCTACTTAAGTCCGACTTCTCTTCGTTCGTGATCGCTCGATCGTGGTACTGATCGCGGTCCGGGCTGCTCGATGGGCATGTCCATGTTGAGATGCGGGGCGTGATGAGAGAGCCGTATCTCAGCGATTTGTCGGATGGGCAGTGGGCGTTGATCGAGCCGATGATCACGGCCTGGAAACAGGAACGGGTGGCGCGGTCGGCGATAGGAGATCCTGGGTCCTGCGACCTGAGGGAGGTCGTGAACGCGATCTTCTATCAGAACCGGACGGGCTGTCAGTGGCGCATGCTGCCGCATGACTTGCCGGCCTGGTCGGCGGTCTTCTACTACTTCAGGCTGTGGCGCGAGGACGGGCTTGACCAGCGGATTCAGGAGCTCCTTCGCTGCCAGGTCCGGGAGAAGGCCCGCCGATTAGAGGACCCGTCCCTCGTGATCATCGACACCCAGTCCGTCCGCGCCGCGGCGGGTGTCCCCAGGACCACGACGGGGCTGGACGCGAACAAGAAAGTCTCGGGACGCAAGCGGGGACTGGCCGTCGACGTGCTGGGGCTGATCATCGGCGTCGTCGTCATGGCAGCTTCCGCGCATGACAACGCCGCCGGCATCGCCCTGCTCGACCAGGCCGCCGAGCGGTGCGGGATGCGCCTGGAGAAGGCCCTGGTCGACCAAGGCTTCAAGGAAGCGGTCATCGTTCACGGCGCACTGCTGGACATCGGCGTCGAGGTCGTCCGCCGCAACCCCGATGACCAGGGCAAAGGGTTCGTCCCGCAGCCCAAGCGGTGGGTGGTCGAGCAGACGAACGGCACGCTGATGCTCCACCGGCGCCTGACCCGTGAGTACGACCACCGGCCCGATACCTCCGCCTCGCGCGTCTACTGGGCCTCCACCGCCAACATGGCCCGGCGCCTCACCACGCCCACGCCGGCCTGGCGCGACGCCATCGGACTGGCCGCGTGAACATCACCGAACTCCTGGTGGACCTTCACATCCGGGAGAACGAGGCCACGGCCCGGGCGGACGAACTACGGCACCGGATCGCGCACTTCACCGCCGCCCTCACCGAGACCGAGGCTCGCCTCGCGGACCTCGCCACGACCCGCAAGATCATCACCGAACTCGCACCTACCGGCACCAAACCCGATCCGCCCGAGTCGAGCACCGCCTACCAGGCCATCGTCGACGCCTTCAACCAGCACCCCGACCAGGCGTTCCGAGCCCGCGAGCTGCACGAACTCCTCGACATGCCCACCGACGAAGCATCCGTCAACATCACCCGCAGCCGCCTCGGACGACTCACCCGCCAAGGCTTCCTCACCCAACCCGGGCGAGGCCGCTACCAGAAACGGACTTAACGTCCACTGAGAGGTCTCGTAGGTTCAATAGCGGGTCATTGGCGGCTCACCGTACGGGTCACGCCCGCGACGATCGTCGTCGCCAGGATCCAGCCGGTGATGATCAGGGTGTACGACAACCACTGGTGCCAGCCGACAGGGGCGAATGCCGACTCCTGGCCGAAGCTGATGATCGGCAGGAGCAGGTCGAGGGTGTAGAAGACGGGGTTGAAGGCAGGCCCTTCGCCTGCCTTGACGGGGCTGGGGTGGTCCAGGCCGTACGCGATCGACCCGATGGCCGTGAGCGACAGCAACCAGACGGCCGCGCGCAACGGGCGGAAGCCGTAGCCGACGGTGCCGTCCTGGAGGTACCCCCACAGTCGTCCGTACCAGGTGAGCGTGGTGCGTCGGCGGCGCTGCTTGGCAAGTTGGACGAGTCGGGCCGCGTCGTCGTCACCGACGTGGCGGTAGGCCGCCGTCAACTGCTCGTAGCCGTACGGCTCATAACGGTCGCCGTCCCGCTCCAGCATCGGAAGGCGGCTCTCGGCGGGCTCGTGTGGGGTGAGTACGGTGTAGGTGAGATTGCTGACATACACCTGGTCCGGCAGCATCTTCGGTTCGAGGTTCATGATCTCTATTCGAGAACGCCGCAGATTCAGGGCACCCTCGATGCGATCGCCACCGAGCAGCCAGAGTTCACCGATGACACAGCTGCTGGCCCGCAGTGCCGTGTCGCCCGGATGCGACAGGTGGGCGTGGAGCAGGTCGAGACGGCCTGATATGCGCGAGCCCCGGAGCTCGACCCCGCCCTGCGTACGTATGCGCCGCGCCCGCACATGGGCTCCCACGTGGAGGTTCTGTGCATCCAGTGCGGTGCCATCGGGCTGGTTGAATTCGGCGTCCTGAACGTTGATCCGCCCGGCGATGGAGGCGCCGGTGAGTCGTACCTGTCCGTGCGCGCGCATCTCCGGCGCCCACAGGTCGGCACCGATCGCGGCCTGGTTGAGCTGCAGCACCGGCTCGGAGTCGTCCGGCGCCGTGAACTCCGCCTGCTCCATGAACAACGCCCCGGAGATCTGCGCCCCGCCAAGGCGCACCGGCCCCCGCATACGGCTGCCTGTCATCCGCAGCACCCCCTCGACCCTCAAGGTCTCCGAGGTCAGGCCCGGCAGAACCGACTTGCTCAGATCGAGCTGACGCAGCTGGGCACCGTACAGGTCGGGAACGCAGTCGAATTGGCAGTGGCTCAGCAGGATGGCGGCATCGATCGTGGCGTTTTTCAGGTCCAGTACGCCGGTGATCCGCGCCCCCGTGATCTTGAGCTCGGCGATCTCTCCCTCCTCCTGCGGAGCCTTGATGAGCAGTGCCCGCAGCACTCTCGCTCGTACGGTCCGCTCAGCGCCCCAGGCGTTGCCGAGCGCCGGATCCTCGTCCTCGGCGGCGCGAAAGTCCACGGACTCGCCTCGCGGAAAGGCCCGCCATATACGCACTTCCGCCGACGTCAGATCGTTGGTCTCGCTCACGCCGGGACTCTGACGTGTCGCGTTCGAGCTGTCACTTGCCGTACAGAGCACGCCATTTTGTTCGAATCCCCCGCCCCGCCCGGCCAGCGCCGAGCCCGGCCCCCAATTTATCAACTGCGAGTTCATCACGATCTTCACCGCCTCTCGAGCAACGTCGAGGACCTCGCCGCGTCGTCCTCGATGCGTTCGTCCCCGACCTCCGCAGGGGGCAGCCGTTCAGGCCCGGACTGCGCCTACTGCCCCGCCGAGACACCGCTCGACGAGCTGATCCGCGTCGTCGGCAGCCGGTGGGCGGTCGAGCAATGCTTCTCACTGCATCTCGGACTCCGCTGCGAGCGGCCCCAAGTTCTCCAGCGGACAACGGACAGCTACCAACCCTGTCCATAACTTCTGCTCCGCCGCGAAGCCGCTCGCCAGGACGCCGGAGCCGGGGAGGTACTCGGCGGCCTGGGCGAGCATCGGCTCGAAGGGCGGGGTGAGAACCACTCGGGGATGGCCTCCTTCACCGCGCTCCAGGCCTGGCACCGACAGCCTCCCCCGGCCACGCATGTATGACGCGTGGATAGGGCCAGAGGGCCCTCCCGAGTCAGGCTCCGGGGTGGGCCGGTCTCTGCTGTGACTCCACAAGCCGGGCCCGGCACTCCTGGCAGAGCGGATTCCCACCGACCCCATACCGGCAGCATGTTCGATGGCAGCGCATGCACGGTCCGGACTGGGAAGGAGCCCAGGTCGCGACCGAGGAGCGGGGTGCTCATGAGCGGGTTCCTCTCGGCGGGCGGCACTGTAGTGAACCGTTTCGCCGACCCGGCATTCCCGCCGACACACAACAGCACACGGACGCCACAAGCAGTCACCAGATAGCCCTGCGGCCTGGGCAGCGAGGGTCCCGGAAGGATGCGGCACGGCACCGTGCTGCAAGGTGCTCGCGCAACAACGGGGTCGCCTACGTGGCGCCAGTCAGTACATGTACCCCTCGCGCCGCCGGCGGCCCCTGGCCCTCGAAGCAGACCTCTTCCCTCGGCTATCGCGAGGAAAGAGGTGTCCTCCTCGTGAGGGGCTTGCCCACCGGGTCTGACGTGCAAGAACAGACCATGTCCGATTGAGGAGGGTCCCACCTCCGGTCACACCCACGGTCCCCCGCTGAAAGCAATCCTCCAAGCAACGGTCCAGCCTCCTCCCGGTGCAACCCCGGTCCCGGCCTCTGCGCGTGCCTCAGCGCGCCGCACACCGGCCCTAAGCCGTACCGGGCCAGGATGGGGCCCCGTAGGTCCGGAGCCTTCGGGTGACGGGAGCAGAACATTGATCAACGTTGACGTCCAGCACTGTGGCAGCTCGATTCTGGTCAGCGCCGCCGGGGAGCTCGACGGGGGTGCGGGAGAGGTGCTCCAGCGCGCGCTGGACCACGTGACCATGTACGAGCGCGATCTCCTGGTGGACCTGCACGGCGTCGCGGCCATGGACGTCGACGGTTTGCTCCACCTCCTGAGCCTGCACCGGCGTGCCGAGCGTATGCGCCTACGGGTGCTGGTCACCGGCTGGCAGCCCCAGCCCCAGCAGTGCATGGCCACCGTGGCCGGCATCCCCGGCCCCCGAGCGGCTACCGGGGAGCGCTACGCCCTGGCAGGCTTTCGCCGGCTCCTCGAGGAGAAGGCGCAGCGCGCACGGGAACGATCCGACTTCGCCGATGGCTGGCTGCCCCGCGACTAGAGCCTGTCTCTTGGAAGTGCGGTGCGCATGGTGCTGCATGCCGGATCGAAATCCTGCGGCAGCAGCGCTCGCCCCGCAGCGGCTGATCGAGCGGGTCGTGGGCCTCGTCGAGGCGGCAGCGCTGCTGCCTGGCTTCGACCGGGCCTCCCCTGCCGGGATGACGATGATCGATCCGCTCCACGGCTGAATCCACGGCGGACGGGGCCGGGGCGGCGGGCGTGGCGTCGGGATTTGTACGGGTTGTCGGGTGATGATGGCGCAGTGCGACTTGATCACGTGTCCTATGCGGTGGCCCGCGACAGCTTCGTCTCGACCGTCCAGTGGATCGGATCGGCCCTCGGCGCCGGATTCGTCGACGGGGGCGTGCACCCGCGATTCGGCACCCGCAATTTTATTCTCCCGCTGAGCGGCGGCACCTACGTCGAGGTCGTCACCACACTCGATCACCCCGCCGCCGACCGCGCACCCTTCGGCCAGGCGGTCGCGCGCCGCGCCGCCGAGGGCGGCGGCTGGCTCGGTTGGGTGGTCTCCGTCGACGACATCGCCCCGGTCGAGGCCCGCCTGGGCCGCACCTCGGCCGAGGGCCACCGTGTCCGCCCCGACGGGTTCGACCTGAGGTGGAAGCAGATCGGCCTGCTGGAACTGCTGGAGGACCCGCAACTGCCCTACTTCCTCCAGTGGTCGGTCCCCATCGAGGAGCGCCCGAGCGCCGACCCGCGCACCTCCACCACCATCCACGGGGTCTCCATCGCCGGCGACGCCGCCTCCATCGCCGAATTCCTCGGCGAACCGGCCGACCACCCCCTCGAACAGATCGACGTCACCTGGGTCGAGGACGAGGAACCGGGCCTGGTCTCGGTCGAGTTCGCCACCGCCCACGGCCCGGTCACGATCTGACCAGGGCCCGACCACCCCGCGGGAGCAGCCGGCTGGGGTCTCCTGGCCAGCGCGTGTCTCTTCGATGGGTTGGTCAGTTGATCGGATGTGTCTGCCCGATCAGTGATCATTGATGCGATGTGGGGCCGGATCGAGCCGCTGATGCCGGCCGATCCGGTCCGTGGACGGCGCTGGGCCGATCACCGCCGAACGCTCGAGGCCATCGCGTGGAAGTACCGCACCAACTCGCCCCGGCGGGGCCTGCCCGACGAGCTCGGCCCGTTCCAGACCGCCCGCAAACGGCTGATCAGATGGGCTGTCGACGGAACCTGGCAGAACATCCTGACCGCCGTGCCGGCGGCCGCGGACGCCGGTGACGACATCGGCTGGACCGTCTCGGTCGGCTCCACCGTCGTCCGCGCCCACCAGCATTCCGCCGAAGCACGCAAAAAGGGGCCGAAGGCCGCAGCGAGCCCGCCGACCACGCCCTCGGACGCGTCGAACGCTGCAGACGGTACGAGAGCCGCCTATCGCCGTCACTGTGGTTTCGACACCAGCCGGTGGTGCCAGTTCTCACCCGCTGGCCCTGTCATCGGCGGTCACCCCGCGGCTGCGGCCGTCCCCCGCCGAACCGGGGCACGTCATCGACAGTCGCGTCCAGGCGCAGGCGCACGTACCGGATCGGGTGCCGGTAGACGCCGCCGCGGTCGATGGAGGTGTCGGCGCTGATCTCCGCAACGAGGTCCGGCTGGACGATGGTGGTGTCGAGGACGTCACGGGTGCCCCATGCCGAGGAGAACTTCGCGCCGGTCCATGGACGGCCGGGGCCAGCCTGACAACCAGCGCGCAGCCGGCGGACGAGCCGGGGCTGGGGTGCTCGCGGACGCCGCGGGCAGGGAAAGGTCTTTACGGCTGTCTGGGGTTCAGCCCGGGCGATCCTGTTTGCGTGAGGTGACGTTCGGCCGTGAGGCTCGTTGATCATTTCTGCACGGCGAATGCGTTCGCTGGGGCCCGGCCGCAGCATCCCGTGGCTGGTAGACGGTCCCGAGCCGGAGGTACTCCGCCTGTGGCGGTGAACGTAAATCCCACCGTCAGACGGCGCCGGCTGGGCGCGGAGCTGCGTCGGCTCCGCCTGGCCAGTGGCCTGACGAGTACCCAGGTGGCCGAGCAGCTGATGATTTCCCAGCCCAAGATCAGTCATCTGGAGAACGGCCGCCGCACCATCAAGCCCCGCGATGTGCGAGACCTGTGCGCCCTCTACGGGGTCGCGGACCCCCAGCTCGTCGACTCCCTGATGCGGCAGGCCGGCGAATCGGGCCGCCAGGGCTGGTGGGTCACCTTCGGTGAGGTCCCGTACGCCGTCTACGTCGGCCTGGAGAGCGAGGCCGCCGCGGTCTGCTCCTATGAGCCGCTGGTGGTCCCCGGTCTGCTGCAGACGCCTGCCTACGCGGCCGCGGTCATCGCGGAAACGATTCCTCTGGCCACGGCTGAACAGGCCGCCGCGCGCCTTGAGGTGCGGCTGCGCCGGCAGAACCGGGTCCACCACCCGGCCCGCTCTTTCCGCTTGTGGGTGGTGCTGGACGAATCGGCATTGCGCCGGGTGGTCGGCAGCCCTGCCATCATGCGTGAACAGCTGGAGTACCTGAACCATCTCGGGGCGCAGCCGCACGTCACTGTGCAGGTCCTCCCGCACAGCGTCGGAGCCCATGCGGGCGTCTCTGGGCAGTTCTCCGTCCTCCGCTTCGCGGACGCCTCGGACGGGGGGACGGTGTATCTGGAACGGTTCACCAGCGACCTCTATCTGGAGAAACGATCCGACGTGCAGCGCTACAGCGTCATGTACGAGCACCTGCAGGCTCAGGCCCTGAACCCGGACGACAGCCGCTGGTTCATCACCCAAGCCGCCGAGGTCTACGCCGCGGTGCGCTGACTGGCCGCCGTGCTCCTCCTCGTCGCCGACGTGCTCTACCTCGCGGGCCGCTCCGGCGCGCACCCACCGCCCGGCTCCCGAAACGCCCGGTCCTGGCGGATCCGGCCGTGCCGCCGGGGAGGGTACACGCCGTCCGTCCGGGTGGCAGCTGTGGCGTGTGGCGTAGTCCGCGCTGTCGAGATCGCCGCAGCGAGCAGGGATGGCGAAGCCATTGCCCCTGACGTGAGGAGACCGTCGATGCTGGAGCGCACCCGGCGTAAGAACCGGACCGAGATCACGTTCGTCCTGCTCGCCGCCCATCCGGCCGGTGAGGTCAGCGTGGTCGGCGACTTCAACGACTGGCGGCCCGGCGCCCACCCGATGGCCGAGCGCCCCGACGGCACCCGCGCGGTCACGGTCACCCTCCCGGTGAACCAGCACCACGGGTTCCGCTACCTCGCGAACGGCGGGCACTGGCTCGACGAGGAGGAGGCGGATGGCCACGACGGCCGCAACAGCCTCCTGCACACCTGACCCGTCGTGTGAGCGCGGCCGGCCCTGCTCGAGAAGGAGACCCACCAACGTGACCGACATGTGGAGCTACAGCCCGGAGTCCCACTACACGCCCGGCACCAGCCTGGTCGGCTTCAAGGTCGAGGCCAGTGACGGGCACATCGGCAAGGTCGACGAGGCCACCGAAGAGGTCGGCTCCTCCTACCTCGTCGTTGACACCGGACCCTGGATCTTCGGCAAGGAAGTCCTGCTGCCCGCCGGCGCCGTCGTGCGTATCGACGTGAAGGAGAAGACGGTCAACGTCAGCCTCACCAAGGACCAGATCAAGGACTCGCCCGAGTACGACAAGGACAAGCACCGCGGCAACGCCGCCTACCGGCCAGTACTACGGGCGCGCCCGCATCTGAGCCCAGCGCGGCTGCGGCACCACACCACGCACGGGAGCCGCAGCCCGAGGGGGTTTGAGGAAGCCGGTGTGCGCGGGCATCGGGGCACGATCGGTCATTCGCGTGACCCGGCGGGGCCCCTGTCGTTGATGGCGGCACAGGCGCGCCGCCCACATCCCCCACGGACGGCGCGTGACGGCCCCTGCCCCGCCCCCCGGTGTCAGGGGCCGTCGTCGGTGGAGCAGATCGTGGGTGCGGTCCGTGACGGTGATGACGAGCGGATCCGTTGCCTGCTGGTGGTGCTGGCCGAGGTCGCGAACGCGGCGGTCCTGTTGTACCTGCGCGAGCGGCTCAACGCCGAGCGGCTGGGCTGACCGGGGGCAGGGTGGCTGCCGGAGCGGCCGGCCCAACCACGGAGCCGCTCCGGCAGCCCCCGGGAAGCGCGCCGATACGGGGGCTCGCTCCCCGGGTGTGATGCCCGGCTCGGGACGGGCACCACGCGGGTGGGTCAGGGTTGGGGCCAAGGGCAGCGGCGGGCGAGGATGGCCCATTCCTCGACGTGCCGGCCCGGGACGCGTCGTCCTGTGTTCAGCCACTCCTGGACGAGGGCGGCGTCGGCTCCCAGTCGGGGGGGAACCGTTTCTCCGCCTCTTCGCTGTCCGCCGATGACCGGGGTGAGCCGCATCATCGTCGTGGTCATATCCGGTTCAACGCGTATCCGCCCGGCCGGTTACCCGGTTCCTGGCCCGGATTCGTTCAGGGCGGTGCGGGCGGTCTCGGAGTCCAGGAGCAGGCAGAACGCCTCGAACGCGATCCGCATGACGTCCTCAACGCTCGCCGGCTCTGCCTGCGTGGCCCGGTTGGCGGCGAGGTGCGCGGCACCCCGCGCCAGGACCTGCTCCCGGCTGCCGTCGTCGAGGCTGTCGTCGGCCAGGGCCGCCAGGACTTCACGCCAGAGAGTCACCGCCGCTTCCCCTCCGCCGGTTGCGGCGCCAGGCCGAGGTGGGCGGCCGCGCCGGTGGCGTCCAGGACCCGGGCGACGGTGGGCTGAGGCGGGCCGCTGAGGTGGAAGCCGGTTCCGGCGCGAGCCGCTTCGGCCTTCGCCCACAGCAGGGCGCCGAGGCCGGAGCAGTCGCAGAACGACACCCCGCTGATGTCGATGCGCAGGCGGGCGGGCCGGTTGTCGAGGCACCTGCGGACCGCGTCACGGACGGCAGGCACGGTCTCCAGGTCGAGTTCACCGGCGAGATGGACAAGACCGTAGCGGCCCGCCAGGACAGCGGTCCGGGTGTAGGGGCGGGCGGCCCGCCGAGGAGTAGGGATCACGCCCGGCTCCCCCGCGGGCCTGCTGTTCCAAGGCGGCGCATCAGCTCTGGCCGTCTCAGGCCGCGGTCGGCGGGTTCGCCGATCCGGCGGCGCGGCGGTGCTCGGCGTTGATGCGCTGCGCTTCCTCGAGCTGGTCCTCGAGGATGACGATGCGGCAGGCGGTCTCGATGGGGGTGCCCTGGTCGACGAGTTCGCGGGCGCGGGCGGCGATGCGCAGTTGGTAGCGGGAGTATCGGCGGTGGCCGCCGGCGGAGCGCAGCGGGGTGATGAGGCGGGCTTCGCCGATGGCTCGGAGGAAGCCCTGGGTGGTGCCGAGCATTTCGGCGGCCCGGCCCATGGTGTAGGCGGGGTAGTCGTCGTCATCGAGACGGCCGAGCGTGTCGTCTGCTGTCATTGCACCTCTCTGTGGAACGCGTGGAGGGGCCCTGGCGCCTATGGCACCAGGGCCCCGAAGGAACTGCTACACCATCTGCCGGCCCTGTTAATGCGCCGGCCTTCTGTTTCCGCCGACCCGACCGATACGCCGTCGGGGGTGCGGGGATCGCGGTTGCTTGACCGGAGACCACCTCACTATCGATGTCCTGCGGTACCCGGGCTCAGACTTCCGCCCGGGCGATCCTGATGGCGCTCTGCTCCTCCGTTCTTCCCTCTGGATCAATCACTTACCAAACGGGAACTGCGTACTGCTGTTACTGCGAACTGCTTGTACTGCTTGTACTGCTGGTGATGCGAACTACTGGTGGCCTCACCCAGCGCCACGTTCCGGCAGCCAGCCCCGTCGCCCATCCTGCGTCTGCTCTGGCTTAGAACCCCACTGCCGAACCTCCCGGTGCGCGCGCCCGCAGCCGACGCCTTCACCGAGGTACCACTCACTGACTTCACTGCTGGGTACTGCCAACTGCACTTACTACGGGTACTGCCACTGCGTTAACTGCGGTACTGCTTGTGGCGGCCCCTGATCACTGCGGGCCACCCGGTCCGGCCGTCAGCCCCGTCACCGTCCTGCACAACCATGGCTTCGGAACTCCACCACCGCACCGTCCTGCGCACTGCAACTGCGGGTACTGCTGCCCGGCAGTTCGTCTCTGCCAGGCCCTGCGGTCTCTCTGCGTTACGAGAGAAACCATAACCAGCTCGCGACCCAATGTCTACTCCGGCCGACATAGATTTCCGTGTGTTCGACAGTGAGGTAATCGACCTCGAACGACGACGTGGCAGGGAGCGGCTCCACACCGGTGCGGCCACAGCCGCTACGGCAGGTGGCACCGCGTCTGGCTCGGCGCCGCAGCCGCCGCAGGCTTCGCGCGTGATCATTCGAACAGCGCCGGAGGCCCTGTCACCTCCGGGTTAGCCGGTCGCCGGGCAGGCACAAGCCGGGCAGATAGGACCGGGCATTGACGATCCAGAGACCAGGGTGACCTGATGGACACGATGAGCGTCAACGTCGCAACCGTCCACTCAGCGACATCCGTCGCCGGCGCACGCGAGAGCGCTCGCGCTTTCCTCGATGGCCTCGTGCACCCGGCGATCGCAGCCGAGGCTGCCGACACCGTGGTCCTGGTCGTCTCGGAGCTCGTCACCAACGCCCTGCGCCACGGAGGCGGCACCTGCACCCTGGACCTGACCGCGCACCCGGACAGCATCGAGGTGACCGTCCACGACCGCAGTCCGCGGGCCCCACGCATGCGCACCCCCGACCTGAACGGCGGCACCGGAGGCTTCGGCTGGCCCATGGTCAACCGCCTCGCCTGCGCCACCGCGGTCACCCCGCACCACGGCCGACAGGAAGACCGTCAGCGCCCTCCAGCCAAGCCGCCAACGCCGACCGGGGTGACGGGCCCCCGCGTCGGCCTGGTCGAGCACGGCCATCAGGCGCGGCACCCCGTCGAGGTCAATGCGGCGCTGGAGCTCGGAGGCGAGGCCGACCAGGGCGTCGTGGAATGCCGACGACGTTGCCGCGGTGCGTCCGTCGACAGGTCCCGGGCCCACAGGTGGGAGACCCGCGTGGTGTCGGTGACACTCGCGCGGGGCCGTCCACGGGGCCCCTGGGAGCCTTCGAACGGGGCATTGCGGCCCTTTGGCGCAGTACAGAGGCCCGCACGGGCTCTGTGACGGTCTCCAGGGCCCACGTAGAGCGGCTGGAAGACAGGAGAGGTGAAGAGCCGTCCGATGACGCTCCGGCGTCTGAAGCCGGCCACCACTCGCCGCTCTGTGAGCGGCGGGTAACTGGGGTGCAGGGGGCCGTACCCGAGCCCGTCACGATCCCTGACGCACGGCCGCTCCCCAGGAGAAGGTGCCCGACACACAGCGCCCGCCGAGGAAGTGTCCTGGGCGGGCGCAGAGGTGTGTCTAGGCGGGAGTGATGTTCTCTGCCTGCGGGCCCTTCTGGCCCTGGGTGACGTCGAAGTTGACCTTCTGGCCTTCCTGGAGCTCACGGAAGCCGGTGGCGGCGATGTTCGAGTAGTGGGCGAAGACGTCCGGGCCGCCGCCCTCCTGCTCGATGAAGCCGAAGCCCTTCTCCGCGTTGAACCACTTAACGGTTCCGGTAGCCATGTTGCCCTCCAAGGGGACTCGAAAATCGGTCCCGCACCGTGCGGGAACCGGAGGTGATCGCCCTGGCCCTCAGAGACTGTGAACAGCAGAATCGCCCGTGAACGCGTGCTCACGGGCGACCGGAACTTCGGAACCATGACAGCTGGCCCTGACGCTACACGGACAGCTCCCCGCTCTCCACGAGAACGCCCACGTATGGAGCACTGTGAGGACTGTGATGCCATGAGTCGCCGGCGTGCGCATCGTCAGCTCGTGGGCTGGCAGACGCTGTTACAGACTCCCGGGGGTGTCCGACCCCCATCCGTCGTCCGGATCGCGGCGTAGACCGTGCGCCCGGGATTATGGGGTGTCGCTCTGCCACAGGAACGCGCCGCCGGGGTCAGCCTCGGCGGGGGTGCCGGTCTGTACGAAACTGACCTGGGGATTCGTCACGCGTGTCACGGCCGATCGGCAGCACGTGTCAGTGCGTCAGCAAAGCTCAGCAGCCGGACTTGTCAGTAGTTGTGGGCGCGCAGGGCCCTGCTTCGAATCGCGTTCGCCTCGGTCAGGAAGTCGTTCATGATGTCCCAGTGCTCCTCGCTGTAGGCGGTGCCGACGGCACTACGGGCGAAGAACTCCCTCGTAAAGGTCTCGGTGAGGGCCTGAAGCGCCCCGAGCGCCTCCCTGAGCGCGGCCAATCGCTCGACGGCAACGGCTTCCGGGACAGTACTGTCCTCCCCACCCAGTTCGACGGCCGGGGTCCGGAGCGCCTTCTTGATGGCGGATTGGTCGATCATAGGGAGCAGTTTGAGGCCTCGCCGACCGCTGTGTGCCGAGCCCTGACGGGCCACCGGGGCACCGGTCGCCGTCGACTCTCCGGAGCCGCGCCGGCTGGCCGCGCCCCGCGCGCCCAGTGCTGCCTCCGCTTCGCGGCGCCCCGCTGCGTCAGCACACACAGCACCCGTGCCAGACGGCCCGGGTGTGGGTCCCGCTCCTGGTGGAGCGTGACCCACTGCCGCCCGGTGAGCCTAGCCAGAATCTGCGAGACCGTGCTCCTGCCCAAGCCGGCTAGCTCGCTGATCCTCGCCGCCCACAGCGGCCCGTGGGTCGGCGCCGACAGCAGAACGCGCAGCACCTCGGCGGTCGGGCGGGTCATGCGAAGTCCACTCACGTCACCGACGCCACCACGTTTCCCGTCCATAGGTCAAGAATGAACCACGCTCATCCATCAATCAGATCCAGTGACAGCGAAACGACCAACGGCCACTGACATTCCCGCGCAGACCATCAGTTTCGCCGCCCACCCCGGCACGATCGAGGTCGTCGTCGAGGATGCCAGCCCGCGGATGCCGCGGAACGGACCCCTGACCTCGTCGACGGGACGGGTGGATTCGGCTGGCACATGGTCAACGACCTTGCCCACCGCGTCGTCGTCACGCCCGGGCCCGAAGGCGGCAAGCGTCCGCGCCCTTCTCCCCCGGTAGCGCGCTGGGCCGCACCGCGGACCTGGTGCGCCCGGGCAGGACGGGTTGCAGCCGGGCCTGCTTACGAGAGCCTCAGCAGCCATACGGGGTTTCGTAAGGCGTTTCCACCCAAGAGGGAGTGATCAGCTGTGTCTGGTGAGCAGAAGGCCGAGGCGAAGGTCGAGCAGGCCAAGGGCAAGCTCAAGGAGACCGCTGGACGCCTGACGGGCAACGAGCAGCTGACCGCCGAGGGCCGTGCGGAGCAGGCCACGGGCAACGCCCGCGAGGCCAAGGAGAAGGCCAAGGACGTCTTCAAGCACTGATCCTCACGCGGCAGGGCCGGAACCGCAGGAGCGGTTCCGGCCCTGCCGCATGTGCACGCGCTGCTCGTCTGGGTCAGGCGGCGGCGGGCTCGGGCCGGCGCAGTTCGGCCTGGCCGAGGAGGAGGGCGTAGCCGCCGGGGAGCCGGCGCAGGATCCGGGCGAGGAGGTCGGGCCCGGCGAGGCGTGTGACGACGGCGAGTACGGCGCCGGTGTCCCAGCGAGCGGTGGCCGGGGTGGCGCCGATGCGTGCAGCCAGGTCCTTCACGAAGCCCCAGCCGGTGAGGTGCTCGGTGTCGGGGATCTGGGCGGTCAGGGTGAGGGCGGCCTCGACGGGCAGGGCCTGGGCGAGGTCGACGCGTTCGTCGCCGGTGAGCTGGCGGCCGAGGGCGGCCAGGACGTGGTGGACGGCTTCGGCGGCGCGTTCGTGGGTGGGGTAGGCGCCTTCGTAGCGCACGCGTTCCAGCATCTGGTCGAACGTCATGGCGTGAGGGGCCGGGTTCGGTCGAGGCTGGTCGTACATGGCTGCGGTTGCCTTTCTCTGCGAAGGATCCGGCCTTCGGCCGGTGGGCGGTTGGTCAGGTGCGTTGGGGGTGGCCGAAGAGGAGGTCGCAGCCGGGCGGGAGCTGGAGCAGGACCTCGCGGGTGAGGACGTCGCCCGCGGCGGCGGCCACCGTCGAGAGGACCGCGCCGACGTCCCACAGGGCCGTCTTCTCGGTGGCGCCCTCGATCCATGCCGCGGTCGCACGGACGAACCGCTCCGGCGAGAGCGGCTCCGCGGCCTGCAGCGGGTTGAGCAGGATCAGGGCGTACGTCTCGGGGAGGCGGGCGGCGAGCTCGGCCCGCACGGTGCGGACCAGGTGTGCGCCGAGCAGGGCCAGGACGACGCGTGCAACACGATCGGCCTCTTCCGGGGTTTCGTACTCGCCGCGTTCTTGGACATGGGCCAGGAACGACTCCCTGCGCATCGACATCACATCACCTCCGGGAAGCAATCCTGCATATCCGCCGCTCCGGCCAGCATCACCGCACTCTCCGCTGAGACACCACGGAGCCAACAGCGCGGCCCTCGATCGGGGTGCCCTGGTCGACGAGTTGACGGGCGCGGGCGGCAATCCACAGCTGGTAGCTATCAAACGACAGCAGACGACTCGTTCGGCCGTCTCGATGACGACGACCACCCCGTCTACACCATGGGCCGGGCCGCCGAGATGCTCGGCACTATCCAGGGCTTCCTCCGCGCCATCGGCGAAGCCGCCTCATCACCACCGGCAAGTGCGGCCAGGCGGGGGACGCACGGCGGCCCGGGCCGTCCGGTATGCGTTCGGTCATCGCTATGCGCGAGGGGAGGCAGCTCGCTGCCGCGAGCCGGGCATGCCGGTCCTGCCCTGCTGCGGTACCGATCCGGATCCCGGCCGCCCGGGCACTGGCTGCGACGCGCCGGTTCGCCGTGTCGCGCGGCGGCACAGGTGAGCCAGGGAGGTGTAGAAGCGGTCAGGGAGGAACACGGCGTCCGCCACGATCATCGCTCCGGAGAAGAGAGGCAGCCCCATGACCACCGCGATGCCGACGTGCATCCCCAGCAACATGGTCAGAACTGGATACTTGAGTCTGCCGAAGAGCACGAACGGGAAGGCGACTTGCAGGAGCACCGTCCCGTAGCTGGCGATCGCGATCAGGACCGCATAGTTGTCCGCAAAGTGGGAGAGCGCGGGCCAGGGCTGGAAGAGTTCGAGGTTGAGGACGAAGTGGAGGGCGGTGCCGCCGCCCCAGGAAGCGCCCTGGACCTTGTACAGGCCGGCTGACCCGTAGAGGAAGCAGACCTCTGCCGCCATGACGAAGATGCCGCAGTTGTGCACGACCGTCGTCAAGGTGCTCCGCGCTTGACGGAGTCGGGGCGACGGGAATCTTCTCGCCCGTTCGGGATCGCTGCCTGCACGAGCCGTCTTGAGACGGTTCCTGCGTGCGTCCAGGGACCAACGGCGACCGCACGCGGTGAAGACGAGATAGACGGCCATCAGCAGGATCAGATTGTCGCCGCCGTCCGTCATGAAGATCGCTCTCGCATGGAACGAGGTCACCACGACGGCGAACAGGACGGAGATGGCGCGGGTCCGCCACCCCAGCATGAACAGCGCGGACGTGAAGAGGGCCGTCACGTAGCAGAGTTCGAAGTAGGCCGGGCTGTCGGAGAGGGTCAGGACGCTGTTCCAGCCCGTCTGTGCGAAGAGCTGCTCCGCAAGCGCGGGCGTCCACGGGGAGCCGGGGCCCCAGATCTCGTGACGGTGCGGGAACTCGCGCAGAAGAAAGACCAGGTAGAGCATTCCGTAGCCGGCGCGCATGACCGACACGGCGTACAGGGACACCGGCCGGCCGGTCAGGAGTGCGGCGAACCGCTGGGCTGCGCCCGCGGTCCCCCGGTGCGCGGTGCCCCCCGGTGCAGCTGCCGTGGACGGGGGCTGGGTGATGTGCTCAATTCCCACGGGGGGTCACCTTCCACCAGGGCAGAAGCCGCTCTTCGACGGGTGTCGGCGGGCGTTTGCCGGCCGCTGCGCCCTGCGCGGCGACGGGCAACGTGAGGACACGAAGCTGGATGAAGCCGAAGGTACCGCCGTGGTCGTGGGCGGCGACCCGGTCCTCGGCGATGTTGCGCAGGTACTTCTGCATCATCACGGCGCGATCCGAGTCTGCCCTGTCGTCTGCGCCGTGCGTGTCGACGTAGGAGGTCCAGGCGCGGCGCAAGAGATTCTGTGTCGTATGGCTCGGGAACACGTTGTGTTTGACTGCGGAATTATCCACGGCTGTCAGATCGACCCAGCTGCTCACCTGAGCCGAACCGTCCGGGGCAGTGCGTGCGGTTCTCGCGAGAATGTGCCGGTTTACGGAGTCGGGCTCCGGGGCGAAAAGCCGCCAGTTCTGCTCGAAGAGGGGGTACACCCATGCGTTGACCTGTGGGCCGTAGCGCTTCGAGACGGCATTGGGGGGAGCCACGTGGAGGAACACCAGAACCACATGGGTCAGAGTCGTCGCCAGGCACAGGGCCACGACGGTTCGCAGTGCCGCTGCCAGTAAACGGGAACACCGGGGTTGCCGGCACGGCGTGGCCGCTTCATCGTGACGTGCCCGGGGGTCCGGCTCGGAATCGGATACCCGGAGTTCCTTCACGGTCGCTGATTCGATTCCGCTCGACACCGACCCACCCCGCCTTTCTCATGTCAACTGCTCACGTCTGAATTTCCTGCTGGAACCGGCGGCGGCGCACGACGGAGTCGAAGAGGCTCCGCCGCGCGCCGCTGTCCGATGAGCAGACCTCGTGCAGTCCGCTGCCTAGCCCTCGGTGCTCATGGGCTTGCTGCCGTATCCGTAGTCGTGGTCGTAGTACTCGCCGTCGCCCGGCTTGCCGGGCTTCTCGCCGTGCTCGTGATCGGGCTTGCCGGGCTTCTCGCCGTGCTCGTGATCGGGCTTGCCGGGCTTCTCGCCGTGCTCGTGATCGGGCTTGCCGCCGTGCTCGTGGCCGGGCTTGCCTCCGTTCCCGCCCGTGACGTTCCCGCCGGTGACGTTCCCGCCGGTGATGCTTCCACCGGTGGTGTTACCGCCCGTGGTGTTCCCCGCGGTGCTCGCTCCCGTCGTGTTGCCCGCGACGTTCCCCGAGGTGTTGCCGGAGACGTTCCCCGAGGTGCCGCCCGTCACGAGGCTGGCGATCGGGCCGCCCAGGAGGCCGCCTCCCGTCGTCACGCCGCCGAGCACGCCACCAAGGACGCCCGAGGTCGCACCCGAAGTCGTGGTGCCGGCCGTGGTGCCAGCCGTGGTGCCAGCCGTGGTGCCGGCCGTCGTTCCACCCGTTCCGCCGGTCGCGCACGTCCCGAGGAAGATCCGGTTGTTGTCGAGCGTCACCTCGCCGTTACGGGCCAGCGCCCGGCCCTCGATGTTCGCCCTCGTGGTCACGAAGATCGAGGTCAGAGCCATGATGGTGCCCACGAAGGTGGAGTCGGTGCCAAGGGTCGCCGAACTCCCGATCTGCCAGAACACGTTGCACGGCGAAGCGCCGTTCGTGAGCAGGACCCGGCTGGAGGATGCCGTCGTCAAGGCTTCCGGAATCTGGAACACCCACACGGCGTTGGGGTCTCCCCCGGCGTTCAGGATCAGGTCGCCGGTGAGTCCGACACCGGACGTAGCCTTGTAGACGCCCGGAAGCAGCGTTTGGCCCGCGCCGATCCCCGCCGCAAGCGCGAAGTCCTGAGCCTGGCCCGCCGCGTTGTTGTACGCCACGGTCAGATCGCTTTTGGCCTGGAGGGCCGCAGCGTCCGCAGCGTGCACGGCACCGAGCACCAGGCCGGGCGGGAATCCGGTGATGGCAGGGTTCGGGTGCGTCCCGAGGTCGTGGCTGATGACCGAGGGGCCGGTGTTGGTGACTCCCTGGCCTGCCAGAACGGAGTAACTGGCGGTCGTGCCCAGGGGTACGGGTGTTGCGATGGCCGACGCCTGCGTCGACGTCGTGGCGACCATCGCAGCGGCAACCGTTGCGGCAAGGGCCGAGGTCAGCCAGCCGGACAGAGGACGGAGTCGAGCCGCTTGAGGAAATCTCAGCTTCATCGAGAGGCCATTTTCTGTGGGGGCCGTGGCGTGCCGGGCCCTAACCGATTGCCCGGGAAGCCGTACTTGAGATGGCATATTACGTTGGCAATTAGGTACGGCGATTTCAAGCGGCAGGACGAGGCGTGTGATTGAGGACGGAGCGACGTAATATGCGCCCTTAATATATGAGTTCATATGGATGGTCGTCCGATGTCACGCCCGGGCGTAGGGGGCGCCATTACCCCTATGTGGGCCATTGACTTCAAGCCGGTCCGACAATCCCACCCCGGCGCACATGGCGAAGTGCCGCCATTCCAGTGATTCAACGAAATCCGGAGCGCGTGGGTGTGGCGGCAACAAGGAAACCCGCACCGTATCGTCACCTTGGAAGCATTCGCCCAGGGCTCTTCCTGCGCTGGTGGTGCCACCCGCACGGCCATGCCGCGCGCACCGACCCCACCGGCCGCACGGCCTGACCAGGAAGCGGCCCCCGGATCTTGGGTTTACGCCCTCGGTCGGGCCGTTGCTGTACGGGAGCGTGAACGCGGCGATCACAGCGTCGCGGTCTCGCTCCAGACCCGGGTCCACAGCGGGTCCCTCTGCCATGAGCTTGAAGGACCCCATGTCATGCGGGGCTCAACGCCGCGTGCTGGCGGGGCGCGATCCCGCCAGGGCGGTGCAGGTGTTGGAGCCCGCGGGTCCGGTTCGCCTACGCGGCCCCCTCGCCGGTGACTCCACTCGCGCTCCACTCGCCGCGCCGCGAGCGCTCAAGGCGCAGTCGCTGCGACGACATCTCAGTGGTCGGCAGGGGCCCTGGGATCGCACAGCGGCGATGTCCCCGTCGCAGATGGTGGCCACGATCACGGTGTCGTCTTCAGACCTTGGCGGATTCACTGTCATGCACCTTCACGCGCGGCAGATCGCAGATGAGCAGGCAGGGAACAGGCCACCGTGCCCCCCGGTAGGCGGTGCCGGTTCAGGGCCACCACCTGGTACACGAGCCGGGCGATCCAGCTGATCGGGGGCAGCGTCATGGCCTGTCCTGCGAGCTGCCAGGGCCGGCACGGGCCCTGTTTGAGCAGGTGCGCCACCGCCTCCGCGCCGCCGTGCACATCGGCCGTACCGGGCTCGATCCACAGGACCTCCCGGTCGGCCCGTGCGGCAGTGACGCCCAGTGCGTCCAAATCGGCGTACTGCCAGGGAGTGACGACGGCGTCGGGATCCAGCAGGCGCACGGCGATGTTGACGGCTTGAGTGCAGAATCCGCAGTCGCCGTCGTACAGCAGGGTCGGGCGCTCGGCCATCGTGGCTCTCCTTGTCATGCGGTACGTCCCGGAGTTCGCAGATTCCTGGTTGGGCTGAGACATGAACCCGCGCGCTCGACAGCCGTGAGCGCAGTTCAGCATGCGGGTTCCAGGGTGTCGGGAGGGTGCTACTCCTCGTTTTGGTTTGGCGTGGCAGTCATCAGCGCTCCCGCCACGCGGTCGGTGGATCCCCGCCAGCAGGGGGAAGCCATGTGGCCGGGCCGGATCGTACGATGACCGCATGACCAGCACGATGCAGTCGAGCCGTCGCCCTGCCGGGCGTGGCTTCGTGCTGCTGGTGCTGGCGGTACTGGCCGGTGTGCTGGCGATGCACGGCCTCGGGCCTGGACCGGCGTCCGCGAAGGCACCGGCAGCTGCCGGTGCCCATGCTATGCCGATGGCCCACGAAGAAGCCGGCTGGCAGGTGGCGGGCGCCTGCTCGCACACTGACGGCGAATTGGGCCACGCCGACCACGCGGATGCCACGTGTGCGGCGGCCGGTGTCGGCGCCGCGTACGCGCCTCCCGTCCTGGCTGCGGCTCTCGATGCCGGGCCCGTGCCTGTGGCGCTGCCCGGCAGTGCGGCCGGGACTCCAGAGAGTGGGCGTGCGCCGCCTGATCTCGCTGAGCTGCAACTCCTGCGGATATAGGACCGCCCGCGCGGCACCTCCTTGCCCCGGCTTGGCCGGGGGGATGCCGTGCTCCGGCCCGTCCTCATTCCGTATCGGCGCCTGCCCGCTGGGGGCGCATCAGGAGTCGCACCACCATGAACAAGAACCTCATCCGCCGGACCGGCCTCGTCGCTGCTGCGGGCGCCGCCTCGCTCGTACTGGCCGCGTGCGGGTCGAGCGACGACACCTCCGCCGGGCACAACGGTCACAGCCCCTCGCCCTCGGCATTCTCGTCTGCTCCGGCCTCCCCGGGACAGCACAACGTGGCCGACGTCGCGTTCGCCAAGGGGATGATCCCCCACCACCGTCAGGCCGTGGAGATGGCCGCCCCGGACGCGATCATCACCTCGCAGACCGCCGAGATCACCAGGATGAACGACCTGCTCGGCAAGAGCTGACCCACCTGGGCGGAGGGGTGTGCCGGGGCTGTCGCCTTCGCGCCGGGAGACACGCTGCTCCTCTACACAGACGGCGTTCTTGAGGCACGTGACGAGAGCGGGGCCTTCTATCCCCTGCAGGAACGCATCGCCACTTTGCCCGGCGCAGGCCCGCACGATCTGCTGCGTCACCTACACAGCGATCTCCTCGCCCATGCCGCAGGAGGAGTCCTGGGGGACGACGCCGCGATGGTCGCAATCCAGCGCGTACAGTGACGGCCGACCGCGTGAGGTCGCGCCGCCAACGCCGACCGGAAGCCCACGCAGGCACTCCCCGCTCAAGGTGCTCCACGTGCTCACCACTTCGTCAAGGACACCGCAGGAGGCGCGACTCTGACGGCCGGCCGACCTCTACGACAGAACGCCCAACTACCGGCCGAGAAATCTTTCGACCACTGCCGCCAGCGTCTCTGGGCTCTCTTCCGGGGCGAAGTGGCCGGCGTCGTCGAAAACCTCGAGCTCGGCGTTCGGATACCACTGCAGCCAGGTGGACCGCATGGTGTCAGGGCCCATCGCCGGGTCGTTCGCACCAGCCACGACAAGCACTGGGGTCGGATTTCCCTCGAGCCGCTCGTGGATGTCGGAGCCCCGAGTCCAGGATTCGAGGTAGGAGCGCAGGGCAGCCGACGAGGAGCGCTCCGAGCCGCTCACCCTGGCATCCAGCCATGCATCGTTGTGCCGACCGCCGGTGGTGACGTCAAAGATCGTCCTGCGGTTGCCGGAATCCTCCACGGCCCCGACGAACAGGTCCCACATCTCCCCTTCGAGCGGGAACCCGGACGCGGGTACCGGTGAGATGCCGACGATAGAGCGGACCCGCGAGGGGGCATCCAGCAACATCAGCTGGGCCGCCTTGCCGCCCATGGAGTGACCGATGACCGAGAAGGTGTTCCAGCCGAGGTCGTCGGCCACGGCGAGGGCGTCCGCCGCGACCTCCTCCATCGTGTACGCGCCGGGGGTGTCCATCGCCTCGCCGTACCCACGGCAGTCCACGAACGCGTAACTGAACGCGCTCCCGTCCAGGTACCGCCGCAGATGGCCGAAACTCGACCTGTCGCTGAGCCAGTGGTGGAGTGCGAGGACCCGCTCCGGACCGTTGCCCTGTACCTCATACGGAATTACGTGTCCTGCTCCATGGCCTGTCACAATGCTGGGTCTCCCCCTCCGGGCCGGGCCCGGAATCCCGTCGGCTTGTGGATTCGCTCCGACGGCGTAGCAGCGTGGGCGGGCAACCGAAGGCGTCGCAAGCCAGATGAATCCTGCTGGTCAAGCCACCCCGGCCCGGGAACCTCCAGACGATCCCGTAAGGGCCACCTGCTCAGGAAGGCACTTTCGCGCTTCCGCCTCGACAACCGCCACGCCCAACCGAAACGGCGAGGCTAAGGCCTGATGTTCTGGTTCAGGTGGAAGAGGTTCCCCGGGTCGTACGTGCGCTTGATCTCGACAAGGCGGTCGTAGTTTCCCTTGTAGTTGGCGCGGATGCGGTCCTGACCACCCCCGGTGTGACCTGGGCTTTGTGACAGGCGCGTTGTGTACGCCTCTCCGACCCCCGATCCGGGCAGGTCGCGCCGGGGCTGGGAACGCTGCAACGATCGGTGTCACCGCGGCGGGCACCCGACGCTGCGGGCTCTCGTTGAACCTCCCTCCTCACGATCCGAGGTACCGCCATGTCTTCATACGCTCCCCCTTCGCCTCCCCCTCTGCCGCCGGAGGGCACCGGCGCCGCGGGGCGGCTGTCTGCCTGTGAGGCGGCCGTCGCGCTGGCGCCCGTAGTCTGCGTGACCGTGCTCACCGCGCTGGATCGCCCCCTGCCGGGCAGCCTGATCGCCTTCTCGGCGACCGCCGGTGCGCTCCTTGTGCCCGGGCGCCTGGGTTGCCTGATCGGCGCCTGCGGGATGAGCAGCCGGTGAACCGTCGGACTTCCCCCGCGTCGTGGCCGGAGCTGGAGGAACTGCATGCCTGGATGCGCACGGCGCAGGGCGGCCTGACGCCCAAGGCGCTCGCCGCGCAGACTGTCGAGGCCGAGTACGGAGTGTCGGATCGGACGCTGCGGCGCGCGTTCGACGGGCGGCTGCCGACGGCGTCGACGATCCGCGGCTACGCCTGGGCGTGGGCCTCCAGGACCTGCGCAGACCGTCAGGCGGTGGAAGCGCGGGGGCTGGAGATCCTCGGCCAGGCCCTGCGTGCGGCTCCCCCGGCGCCGGCTCCCCGCTGGCCGCAGCCGTCGTACGTGCCCGGGCGGATCAGCACCTGGGGCGGACTCAACAAGGCCCTGAAGCACATCCACGAAGAGACCGGCAGTCCGTCGCGGCGCGCGCTGGCGGCGTCCGAGCGGGCGGCGGGGCGGCTGTCGAAGAGCACGATCGGGAACATCCTGAACGGCAAAGAGCCGACCGTCGAGCAGCTGGCCGCGCTTCTCGCTGCGTACGGCGCACGGCCGAAGACGACCGCCGGGATACTCGCCGGACACGAGCGGATCGTGGGTGAGCCCCCGGTCCGGGCGGCTGGGATCAACCGCTGCGACGACATCGAGCATGCCGTGGTAGAGCGTGAGACGGCCGGTGAGCAGGCGGAGAAGCAGCTGCGGTACCGCGGCCGGGTGCCCGCGGCCGAGCTCGACGCGTACGACCAGCAGCGACGGGACGAAGAGGACGCGGAGCACCGGCGCACAGTCGCGTGGGTCGACAACCTCAGCGACGACGAGTTCGAGGCCATCAAGGCCCGGAGCGAGCAGGCCGCCGCCACGGCGGTGTACCTGCGCGCCGAGCTGACCGCGATCGCCCACCGAGCCTGCCCCGGGCCGTAAGCCGGCGGCAGGACATCAGTGCAGTCGCGCAAAGCGCAGGTGCGGGCGCGGATCGTGCTGGCGGCGGCTGCGGGCCTGGACAACGGGGCCATCGCGCGGGACCTGGCGGTCAGCGTCAACATGGTCCGCAAGCGGCGTGGACGGTTCGCGGCCAAGGGCCTCGAAGGGTTCAAGGACGCAGCCGCGCGGGCCGGCCCAAGACCTACGGGCCCCTGGTGAGGATGGCGGTCGTGGCCGCTGCCACCAGTGCGCCCCCGCACCGCACCTCGGCGGCGAGGTCCCGGTGGAGCATCACGCCGTCGCCGGTAGTTCAAGGACCGTGCCGGTCTCTGGGTCCGCGGGAAAGCTCGCGGAGTAACCGTATCGCTCGCACAGCTCCGGATCAGCCCACCGGGCGGTGCGCTGCGTGCGGTAGTTGAACCACAGCCTCGGGCCGTCCGGTGCGGACAGTACGACGCGGGCGAGTGCCTCGTCATCGGGATGGTGGTAGGTGTCACCGTTGGTGGACACGAGGTAGTGCCGGGCGGGGGCGACCTCAAGCAGTGCCTCGGTCACGTTCCGCCGGCTGGCATGGTGGGGAAGTTTGAAGGCGTCCACCTCCAAGACCCGCAGACCGCGGTGCGCGGCCACCCCTTTCAGGCCGGCCCCGAGCACAGTACCGAACGCGTCCGCCCCGAGCACGGCGCGGGCGCCGCGGTGCTCGATCAGCAGCGCGATGCTACTCCCGTTCGGAGCTGTCGTGTCATCGGCCGTCTTCTGAGCGGCAACGGCGGCCAGATCGCCGAGGGGCTCCAGGATGTCGGGCCTTACGTCGGCCTGCCAGCCACGCCGGGCCTGGTCAATGGTTTCGAACCACTCGCGCTCCAGGATCGCCAGGCGCTCGTTGGTCGGTGAGAGCACGGTGATGTGCGGCCCGTCCCGGACCGGCACCTCGATGAACCCGAACTCGTCCCCGGTCTCGATGGGACCGCCGCCGAATGCCCGGTTCCACGGAAGTACGGGACCGACGGATTCCCCGAGCAGCGCCGCTACCAGGCTCTCCCCCTCGGCGACGCTGCCCTCCACCCTGCTCCGGGAGGGCATGTGTGGGGGGCCGTTGAACCAGTAGTCGCCGACGTCTTCGGCGTACTCGCTCCGCAGGAACGGGAGCATGCCGCCTATGTGGTCACTGTCGATGTGGGTCACCACGGCGACGTCAATGTGCCGCTCGTCGGGTTCGAGCCGGCTCAGCCTCATTTCGAGCCGGGGCCAGGTGCCCGGGGGGCCGCCGTCGACGAGCATGCGCCAAGGCGGCCCGCTCCCGCGCGCACACTCCACGAGCAAACAGTCGCCCAATCGCGCAGGCAGTACCTCGATGCGGATGGCTGTGTCCATGGGATCGTCTCCCTCCAGCCGGGCGCACCACCAAATCTACGCTTGTCAGCAGGGCGCCGCAGCGCTGCGAGCGACCTGCCCGGCCGTGAGGCCGCCCGGCCGCGGCGGCCGGACCGATCCCCACCACGGGCTTGGGCGGTCAGCGCCGTGGGGCGTGGACCAGCAGGTGGTGATGCTGCGCAGGCGTACCGTGCCTTCCCGTTCGTAGGAGCGCAGGGGCCGAGGCCAGAGGCGCATGCGGAACACCGTGGTGCCGGGCGATGCAGGCCCGGGTGATCCCGACGAGCCATGGCCTGGCCGGCTGGCTGCCGACGCCCGCACCGCCGCTACGAGCTTCAGGGCAGCCACTTGCCGGGCTGCCTTCACCAGCAGGCCTGCACCCTCATCTGCTACCGCCGGCTGCTCGCCGCCCGCCTCGACGCGTGCGCCGCGGGCCGGCTCATCGCCGAGATGACCAGTAACGATGCGGCCGAGTCGCCTTGACCCAGCGGGAGATGGGCTGCAGGGCAAGGCGGGTGAACATTAGGTGATTCGGTATCCCGCCGGGGCCTGGCCGGGGGATAACGGCCAGGAGGATGAGCAGTCGTCAGGGCTGCCCCGGCGCGCGGCGAGGTTGGGACATGGCGGTCACCGGCACCTGGAATCAGAAGAACCCCACCTGCCCGGTGGTCGCTTCGGGCCCAAGGAGCGGGCCGCGTACACGGCGAAGCCCAAGGCTCCGGCCGGCACGATCACCCGGCTCGCCCACGATTGGCTCGGGATGCAGGAGGTCGGCGATCCCCTGGCTCCGGCTGACCTCGCCGACGTCCTCGACGGCCCGCACCATGCTTGTTCCATCGACACGCCCGCACCCCGGCCGTGCCGCTCCCACCGGAATCCAGAGGATGACCCATGCCGCTAAAAGGTTACGGTGTCCTGGCCGCCCGCGCTGTCGACCGGCGCCGGGAGGGATCCAGCGATACCCCTCACTACCAGATCCATCTCACCGACAACGCCGGCACCCACTACCGGGCCGCTGTCAATGTGGAGTCACAGCAGGCTCCCTCCGAGCTCCTGTACCTGGCCGACGATGATTTCCGCCATCCCGTGACCGAGCTGCTCCCGCCGGCCGGCAGCGGATGGACGGTCCTGGCGTCACAAGCGGGCAAGGCCAGCCTGGACTTCATCCGCGGCAACCTGTTCGACCCCGCCTCGATGCGAATGCTCCCGCCCGATGTCGAGGGCGCCGACAACGACTTGGCCGACCTGCTCGACCACTACGTGCAGCGTGCCATCGCCGACCCCACCGCCGCCCTCTACGTCTTCGGGCAAAGGTTCGGCCCCGAGGCCAACATCGCCGACAAGGTGTTCGACTTCCGGCCCGGCAACGGCGTACACGACATCCACATGAACCAGGGCAACAGCGGCCGCTTCCGCTCCGACAACGGCGTCTGGCAGGACGGCGCCTTGTTCGTACACCTACCCTCCGAAAACCGCTGGGTCGCGATCTTCCTGGCCTTCCAGTCCCAGGCATGGCACACCGGCGACAACACCGGTCACCCCCTCGACACCGCACCACCCCGCTCCGGCGACCGCGACGAACCCCTGCGGATCATGGCCGCACTGGTCAACCCCTCCGGCCCCGCACCCGAAGCCGTCACCGTACTGAACGCCTCTCCAGCGCCGGTCGACCTTCAAGGATGGCAGCTCACCGACCTCAACCAGCAGACCCTCCCGCTCCCCGCCGGCACGCTCCAGCCCGGCACCACCCTCACTGTCGCGGGCGGCAACGGATTCCATCTCGGCAACCAAGGCGGCACGATCACCCTCCTCAACCCGGACGGCATCAAAGTCCACGGCGTCGCCTACACCGCGCGACAAGCCGAGCGCGAGGGACGGACCATCACCTTCTAACACCACCGGCACCAAGCCCCACAGCACCCTCGTCGGCCGGCCAAAAGCGACCTGATCGGCGGGCGAGGGTGGTCTTCGCACGGCTGTGCCCGGATCCCATTCGGCCCTGGAGCGCGTCTTCACCGCGTCGGCGAACCGGGGCGACCTGCGTTGTTACCTTATCTGTAATCGGGAAGCGCACGATCATGATGCCGGACCTGACGGCGCTGCGTCTGGCGCACGAGCGGCCGCCGACACCCGACGGCCCTGACGCCCCAATTCGATACCGGACGCGCGTCCAGCACGGTGTGGTGGCTGAGGACGTTCCGGCCGTCGGCGACGAGGCATACGACCAAGGCGCCGCGTGCGGGCCGGGTAGAAAGCATGCCGCGTTGCGTACCTGCCGGCGTTCTCCTGGGCGGGCGCGGATGAGGGCGCTTACCGCAACGGCGCGCAGAATGCGGATGAGGGCAGCACCAGACTCTCACCGTCTCATCGAATCAGTGGCAGGTGCAACCATTGGAGTGGATCTGCGCCTGCCGCCGAAATGGGGTTGCATGCCTGGGTATGCATTTAAGCATTGGCTTTTAGTGCCACTGGAAGAATGACACATTGTAGGAGCGGACTGGCCATGCCCGACCACGCGCAGCTGCGGCGGGCGACCGCCTGGATGAGTGCAACTGCCGTCGAGGAGGCCGACGCCGCCCGCATCTCGGCTGCCTGCGATTCATCCGGTCACTTCCCGTTGGAGCCTGACATCGCCGATGGCGGCTGCGGACCAGGTTCCACTGCGCTGGAGCCGGGATGGCTGTACCGCAGGATCAGCGGCCTTGACGATCGGGCTCGGCCCGTCAGTGATGAGGAACTGGCGGAGTTGGGTGACCCGATGGCGGTTACGTTCTTCCGCGTGGGCAGGTTTCCGACCACCGTGCAGGAACTGCTGTCCGAACTCCCCGCCACGGCAGCCGCCTCACGCAAGGTGTATCTGGTCAGCGAGGCCGGGCAAATCTCACCGGTTGCCATCGGCGAGCGCGACATGCGGTTCGCGATCACCACCGCCGTGGACGGCAATCAGGTGGACCTTCTGGTCAGCACCCAGGCTGGCGGCGACCCCAAGAGGGGATTTCTTCAGGTCGCGGCGTGGGATTCTGTAGCGAGGTTCTTCAATTTCTATGCCCGTTTCGAATCGAGCTGGGTGTGGGCGGGCAACTCCTGGCACGCGCTGGAGCCGGACTCGCGGGGCAAGGGCTGCTTCGACAGCCACATCAACGGCAGCGCCGTGATGAAGGAACTTAGGATCCCCTGGATCAACTGGCAGTCAGAGCGGGCCACGATCCGGCTCGCCGATGATGACCCGCTCCGCCATGACCAGCTGTTCCAGCAGGTCATCGGAGCCGAGCGGCTGGAACTGACGGTCAGGTTTCTCATCACCCGGTGGACGGCTGCCCGCCTCGCCGAGGTGACCGCGAACGGCGTCGTGGACCACCCCGACCGGCTGCTGCGCCACCTGTTCACCAGCACCACGGTCAACCTCACCAGTACAGACCGGCAGAGCAGCACCATCACGGCGGACAGTGGCGAGCTGACGCTACCCACGGGGTTCTGGCTGAACCAGGACATCCTGTTCGACGACCTGCGACTGTTCACGCAGGCCGCTCCGCCCAGGGCACAGGCCGCCGGGTACCTGGCCGGCCTGACGCGGTTTGGTTTCCGGCTGGAGGAGAAGTTCAGCGGCTTCTCCCAGCCAGGTGACACGTTTTTCGCCTTCGTTGTCCCCGAGGCCGCCCACGAGGACAACGAGGTGATCCGGCAGATGGTCCGCAAGGGGCTCATCTCGGCCAGGTTCGCCGCCTGCGTGCTGATGGTGGACTTTCCGAACCCGGTCTTCAGCCCTGCCCGCAGTCTGCTCATGCGGTACGTGCCGACCACGCCGACGAAGGCCGTGGAGTTGTGTGACAAGGTCACCCAGGCCATCTTGGACGCAGTGCGAACGCGAAACCTGCCCGCTGGCAGTCCCGAAGCCCGCTTCGCCGCGCACTGGCAGGTGCCTGAAGACGTTTGGCAATCAGTTTTCGGACAGCGGGTGGACGCCTATCTGCGCAAGGTCACCCAGCAGATCCAGACCGCATCCGGATTCGACGACTACGTCCGGTTGGCCGAGTCGCGGCGTCGGCAATTTCGCCTCATGAAACTGAATGAGTTCGAGCTCACCCTGCCGGTCACCAACATTCCCCCCGGCGCGCCACCGCTGGCGATGCGCGAGGACGCCACCGTCGCGGAGCTGACCTGAAGCCGCCCCTCATCAGCCGCCACGGCATCAGCTTCAGCGGAGCCAGCGACCGCTGCGTTTCACCCCTCCGTCTTCACGAGCAAGGAGAACGAGCGCCATGGCCACAGTGAATGCTTACGGGCCGCCCGGCAACCTCGACGATCTGGACGACTTCGGCCGCAAGGCCTGGAACGTGTTCATCTCCGACACGGTCGACGAGGCCATTCAGGGCCCCGATCCCCGTCAGGTACTGAACGACAGTCCGAGACCGCAGTTCTACAACCTGACCAGCGCGGATACGGCCTCGGACGTCCAGCGCGCCTCCATCACATGGACCGCGTTCCCCCGCATTATCAAGATCACTTCCGTTGGCGATCTCCAGCGATGGCAGCGCGCCGACGCCAGCCGCGACGTCCAGGACGAGTACTGCGAGTGGAGCGTCACCCGGGATGGCTCGGGAAAGATCACCCAGGTTACGTTCACGTGTGAAGGCCCCGAGTATTGGGAGATCCTGGCGCAGACGAACCCGGACACGGTGGTCGACCTCTACCGTAGCTTCATCAGTCCGGACGTGCGCAAGGAGGATCTGTTCTCGCCCAGTGGCAGATACCAACCGCGCAACAAGTGGAATAACTCCACGAGCCACGGCGCCATGCACTTGATTCAGCCGAATAACACCCTGGGCGCAGAGATCGAGTTGGCTGCGGCAGCCACCATTCGGCGCGTCGTCAACGGCCAGGAGGTGAGCACCGAGCAGGAACTCGTCAACTGCAGCAAGTACGGTGCCGCAGAGCGCAACAGTGATCCCCACATCGGCGCAGGAGTCAACGCCCTGGCCCGCCAGAAGGCCGACATCAGCCTCGCCGACCCAGTGGGCCTGTACTTCGACGACCTGTCGACGGATGGCTGGGAGACCCCGGACGGCTCCGATCCCCAAAGCTACTGGACCTATGTGAGAGGCGACTCGGAGCACCGTGTCCGCGCCGTCTACGAAGTTCCCCAGGACAAGGGCTTCGACGTCGGGGACATCACCATTGGCGGGAGGCCCATCGAGTTCGGAGCCCAGATCGCGGACTTCATCACCATCAGGCTCACGGGCGTCGCCTGCCGGTTCAACGACTCCACCGCCCAGCCGCAGACCGCCTGTAAGGAGTTCCCCGCGGTTGACGTGCGGCAAGAGGGGTTCGGCGCAGCCGCGTTCTCCGCCTCCGGCCGCCTCTTGGATCCCCGTCCCACCCTCTCGTACCGCTCCTCCCGCGTCACCTGACCCGTTCCTTCGCGGAGCGGCCGGCGGACCCGAGGCCGGGGCCCGATCCGTCGTGGCCCGCCTCGGCCGACCTGTGGTGAATCCCCCTTGCCCAGGGCCACCGCAGGTCCCCCCCCTCCCCAGGGAACAAGGCAGGCCGCGGTCCGCTCCCGCACAGCACCGCGCCCGGGCTCCGGCTTGTTAGGCGCGGACGTCCCTACGAGGGCTGAATGCGCGGCGCTTGGAGCGGACCACGGGGAGCGGCTCCGGGCTGAGCCCGGTCACCTCGATACCGCGCCTCACTCCGGGAGGCGTCGGGCAGGCGTGCGATCGGGTCGCCGCTCTACTTGGTGGAGGCCTCGCCCACATACTCGATCACCTCGACCTTCGCCACTGTGGCCGGCTGGACAGCCGGTCAGGAAGCCGAAGTCCATCGAGGCCACTGCTACGTCCCACGTCGCCAAGGAAAGACGTTCCGATGCCACCTGGCAGAACGCACTTCCCCGGCCTTGGTGCCGATGTGGTATCCGAGCTCCCGGTAGGCGTCGAACTGGGCATGGTCGAACCACTGGTCGAAGGTGGCCTGGCGGGGGAAGGCCTTCTCCCTGAGGGCGTAACTGAGCAGCTCGTACGGCATGTCGGGAGTCAGACTGGCCTTCACGAAGATGATCGTCCCCTTTGTGTCGGCCGGTGTGCCGGGCGAGAACTCGACCGGCTCGGGGTACTCGATCGTGCCGCGCACCACACTGGTGGCGGAGAACCGGGCGTTCAGCGCGGCCATCGGCGTCTCGGGCGGGAGCGGTGGGGCGCTGCCGGGTACCAGGTCCAGCAGGTTCTGCCCCTCGTCCTTGAAGGTGATCTTCACTCCGAGGTCTTCGTAGGCGAGCGTGACCGCCTGCGCGAGGGTGGCGGCCAGCGGCGGCGTGTCCCCTGAGGAGTCGATGACGTAGATCGTCCGGCAGCGGAGCCGGAGCGTTTCGACCAGACCGAGATTGTCGAAGTGCCCGCCGTCCGTGCACAGCAGCAAGGGACTGGTGTCCGAGTACCAGCCCACCAGTTCCTGGAGTTGGTACCGTAGCCGCCGTACCCGTGGCAGCCGCGGCATGATCCGGCAGGGCCCGTACTTCGCCAGTTCCGCGAGGTAGAGCGGGTTGGGGACCCAGGTGCCCAGCCGCACGTTGGAAAGGGCGAGCAGCCGCTCCATGAACATCGTCTGAGTGCCCATCGCGGAGGCGAAGGCCGCTCCTGACACGGCGACGGCCGACTGCACGGTCAGGTCGCGTCCGATCAGCGCGGGGGACGTGTTCTGCAGGGTGTCGGTGCGGACCCAGCCCGTGTCGGGGCCACCGCAGTAGTCGGAGGCGAAGGTGAAGGGCACGGCGGGGCGCCCGGGGGCGGTGCGGTTGCGTAGCGAAATGGCAGCCGAGGCGGCGAAGATGACCTGGGGGAAGCCCTGCACTCGCTGCGCGTAGGGGTCCAGCGGGGTCGGCTCGTGGTTGTAGTCGTACGGCAGGGCACCCACCGAGCCGTCCTTCAACACCGCGCGCCGGACGGCGAAGGCGCCCGCCAGCCGCTGTCGGTAGAAGGGGTGCAGGCTGAAGGTGGTCTGGTCGATCACGAACGACAGCACGATCAGGGCGATCGGGATTCCGGCCTTCCACCAGATGTCCCAACTACCGGCGTAAACGGCGGCCCAGGACATGAGGGCGAGGTAGAAGAACGCGACCAGGAGCAGCACCATCCAGCACACCACGATTTTCATCCAGCCTGCACCGACCTGAACGACAAGGGACGGCCCGCCCTTGCCGAACAAGCCGGGCTTTTCCCCGTCCGGCTTCAGCTCCTTCACTGTCTTGTGGACGACGGTGAACCAGGTTCCTACCGAAGTCGCCGCCGCCGTGAGCGCGGCGAGCACCGACAGTCCCCTGCCGTCGTTGTGCACCACCCCCTGTTCGAGCGCCAGCCAGGCGAAGAACCAGATCACCGCCGGAAGGACGATGGAGATGAGGACGACCGCCAGGGCCATTGCCACGATCGTGTTCACAATGCTGCGCAGCCAGGCGGGGCGGGACTTCATATTCCCCGCCCCTACGAAGGCGGCTCCCACGGACAGCAGGCCCGCCAGGCCGAACAGGGCGAGAACGGGGTGCCAGGCGTGCGGATACAACTCAAGGGACGGCAGGAACACCTGTGGGGGCCCGGGACACCTCAGGACGTCCGGAACCTCACATGTCGGCACGAACGCCTTCGCCTGCGGCATGAAGCGGTGCAGGTCGGTCAGCGGAAGGTGCGAGTAGAACGCGTTCAGGAACTGGCCCGCCACTGCGAAGAGCAGCGCCAACATGCCGAAGGAAACGGCCATGCCCCGCAGCACCGCCCCCGCGGCGTGCATCTTCTCCTTGGGCGTGTCAGCCAGGTACTTGGCGTGGCGGCGGACGTGGTCCTCCTCCTGGCTGCCCGGTGCGAACGCGTCGGCGGGCTCCGCAAGGCCGGGCCGCACCGAAGGCTTCCCGTCCGCGTCCTTGAGTCGGGCACCGGTCAGGGCCAGCTGGAGGGCACCGGCTGTATACCCGCCACCGGACACCGAAACCAGATAGTCCGCCTTGAGTAGTTGCCCGCGCAGCGCCTGCAGCGCGCCCAGGGTGATCGAGGCCGACCGGATACCGCCGCCGGAAACGCAAAAGCCGAGCTCTGCAGGCTTTCGACCGGGCGGCTGGTAGGCACGCGTGCGCCAGCGGGTGACCGCGTTGTCGTCTGGGTCCTGAGCCTGCGCCTGGTGTGGTTGTGCCGGGTCGGGGGCGGTCCACTCGGGTCGGGGCTCCCAGTCGTGGGGCGCAGCGGGCGGAAGGATCACGTCGGGGTGGCTCCGCTGGCTCTCCGTCTCGCCGGCGCGCCGATTGGCGTGGGCCACGACGGGACGAGGATGGTCCTCCCGCCCGCTCGTCAAGATGGAGGGGTCCTGCACACGACGGCAGTAGAGGGTGACGACGATCAGCACGGCCGCTGCCACCAGCGGGACGACGAGCGCCCACTTCACCTGGGCGAAGTAGGTCGCCCACTGCAAGTTCCGCTCCAGATCACGCTCCGCGGCCGTCCGCAAGACGCCGAGCCAGGGCATTACAGGACCGTCCGGGGCGGCCTTGATCCGGTCCAGTGCCTTCCAGAGGAAGATGTTCTCCACGCAGTCCGCCGCCACCACCACAGGGGTGAGAATGAGCGCGCGCCGGGCCCACAGGTGCGAGGACTTCCGGTAGAGGAGCAGGTGCCCTAGTCCGAAAGCCCCGGCGAGGGCCGCTCCGTACCCGGGAACGAACCAGCGCCAGTCCAGCACGAGGCCGTCCTGGAAGAGCTTGGACCCGCCTCCGTCCTTCACGATGGCACGGGCCGTATCTGCCTTCGCCGCGAACTGCAGCAGCAGTTCGTCGTCCTGCGAGGGTCTGGCCCGGAACGGCGGATCCGCCCCGTACCAGAGGATCATGAAGAGACCGGCGGCAAGCCCGAACAGGCACAACCCCACCGCCCAGCCCGGCACGTCTCGCAGCTTCAACTGCGCCTGAGCATTCGGCATGCAGGCAAAGTAGTCACCTGAACGCGATCCGTATCGATGCGCGCCCTACACGAGGCAGCGCAGGACCCACTCAGCGCACCCGCCTTGGCCTCACACCCACCGTTCCAGCCACGACACCTGCGCGGTCCCTCCTTCCGGTGGCGGCGTACCCGCGTCCGGGATCGTGGTCTGACGGCACCACAGGTCGTGTTCGCCACCTCCACCCCGGCAACGGACATCGACGATGAAACGGTGGTCCTGACAGCGTGCGGCTCGAAGCTCGGACTTGCTGACAGGTTTCGGTTGCGCCCGCTGCCGGACTCCCCGGTCTTCTTCTCCGGCGCCTGGCCACCGGCCGTCCCGCCCGATCCCGGTACCCGCCGCTGGCTCGATGGGTTCGAGGGGGAAGCCGAGGTACGGAGCTCGGGACTGTAAAACGTGGCAGACCCGGCCCAGCTGCCGACCCTCCCCGCAGTCGGGCCGCCGACTGGTGGCGTCTCCAGGTCCGCCGCGGCTGCGACCACTACGTCCGCGTCGACACCTGCGGTTACTCCGTCGACCCGGCCGTGCTCGGCCACCCGGTTCCCCCGTCCGGAGGGACAACGAAAAGGTGATCGTCCCGGCCGCCACGGCGGGGAGATCGCCGCCGAGCGCACCCGCTGCTGGGCAGTGGAAGGCCGAGCGACCGGGCCTCACCCGGGGGGCTGGAGCGTCTTCCACGGGGTGAAGGCGTTGTCCACGGCCCGCATGGATGAGCGCAGTTCCGGGAAATGGCGCAGCATCACGCTGGTCATGCCGTTGTTCTCGATCCAGTCCAGGCCGATCTGCGTGTACACCTGCTGTGTGTAGTCCCTCGTCAGGAACCGGTCGCTGTTGAGAATCCGGGAGGCCATCAGGACGAAGATCCGGAAGGCCGTGTCGCTGAAGGTGAACCCCTTGGGGCGGGGCTCTGCGTACGATCCCACCATCAGGTCAACGCCTTCGATGTCATCGTCGTAGATCCGGCGCATCTCCTCGGCCCGGACCGGGTTGTCCGTCAGCGCGGCGAAGTCGGCGGCGGGCTCCAGGTGGAGCCGACGCCGGAACTCGTAGTACCTGGGCACGCCCATCTCGCGGATCCGCAGCACGTCGACGGCCGCCAGGTCCATGAGCTTGTCGTCCAGGCGTTGGAACTCCTGCAGGAACTTCGGGTAATTGTGAAGGGTCACCAGGCCGGGGTGCGAGGTGCCAAAGGAGTAGAACAGGTCCGGCAGCCCGTGGTTGGCGAACACCTCGTACGCGCGCCGGCCAGCCAGCTCCCGGAAATTGGTCTCCTGAAGCAGCGAGTTGTCCACGGCCGAGCGGAAGCTCCAGTCATCGGGCACCAAGGGGTGCATGCGGTAGACCGCCACGAACTCTTGGGTGAGGGAGTAAGGGACGCCGAAGTGGTCGGTGTGGCCGCCCACGATGCCGCTGAGCAGCTCGTTCCCGCTGATCCGGCCGAGTAGCCGTTGCACTCGTTCGCCGAGCAGACCGTACCAGTTGGCGCGCAGCGCGGTGACGGTCGTCGGGTGGCTGATCACGGCGGGAGTCCACTCCACAGTGTGGATCTTGGCGATGAGCGCGGCGTTGATCAGGCGTGCCCGCTGAAAGAGCTGTTCGTCCGACCAGGCGGGGAAATCACGGCGCAGCCGGTCGCAGATGGCGTTGTGCTCCAGGATGAACAGGTGTTGCATCATCAGCAGGCCCAGCCAGAAGCCCGGAGTGTTCGCGGGATCCAGCTCCGGGGCATCTGCGAACGGCGTGCCGTCGCGTGGCGCTTTGAGTTTGCCTTCCTCGCCTGAGCGCAGCCGCCGCTGGGTCGCGAGGTCACTCCCATAGAGCTGGGAGGCGTCCCACCAGTGCGAGTTCTCGTTGATGTACGTCGGCGGCAGGCCGTCCCCGCCTTCGGTGCGGGTGGTGTCGGCAAGGGTCCGGGGCACGAGCATCGGTGAGGTCGGCCAAGGGTCGCCGTCCTCCAGTTCGATCTACCAGGGGTCGTCGATGGCACCCTGTCCGTGGCTGACCCAGTCGCGGATCATGAACTGCAGCGATGCGGCAACCAGGGCGTTGACGGACGTGGCCGGGATGAACTAGTCCCGGGTGAGGAGCGTACGGCTGACCTCACGCGGGCTCGGAGTGAGGATCTGCGGCGCCGGCTCGGGAAACGTCACATCCGGCGGGATGTTGCGGCCGAAGCGGGAGCGCGCCATGCCCATGCGCGGGTTGTCGAGGTCGTTGTAGGAGCCGTCGGCGGTGCGCTCGGTGAGGTGTCGCGCGGCCGGAGGCTCGATGTCGGGCACCCCCTGCGCGGGTACCCGTTGGTGTCGTGCAGGTTCTTACGGCGGAGGTTGTCGCGCAGCCCCATGAGGGTCAGCAGGCCGAGCGGCGTCGGCAGACGCTGCCAGCCGAGCTTGCGGTCGACAGCCAGTGCCACATTGTCGTGCAGGCGCACGAACGGCGAGCGGGCGCCATTGCCGTCGGCATGCACCGGCGGGTGCGCGTGGGTACGGGCATGCAAGGTGGTCTTGGACCAACAGTTGATGCAGGCGAGGCCACGAGCGACGTCTTCCTCGGCTGGGAACGGGTGGACGGGATCGACGGCAGGCAGCGTGATTTCTACGTCCGCCAGCTGCGCGGCTGGAACGGCATCGCCATCCCATCGCCACCTTCGCGGAGGTATACGCTGACCAGAACGAGCGCGACCACCAAGCCCTAGTGGACGAGGTACGCAGGGGCTTGCTGCCAGCGGAGGAGCTGTCGGCGCCTGACCTGGAAATGGCATGCCACTCACCGAGGTGAGCGCGGGTGGTCGACAACCTGGCCCGGCAGGCGTCACTGCTGCTCCAGGTATTTCTGCAGCCGAGTGAGCAGGGCCGCGAACGCGGGGGTCATGGCGGCGTCCGACTGCTTGAGGACCGTCGAACGACCGCCGTCCTCCACCGTTATCGTGTAGCTCATCGCATCCCTGGCCCGGCTGGGCTGGTCCGCCTTGGGCGTTGCGACGGCCGCCGCCACCAGCCGGGCCAGCTCCGGGGCAGCATTCTCCGGCAGGGTGTCCGTATCCAGCACCTTGGGCGGGAGGCGGAGATTGACCGCCGCCGCCAGCCCGCCGTGTGTCGCCAGAGTCACCTTCATTGCGCGCAACCTCGTTACGATGGGTCCAGGTTCGGGCGGCGGCAATTTCTGGTGTCAACCGGCCCGCTTCAACGCGGTCACATCCTTGGCCAGCTTCGTCATCTGGGTGCTCAGTTCCCCGACCTGCCTGGTCAGGGCTGCGAGGCCGTCCTGTCGTCTCACACCACCGTTCCCATCGGCCGCAAGGCTCCGCGCCCGGGCGACTCCGGTCGGGACGCCTCTGATGGGGATTTCCACCCCTTGCCACGCTGCCAGCACAGCCGACTGCTCGGCGCTGCCGATGCCGAAGAGTTCCCCGGCCTTCTGGAAGGTGGTGTCCGCGAAGTCCTGGAACTGGGTCTCGGCGCTGGACGCTTTCAGCGATTCATACCAGATGGGCCCGGCACCCTCCCACGCGAATCCGCCGATGCCCACGGCCGCCAGGAAGAACGCCTTATTCGGGATGCCCGAGTTGAAGTGCACCCCGCCGGAGTCCCCTTCCTCGGTGTCGGGCAGGTGAATGAATTTGCTCATACGGTCAGGCTGAGGGTCCTTTCCGAACAGTGCGTTGTCGTATGCGTGCCCCGGGGCCTTCATCGATCGCAGGGCGTCGGCATCGATCCCCGGAGTCCACACGTCAGCCCCGATCAGCCAGTCCGCCTCCTCAACCGACTGTTTCAGCGACCACTGCTTGACCAACGACCCGAAAACATCCGACATCGACTCGTTCAGGGCCCCGGACTGATTGTGGTACACGAGCCCGGCAGTGTGTTCGGTGACTCCGTGCGTCAACTCGTGCGCAATCACGTCCAGGGATCTGGTGAGGTCTCCCAAAATTTTTCCGTCTCCGTCGCCGAAGACCATCTGCCGTCCGTCCCAGAACGCGTTGTTGAACTTCACACTGAAGTGAACGTACCCGTCCAGGCGCATCCCGTGGCTGTCGATCGAATCACGCTGGAACACCTCCTTGTAGAAATCGCGTGTCAGGCCGAGTCCGCCAAATGCCCGGTTTGCGGACTCGTCCACGGACTCCGATCCATCCTCCGACCTGGCCAGAACAGCGGATGCGAGGAAGCTCCCATGGTCGCAGTCGAAGACGGTGCGCCGACCGTTACCAGTTGCGGTTGCGGCTGGGCCGGCGAAGGACGCCCGGACCGCTCGTTCGCCCCGCAGGCGAGCGGTGGTCAGCATGGTGTCCAAGGCGGCCTGGCGCACCTCGGTGTCTTCGCTCTCCAGAAGCCTCTTGAGAAGGTGCGGGGGGATGATGCAGTTGAGTCGGGAGGTCTTACTCATAGGACACCTCCTGGGAATGAGAAACGGGCAAGCAGGCACCGACGCGGGGAGGGTTCGCGACGTTCGATGCGGCAGGACACAGCGTTGCCACGCCCCTCCGCGAGGGTCTCGTGGACGAACGGCAGGAGCCCACTGGGCGTGACAGTAACGGGAGAAGCATCGGCGCCGGCCAGCCCAGTTTCCAGAGGCGGGGCCATGCTCATATCACCAGTCTCCGGCGGCCCGTAGCGACTGGCAAACGCAGTCATCCACCCTGGCGCCGGTGGTTCCGCCGCGTCACTTGGCGTCCAAATCCTTGTGGATCATGGACGTCGCGGACGCCAGTCGGCTGATGCCCTGCTGGACCTCGCGGATGCCCGCGGAGGCCCGGGCCTCATTCTTGATGTCGGCCCCCTAGGGGGTGTCTCTCTGGTGGGTAGAGGGAACCGGCGCCGGAAGAGGCAGCGTCCATCGATGCACAAGATCGTTGGTGGGCGCAGAGGAGTTTGTGATGACCGGCACGGCTACCCGTTACCTGTATCTGGTTCGGCACGGCGAGGCATCGTCGGAGGAGAGCGGGCTGACGGAAGGCGGCCGTCGGCAAGCCATGCTGCTCGGCCAACGCCTCCGGGGCATCCCTCTCGCAGCTGTTCACCATGGCCCGCTGCCCCGGGCAGAGCAGACCGCACGTCTGATCGGCGACCAGCTGAAGAACGTTCCCCTGCGTGTCTCGGAAGTTGCCGGTGACTACGTTCCTTACATGCCAGTGAGAGAGGAGCTTCCGGCAGAATCCGCAGACTTCTTCCTCCGCTTTCTCGCTGGTGCCACTGAGGAGGAGCGGGAGAACGGACCTGCGCTGGCCCGGCAGGCGCTGGACATCTTCACCGGGCCGGTGGACGGTGAAGAGGACCGGCACGAACTGGTCGTCACCCACAACTTCCTGGTTGCCTGGCTCGTCCGGGACGCCATGCACGCGCCGCAATGGCGCTGGCTCGGTCTCAACCACGGCAACGCCGCTCTCACGGTCATCCGATACGTGCCAGGTCGGCCGGCCTCCGTCCTCATCTCCAACGACATGCGGCATCTGCCCCCTGAGCTGTGCTGGACCGGCTTTCCGCCCGAGGTGCACATCTAGTGCGTGCCTCTTTGACGGGTTCGTCAGTTGATCAGTTGTGTCCGTCCGATTAGTGATCACTGAGCTTCTTCGAGCCGGGCCCCGATCAGGTGACACCCGACAAGCGCAACGAGCGAGGCCCCCGGACAGTTGATCGAGATGTCTGACGTCTCAACCACGCTGCTCAGGGGCCTCGTTGGTCATCTATCCTGCCGCACTCGACCTGCCACATGCGCTCGTGGAGTGGGTCACCATGCTCATCGTCACCCGCGAGGGCGACCGACGCTGCAAGCTCCGCCCATCCCAGCGCGCGATGGTGGCACTGGTGTACCTACGTGAGCACACAACCTTGGCAAAGATCGCTGCCGGGTTCGGGATCAGCGAGTCCACCGCCCACGCCTACACCAGCGCAGTCACCGACCTGCTCGCCCAACGTGCGCCAGGTCTACTGAAGGCCCTGCGCGAGGCCGACCCCGACTTCGTCCTGCTGGACGGGACCCTCGCCGAGTGCGACCGGGTCGGCGACTCACGCGCGGACTACTCCCACAAGCACCGCCGGCACGGAGTGAACGTACAGGTGGTCACCGATCCGGACAGCCTGCTGCTGTGGCTCTCACCCGCGCTGCCGGGCCGCGCCCACGACCTGACCGCCGCCCGCACCCACCGGATCATCCGCATCTGCGAGCGCCAGGGCGTTCCCATCCTGGCCGATCTCGCCTACCAGGGCGGCGGCCCCTGGCTGACCACGGGCATCAAACGCAGGCCCCGGCAGGAACTCACCCCCACCGAGAAGACCGTCAACCGGGCCGTGGCCGCGGCACGGGCACCGGTCGAACGCGGCGTCGCCCGCTTGAAATCCTGGCGGATCTTCCGCAGGTCCCGATGCAGTCCGAACCGCATGACGTCAATCGCCATAGCCATCCTCACCCTGGAGCGTCAAGGCTGAAGAAGCTCATTGACCGATCCACTTTGGATCGCATTCATCATTGAATCGTGCGCGAAATGTAAAATTCTGCCGACTTGCGATCAGGCTTGCGGAGTGCTGCTCTGGAATAGGCAGGGGGTAAAGGGCTAAATGATCCGGGCCCGAATGGGAGGCGTTCAGCCGAAGTAGGGGGACGGCGCGTCGTGTGACGACGGGATGCCCCGCGCTGCGACCCGCTATCGGAGGTTCACGATGACACAGGTCTCTTCTGCCCGCATTCCACTACGCCAGATCATGGCCGTGCTCTTGACGGCCGCCCTGACGCTCTCCCTCTCGGTGGTGCTCACCGTCACCTCGACGAAAGAAGCAGCCGCCTCGTGCTCCGCCAACCGGTTCAACGGAACGTGGCGCTCGTCCGACGCGAGGCTGAAGCGTATCGACGTATGGCAGGGAGAGGACTGCCACCCGTACGCCAGGGCCTGGGACGTCTGCGAGAACGACTCGTCGCATATCTGCAGTTGGGGAAACAGGAGAATGGGAGACAGTCCCGAGCCGAACTTCCAGTTCGTCGGATACAACTGGAGCAACGCCGATGAGGTGCTGCAGCTGCGGATGCAGGACAGGTCTCACATCTCGGTGTGGGACAGCACCGACTACCACAACGGTAAGAAGGTCAGCTTCACGGTCGCGATGTACAAGAGCCGTTGAGCCCGCGAAGGGCACCAACTCCGCCCGCGCCGCTACTGGACGAGACCCCCTACCAAGACGGGTGGGGGCCTCGCCGCTCGTCTCCCGCCCCCGCCCCCGCCCCCGCCAGGATGCGAACCGCGCCGGGGTGGGCCCCTGTTCGCGGATACCGCGCCGGCTCGACGAGCGAACGGAAGCACTGAGCGTTTTCAGCGTGGCCACTGATCGGGTGATGCCGGTCAGGTCGAGGTGAGGGCCGCAACGCACAAAGCCCCCGTGCCGTTGAGGGAGGTGTCGACGTCTCAACCCACCCGCAGAGGAGCCCTGTTGGTTCCCTGTCCTGCCGCACTCGACCTCCCTCACGCCCTGGTCGAGTGGGTCACCATGCTCATCGTTACCCGCGAGGGTGACCGCCGCTGCAAGCTCCCGCCGCACCAGCGTGCGCTTGTCGCTCTGGTGTACCTGCGCCGCCACGACACCCTCGCCCGGATCGTGGCCGGGTTCGGGATATCCGTCGTTGCCGTCCACGCGTACGTCACCAGCGGGGCCGGCCTGCTCGCCGAACGAGCCCCTGGCCTGCTCAAGACGCTGCGCGAGCATGATCCGGACTTCGTCCTGCTGGACGGGACCCTCGCCGAGTGCGACCGCGTCGGCGACGGCCGGGCGGACTACTCGGCCAAGCACCGCCGGCACGGCGTGAACGTCCAGGTCCTCACCGGTCCGGCCGGCGAGCTGCTGTGGATCTCGCCCGCCCTGCCGGGCCACACTCATGACCTCACCGCGGCCCGTACCCACCGGATGATCCGTATCTGCGAACGCCAGGGTGTCCCCGTCCTCGCCGACTGTGCCTACACGGGTGCCGGCTCCTGGGTCACCACCGGACTCAAACGGCCACCGGGCGGCGAGCTCACCCTCACCCAGCGCACCGTCAACCGAGCCTTGGCCGCAGCCCGGGCACCGGTCGAACGCGGCATGGCACGGCTGAAGTCCTGGCAGATCTTCCGAAGATCCCGCATCAGTCCCAACCGCATGACCGTCATCACCAAAGCTGTCCTCACCCTGGAGGGGCAACGCTGAAAACGCCCGCGACGGCCTGCACCACCCCGGCGGCGAGCGCCTCGACCATCCGGCTCTCCAACCGGCGCCGGCCGGGCCGGCGGCGCGGGGCCGGCTCACCGGCGGGCCCCGCCGACTCCCGCCCGGACTCCCCGCCCGTCGACTCCCCACCCAGTTCTGGCGCGCTCATGACAGATGACTCCTTACGTGAAAACGCGGATCACGCCTCCGGCCGGAGGTGTGATCCGCACTTTCGAACACGAAGGGGTTAGCCGCGCAGGTCCAAGAAAACCGCAGGTCAGAGCGCAGATAGGCGAAACTCGCACACGTGATACACCATCAACCCCCAAGCCCCGCAAGCCCCTTCAGCGAGACCCCGATCACATGCCGGACCCACCCCCAGACTCCACCGACAGCGCGAAGGACCCCCACCCCGGCCAACCAGGTGGGAGCCCTTCGGTCCGTACGGCTCGACTACGGAGCCGGGGCGAACTCCACGTCCGTGCCACCACAGCCGGCAGCGATGTCCATCAGCCGGCCCCGCTCCACTTCATCCACGGCCAGGCCCCACCGCAGCTTCGTCGCCGTCCACTCCGCCCCATACCGTACGGTCCTCGACCCGGACCGGCAACGCGGACACCGCGACGCCCATCGGAAGCACCTGCGGCACGGTACGCACGTCGGCGGCGTGCGCGGTCGCAGCGGGAAAGGCGAGGGCAAGGGGCAGCGGCGGCCGCAGTCGCGGCCCGCATCATCATGATCATCACGATGGCGGTTCTACCGGCCACCACCACCTCGGCAACAGGCCTCCAGGGGGCAGTTCACCCGCCTGGACAACCCGTTCACCTGCTGAAACGGCACTGCATCCTCAGCACCTACGCCGTGGATGACCCGCACAAATACGCTGTCGGGTCGTCACCACATGCAGGGTGACGACCCAGCAGCCTGTGTCAGGCCGTCCGCTGCCAACGGTCAGCGACCCACACCCACACGTGCGGATCACTGTCGATGAGCCGCGTCGGGCGGTCCTCTACTGCAGCCCTCGTAAAGACGGCGTCCTCGTTGTGCAAGACCCGCGTGTACGCCTTCACCCAGCGGTCCTTGCTCCGCGAAGAAAGGCCGCACCCGGCCAGGAACGCCCTGAGCTGCCGGCCGCTGGCCGGCAGCGTCTGGCGGCTGACGATCCGCGCGGCGGAACTGATCGGCAGCACGAGGCGTGCGTCACCGCCCGCCCGCTGCTGTAGCTCTCGCAGCGACGGCGTCCCTGCCCTCTCGTAGAAGAACTCCAGCGCCACGCTCAGCTCGGCGGGGCTGGAGACCAGGTGTGGAGCCGCGGGCCGACGCAACTCCTCCAGCCGACCCCGATCGGCAATCCTGGCCTCAAGCCAAAGTCGCTGAACCCGGCCCTTCGCGCCGCCGCAGGCCGCGGCGAACTTCTCGGCCGTCTTCAGCGCGGGCAGAGTCTTCCCTGAGGCAGCGCGCTTGAGCGTGGCCGCAGACAAACCGGTCTCCGTAGCCAGTTCGTCGTACGTCAGTCCGGCATCCCTACGAAGCACCCGTAGGCGGCGGGCCAACACACCGCATTCCTGAACAGTGAAATCCACGGGGTGTTCGGGGCGTCCCATGACATACCCCCTTCAACGCTCTGACTGCGCGGCAGCCCGGGCCATTGCGGCCACTGTCCCCCGCCCGCGCGGCGAAAGGATGAGGACCAGAGCCGCTCCGATCCCGCCCGCGCCGCCCAGCACCTGGAAGGCTTCCGTCATCGGCACTCCGTGCAGCCGCATCACCACGGCCAGGACCAGCACGACCGTGAACACCACGCTGCTGAGCAGCGCCTGCGGCATCGTCAGACCCGGCACCCCGCCGTTCGGCTGCCGTCGACCGCCCGAGCGGGCGACCCCATCCTGCGTAGCCATGAAGGCCCACCAATCCGGGCAGCCGACGGCTGGCGCCCCTGGAGTAAGACGGGAGGGCGCGGGACTGCGCCCTCCCGAATATCGGTGACTCCGCGCCAAGTGGCGCTATCTCGGGGGCGATTGCCGTCGCTTCCCGGGAACACAAGGATGCCATCCACCACCCTTCCGGCCTAAGCCCCACCGAACCCATCCAGTCCCAAATGGCCGTAATTTCCGTTTGTTAGTTCACCAGCGTCCAATCGCAGATATCAGCATGCAACCAGCTCCTGACCTGCGGTGATACAGCCTCGGATTTCGGTGCTCCCCCGACGAACACCCCAGTAACGCCGCAGAAAGCGGAATCAGGGGACCGTTCGTCCAGCGGCGTCCAAGCTGTACTTGCGCTTCATGCAACCCGAGAGGCACGGTGGGGACACCACGTCGCCGGGAGACCGGCGGACCCCCTGAAGCCGGTGACTCCGCAGCAGGGACAACAGCAGCACCGCGTTGCCGCGCGAGTGCCGCACGCACAGGGCCGATCCCCACGGGGCCGGCCCTGTCGCCATTCCCCACCTATACCCCTTCCCAGGCCGCACGGCGGCCTGGAAGAGCGCGCCTCAAAACAGAGTGAACGCAGTCTGCGGAGGGTCACCATCGCCGCCTTCCAGGGAGAGCAGGAACATCACTCCCCCCAGCTCGACCTGCCGCTCGGAGCCGTGGCACAGAATGAGATCGAGCGCCCGTTCACGGGGCCGCGGATGCTTGTGGTCGGCTATACGCCGGCTGTCGGGGCTCACCGCGACGGAGCGGCGGCAGACGGGGCAGGCGATTCGGGGCCATGCGGGCATGACGAAGTTCCCTTCGTTGAGGGCGTATCGGTTCGGTCTGTTCGGTCCCGGATCCGGGGAGTGCTTGAAGCGTAGAGACGTCGCCGAATGGTGACGAGCGCATGGGTACGGAACCAGCAGGAAGCGCGTTGTTGCAGGTGAAAGGTTGTGCAAGGTTCCGCAAGGTGGAGCAAGTTCCAGAAACCTCCAATAACCGCTAAAAACGACTAGACTGCAGACGACCAAGATGGCCGGATCTGTGTGCTCGCGGCCAGCCCACGCGGACCTTTTTTCAGCACAGCGGAGATCCTTCCGGCAGAGCAAGACTGAGGGTGGGAACGGCCGGAGACCGGCCTGCGAAGTGAGAGTAGGTCGCCCAAGCCGACGTATCCAGGTGCGCTCACGGAACCCGCCAAGGTCGACATCACCGCAGGTCGTAGGCCCAACGTAGTGCGAACGTGTCCTCAGGTGTCCGCTGGTGTCCGCAGGTAACACGGAGTTCCGCTGCAGAGTTGGCTCGATTCCGCCCTGCTCCCAGCGCTAATCCTCAACCGGCAGCCGCTGCGGTCGGCCCCGCTCCGAACACGCCACCACATCCTCCACCTTCACCAGACGCAACCGCTTGAACCTCAGCGGGTGACGGAAGACGCCGCCCCGGTCGACGGCCCAGTCGGCGCTGACCTCCGCCACCAGGTCCGGGCGGACCATGGTCACGTCCAAGACATCGCGCGACCCCCAGGAGGCTGCGAACTGCACACCAGTCCAGGGGTGTCCGGGGCTGGCGGCGGCCAGATGCTCCGCGACCTGGCGGGCCGCGTCCAGACGCAGCGGGACCGTGCGCCCGACCGTACGCAGCCGGCCCGCCTCGTCGTGGCGGCCGAGTGATGAGCAGCTGCGGGCATGCCAGGGTGCCGGTAATGGCGCCGATGACTGCTTCGGTGGTGTCTCTTCTTCTGATCTTGGTCCACCCGCGGGATCCGGTCAGGTACCGGGTGTTCATCCCCTTGACCACGATGCCCTCGACACAGGACACGTCGGTCCAGGTCTGAAGCCACCGACGCTAAGTGGCTTCCCAATGGAGAAGTCAAGCCGCAGGGCCCGTGCTGATGGCCGGTAACGTGACTGCCTGACAACCATTAGTTCCTTTGGAAAAGAAGTTCAGGATGCACATCCTGGAAGATCCATCCGAGCTCTCGGCACGCGCACAAGACCTCCTGCGGCGCACAGCTCGGCGTGAGTGCCCCTCTCGGTTCGGGCTGCCGATAGAGCTCTGGCGAGTGCGCGACCACGAAGCGGTGGGTGGTCGCGCAGACGAACGGCACGCTGATGCTGCACCGGCGCCTGGCCCGTGAGTACGACCACCGGCCCGACACCTCCGCCTCACGCGTCTACTGGGCCTCCACCGCGAACATGGCCCGCCGCCTCACCACCCCCACCCCGGCCTGGCGCGACACCCTCGGGCTGGCCGCGTGAACATCACCGAACTCCTGGTGGACCTTCACATCCGGGAGAATGAGGCCACGGCCCGGGCGGACGAACTCCGCAATCAGATCGCGCACTTCACTGCCGCCCTCACCGAGACCGAAGCGCAACTTGCGGACCTGGCCACCACCCGCAAGATCATCGCCGAACTCGCACCGACCGGGACCGAACCCGATCCGCCCGAGTCGAGCACCGCCTACCAAGCCATCGTGAACGCCTTCAACCAGCACCCTGACCAGGTGTTCCGGGCCCGCGAGCTGCACGAATTCCTCGACATGCCCACCGACGAGGCATCCGTCAACATCACCCGCAGCCGCCTCGGACGCCTCACCCGCCAAGGCTTCCTCACCCAACCCGGACGAGGCCGCTACCAGAAACGAACTTAACGCCCACTTAGACCGCTGGCACTTCCACACTGAAACGATGAGGGCCATCATAGTGACGGCTCCCGCGCTCATGGCAGAAAAATAGGCCTGTCAATGTATCGCGCGGGATCGTGGCTCACGGGGGAGCGCGATGTATCGAGAAGGCACGGTTGTCTTACAGAGTGGCGCACTTCGACGATGGTGCAGTAGGCCGAGCGCGCAGGGCCACCAGGTAATCTGCAACGGGCCTCAGGCGCACGACATCGAACAAGGGCCGTCATGATGTGGCCGCTGAAGCCGTCCGACCCATTGCAGGTCGGGGCGTTTCGAATGCTCTCCCAACTGGGCAGGAGCGCGATCGGCCAGGTGCTATTGGGTATCGCGCCGGACGGGCGGCTGGTCGCGCTCAAACAGGTGCGGGCGCCGTTCGTGGAGGACGACAGGTTCCGGGAGCAGTTCCGACGCGACGCCGATACCTCCCGCAGGGTATCCAGCGCGTTCACCGCGACGCTGATCGACGCCGATGCGGACGCTCCGGCGCCGTGGCTGGCCTCGGAGTTCGTTGCAGGAGTGACGTTACGTGACGCCGTTGACGCCGCCGGCACCCTGACGGAGGAGCTGACGCTGCGCCTGGCTGCGGGCCTGGTAGCCGCGCTGACCGAGATCCACCGGGCCGGGCTGATACACAGAGCGTTGAAGCCCTCCAACGTTCTGCTTGCCGTCGATGGCCCGTGCGTGATCGACTTCTGTACCGCGAGGCCCACCAACGACGGCCAACTCGTCGGCTCGCCCGGGTTCATGTCCCCGGAACAGGTCGAGGAACGGGAACTAACCCCGGCCAGTGACGTGTTCTCACTGGGTTCCGTGTTGGTTATGGCGTGTACGGGCAGGGGGCCGTTCGCCGGGCCCTCGGCTGCGGACACGATGCACGATGTCGTGCATGCCGAGCCCGATCTGAACATATTGTCTCCGCGGGTCCGCCGGATCGTCGAGCCCTGTCTGGCCAAGGACCCAACCAGGCGGCCTACGCCAGCTGAACTCCTCATTCTGGTGGGTGAGGTCGCTCCGTCTGGATGGCTTTGGCCCTCCGCAGTGAGTAAGTTGATCGCTGCACAACAGGCTGGCGTGGATAAGTTCCTCGACAGGCCAGAGGCGCGGGTCGGCTCCCTTGGAACCAGCGCGTCCACTCGCAGCCGCACCCGGCATTATGTGCGCGGCAGTGTGTTGGTTGGTCTCGCGGCGTTAGTCTGCGTGATGGGCTGGGTACTGCACCCGGCACCGCATTCCCAAGGCAGGAGCCCGGGCCCTCCGGCACCTACAAGCGGCCAGATCGGCGACCCCTTCCTCGGCCACCTTGACTGGGTATTCAGCGTGGCGTTCAGCCCGGATGGACGCACCCTCGCCACCGGCAGCAGAGACGGCACCGCGCGACTGTGGGATGTTAGTCTCCACCGCCAAATCGATGAACCTCTGGTTGGCCACACGGGCTATGTGTTAAGTCTGGCGTTTAGCCCGGACGGGCACATTCTAGCCACCGCAAGCATGGACAAGACGGTGCGGCTTTGGGACGTGGCCACGCACCGCCAGATCGGTGATCCCCTCCTCGGCCACTCCGGCTATGTGTGGAGCGTGATGTTCAGCCCGGACGGGCGAACTCTGGCCACCGCAAGCAAGGACGAGACGGTGCGGCTTTGGGATGTGGCCACGCACCGCCAGACCGGTGACCCCCTCCTCGGCCACACCGATTCCGTCAACAGCGTGATGTTCAGCCCGGACGGGCGAACTCTGGCCACCGCAGGCGAAGACGAGACGGTGCGGCTTTGGGATGTGGCCACGCACCGCCAGACCGGTGACCCCCTCCTCGGCCACACCGATTCCGTCAACAGCGTGGCGTTCAGCCCGGAC
>NZ_JBIVXF010000010.1:241909-260456 GCF_044769045.1 Streptomyces sp. NPDC090741 | reverse complement strand
CGGGCGAACTCTGGCCACCGCAGGCGTAGACAGGACGGCGCGGCTTTGGGACGTGGCCACCCAGCGCCAGATCGGTCAGCCGATCACCGGCCACACCGATTCCGTCAACAGCGTGGCGTTCAGCCCGGACGGGCGAACTCTGGCCACCGCAGGCGTAGACAGGACGGCGCGGCTTTGGGACGTGGCCACCCAGCGCCAGATCGGTCAGCCGATCACCGGCCACATGGGAGAGGCCTTCAGTGCAGCGTTCAGCCCAGATGGGCGGACTCTGGCGACGGGAAGCCAAGATAAAATCGTGCGGCTGTGGGATGTCACCGCACTGCTCAGGAAATAGCTAGTTGGACTGCGGTGATGCAGGCCCTCTGGGTCCGACGGTTGTCCGCCAGGGCCTTGCCCGGAGCGGAATCGGTCGGCCAAGGTGGGCACCGATGGCGGATGTTCACTGGGGTAATCCACGAACTGCGACGGGGGACAGCGTGGGCACAGAAGAGGCTTTACCGGGAGCACGCACGGTTACGACACGTGGCATCAGGGTCCGCGACGCGGTCCGCGACGTCGTGGCAGAGGCGGCTCCGGAGGAACTGCCCCTCGTGGAGGGGCTATTCCGGCTCGATGATGCTGCGGTCGTGCGTAGGCTGGGCCGTCGGGGCCAGCGGCGTGAGCCGTTGGGTTTCGGCCTGGGCGAGGTCGTTGCGTTGGTCACCCCAGTGGTGTGGCTGGCAGTGAACCACGCGGCCCAGCAGCTCGTCGGCTCTGCCGTGGACGGCGCCACCACTGGGGCGAAGGCCGTCCTGCATAGGGTCCTCCGCAGGACAGCAGAACCGGTGACTATCCCAGCGTTGACCCGCGAGCAGCTCGCCCAGGTGCGGCAAGGGGTACTGGAGATGGCCGCACAGCGGGGACTGTCGCAGCAGCGCGCGATTGCGGTCGCCGACGCGGTGGTGGCCAGGCTGGCCCTGGCAGCGCCGGAGGAGGGCAGCCAGGAACACGTCGGCATTGAAGACCCGGCCGGCAGCGGCGCCCCAGCGCAGGAGGTGTAAGGCGCCCATGACCACGATCCTTCCTCGATTACGGGTCGACGAACGGGCGATGGGCGCGGGCACGACGGTGCGCTTCGCACTGCTACTGGTTCTGCTGGTGACGAGCAGCGGCGGCATGGTGCTGGAAGTCCTCCGCGGACTCGACGGCACGGACACCGCGGGTTGCCTTCTTGCCTCCGGAGCGGACCTTGCCCACGGCACCGATCTTGCCTGGCTGGTCAGCATTAAGAACCAGCCCGATGCATTTCAGGCGTGCCTGAACCGCCAGATGACGCCGTGGTGGTGGGTGATCGTATGGTCGGGCTTCCTGCTGGCGGGGGCGGCCGTGCTGTTCCGCTGCCTGCCTATCTGGAAGACACGTCACAGCAGGGTCCTGCCGCTGGAGTCGATCGATCGCAACCGGGAGCTGCGGCACCTACTAGAGGGTCTGGCAGTGGTGGCGGGCTTGTCCCGAGTGCCGCGTGTCGTCGTCGATCCAGCGGCGGCTTCGGCCGGTGCGGTAGTGTTCGGCAGCAATCGTCGACCCACAGTATGCCTGTATGGTGGCCTGCTCGCCCGAAGGCCTACCGACCCGGCGGGGTTCCGTGCGGTGGTGCTGCACGAGTTCGCCCATATCCGCAACGGCGACGTCACCCTCACCTACGCCACAGTCTCCGTCTGGCGGGTCTTCATCGCATTGGTGCTCGCACCCTACGTGGCATTCCACATCCACGTCGTATGGGTCGTCTTCGTTTCCTCCAACGATGCCGCCCATTCTTTCAACGGGACGGACCAGTTACCCGGGCTGACCCGCGGCGTCCTGCTCACGGTCTTTGTGACCGCGCTGATCTACCTCGCGCGTTCGGACGTGCTGCGCAGCCGGGAAATTTACGCCGACCTCGCCGCGGTGCGATGGGGTGCGGATCCCCGCGGCTGGGCTGGCACCAGACAGGCGCCGGCCGACAGCAGAGCTACGCGGATCCTGCGGTCCTTCGTCGAGCTGTGGCGTACCCACCCGCGATGGGATCTGCGCCGTGAAGCCATGACCGATCCCGCGGCGCTGTTCGGCTTGCAGCCCCTCCCGATGTTCCTGACCGGGGCCGCCGCCACGCTGATCAACCGCCATGTGGCTTCCTACCTGCAGAAGTCCGACCTGGCTGGCCCCTACGTGTACCAGGTGCTTCCGCTGGTCGCGGCCGCACTGGCCACCGCAGTGAGCGGCATCGCCCTCTGGCGGGCCGTGGCCCATTCCGTGCTGACCTCGCGTCCCGTACCCTCCGGGCTGCGGGCAGGACTCTGGATGGGCATAGGGATGGCCGCCAGCGAACTGGTCGTCGGGGACGTTGGGAGCTCTACGTGGTTTCCCGCCCAACCCGAGGTCCTTCTCCTGGTCGTGTTCGCGGGAGTGGTGTACGCGTGGTGGACCGTACAGAGTGCCCAGCTGTGGATCAGGCTGTGGCGGGGACGGACGATCCGCCCACCACTGCTGTTGGGCTTGGCAGCGTCGAGCCTGGGCCTGGCTTCTTGGTTCGCGTGGTGGCTGGAGCAAGGCTGGGTGTTCACCATCGGCTGGCCGTACAATCTCGACTGGGCACTGCAGACATTGCGTCAGCAGTTCCCCGGACCGGCCACGGCCAACCCTGCCCCTCTGTCCGCGATCGCCGCTGTATTCCCGTTCGTCAGTTTCCTGGTCAGCAGGCCCCTCGTCCTAGCGCCGGTCGCGGCCCTGTGGATTACGACCCTGCTGGCCTGGACGATCCGGCCAGCTGCCGCCACACCCCGCTGGATCCGCAGCGCCCTCCAGGACAACGACACGGAAATTACGGCGGAGGCACCGCCCCGGCTGCGTAAGGTCATGGCGCCGGCCCTGCTGGGCGGGGCTGCGAGCTGGCTCGCCACCGTGCTCGTGATGGCCTACATGCACAGCTGGCAACCACCAGTCGAAGAACGGCGGGGCCTCTACCTACTCGTCTTCTGGGCGCTGTCGCTCTTCGCCCTGGCCATAGCACCAGCGGCCTCCGCCACCATCGCGAGCACCCTGACCAACCGCTACCGGCTGCTCCTAGCACTCGTCGCGGCCGAGACCGCGGTGCTGGTCGGCTTCGGCGGGATGCAAGCCCTCTTCTTCCTGGACGGTTGTATCGAGCCGCTGAACACGCTTGCCTCGTCCTGTCGCGGAGAGCCCGCTCTGACCGGGGGGGACGTTCAGTTTCTCTTGGAGGCCGCCCTCGTTCTCGGCGCGATTACCGCACCTGTCACGGCCGCGGCCGTGTCGGCGGTTCAGGCAGTGCGGCCGCGCAGGGCACGCCGCGCGGATGCCTCACACCCGCCCCGCACATCGCGTCGCAGGTCAGCCGCCCGTCGCCTGGGTGTGGTCGGGTTGTGTGTGGTGGCTGTGGCTATTGCCGCTGTCGGAGAGATATCCAGGGCACCGATGGGCACCTCCGCCGGACAGCCCTTGGGGGCGACGACGGCACAGTTGGCGGCCGTTGACGACTCTCAGGTTTCCGCGCGGTCCAGGGCGGATCAAGTGGGTGCATGGCGCGACCTCGGCGGCGCCACTCTGATGAACCGCTTTACCCACGACGCGGTCCAGATGCTTGATCTCGTATCCAAGTCACAGGGCGAGATACCCCCGGCAGCTCCCGTCGGATCCCTCTGCAGCAGCATCGGCCGGATCGCGCAAGAATCCAACGACTACTTCCGCTTCCCCGACTCCGAGGGGCAATCCCTCTGGCGAACGCTCATCACCCAAGAGGCGCTATTCAGCCAGGAATGCGAACGGGCCCTGAAGGAACAGGACACGGAACTCTTCATTGCAGCCGGGGACGCATTCCTTGCGGCGAAGGATGCCTGCGTGTCGCTCATCCACCGTATTGATACTGTCGTCGGCACTGGTCCCCCGGCCGACTAGGGCGTGTATCGAAAGTGCCTAGTGAAGAGGACGGAGAGCCCAATTGTGATCCAGAATGATTGGATGGTCACGCTTGAGACTCCCCGTTTGATCCTGCGTCGTTGGCGCGAGGAAGACGTTGCGCCCATGGCTGCCGTCAACGCCGACCCCGAGGTCATGCGGTGGATCCGCGACGGCAGCGTCCTTGACGAACAGCAGACACGCGGCCGGGTCCAGGCATGGGAGAGCGAGTGGGAGTCACAGGGCTTCGGCCTGTTCGCCGTGGAGATCCGGTCCACTGGCGAGCTGGCCGGGTTCACCGGCCTTTCGGTGCCCGACTTCTTGCCGGAGGTACTCCCGGCGGTTGAGGTCGGCTGGCGGCTGGGACGTTCATACTGGGGGCAGGGCTTGGCCACCGAGGCCGCTGCGGCCGCTGTACGGTTCGGGTTCGAAGAGCGAGGGCTGGAGCGGATCGTCAGCATCGCACAAGTGGGCAACGACGCCTCCGAACGGATCATGACCAAACTGGGGATGCATCCGGTCCGTGAGACCGTCAATCCCACCGGCGGTCGGCGAGTACGGGTGTTCGAGTTGCCGTCGGATCAGTACGTCACAACCACTCGTTGATGGCTGCGACGAGGACGGTCGCCTCGTAGCGGACCGCGAGTTTGTCGTACCGTGTGGCTACAGCCCGGTGTCTTTTGAGGCGATTGATGCCGCATTCGACCGCGTGCCTTGCCTTGTAGTCTTCGGGGTCGAACTTCGGCGGACGACCGCCGCGTGAGCCGAGCTTCTTGCGGTTGCGGGCCTGGTCGGCCTTGTCCGGGATAGTGCAGCGGATACCGCGACGCCGCAGATAGGCGCGATTCTTCCGGGAGGCGTACGCCTTGTCGGCGCGCACGCGATCGGGTCGTGTGTGTGGCCGGCCCGGCCCGACGCGCGGCACGCGGACCTTTTCCAGGACCGGCTCGAACTGCGAGGAGTCCCCTCGCTGCCCCGCCGCGACCACGATCGACATGGGCTTCTGTCCTTGCTCGGTGGCCAGGTGGAGTTTGGTGGTCAGACCGCCACGCGAGCGTCCAAGGCCGTGATCGTCAGGTTCAGCGACGATGCCGCCCGGCGGTTCCTTTTGCAGATCCCCCTTTTACGCGCCCCGGCCCGGGTGAGCGAGGGTAGTTGCTCCAGGAGGCGTCGGGGATGTTCCGTGCCGGGCGGCGGCTCGTGGCCGCGCCAGCCAGCAGCTCATCCGCGTGATCATCGACCACCGGATCATCGCCTCGCTGGTGGCCGGGAGGGTTTCGTAGTCCCTGGCCAGACGCCTGGAATGCATCAGCCAGCTCAGCGCCCTCTCCACCACCCAACGCCTCGGCAGCACCACGAACCCCCTCCATGCCATCAGTGCGCTTCACGATCTCCAGGGTGAGCGCGAGCTTGTCGCGACACCATCCGATCAGGCCGCCGGTGTAGCCGCCGTCGGCCCAGACCAGGGTGATGTCCCGGTGCAGCAAGCGCAGCCGGGCCAGCAATCCAACGGCCGCCTCGCGGTCTCCGACGTTCGCGGCGGTCACGGCCACGACCAGCAGCAGGCCCAGGCAGTCGGTCACAATGTGCCGCTTCCGCCCGTTGATCAACTTGCCGCCGTCGAAGCCGCGTGAGGCGGCCGGCACGTTCGCGGCGGCTTTCACCGACTGCGCGTCGATGATCCCCGCCGTCGGCTCCACCTCGCGCCCCTCGCGCTCCCGCACCCGGCCGCGCAGCCGGTCATGGAACTCCGCGACCAGCCCGTTCTCGTGCGAGCGGCGGAAGAAGGCATAGCCCCGGGCCCAGCAGGGGAAGGCGGCGGGCATCGCCCGCCAGGAAATCCCGACCGCGACCAGGTAGCGGATCGCGTCCAGCATCTGGCGGTGGCAGTAGCCTTCGGGCTGCCCACCCCGCCCCGGCCGTCCAGCCAGGCCGGCACTGGCAGCAGCAGCGGCACCGTCGCCCACTCCGCTTCCGTCATGTCCGACGGATACCGGCGTGCCCGGTCCGGATGATCGGCCACATTGCCGTACACACGTGCGAGTCAATCGCACGACATGGCGGACGAGTTGAAGTCGACAGGCACAACCGCATCTCAAACGATCATGGAACGAGCGGAGCGAACAGGGTTCCTGATGGGGTGCTCTTCCAGCGGTACGCGCATGAGGGCAGGGCCTCTTGGTAGCTCGGGGATGCGAATCTGACCGAGGAGTACCAGGAGGCCCTGTTGTCACACGTGTATACGGTTGCTGGCGGACGTTGAACCGTTCATGGGGCGGGGTACGTGGAGCTGGATTATTCCGGACGGGTTGTGGGAGATCGCGGAGCCGCTGATCCCGCCGTCGAGGGTGTGGCCGCAGGGCGGCGGGACGCAGGACACGCCTGATGAGACGATGTTCGCCGCGATCATCTACGTGCTGGTCAGCGGCTGTGCCTGGCGATCGCTGCCGCCCTGCTTCGGGATATCGAAGTCGACAGCCCATCGCCGGTTCCTGATCTGGTCGACAGCCGGCGTATGGGGCCGGCTGCACGAGGAGATCCTGCACCGGCACGACGACACCGGCCTGCTCGACCTCTCCCGCGCAGTAATCGACTCCGCACACGTCCAGGCCAAAAAAAGGGGGTGCCGCCGGAGTGCGCGACCTCGTCGCTGCGGGAGCGGACATCGTCAAGGTCGGCGTGGGCCCCGGCGCCATGTGCACCACCAGGATGATGACCGGCGTGGGCCGTCCCCAGTTCTCCGCCATCCTCGAATGCGCCCGGCAGGCCCGCGATCTCGGCAAGCACGTCTGGGCTGACGGCGGCGTCCGTCACCCCCGGGACATCGCGCTCGCTCTGGCAGCCGGAGCCTCCAACGTGATGATCGGTTCCTGGTTCGCGGGAACGCACGAGTCCCCCGGGGACATCCACACGGACACCGACGGCCGCCTGTACAAGGAGAACTTCGGCATGGCCTCCGCCCGCGCCGTCCGCCACCGCACCGCCGAGGATTCCACGTTCGACCAGGTCCGCAAGGCCCTGTTCGACGAGGGCATCTCCACGGCACGGATGTATCTCGACCCCCGGCGTCCCGGTGCGGAGGACATCATCGACGAGATCGTGGCCGGGGTGCGCAGCTCATGCACTTACGCGGGTGCTGCCACCCTCGAGGAGTTCCACGATCGCGCCATCGTCGGCGTCCAGGGTGCGTCCGGCTATGCGGAAGGCATGCCCGTGCACACCAGTTGGTGAGCAGGTGGCCGGTTGACCAAGGGGGCCGGCCCGGCGTCGCCCGGATGCGTAAGAGCTGGACGGGATTCCCGAACTCCGGTGGTAGCCCGGCGGGTTGGCCGGGAGCGCGAAAATCAGTTGGGGGCGCCCTGGTGGGGGCGCTGGCCCTGTAGGGGCCAGGGCAGTGGCAGCCTTGCGCGCCCTCCTCGAGCACGTGTGACAGCGAAGGACCCTGGCGGCGGCAACCGTCGGCTTCGCCCCGTCGCACGAAAGGCGCGTGACATCGGGAAGGCGCAGCCCTTCGCACTCCGGGATGCGGCCCCATCGGAAGACAGACCAAGGGGGAAATCGTGACTCAGCTTCTTATCGCAGCGGGCGGCGGCGGTGACGTTATCGGTACGACTCTGGTGCACGGCGCCCTCAGCGGCGACGAGCCCGCCGTGGTCCTCAGCTACTCCTGGGAACGGCTGGTGGTCGACCCGATTCCCGGACCGCGTTCCGACCGGGACTTCACCGGACTGCGGCCCCTGACCAGGCACCTCTGGGAGATCACCGCCGACAGCGCCCCCATCGCTCCGGCAGGCTCCACCCTGCCGCGGCTTGCCGGAGACCTTCCGATCACCTTGGGGCTGCTCGATCCGTACGGCGGCGTACGGGGTCTGGCCCGCCAGATCGCGGAGGTGGCAGAGCGGTACGCGGTGGACGAGGTCAAGGTGGTGGACATCGGCGGCGACGTCTTCGCCCGTGGCGACGAGCCGACTCTGCTCAGCCCGCTTCCGGACGCTCTGGTCATGGCGGCGTGCGCAACGGCCGGCGTGAACGCCGACCTTTACCTCGCCGGCCCCGGTCTGGACTGTGAAATCCCCGAGCGAGACCTGCTCCCGGACCTGGGCGACGACTCCTTCGCCCTCACCGCGGAAGACACCCGCCTCGTCGACCGCGTCTTCGACTGGCACCCCTCGGAGGCGAGCGCTCTGCTGGCTGCCGCCGCCCTAGGCCTGCGCGGCGGCTGCGTCGTGCGCGACACCGGTCTTCCGGTGGAATTATCGGAGGTCAGCGCACGGGTCTACCGCATCAGCACCGAACGGGTCCTGCACCGCAACCGCCTGGCCCGCGCGCTCCACCTCTCGGGCAACGCCGACCTCGCCGCCGCCGAACGCATCAGCCTCGAGGTCTGCGGTTTCTCCGAGATCCAGCGCGAGCGCGATCGGGCGCTGCTGCGCGAGACGGGCTCCCCCGACGGCTCGGTTGAGCACGCGCTGCGGGGCATCGACTCCTGGCTCGAACGGCTCCAGGAAGAGCACCACGATGCGCGCTACGTCACGTTCCGCGCCGCTGCCGAAGGCCTCGGGCTGACGGGCTCCGCAGCCCACCGCCTGCGTACCCGCCTGATCCAAGAACGTCCCCGCCAGTACGCGGCACCGCTGTTCGCTCTGGCGCCCTGAGCTCACGGACGGTCAGGAGGCTGCGGGGCTGCCGCACCGAGGTCGGGGAACTCCTCCGCACCTCGATTGGGGTCGAGAGAACGAGCGGGGAGTCCTCGTCGTTGGCCATCCAGGGGTCGAACCTCTTCCTGAGTGCCTGTGAACAAACTGATCCACAGCTCTCGGGCGGGCGGGCTGCTTCGCCGATAACTGCACGTAGAGCAGGGCCTCTTGGCAGTCCAGGGGTGACGAAACCGTCCCGGACGGACAAGAGGCCCTGCCGTGTCGTTGTACCCCCTGCCCGCACCTGCCGTCACCCCGTCGGCGGAATCGTCCTGTTCCTGCGTGGCCTGCCGCTGGGGGCACGGGAGGCGGCACCCGGTCCGGCCGCGCCGCTACACCTCGGACACGACCGACGCGGAGTGGCAGATGATCGTGGCGGTGGAGCCGTGGCCGGCCAGGCTGGACGGCAATGGCGGGCGTCCCGAGGAGTACTGCCGTCGGCGCGACGAAGTCCGCAGGTCCACTTCAGGCCGCACCCGCGGCACCGATGACACAGCCCAGAGCAAGGACATCCGCCGGGCCGCAGGCGAACGGTCCGGCGGGCGCTCTGCGGTCATGGCTCCGCCCCCGGCGCGGGCTTTGCACGGCTCGCGCCGGGGGCGAGGGCTGCCAGGGCTACTGCCGGGTGAAGTGCCATTGCTGGGAGGCGGTCGCCGCGTTCGGGTTCGGCAGTTCGCGCAGCGGCGCGTAGTTGTCGTCGCCGTACAGGCCGGTCACGGCCAGGTCCTCGTTCAAGAACGGGGACAGGACCCACCGGGTGGCGTCCTCGCCGGTGTACCGGAGAATCCACCACTGGGACTTGTTCGCGCTGCACGCGGCGAGGTAGACCGAGGCGCCTGCTTCACCGGTTTTGGCGTCGGCGCAGTTCCCGGTCTTGGCGCTCTTCCAGTGGTAGACGCCGGGGCGGCCGCTCACAGGCTCGAACTGGAAGGTGCGCGGGTAGGGATGGTCGGCCCGGTAGTACACCTGCAGGTAGGTGCCGGCATTGTCGGCCCCGTCGTCAGGGATGAGGTAGTTGGTGTGGGCGTGGTTGGTGATCACGACCGGGCCGCTCGGCAGGACAGGGGCCGTAGGGGCGGCGTGAGCGGTACCGGTGAGCGTGAGGGCGGCCACAGCCGCCGCCAGAGCGCCGCGTGTGAGCGTCGTCTGCCAAGACGAGAGAACCATCGGGATTCCTTCCGCACATGATGCTGGTGACAGGACTCGCCGGAATGCCGTGCGAGGGAGCTGCGCTGGGCGCGAACGTGTTCGGTGGGCGTAGGTGGTCGTGACGCTCCGCGGCACCCCGCAGCGCGCAGTCCGCCAAAGGTGCAGCGGCCGGCCGTCGTGGTGAACGCGGGCTTAGGCATGGCGGGTACTCGATCCCTCCAGGGTCAGGCCACCGGCCTGCTCGGCATGGCACCGATGCCGCTCAGCCTGCTGCGGGACGGGAACAGTTGTGGCGTGCGGTCAGATGCGGGGCAGGTGGAGGGACTTGCTGTAGCACTGGCCGGGCCAGATCTTCTGGTCGGGGGCCGGTGCCGGCCAGGCGCAGGTTGTCGAAGCGGATGGAGAGGTCCTGGCCCGGGTTGACCGTGGCGGTCACCGTTTCCATGCACCGGTTCTCATCGCGCTCCCGTCTGTGGGCTCGAAGCGAAGACGGACCGGCTTTCCTCCGCCGTGATCAGACGCACGCCGATCTTGGTGATGTCCGCCATCGCCTCATCCTCTCGTCGCTCATCCGGTCAGGCAGTGCCCGGGAGGGCAGAGCAGCCCGGCGGTGCACATGCACCCCCGCCGACGTCAGCCTCTGCCCCCGGTGAACCGTTCCCCGAACCCAACCATCAAGCACAGACAGTGACTGCCCGGACACTCAACGCAATACTCGGAGCCGTGACGGCGCCCAGTCGCACCCCACGGCGCACACCCGCGCAACACCGGCGCACCGCGTCCATGCCAGGGACTGCCGGGACGCCCGGAAGCGCTGCACGGCCGGCCATCAGCGTGGACGAGGGCGTGGCGGGCGCTGGCCGAGGGCATCCCCGCGTGTCCGCACTGCCGGCCCGACGCCGCTCTCGGGATGCTGGAGTGACCGGCCGACGGCACGGTGGAGGATTGGCTGCTGCGCTGCGCGTGGTCGTGTATCCGCCGGACGCCGAGGGCGGGCGCCGCGTCCGCGTCGACGGCGAGATCCTCGGGCCGCGCCCTCGCCCCCGGCGACCTCCTCGAATTCCTGCGACGGGCCGGCCTGGACCCCGAAGACGTCCGCCTGGACGATCCACTGCAGATCGAATGGCGCGGCGGCGGACAAGGCCGTCTGGAGCCCGGACACCGGCGGAGCGTGAGCACAGCACTACCGGGCCGCCACCCGCACCACCGGGCGGGTCAGAACGGCGGAGCCGGCTCGATGGCGAACAGATCCACGGCGCCGGTGATCTCCAACAGGCGCATGAACTGCTCCCTGGGCGCGGCAAGGTAGAAGATCTGGCCGCTTTCGGCGGCGACGGCGCGCGCGGCCAGGAGGGCATTGAGGCCCGAGGAGTCACAGAAGGACAGGTACTGCAGATCGACCACGAGATCGTGAGGAAGCTGTTCGCCGGACAGAGCCGCGAGGAGCACCTAGCGAAACTCCTCGGCGCGGCCGATGTCCATCTCACCGTACGGCCGCACCACCGCCGTACTGCCATGAACCTCGACATCGATGTCCTCGCTGCCGTCGCTGCCGTCGCCGGGCACGCTCTGTCTCCTCTCGCGGGTCCCGGCCACCGTAGGGCCGGCGACAGGCGGAAACCAGCACGACACCGGCCGGCATCGGCCGCTGTCCGGCGACCGGCGACCGACCGGCGGCCGCCAGCCACAGCTTGGTGTGCTCCGCCGTCGCGCCGCAGACTCGAACTGCGAGGTGTGACCCGAACCAGAGCCGGTGGGTACGGGGCGTCTGCCAGCCGCTGACGGCTGTCACGCCCGTTCCGTCGTGAGGACCCGCGACCCCGCTCCGCCTGATGCCACCAGGTTGCGGCCCGACTACGCCGTGGGTGGCATATGTCGGCAATAGGTGGGTAGCAGGTTAAGTCGTGCAGCCAGCGCGAGGTGCCTCCGAGGGCGCGCTAAAGGGGGTGGACTGATGGCGCAGTCCAAAGTTCCCGACTATGTCACCGGCCGGCACGGCCCTCATTGGACGCACGCGCTGCGGCGTGCCCAGGCGGCCGGGGCCGTGATCCTCACGGACGACACGGGCGAGGCCGTGGTTTATGCGCGGGTGACCAGTGGTCCCGGCAGGTTCAGGCCATGGACGACCGCCGACGGTCGTCGCTACGACAGCCACGATGTCCATCCCGAGTGGTAGCCGCCCGCCACCCTCCGTTTTCTCCGGCGCGGCCAGGCCGGGGCCGCGACAGCGCCCCCGCGTGGCTGGAACTGCGGACCGGCGACGCGTTCGCCGCGGCCATCGGCACGGAAGCGTGGCGTTGGCGCGCCCCCCGACCGGGGTGCGCCAACGCCACGAGCTACGTGAACGAGGCCGGCACCCGTTTCCCTACCAGCGGTACCAGCGTCCGCCACTGCTCTTGGGGCGGGCGACGAAGCCGATCAGCCAGAGCACCAGTACGGCGATTGCGATCCACCAGAGGATCTTCACCGCGAAGCCCGCACCGAAGAGAACCAGGATCAGCAGAAGAACGAGAAGCAGGGGAATCATGATTATCAACCTCCGAGCAGACGTGTGCCCCCACGTTCATCTCTCACGCCCGCGAATCGCGACGAGCACGCGGTCGAGCTGTGGAAGAAGGAGGTGTGGCCGCGGGTAAAGCGTCGGAGTCAGCCCATCCGTTCGGGTCCTCGCTTCCGCAGGCAGGCCCGGGTCTCGCGCGCGATCTGCCGGACTTCCCCGGTGGGGACGACGAGGACGGGAACGGCCGCGCCGGGCCGGCTGGCCAGGGCGGGCTCCTCCGGGTTGTCCGGGATCAGCCCGCCTTCGATGCCGAGCACGGCCAGCCCACGGGCCACGGCTTCGCGTACTTCGGGCTGGTCCTCGCCGATCTCGCCGGTGAAGACGAGGGCGTCGATCCGGTCCAGGGAGGTGGCGACACCGGCCAGGCCTCTGCGGACACCGAGCGTGAACACGTCGAGGGCCAGGGCCGCTTCGGAGTCGCCGTCCGCGCGGGCCCGGACCAGTTCGCGGGTGTCACCGGAGGTTCCGGAGAGGCCCAGGAGCCCCGATTCGCGGGTGAGGACCTCCTCCAGGCGCTCCGGACCTTGCCCCGTCTCCTTCTGCAGCCACAGCAGCATCCCTGGATCGACCGTGCCGCTGCGGCTGCTCATCGGCATGCCCTCCAGAGGCGTGAACCCCATGGTGGTGTCGACACTGCGACCCTCCCGCACGGCGCAGGCCGAACACCCCCCGCCCAGGTGGGTGATGAGCAGCTGGAGGTCCGGCAGCGGGCGCCCGAGCAGCTCGGCGGTACGACGCGCCGCGTAGGCGTAGGACAGCCCGTGGAAGCCGTAGCGTCGCAGGCCGTGGCGGTGGATCCACTCCCGGGGGAGGGCGTAGGTGTGGGCGGGCGCGGGGAGCCCACTGTGGAAGGCAGTGTCGGGGCAGGCGACGTGCGGGACGTCGGGGAGGAGCCGGCGGGCGGCGTCCAGCGCGGCCAGTGCGGGTGGCATGTGGAGCGGGGCGAGGCTCGCCACCGACTCCAGCAGCAGGCGTAGGGAGTCGTCCACGACGGCGGGCTGCCGCAGGTGCGGGCCGCCGTGGACGAGGCGGTGGCCGCAGGCCGAGACGGATGGGCAATCGGCAAGGAACTCCTTCAGCGCGCTCACCGCCCCTTCGCCCTGCGACTCGTGGAAGTCGCGACGGGCCAGGACCCGGTCCGCCGCGTCCAACACGACGAGGTGGAGGCTGGAGGAGCCCGCGTCGAGGACGAGAACCGCTCCGCTCATGCCGGCCACCTCCACCGGGTGATCTCGTCCGGGTCCGTACCGGTGCGGCGCAGCTCCTCGCGCAGCCGGTCGCGGCGGTGCGCGTATTCCTCGGCCAGTGCCCCGGCCCCGGGGTGCCGGTCCCCCAGGTACGTCAGGGCGGTGACGGCCAGGTCGTGCCGGGAGGTTCCGTTGAGGGCGAGCAGATCGTACGGCGTGGTCGTGGTGCCCTCCTCCACATATCCGCGGACGTGGAACCGGCCGGGGCCCGGCCGGCCGTGGAGCAGCTGGTGCACGGCGGACGGGTACCCGTGGAAGTCGAAGACGACGGGGGTGTCGTCACCGAAGAGCGCGCGGAACTTGTCGTCCGACATCCCGTGGGGGTGCCGGTCCGGCGGGGCCAGTGCGCAGAGGTCGACCACGTTCACTAAGCGAATCCTGGCCTCGGGCAGATCGCGGCGCAGCATGTCCGCGGCGGCGAGCGACTCGACGGTGGGGATCCCGCCGGCGCACGCGAGGACAACGTCCGGGTCTTCGCCTGCGTGGGTGCTCGCCCAGGGCCAGGCGGAGGCGCCGGCGCGGCAGTGGGCGCGGGCGGCGTCGAGGTCGAGCCACTGGGCGGCGTCGTGTTTGCCCGCAACGACGATGTTGACCTTCCCCGTCTCGTCCAGCAGCTCTTCCATGGTGACGAGGAGGGTGTTCGCGTCGGGCGGCACGTAGACGCCGGTGACGCTGCTCTTCCTGTTCAGCATGTTGCTGATGAACCCCGGTCCCTGGTGGCTGTATCCGTTGTGCTCCTGACGCCATCCCTCGCTGCTGAGGAGGTAGGTGAGGCTGCTGGCCGGGGCGCGCCAGGGGACTTCGCGCGACATCTTCAGCCACTTCGCGTGCTGGTTGACCATGCTGTCCACGATGGAGGCGAAGGCTTCGTAGGTGGGGAAAAGGCCGTGCCGTCCGGTCAGCAGGTATCCCTGGAGCCAGCCTTGGCAGTTGTGTTCGGACAGCATCTCCATGACCCGGCCGTCCCGGGTCAGGTCCTCGGAGTACTCCTCGACCGGCCAGACGTAGGCACGGCCGCTGGCCGCCAGGACTGCGTCGAGTTTGTTCGAGGCCAGTTCGTCGGGGGACACGATGCGGAAGTCGCGGTTGGCTGCGCTGCTCAGCATCAGTTCGGCGAGCCAGTCGGCGAGGACGCGGGTGGGACTCGCGGTGGCGCTCCCCGGCCCCTTGGCCACGTCCACGGCATGGGGAAGGAGCGGCGGCAGCACGAGGGGCCGGCGCAGACGTCCGCCGTTGGCGGCGGGCTGGGCCCCGATCCGGGCGGCGTCCGCCGGGACCGAGGCGAGGACGTCCGGCACGGGACGCCCGTCTGCGTCGAACAGCTCCTCGGGCCGGTAGGAGCGGAGCCAGCCCTCTAGGGCCCGCAACTGCTCCGGGTCGTCGTGGACGTCGGGAAGCGGCACCTGGTGCGCGTGGAAGGTTCCCTCGATCGCCTTGCCCTCGACCTCCGCGGGCGCTCCCTGCCCCTTGAGGCTGCGCAGCACGATCACGGGCCAGGCCGGGCGGACCGGCTTGTCGCCCGATCGGGCGCGGCCCTGGAGGTCGCGGATCACGGTGTGCGCGTCGAGGACCGCCGCACCGAGGGGGTCGCCGGGCGGATCCCCGGTGACGTCCACGATTCGCGGATCCCAGCCGTAGCCGCGGAACAGCGCCGTCAGCTCCTCGTCCGACATCGTCGCGAACACCGTCGGCGAGGAGATCTTGAAACCGTTGAGGTGGAGGAACGGCAGGACCGCTCCCCCGGTCACCGGGTCGAGGTACTTGGTGGAGTGCCAGGCGCCTGCCGTCGGGCCGGTCTCCGCCTCGCCGTCGCCGACGATGCAGGCGACGATCCGGTCGGGCGCGTCCAGGGCGGCGCCGAAGGCCGTTGCGAGGGCGTAGCCGAGTTCGCCGCCCTCGTGCATCGTGCCGGGTACCGACGGGGAGAGGTGGCTGGGGAAGCCGTCCGGCGCGCAGTAGCGGCGTGCCAGCTCGCGCAGCCCCGCACCGGTCCTGGCGAGGGCGGGGTCGTGGTCCTCGTGGGTGCCTTCGAGCCAGAGGTTGGCGTGCAGGGCCGGGGCGCCGTGCCCGGGCCCGGTCACCAGGAGGACGTCGGCGCCGCGTTCGCGGACCAGGGTGTTGAGGGCGGTGTGAACCATGGTGATGCCGGGGCAGGTACCCCAGTGGCCCAGGAGCCGGGCCTTGAGGTGTTCGGAGCGCAGGGGCTCGGTCAGCAGGACGTTGTCCCGAAGGAAGATGAGGGCCGCGGCCACGTAGTCCGCGGCCCGCCGATAGGTGTGCTGGTCCGGCTGTCCGGGCTGCTGGATGAACTGGGTCGCGGGACTGCTCCGCATCGTCGGGGCACACATGGCACTGCCTGTGCGCCTGCCCCCGGCTGCCCGTCCGAACCGAACGGCTCCCCGGAGAGCGGACTCATATCACCTCAACGGCGGATCCGGCCCGTCAGGCGAAGGCGTCCGCGGCGGACACGGCGAGGGTGAGCTCCAGCCAGCGGTGTTCACCAGAAGCTGCTCCATGCCCACCCTCATCCGTCTCTTCGGCACCGCCACCGGCCGCTTGCTCCACGCCCACGCCAACAGTCAGGACCTGCGCACCGTCCAGCCCCAGCCGATCGCGAAATCCATGAGCGCCGAGCGGACCTTCAACCATGACGTCCTCGACCGCGCCGAGCACCGCAAGACCCTGCTGGACCTGACCGAAGAGCTTGGCGCAAAGGCTCCGCGACGAGCAGCGAGCCGTTGGAAACCTCCCTGACCATCACCCGCCGAAAGGCCTTCACCAGTGAGCACACCCCAGCCGTCCAGGAGACCGCCCGCACTGAGCTGCGCCCCCTCCCAGATCGGCCCCTGCGCGAAGTGCCGCCAACCCTGCTGCCGCTACGGCGTCGGCGCGAACTCCGTATGCCACGCGTGCCGCACTCAGCTGCGGGAGGCCGAGCAGAAGCCGGCCCACTCCGGGGACTGATCTCACGGAGCTTTCTGGCCAGCTCCGGCGTCTGCCAAGGCGATCGGGACGATGTTCGAGAGGCTCAGGGAGCGGGCCGGGTTGGGTCGGTCAGGCCAGGTCCGGCGGCTTGCGGCCGCCTGGGTGACCTCCGCCCGGCCCACGGCCCTGTACCGCCGCACTCCGCGCACACCGGCGCGAGGATGCACGGGCCGGTTCCCCATCCTCGTGGCTGGAGTTTTCCGTGCTCGAACGCAAGCAGCTCAAGGGCCGTACACAGGTCACCTCCGTCCACCCCGAAGACACCCCGGACGGGCCGGTCAGCGTCATCGGAGACTTCAGCCACTGGAACCCCGCCGCACACCCCCTGGAGCCGCGCGGCGACGGTACTCGCGCCGCAACCGTCGCCCTTCCCGCCGACAGCGCTCATTCCTTCCGCTACCTCGCGGCCGGCGACCACTGGTTCGATGACGAACACGCGGACAGCCACGACGGCACCAACAGCCGCCGCCACACCTGACCACCGGCCTGCCGGAACCGCCCGGCCCGGTGCAGTCGCGCGCACTGCTCGTCGAACCAGGAGTCACCGGCGGCGGGCCGCGGAAGGAGTACGTCTTCTCAGCCGGCAGGGTCACGGTGGCGGCGCCCATGCCACCGTGGTCCCAGGTCGTGACCAGCAAGGAGGTGAGGCCCGTGAGCAGCCCGGTCAGCCTTTCGGAGGGCTCTCTTGCCGCTCTGCATCGCCTGAGGGAGAAGCGGGAGATCAACAGCGTGATCCTTTGCTACGTAGACGCCCCGGGCGTCCTCGTTCCGGAGGTCGAGGGGAACCTGACGCATGACGAGCTGGTGCAGGCCCTGCCCGCGGACGAGCCGCGGCTGGCCGTCCACGAGTTGTCCTTCGCCAGCCCGGAGGGCATGCGAAGGAACGAGCAGCTGCTGATCTTCTGGATGCCACCGGGGGCAGGCGAGCAGGAGGAGACGTACACGGCCGGGTACAGCGCCCTGAAGGAGTACCTCGCCGACGTCCATGTTTACCTCACCGCCCGGCGGGCCGACCAGCTCGACTACCGAAGGCTCGTCGCCCTGGCCGGCTGAGGCCTCTGGGACCGGAAGCTCAGCGCACCTGCGGCCGCCGCGCGTGATCTGCGCGGCGGCCGCCCAGCCTTGCCACGGGCGAACCGGCCTGCAGGCGGGTTCGGCGAGTGCTGCTCAGACCTGGCCTCGCCACTGTCCGGTGGCCGAGCCACGGTCTTCGATGAAGTGCTTGAAGCGCTTCAGATCACCCTTGACCTGCCGGTCGACGAAGCCGAGCTTGTCGCCGATGTTCTCCGCCATCCCCTCGGGGTCGAAGTCCATCATCAGCGTGACCTGCGTATGGGTGGGATCGATGGGTTGGAAGGTCACCAGGCCGGACTGGTCGCTCTCGCCTCCGACGGTCACCCACGCCACCTTGGTATCCGGGATCTGCTCCGTGATCTCCGCATCGAACTCCCGCTCGACACCGCTGATCTTCGTCACCCAGTGCGTGAGCGTGTCCGTGCGCTGCTCGATCCGCTCCACCCCATCCATGAACTCCGGGAACGACTCGAACTGAGTCCACTGGTCATACGCCATACGGACCGGAACGTTGACCTCGATGGACTCCTTGACCTGTGACATGACCTGTCTCCTTTGACCTGGCGCGGTGAAGCGGGAACCGGACGGTCTCGGGCCTGTCCGGCTCCCGCAGTGGCACCTCCATCCGTGCCCACTCACCGCGCGCCTGCCCCGGCAACCAGAAAGCGACTCCCCGAACGAGCCCACTTCCCAGACCAGGCAGACCCCAGCAGTCGCGGCCCGGGCGAAACCCTGGGGCGCAGTAGGGGGCTGAAAGCCGTGTCCGTGCTGCCGCCCGACCTCCTCCTGGGGGGGGGGGGGGGGGGCGGGGGGGCGGGCGGGGGGCGGGGGGCGCGGCGGGGGGGGGGGGCCGGCGGGGGCCCGGCCCGCGCCCCGCGCCGGGCCCGCGCCGCCGCCCCCCC
>NZ_JBIVXF010000010.1:9737-241901 GCF_044769045.1 Streptomyces sp. NPDC090741 | reverse complement strand
CGGGGGGCGCCTCGGGCCGCACAGCCCGTCCCGGCCGCCCCCCCCCCCCACACCCCCCCCCCCCCCCCCCCCCCCCCGGCGCTGGTCACCTGCCTGCGCGGCGAGCTCGGCCGGGCCGAACAAGCGCTGATCGCCGCCGAGGAGGCCGAGGCCCTCGCCGCGCACCGGCGGCCGCTTCCCGATCCGCCCGGCGTGGCTGACCGAGCCCGGCATCGGAGCCGGCCGGATGCCGGCCCGCGTCCACGCAGGAGACTGCTGGGAAGCCCGGAAAGAGGTGGCCCCCTGCCCACACTGCCGGCCCGACGCCGCCCTCGAAATGCTGGAGTGAGCGGGTACCGGCAGGGTGGCGGGATGAGCCCTGACCTGCGGGTGGTCGTGTATCCGCCGGACGCCGAGGGCGGGCGCCGCGTCAACTCCCGATGCCCTGTGGGCGTGTGGGCGTGTGGGCGTGTGGGCGTGTGGGCGTGTGGGCGTGTGGGCGTGTGGGCGTGTGGGCGTGTACAGCGTCCAGCCAAGTAGTTACCGGAGGCACTCCAATCGGCTGCGGCTGCGCTGAGGCGGCGGCGCAGAACAGCGCCACCCGAGACGTGGCCACGTGCCGCCCAGCGCGCGGAACGAGCCCGGACCGGGCGCTGGGCGCTCTCCTGGCTCAGTGGGAGTGCGCGGCGGCCGGAGTCAGTGGCCCAGGGCGTTCTTCAGTTGTTGCTTGGTCATGGTCGAGCGGCCCTCGATGCCGCGCTTCTTCGCCTCTTGGTAGAGATCGTCCTTGGTCCGCTCAGACGAGCCGCCGCCACTGGACTTCTGGCCGCCCCGCTGGGGGGCTGATTTGCCCTGGGTCGAGCTGCGGCTTGAGGTCTTGCTTTCGCCGGATCGCGCGCGTTCCGCGGCCGCTCTCACCCTTGTCGAACGAGCCGGTGGCCCGGACCGGCCGACGCCCCCCGCGCCGCCGTCAGTCTGAAGGGGCGCCCTCGAAGGTGATCTCGCCGCTCGGGCGGAGTTCCGCCGACATGTTGCGTTCCATCATGCGCAGGGCCGCTTCGGCGAGACCGGCGTCAATGTGGGCGACGGCGTCGAGGGCCACGACGACTTCGAGGTGCCGGATGTGGGCGTCGAGGGCCGAGTACAGCACGCATTGCTCGGTCACCTGCCCGCACAGCACCACCCGCTGCGCGTCGAGCTGGCCCAGCAGGTAGGCCAGGGGCGTTTCGTAGAAGACCGAGTGCCGCGCCTTGACGACGAACAGGGATTCCTCGTCCGGTGCGATCGGCTCCACCAGGTCGGAGTGAGGGCCGGCCAGCGCGGCTTCGAGGATCTCGCCGTGGTGGGAGCGCCAGCGGCCGAAGTTGTCGTTCACGTACACGACCGGGGCACCGGCGTCCCTCGCCCGCCGGAGCAACGCGCCGACGCCCGGAAGGACTTCGCGAACGGACCGCACCAGCACCTCGGCGTCCTCGTGCTCGTAGGCGTTGAGCATGTCGATCACGATGAGTGCTGTGCGACTCGTATCGCCGCCTTCCGCCACGCGGCCCGACGGACGGCTGCCAGGAACGCGACCGCCGCTCACGGCCGTGGCCCGGATCCCGTCGGCGCGGTCGGCTGGGCTTGTGCCTCACCCAATGCCTGAGCCAGTGAAGGGTAGACCCGGACAGGTCCGGAGGTATTGGCGGCCAGCTGGTCAACAGCAGTCGGTGAAGTCGTCACCACCGAGAAGCCGACACAGTGCTCCTGCGCTGTTCGATGGGCCCGCAGAACCGCACTGAAGACAGCCGGTGTCCACACTCCCTCGGTGGCCACGACGAGATGGGCCGGCCGATGAGCCCGCAGGAGTTCCTCCACGGCCAGCGTCACGGCCGCGCGGTGGCGTACGGCCAGGGCAGGGGCGAGCCGGACGACGAGCACGCCTCCATCGAGGGTGTGAGTCAGCAGCATGGCGGGTCCTTCATCCAGAACAGAAGACGAGGTGGCCGTGCGGACAGTTTCCCGCCTCGGCCCATATCTGGCGCGCAGGCCACGCCGCGTACTGCCGTGGCATGGTCTGCCCGGCACGGGTAGACGCGGAACATGACCCAGAACCGAGAACTTGCGGTAGTGACCGGAGCCTCCAGCGGCATCGGATTCGAGCTCGCCCGACAGCTTGCCGAACGGGAGTTCGATCTGATCATGAACTCCGCCGACGAGGAGCGCCTCCGTTCGGCGGCTGAGGAGATCAGGCGGCGGACCGGAGCGAGTGTGCAGCCGGTCCGGGCGGACCTGCGCAGCTACGAGGAGGCGGAGCGTTTCGTAGGGGCGGTGGCCTCCGACGGACGTCCGGTGGCCGTGGCCGCGCTCAACGCCGGTGTGGGGGAAAGAGGAGCGTTCCTCGACACGGACCTGGAGGACGAGTTCGAGATCATCGACCTGAACGTACGCTCCACCGTGCACGTGGCCAAGCGGCTGCTGCGGTCGATGGCCGCGGCGGGCGAGGGGCGGATGCTGATCACCTCCTCCATCGCCTCCACCATGCCGGGCTCGTTCCAGGCCGTGTACAACGCCTCGAAGTCATTCCTGCAGTCCTTCTCCCAGGCGCTGCAGAACAAGCTCAAGGACACGCCCCTGACCGTGACCGCCCTGATGCCCGGCCCCACCGACACCGACTTCTTCCGCCGCGCCGACATGGGCGACACCAAGGTCGGCCAGGGCGAGAAGGACGATCCCGCCCAGGTGGCCGAGCAGGGCCTCGATGCCCTCTTCGCGGGCAAGGACAAGGTCGTCGCCGGATCGCTGAAGACCAGGGCGCAGGGCATTGCCAACAAGGTCCTGCCCGACAGCCTCAAAGCGGAAGGACACCGCCGGACAGCCGAGCCCGGGTCCGCCGACCGGTAGGCGTGGCCGGGGCGCACCCCCAGCCCCGGGCAGACCGGTCTCGCCACACGGAGGACGGGATACGCGGTGACGATCCGGGTAGCCGGACCACATGGACACCACTACCGAAAGCACGCCGCTGCGCGCCGTCGCGCTGGTCTGCACGCTCTCGCCCTCGCCCAAGCGGTCCAGCTCGCAGTTGCTGGCCGAACAGACCATGGCCGCCCTGGCCGATCACGGCGTCACCGGGAAGGTGATCCGTATCGCCGACCACGACGTCAAGCCGGGCGTCGAGGTCGACATGGGGGAAGGTGACGCCTGGCCGGAGATCCGCGACACGATCCTGGGCTGCGACATCCTGATCCTGTCCACGCCGATCTGGCTCGGCCACCCCTCCAGCATTGCGCAGCGCGTCCTGGAACGGCTCGACGCCGAACTCGGCGAAAGCGACAGCGAGGGCCGCATGTTCACCTACGGCAAGGCCGCCGCGGTGTGTGTGGTCGGCAACGAGGACGGCGCCCACCACGTCAGTGCCGAACTCTTCCAGGGCCTGAACGACGTCGGCTTCTCCCTCGCCCCGAACGCCGTCACCTACTGGGTCGGCGAAGCCATGCAGGGCACCGACTACCAGGACCTCGACAAGACGCCCGGGAAGACCGCCGCCACCATCAAGACCCTGGCCGCGAACACCGCGCACCTCACGCGCCGCCTCAAGGCCGCCCCCTACCCGCCCTCTACCTGAACCCCGCCCCGACCACGGCCGGAAGGAGACCGCGATGCCCTCCCACGACCAGCCCCGCCTCACCGATCCGGTGTCGCTCCACGCCCGCCCCCCGCTTCCCGAGCAGGACCAGAGCCATCCCGGCTCGACGGAGGCGATGGATCCCCGCCCCGACCACGGCGAGGACACCTACCAGGGCCACGGCCTGCTGCACGGCCGCAAGGCGCTGGTCACCGGAGGGGACTCCGGGATCGGCCGGGCCGTCTGCCTTGCCTTCGCACGGGAAGGCGCCGACGTCGTCTTCACCCATCTGTCCGAGGAAGCAGAGGAGGCCGATGAGACCGCCCGCCTGATCCGCGAGGCCGGCCGCACAGCGGTAGCCGTAGCCTGCGACATCCGGCACGAAGGCGAGTGCACCGCTCTCGTCGACAAGGCAGTGGGCGAGCTGGGCGGCATCGACCTGCTCGTCAACAACGCCGCCTATCAGATGGCCCAGCCGGACGGGATCGAGGCGATCACCACCGAGCAGTTCGACCAGGTGATGAAGACCAACCTGTACGGGATGTTCTGGCTCACCAAGGCCGCGCTGGCCCACATGCCGCGCGGCGGCTCGGTGATCAACACCGCCTCGGTGCAGGGCTATCAGCCCAGCCCGCACCTCCTCGACTACGCCATGACCAAGTCCGCGATCATCTCCTTCACCCACAGCCTGGCCCAGATGCTGGCCGAGCGGGGAATCAGGGTCAACGCCGTCGCCCCCGGGCCGGTCTGGACCCCCTTGATCCCCGCGACGATGCCCGACCCGACGAAGTTCGGCGAGCAGTCACCGCTGGGCCGGCCCGCACAGCCGGCGGAAATGGCTCCCGCGTACGTCTTCCTCGCCTTCGACCGGGCCTCCTACATCACCGGCGAGATCGTGAACGCGACCGGCGGAACCCCGCTGCCGTGACCCCGGACGAAGCCCTGCGTCGGATCGCCTTCCTCCTCGAGTGGCGCGGGGCGTCCCCGTACCGCGTGCGGGCCTTCCACACTGCGGCCGACGCTGTCCGCGACCTGCCACCGGGCCCGGTGGACGCCGCCCAGGCCACACATCTGCACGGGGTGGGCCCGGTCACCGCCGAGGTGATCGCCCAGGCATCGACGGGAGCGGTACCGGGCTACCTCGCCCGCTTGCAGGCCGAAACCGACCCGGCCGCCGGAGCCGGCTGGGACCTCGCGGCCGCGAGTACCGGGGACTGTCACCTGCACTCCGACTGGTCGGACGGCGGCAGCCCGCTCGAGGACATGGCCGACGCGGCCCGCACCCTGGGCCGCCAATGGGCCGTTCTCACCGACCACTCGCCGCGGCTGACGATCGCCCACGGGCTGAGCCCGGACCGGCTCAGGAGCCAGCTGGAAGCCGTGGCCGCCGTGAACTCCAGGACGGGTCCCGATTTCCGGCTGCTCACCGGCATCGAGTGCGACATCCTCGACGACGGCTCGCTCGACCAGGACGAAGACCTCCTCGGACGGCTCGACATCGTCGTGGCATCCGTGCACTCCAAGCTCCGCTCGGAGCCCGAACCGATGACCGCCCGCCTGGTGACCGCGGTGCGCAACCCGCACGTCGACGTCCTGGGGCACTGCACGGGACGGATCATCACCGGTCGGGGGCGCCCGCAGTCCCGCTTCGACGCCGAGGCCGTGTTCGCCGCGTGCGCGGAGGCCGGTACCGCGGTGGAGATCAACTGCCGGCCCGAACGGCGCGACCCCCCGGACGAACTGCTCGTCCAGGCCGCCGCCGCGGGCTGCCGGTTCGCCGTGAACACCGACGCCCACGCCCCCGAACAGCTGCACTGGCAGAGCACCGGATACGCACGTGCGGCCCGTATCGGCCTGGGCGCGGACCGGCTGATCACGACGTGGCCACGCGGTCGGCTGCTGACCAGCAGAAGCCGCGTGCGGTGAACCATCCACCTTCCGCAGGTGGCTGCCTCCCCCGAGCGGGTGAGACGCCCCGTATGTGCGGGCGCCCGCACGTCCGGCGGGGAACCGATCGGATCGGGCCGGACAGGCGCGCCCCGAACACACATGGAGGCGACATGGGACACGGCGGGAACGTGATCGACGAGCTGATGGCCGACCACCGCGAGGTGGAGGGGATGTTCGCCCGGATCCAGGCCATGACCGGCACCGGGCAGGAGCTCCGCGATCTCATCGACGAGATCACCATCGAGCTGGTGCGGCACTCGGTCGCCGAGGAGCAGTACCTCTACCCGGCCGTACGCGAGCACGTCGAGGGCGGCGGGCCGATGGCGGACAAGGAGATCGAGGACCACGGCCGCGTCGAGAAGATGCTCAAGCGGCTGGAGAAGATGAGCACCGACGACGCGCACATGAGCCCGCTCCTGCAGCAGCTCATGGACGAGGTCGCCGCCCACGTCCAGGACGAGGAGAGCAACCTCTTCCCGATGCTGCGGAGAGCCTGCACCCCGCAGCAGCTGGACGATCTCGGTGACAAGATCCGCCGCGCCAAGGCCATGGCGCCCACCCGCCCGCACCCCGCCGCACCGAGCAGCCCCACGGCCAGCAAACTCCTCGCACCGGGCGCCGGCCTGGTGGACCGGGCACGCGACTTCGTGACCGGCCGCGGCAAGTCCTGACCTCCGGTCCGGGACGGCGGGCCGCAGGTACGCGTCCGGGCCCGCCGCCCCGGACGGAGGGTGACGTGCGTCATGCCGCAGGCCCGCCGCTTGCGGCTACGCTGGTCGGCCACGAGCGGAGCGGCGCAGCTTCGCGCCGCAGCTCGCGGACCCGGCCGGGCCCAGGCGAGCACTCCCCCGAGGAAGCCGCCGTGTCTGCCGATCTCGCACCTGTCATAGCCGCCGGCTCCCGCTGGCTGCTGACCGCCTTCCCGCCCTCCCCGGGAGCGTTCAGCCAGGCCCTGGCCGAGGCCCAGGCCCGCCAGGCCGTCACCCTGGCCGCGGCCCTGCGGTACCCGACGCCGCTCGACGCAGAGCTTCTGCATCTCCTCGGCCCGGGCGGAAGCGCCCGGCTGGACTGGCTGACCGGCGCCGATCACGGCGACGACGCCGACGCCGACTGGCGGACATGGGTGGACGAAACCGTCGTCAGCTGGGCCGCCTGCCTCCTCGCCGCCCCCACCCTCGCCGTCGACGCCCACCCCCTCGTCGATCGCGGCCAGGCCGGTGCCGGTGACGTTGCCCGTCTCACCCGACCCGGCGACCACGAACACGACGCCGCGCCCCTGCTGCGCCATCCCGACCTGCTCGAACCGGTCGCCGCCCTCCACCGGGCACTGCTGCTGGACCTGCTGGACAACGAGACCGCCGCTACGAGGTAGGGCAGGCTATGCCACAGCAGGGGGTTCCCGGTGGCCGGACGCAGCCGACCGGCGCCGTCAGTCGGCCGGTGACCAGAAGGCAGCTACGGTCCCGCTGCCCGGGAACAGCCGCTCCCAGCCGCCGAGCACATCCATCACCACCACGCCCGAGGTCGGCAAACCCGCCCTCACCCGCTCCAGCAGGTCCGGAGGGCCGCTCCCGCAGGCCGACGGCCAGCTCGTGCAGACCCTGGTTGTGTCCGGCCAGGACCAGGGAGCAGAGGTGCGGTCCCCGCTCCGCCAGTACGGTGGCCAGCATGCTCGGCGCCGCGTTGTAGAGCCGCTCGTCGTAAACGACGGGGAGTGAGTCCTTCAGCGCGGGGACCGCGAGCTGCCAGGTCTGCCGCGTCCTGCGGGCCGGCGAGTACAGCTCCAGGTCGGGCTCGAAACCGGATTCCGCGAGCCAGCGGCCCGTCCGGGGTGCGTCCGCCCTTCCGCGCTTGCACAAGGGACGATCGAAGTCGTCGAGCGGCTGGTCCTTCGCGAGACCACCGACTTGTGGGCGTCTCGTCCCACCACCAGCTCCTCATGCGGGCCGGCCACCGAGAGCATGGCGGTCTTCACGGACAGTGAACTGCCGCAGGTGGAGAAGAAGGCGTGCGCGGCGCCGACGGCCTCGGCCATGAGCGCCTGCGCCTCCTCAACGACCCCCTCGGAAGAGGTACGGTCGTCCAGACCACTGGTGGCCAGGACGTCCGAATGGAACACGGCGTCGCCCAGCACGGCGCGCACCCGGGGATCGACCCCACGTCCCTGCTTGTGTCCAGGCGGAGTGAACGGCGTCTGACCGGACTCGTGGTAGGCGGCCAGCGCGTGCAGAACGGGCGTCCTCGACTGATCCATACCTGCCCGCCTGCCCATCCCGCGGGTGCGGAAACGCCCGCCCCGCGCCCGCGGGCCGGCCTCCTTGCAGTGCTCAAGGAGCCGGTCGAAGACCACCCGCTCCATAGCGTTGTCCTCGCCGGGCCCGGAGCCGGCACAGCACGCTGGCATCGAAACCAGTGTCCGTCAGCTCCGCCCCCGGGGCGTACTTCCAGTCGATGGCCCGCACCGCCATCGCCGCGGCCTGCCGATCCGTCAGGCCCTCCGCGAACTGCAACACCGTCACCAGCGACAACACTCCAGGTGACAGGCCCGGAGCACCCCGCACCCCGAACGCCCCCACAAACGGCTCATCGACGAAGACCTCCGCCAACCGGTCCCGCACCCGTATCGCCAGACTCCCCTTCGGGAACGCCGCCCGGGCCACCACTACCGTCTGCTCCGGGATCTCCGGCAACCCCACCGGCCGCATCGACATCGGTACCGCCTCCACGGCCGCACGACAGGAAAGCGACCCCGCCAACGATCATCGCCGACCCGGCCTTACCTCTGCAGCGAATTGCGCAGCAGAGTCCGGGGGAACCTCAAAGACGAAGTCGAAGAAGCCAGCGGCGAAGGCTGATCATCCAACCGTTCCCGCAGGACTTCGATCCGCTGGGGCCACTGCGGGCGCAGAGCCTGGGGCGCGTCGACATCCTGGTCAACAATGCCGCCTACCAGATATCCCAGCCAGCCGGGATCGAGGCGATCACCACGGAGCAGTTCGACCGGGTGATGAAGACCAACCTGTACGGGATGTTCTGGCTCACTCGCCGGGCACTGGGGCACATGCCGCACGGCGGGTCGGTCATCAACACCGCTTCTGTCCAGGGCTACCAGCCGAGCCCCCACCTGCTGGACTACGCGATGACGAAGTCGGCGATCATCTCCTTCACCCACGGCCTGGCACAGATGCTCGCCAGCCGTCGCCCCCGGCCCGGTGTGGACTCCTCTGATCCCGGCGACGATGCCCGACACCACGAAGTTCGGTGAGAGCAGCGTCAGGAGTGCGGCGGTGCCCAGCCCGGCGGCGAGCGCGCCCCAGAAGACTCCGTCCGCAGCGCCTGCGGCGAAGCCCACGACGACGCCGGGGAAGACGGTGTGGGTGAGCGCGTCGGCGACGTAGGCCAGGCGGCGCAGGAGGACGAACACGCCCACCACGCCCCCCAGTACGCCGAGGATCACCAGCTCGGTCAGTGCCCGCGCCATGTACGGCACGTCGAACGGCTCCACCAAGAGAGTCCCGACGCCGCTCACACCCCGGCCACGATCGCGGAGCCGTCCACTTCGAGGACGTGCGACCCGTAGCAGCACCTCAGGTTGTCCGCGGTGAGGGTCTGCTCCAGCGGGCCGAAGGCGAACTGCCGCCCGTTGAGCAGGCACACCTGCTCGCAGAGTGCGCGAGCGATCGTCAGGTCGTGGGTGGAGACCAGGACTGCGGCGCCGCCGGCGAGCACCTCGCGCAGTGCGCCCAACAGGGCGTCCCGGCTGACCGCGTCCACGCCGTTGAACGGCTCGTCCAGCAGCAGCACATCGGCCTGCTGGGCGATGGCGCGGGCCAGCAGGACGCGCTGGCGCTGCCCGCCCGAGAGGGTGCCGAAGCGGTCCGCGGCCCGGTCGGCGAGGCCTACGAGCTCCAGCGCGTCGGCGGCGATCTGCCGGTCCTTCCGCCCTGGTCTACGCAGCCAGCCGACGGCCCGGCAGCGGCCCATGAGCACCACCTGGCCTGCGGTGACCGGGAATTCGGGGTCGAGGGTGTCGGCTTGGGGGACGTAGGCGGTACGGGAACGGGCCGCTGCTGGGCGCTGCCCGTATACGGAGACCGCCCCGGAGGCCACCCGCACCAGGCCGAGCGCGGACTTGATGAGAGTGGACTTGCCGGCGCCATTGGGACCGACGAGGGCGACGGCCTGGCCGGGGAGGACCGTGCCATGCACGCCATCGAGGACGGTCGTGGTGCCGTAGCACAGGCAGGCGTGGTCGAATTCGATCGCTGGCAGCGGGCCGGAACCGGCTTCCGTACGCGGTGAGGGCAGGGCGACGGCGCTCATTTCAGGGCGCCCACGATCGTCTTGGTGTTGAATTCCTCGCTCTTGAGGTAGGTGTCGCCTGCCGAGCCCTCGGGCCCGAGGGAGTCCCCGTACAGCGATCCGCCTCCGGCGACGACCTTCACCCCGGCCTCGTCGGCGATGGTCTTCGCCGTCTTGGGCGGCAGTGAGGACTCGCCGAAGACTGCCTTCACCTTCTCGTCCTTGATCTTCTTCACCAGGCTGTCCAGCTGTGAGCCGGACAGTTCCGCCTGGTCGCTGAAGTCGGGGATGACCGAGCCGACGAAGGTGAGGTGGTAGCGGTCGACGTAGTAGCCGAAGGCGTCGTGGTTGGTGACGAGCTTGCGGCCGTCCTCCGGAAGGGAGTTGATCTGGCGCTCGATGTCCTTGTCGAGGGTGTCGAGTTTTGCCGCGTACTCCGTGAAGCGCTGCTCGTAGCCGGACTTGTGCGCGGGGTCGGCCCCGGCCAGGGCCTTCTCGACGGCCGCGCACATGATGTTGGCATTCTCCGGGTTGTGCCAGATGTGCGGGTCGTCCACCGGCTTGCCGGTCTCCTCGCCCTCGCCTTGCCGGAGCTTAACGTCCGCGCTGGTGTCGACGGTCTGCCCGCGGAAGCCGGAGGTCTGGACCGTCTTGCCGAGCCAGTCGTCCTCGAGGCCGACGCCGTTCTTGACCAGCAGCTGGGCCTGGCCTATCGCCTGGATCACGTCGGGCGTGGGCTCGTACTCGTGCGGCGAGGCGTTTGACTTCACCAGCTGGGTGACCACGACCCGGTCGCCGCCGATGACCCGGACGAAGTCGGCGACCTGCGTGGTGGTGGCCACCACCTTCAGCTTGCCGCCCTTGTCGGAGGCGCCACTGTCGGCCGCGGATGTGGAGCCACAGGCGGTGACGGAGGCGAGAGCGATGACAGCGGCGGCGAGCCGGACGGCACGGGGCTTGGGGTGATGCATGGGTCCTCCAGATACGTGCTCGCGGACTGCACGAGCCTGAGTCTCATCGAAATGAAAACCATATTCATTTAGAATGAGACATCCGCAAGCCATCGGTCAACCAGGAGTCCGCGATGGGCGAGACGCGGGAGGCGGCGACGCAAGACGCACATCCGACGCGCTCCACCAGCGATACACGCAGGACACGGCAGCGCATCGCCGGTGAACACGGACGTCGTCGGGCGCTGGGCGGGCCTCACCGGACGGAGCGACGACACCGCCGTCATCATCCGACAACCAACCTGCGCCGCTCCCGGCCAACCGCCCGTCCAGACGACCGTGACCGCGCCGCCCATGAACGGCAGAGCCCGGTGCTGGATCCCGCCCCGCCCCGTCGAGCAGGTCACCGGGGAAGGCCTGCGCATCCTGCTCACCACCTAATTTGGCAATGGAATCCATTTTCATATAGCGTCGGCGATCGTTCGCCTACCGAGGAGATTCGCCATGGCCGTTCCCAAGCGGAAGATGTCCCGCAGCAACACCCGCCACCGCCGTGCCCAGTGGAAGGCGACCACCCCGACGCTGGTGCCCTTCACGGTGGACGGCTCCGTCTACCTCGTGCCGCAGCGGCTGCTGAAGGCGTACGAGCGCGGCCTGCTGCGCCCCGAAGGCTGAGGACCATGACGCACGACCGTCTGCCCGTCACCGTCCTGTCCGGTTTCCTCGGGGCGGGCAAGACCACGCTGCTCAACCACATCCTGAGCAACCGCGAAGGCCTGCGCGTCGCGGTCATCGTCAACGACATGAGCGAGATCAACATCGACGCCGCCCTGGTGCGCGGTGGCGAGGCCGCCCTGTCGCGCACCGAGGAGCGGCTGGTCGAGATGACCAACGGGTGCATCTGCTGCACCCTGCGCGACGACCTGCTGGAAGAAGTCGACCGCCTCGCCCGCGAGGGCCGCTTCGACTACCTGCTCATCGAGTCCAGCGGCATCTCCGAGCCCATGCCGGTCGCGGCCACCTTCGCCTTCCCCCGGGACGACGGCGCCACCCTCGGCGATCTCGCCCGGCTCGACACCATGGTCACCGTCGTCGACGCCGCGAACTTCCTGCCGGAACTCACCGGCGGGGACGGCCTCGCCGAGCGCGGCCTCGACCAGTACGAGGACGACGAGCGCACTGTCAGCGACCTGCTGATGGACCAGATCGAGTTCGCCGACGTCATCGTGCTCAACAAAGTCGACCTCGTCGGCACGAGGAGCGCCGACCGGCTGCGGGCCGCCCTCAGCCGCCTCAACCCCGTCGCCAAGATCGTGCCCGCCACCCGCGGCCGTGTGGAGCTTGGCGAGGTGCTGGGCACCGGACTCTTCGACCTGGAGCGCGCCCAGGAGGCCCCGGGCTGGGTCATGGAGCTCAACGGCGACCACGTGCCGGAGACCGAGGAGTACGGAATCTCGGCCACCGTCTTCCGTGCGGAACTGCCCTTCCACCCGGGCCGATTGTGGAACTTCGTCACCAAGGGCCTCGACAGCGGCACCTTCGGGCAGATCCTGCGCTCCAAGGGCTTCTTCTGGCTCGCCAGCCGCCCGAACGTGACCGGCGTGTGGTCGCAGGCCGGCGCCGTCGCCCGCTTCGAACCGTCCGGAGCGCGTGACGCGGACATCGCCCAGGGACAGGAACTCGTCTTCATCGGCACCGGGCTGCGCACCGAATCCCTCCAAGCCGCCCTGGCCGGCTGCCTAATGGCCAACGGAGAGACCCTGCCGCCGGGCGACCCGTTCCCGGCATGGGACACCTACGGCATCGACGACGCCTGCGAACACGAGCACCCTGAGCCGGTACTGCAGGCCTGAAAACTCCGGGCTGGGCGGTGGTCGCAGCCACGGCACCGCCCAGCCCGGCATCACCGCCCCTGCCACCCAACGGTGCAGGGGCGGCCTTCTTGGCGGGGCGGCTCATACGTGATTCCACTGCTGTGCGGCGGCGGGCTTCCAGGCGCCGTCGCACAGCAGGCACAGGCATGACCGTTCACGGTGACTGTCACCCCGACGCCGGGAATCGAAGTGAAGTCCTGCGCCGCAGGCAGGTGCAAGCGCCGTTCACACGCAGCCCGACAACAGCCCGGGCCAGTGGGTGCTCGCTGGAGGATTCGGCCGCGGTCGCCGGAATCAGCAGGCCTTCCTCCCCGAGGCCGCTCTCGGACAGGCGCCTGACGGCTCCCGTTGCTCAGCCGGGAGAGGCCTGGCAGGTTCGACCGATCCTCCAGTCCCCACCGGCACCTGCGATTGGGCAGACTGCCAGCCATGACCGACACCTCACAGCCCGCCGACATCACCCCCGACCGGGAGAAATGGCTCACGCCGGGCGTGAAGGGCATCGGCTCCGCCAGCTTCCTCGCCGACGTCGGACACGAGATCCCCACCGCCCTGCTGCCCTCGCTGCTGACCTCCACCCTGGGAGCCCCTGCCGCCGCCCTCGGCGCAATCGAAGGAATCTCCGATGCCCTCGCGGGAGCGGCCCGGTTCGGTGGCGGCGTTCTGGCCGACGACCCTTCGAGGCGGCGCAAGGTCGCGGTCGGCGGCTACGCGACCACCGCCGTCTTGGGCGCGGCGACCGCCGGGGCCACGGCCGTGTGGCAGGTCGGCCTGCTTCGCACTGCCGCGTGGACCGCCCGCGGCCTGCGGGTGCCGGCCCGAAACGCGCTCCTGGCGGACATCGTTCCCGCAAAGGCGTACGGACGGGCCTACGGGTTCGAGCGGATGATGGACAACCTCGGTGCGATCTTCGGCCCGCTCCTCGCCCTCGCCCTCGTCGCCTGGCTCGGGGTCCAGTGGGCCATCGGCCTCTCCGTCATCCCCGGTCTCCTCGCTGCCGCCGCGATCGTCTACGCGATCCGGAAGACCCCCCATCCCACCGGCCGGGACAAGGTCCCGCTCAAGATCCGCGTCAAGCCCGTCCTCACGGGCGACCTCGGCAAGCTGATCGCTGCCGTCGCCGCATTCGAGGTCGGCAACGTCGCCGCAACTCTGCTGATCCTGCGCGCCTCGGAGCTGCTCACTCCCGAACACGGCACGAGGACCGCTACGACGATCGCGCTCGGTCTCTACACCGCCTACATCGTCGCGGCCACCATCGCCTCGGTCCCTGCAGGGCGGCTCTCCGACCGGCTCGGCCGAGGCGGACCGGTCCTGGTCCTGGCCGGCTGAGTCGCCGCGTTCGGGCTTTCCTACGGCCTGTTCACCGTCGACGCCACCACCGTCGCCTTCCTCGCGGTCCCCTTCTTGCTGGCCGGGGCCGGCATCGGCGCGGTCGAGACCGCCCAGCACTCCGCCGTCGCCGCCCTCGCTCCCAAAGACCTGCGCGGCTCCGCCTTCGGGATGCTCGCCACCGTCCAGTCCCTCGGGAACCTGGCCGCCAGCGCCATCGCCGGAATCCTCTGGACCGCCATCTCCCCGACCGCGGCCTTCACCTACCTCACCGCCTGGATGGGTATCGCCCTGACCGGGCTCCTCTTCAGCTCCCGGCGTCGCTGAGCAGGCAGCGAAGATCAAGGGTTTCCGAGGAGCCGATCGGGTACAACTGTCCAGCCGTCGCGGCCGCCCGACAGTTCCCCGTCCGTGAGCAGACATTCGTCCAGAGTGAAACGGATCCGCTGTTCGCTCAGGTCGATACCGGTGAAGACGATCTCGTTGCGTCGCTCGCCGTAGTAGTCGTGCCAGAACCATGACGCGAAGGTCCGTCGCTGCGGCGAGGCCGCTTCCCAGGTGTTGCGGTCCCCCGCTTCCAACCAGCGATCGGCTTCGAGCAGTTCCAGGTGTGCCCCGGCCGAGCGCCAGGTGACGACGGCATCAGGACGGCTGGACAGCCACAGGTGACCACGGCTGCGGGCCACGCCCATCATCACCGCACCCAGAGCATCCGCCAGCCGTTCGGGGTGCAGCGGTCGCCGCGCGTGCCACAGCACCGAATCCACACCATGGCCACTGCCTCGGGGTGAGTGCGGCACGATCACCGGTTCGAGCCGCGTCCGCCACCCCTCGCTCGCACCGGCCGGAGCGGGCCGCGTGAGGAACGGCGGTAGCTCGGTCGCCACGTCCGCACAATCGGAGACCGTCAGGAGTGCGGCGTGCGCGTTGAGTCGGCCGATCAGCGCCGTGGCCCCGGACATCCGCCGGCCGCCGCCCGCCGGAGTGGGAACGATCAGCGCGTCCGCCGCCTCGACCTGCCGGACGGCGACCTCGGCCGGAGTCGTGGGAGCGGCGCCGCCCGAGCCGTCCCAGAGGGGCACGGTACGGTGGACACACCCGAGGTCGCCCGTGAAGGATGCCGGATCGACCCCGACCAGAACCGGCGCGGGCTCGTAGTGGTCGCCCAGGGCGCTCACTCCGGTCCGCGGCCGCCACAACTCCACCAGGAACGGCAGGACGTCCAGTTCCCGGGGCAGAGCGAGGACCACATGGGGCTGCGCCATTGCCCGACGGATGGCCATCAGGTCCTGGCGGAAGATCACCACGGGATCGCCGGTCGCGCCCCGCGTCAGGGTTTCTCGCAGCTCCGTACCGGCTCCGGCGGTGTACCGCTGCACCACCGGATATCCGCTGCCGCGGTCATGGATCGATACGGCCAGTACCACCGCGCTCGGGCTGGTACGTAGCAAGTGATCCACCACCAGGCCCCGGACACCCGGGGTGTTGCCTGCGACCACGCTCAGCAGACCCTTGGACATCGGTTTCCCATCAGTTGAGGTGGGCGACGCGCTGCGGCACGGGTGCCGACCGCAGGCGGGACGGCGGGCGGCCGCCTTCCGGCGTGCCCAGATCCCGCCGGAGATATGGGCACGCCGCACTTGCGGGACCTACGGGCCTACCAGGACGACTTGGTGATTCCGGGAAGGAAGCCGGCGTGCGCCTGTTCGCGCATGCGCACGCGGGACAGCCCGAACTTCCGGACGTGTCCGCGGGGCCGGCCGTCCACGCTGTCGCGGTTGCGGACCCGGGTCGCGCTGGCGTCGCGGGGCTGCTTGCGCAGCTCCGCGAGCGCGGCCGCGCGTTCCGTCTCAGAAAAGGACGGGCGCCGGAGGATCTCCTTCAGTTCGGCCCGCCGGGCGGCGTACCGCGCGACGACCGTCTTGCGCTTCTCGTTCTGCGCGATCTTGCTCTGCTTGGCCATCAGACCTTCACCCCCCGGGCGCGGATCCGCGCGACAGCGGCCTCGACGCCGATGGTGTCCACGGTCTTGATCGCCTTGGCGGAGAGCCTCAGTCGCACGTACCGGCCCTCGCTGGGCAGCCAGTAGCGCTTGCGCTGGATGTTGGGGTCGAAACGGCGGGAGGTGCGCCGGTGCGAGTGGGAGATGGCGTTGCCGAAGCCCGGCTGGGCGCCGGTCAGTTGGCAGTGGGCGGACAAGGTGTTACCTGCCTCTCTCTGAGCGGGATTCGTTATTGGAAACGATTTCCATTCCCGTATAGTAGCGGCATGGCACGCAACGAAGTACGCCCGATCGTCAAGCTCCGCTCCACCGCGGGCACCGGCTACACCTACGTCACCCGCAAGAACCGGCGGAACGATCCCGACCGCATGGTGCTGCGCAAGTTCGACCCGGTGGTCCGCCGGCACGTCGACTTCCGCGAAGAACGCTGATCCCCCGCCCCCCTGCCTGAAGGACCTCGCCATGAAGCCTGGAATCCACCCCGCCTACGGCCCCGTCGTCTTCCGCGACAAGGCCGCCGACCTCGCCTTCCTCACCCGCTCGACCGCCACGAGCGACAAGACGGTCGAGTGGGAGGACGGCAAGACCTACCCCGTCATCGACGTCGAGATCTCCTCGCAGAGCCACCCCTTCTACACCGGCACCGCCCGCGTCCTGGACACCGCCGGCCGCGTCGAGCGCTTCGAGCGCCGCTACGGGAGCAAGGCGTGACCCTGCCCGTCGTCATCGTCGGCGGGCTCCACTCCGACGCCCGCAAGGAGGTCGTGGACCGGCTGCTGGCCGCCGTCCCGGGCAGCGTCGCCCTGCACCACGACCTGGCCACCGCAACGCAGGGCACAGTCCTGCGCCTGGTGCGCGACGCTTCGGGCGAGCTGTCCCGCGGTGAGGCGCCGCTCTTCAACGACTGCGCCTGCTGCGCGCTGCGCGAGGACCTGGTCCCCGAGCTGGAGCGGCTGGCCGACAGCGGCATGACCCGGCTGGCCGTCGTCGAACTCTGGGACTCCGTCGAACCCAAGGCGATGGCCGAGGTCGTGGTCGGACACGGCGGTGACGTACTCGATCTCACCGGTGTGATCACCGCGGTCGACCCCGCGCTCGTCCTGCCCTACCTCGTCAACGGAGACGACCTGGCCGCCGTAGGGCTCGCGGCGGCTGCTTCCGACCAGCGAACCGTCGGAGACACCTGGGCGCGGCAGCTGGAGTACGCGCCCGTACTCGCCCTCGTCGACAGCGAAGAAGCCGATGACGAGGACCGGGCCCTCCTCGCCCAGCTCCATCCGACCGCCCGCCAAGTGCCCGCCGGATCAGGAGAGCTCGCCCAACTGGCCTTCGCCGGCTTCGACGTGGAAACGGCGGCCGCCGCCCAGCACCCGGCGTGCGCGCTGCTCCCCCAGGAGGCGGACGAGGCGGGAGTGACCACCCTCGTCTGGCACCGCAGCCGCCCCTTCCATCCCGAGCGGCTCTACGAAGCGCTGGAAGACCTCTGCTGCGCGGCCGCTCGCAGCCGGGGCCGCTTCTGGCTCGCCGACCGCCCCGACACCCTGCTGGCCTGGGACGCAGCGGGCGGCGCCCTGTGCGTGGAGAACGCCGGGCCCTGGCTGGCCTCCCTCCCGGACGCCGCCTGGGAGCTGGTTCCGCCGATGCGTAGGGCGGCGGCCTCGCTCGACTGGCACCCCGAACACGGCGACTGCTGCCAGCACCTCGTCTTCACCTCACCCGGCCTGGACCGGCACGGCCTCGAACGACTCCTCGAGTCCTGCCTGTTGACCGACGCCGAGTACGCGGCGGGACGCGAGGCCTGGAAGGCACTGCCCGCCGCGTTCGACTCCCTCCTCGACCCCGTCTCCTGACCGTCGGGGACCGAGAGCCCCGCATCGACAACCACAAGGAATCCTCATGGCCCGCCGCCAAGCCCCTCACAAGCCGGTGAAATCCCGCCCCAACCCTCTGGACGTCGCAAAGATCACCTACATCGATTACAAACACACCGATCTGCTGCGGAAGTTCATCTCCGATCGCGGGAAGATCCGCAGCCGCCGGGTCACCCGCGTCACGGCGCAGCAGCAGCGCCGGCTCGCTGCGGCGATCAAGAACGCCCGGGAGATGGCCCTGCTCCCCTACGGCACCAGCCGGTAGGACTTCGGGACTGCCCTCAGAGGTGTCCCGAGTGGCTCAGCTCGGCCACCGTCACGGCCTGGTCCCAGACCGTGAGGAACGACAGTCTCAAGCAGCCTGCGAGCGCCGGGTGTTCGATGAACAGCGCAGTGGTGGCGCCGGCGCCGGCCATCGGGTCGGGCATGTCGCACAGGACCAGCGAGGCATCGGTGGTGATCAGCTTCAACGGGAGCTGCGGGGCGAAGCGGGACTCCTCGCCCGCTTCGCCGAACCGCCGTACGTTCTCCAGCACCTCCGCGTCGCCCAGTGCGTCATGCGTGTACACCGCGCGGGCCGTTCCCCCCGGCGCGGCGCAGTCTGCGGACGGTCCTGATGCCTTCCGTATTGGCCGCGGGAGCGACGAAGGGGGGTTTGCAAAAGCTGAGCAGCTCGTGTGCGGCCTGTTCCTGGATGCTCGCGAACAGTTCGGCGATCGCCTTGGGATCGCGCAGCACCTCGATGTAGTCGAGCGGGTCGGTGTGGGTCTGCCCGGCGGTCCAGAGCGGGGTCAGCGCTGCGGCGAGTGCGGACGAGGCCTGGTCCAGCCGCTCCAGCGATTCTCTCTGAAGGGCCATCAGCCGGGTGATGGCCAGCTCGGGTGACACGGCGGAGAACCCCGCCACCCGTCCGGGACGCGGGATGGCGAGGCGCCTTCGCACCAGCGCGTCGAGTACGTCGTAGACCCGCTGGCGGGGGACTTGTGCGGCGCGCGCCACCTCCGCCGCGGTGTACGACTCCCTCGTGACCAACGTGAGGTAGACCCGCGCCTCGTAGCGGGAAAGACCCAGCGCTACAAAGTCGTTGACCGCACCGTCGTCCAACTCCATGGCAGCACACGGTATACCCGTAGATCACTGACCGAAGGCAATCCTTTGCTTTTAGCGGGTATCCCCTTGGGTCTGCTTCTCACTACGTTCTGCGGTGGCCACCACTGAACGTGGTGACAGTCAGATCAATGAACCAGTGCCACTCGTAATCCGCGGCGTTCCCGCACCTGCGAAGACATGCCATGGCCCTGCCATGCCCTCTCATCGCCTGTGCGGGCCAATCCCACGCCGCGGGGATCCGCCCCCCATGGAGGGCAGTTCATTGCAATCGAAAGCCACCAGCCGCGTCGGAAGACTGACGCGCCGCGACCTCTGTACTCGGGGCCGCGGCTCTGATATCCGGCGACTTAGAAGTCATCTCATTTGGCCAGTCTGCGGTAGCAGATGAGGGTGCAGGCGATACTGGTGAAGGCAAGGAAGTGCTCGGCCTTGCGTTCGTAGCGGCGGTGCAGTCGGCGGCAGCCGGCGAGCCAGGACATGGTCCTTTCGACGACCCATCTGTGGCGGCCGAGCCGTTGTGAGGACTCGATGCACCTGCGGGCGATGCGGTGTTTGATGCCGCGTCCGCGTAACCATTTCCGCAGGTGGGCATAGTCGTAGCCCTTGTCCGCGTGGAGCTTGCCGGGCTTGCGCCGTCGGCGTCCGCGGCGGGAGCGGACGGGCGGTATCCCGCGAACGAGGGGCTCGAGAGCCTGGCTGTCGTGAAGGTTCGCACCCGAGATTCCGACGGACAGGGGCAGACCGGTCCGCTCCGTGATCAAGTGGATCTTCGACCCGAACTTGCCCCGGTCGACAGGATTCGGACCTGTCAGGTCCCCTTTTTCAGGGCCCGCATGTTCACCGAGTCGATTGCGCAGCGGGACCAGTCCAGCTCACCGCGGGCGCCGAGCTCATCGAGGACCAGGTGATGGAGTTTGGCCCACACCCGAGCCTTGCTCCACTCCGAGAAGCGCCGGTGGGCTGTCGCCCCGGACGGGCCGAACGAGGCCGTGGGCAGCTGCTGCCAGGTACAACCCGACGTGGCCACGAACACGATCGCGGCGAGGACCTCCCGGTCACCGTGCCGGCGCCGCCCACCACCCTGAGGCCTCGACGGCGCCTCCGGAACCACCCGCTGGAACAGCACCCACAACTCATCCGGAACCAGCCGCTCAACAATCCCCACCATGACCGACAGCCTACCCGCCAACACCAAATGAGATGACTTCTAAGAGGACCTGACAATGGCGTTGGACGTGTCTGTGGGTAATGAGGCTGGTGGCGAGGCCGCGGAAGGCTTCGCGCATGTCGTCTCGTCGTTCCCATCGGATGCGGAGCCGGCGGAAGCCGTGGAGCCAGGCGATCGTCCATTCCACCACCCGCCGATGGACGCCGAGGAGGGGAACGTCTGGGGGACGAACCGGGTCGATCCGGCGCCCAGGATGCGGTGGCGGTGCCGTGGGTGTGGACCCGGCCGCGCCCGTGCTCGGGCCGTCGCCGCGCCGACCACCGGCAGGTCTGGCAGGTCTGGCAGATGCATATCAAACGACGGATCAACGCCCCAGGTCACTGGCTGCGGACGCCGCCGAGGGAGGTCGGGCACGTGGTCGCCGAGCTGGAGGCGAACACCGCGGCCTGGCGGCAGCCCCTGAGGACGTACCCGTCGGCCTCGGCGCGGGTCTCGGCCGGGAGGGCGTGCCACCAGCGGGTCACGAGGCGGGGTCCGCGGCAAAGACTCTGACCGCGTAGGTCGCGTGCCGCTCCGGCATCGGTATACCCCGTCGTCCCCCGGTGGGCTGCACACCGCCACCGTACGGTCCCGACCGCCCGAGGCGCGGGACCGTACGGGATGAGTCAGGGCTTCGGGATCGCGGTGGGGAGGCCTGTGGGGAGCTTGCCCGGCTCGCTCTTCTGGTAGGTCTCGGTGCCGACTTCCTGCCAGGTGACCTTCAGTTCGGCCGCGCCCACGGAGGCGACCTGGCCCTTCGCGTGCAGTGCGCCCGCCGGGCACTTGAGGTCGAAGGACTTGCCGTCGGTGGTGCCCTGGCAGGTCAGGCCGGAGGCGCCCTCGACGACCACGGCGGTCTTGCCCTTGACGGTCAGGACAACGGGCTTCGACGGGTTCGCCATCGAGATCCAGCCGCCCTCCACACTGCCGCCCTTGGCGTCGGCACCGACACCGGAGCTGGACGCGGCCGAGGGACTGCTCGGCGTCGCGGCCGGCTTCGGGTCCTTCGAGGTGGCGGCCTTGTCGCTGCCGGAGTCGCTGCCGCAGGCCGTGAGGGCCAGGGCGGCCGCGACGCCGGCGGTGGCGATGAGGCTGTGGCGCAGGTTCTTGTGCAAGAGAAGTCCCCCAGTGGAGCACGAATTGATCGAAAGAGTGTGCCAAATTACCAGGCCGGGAGACACGGACGGCGGCGTCGGCGTCACCGGTTCGTCACAGGTACCGGGCGTAGTCGTCCAAGACGCCTCCGATGGGGAGCCAGCCGTCGGCGCGGCCGGCCACCGCCGTAGAGAGCCTCGGGCCGGCAGCACCAACGATCACCCTGCCGGGCCGTGCTTGTTCGACCCAGGCCCGTGGGATGGAGCGCACGCTGAAGATGCACAGCAGCCGGTCGTACGGGCCTCCGTCAGGTGGCCGACGAGGGCATCGCCCGTAAGCGCATCGGCGTACAGGCCGAGGGTGCACAGCCGTTCCCTCGCGGCAGCCCACACCGCCGGGGTCTACATCTACGACACCCTGTTGATCGAGTAGCGCACCACGCGCGGGACAGCGCGCTGACCGGACTGTCGGATGCAGCCGGTTCGACCTCGTACCGGGCGTCTTCGATCACGACGTAAGGTCGGGCCCAGCGGATCCAGCAGATGCACGTCCCCGTTAGCGACGGGTGGTACCTCTTCGCCAGTTGGGATCCGGGGCTGTTCGGCACTGCCTTGCTCCCAGGGCTTCCCACCCGACTGCCCCTCATGAAGCGGACACCGTCCGACAATGCCGAAGCCCTGGCTTCAGGTGGCGGTGCGCGGCAGGCGCGAAATCTCGCGGTGACCGACGATCTTCGCCGAACTCATCCGTGCGCGACCAGCATGGGCATCCCGGACATCGCGCACACCAGACTCGTGACCTGCAACTTCACAATGCACAGCGCTCGATGACCCAAACGACAGTCCCTGGGCTACTTGCCATTCAAGTGTGTGGTCAGGCGTGAGAGCAGAGGCAGCGCCGCCTCAAGCGTCTTTCGTTCATCGGAACTGAGGACATCGTTGATCGCGGCACCGAGCCAGTCCGCACGCCTTCGGCGCTCCTCGGCCAGACGGCTGCTTCCCGTCGGCGTGAGGTGGAGCAACAGTTTGCGCCCGTCGCTGGGGTGCGCCTCGGCATGAACAAGGCCCTGGGCCAGGAGTTCTTTGACCGCCTTGGCAGCCGACTGGTGACTGACTCCCCGCTGTTGTGCGATATCGGCGGTGGTCAGCGGCCCGCTGCGGTCCAGGTAGCCCAGGACGGCGGCCTCGCCGGGCGGCATCTTGTCGGCAGTGCGCACCGTGCGTACGAGCCGTCCGACGGTCAGGCGAAGTTCTTCAGCCAGCTGATTCTCGTCCATGGTGCCAGCCTACCCATGCCCATCAACCAAACTGTACACCTTGGCTCCATTGTTTGCCTTGGTGCCACAGGAGCGTCCACCAGCCCTCGCCGTAGCGAGGTCGGGGGCGCCGAAATCAAGTCGCAGTCGACGCTCACGGCACGATATCTACAACCATGTTGTACAGTTTGATTGTAGATATTCGGTCGGCTCGGAAAGGCCCCGCTGTGAAGCTCACCAAGCACGCCCACGCCTGCGTCACGCTGGAGAAGGACGGCACCCGCCTGGTCATCGACCCCGGCACCCTCACCCCGGACGCGGCAGAGGCCGTCACCCAGGCTCACGCCGTCCTGATCACCCACGAACACTTCGACCACTTCGACGAAAAGCTCGTCGCCGCCGCTCTCGAAGCCCAGCCCGGACTGCAGGTCTACGGCACGGCCGCGGTCGCAGCCACCCTCGGCAGCCACGATGGCCGCGTCCACGCCGTCACCGCGGGCGACACCTTCAGCGTCGGTTCCATCACCGCCACCGTCCACGGCCACCGCCACGCGCTGATCCACGCCGACATCCCGTGCCCCGACAACGTCGGCTACCTCCTCGACAACGGAGCCGTCTACCACCCCGGCGACGCCTACTTCGCGCCCGACGCTCCCATACACACCCTCCTGCTGCCGACCAGCGGCCCATGGACGAAGCTCGGCGAAGCCGCCGATTACGTCCGCACCGTCAAGCCCGAGCGCATCATCCAGATCCACGAACTCATGCTCAGCGACCTCGGCCAGCACTCCACCGCGAATCTCCTCGGTGAGAAGGGCCTGACCGGCACCCCGATCGACCGCCTCAAGCCCGGTACCACCGTCCAGCTGTAAGAGAGCATCTGATCCAGGTAGTTAGTGTTTTGGGACGTTCTTGTGACTGATTGCGTCCGCGGTCGTCGTCAGGGCATGACAGCACGCGCGGGCGTATCGCAGTGATGTCTCGGACGCCCGGTGGGCCTTGATCGAGCCGGTGTTCGCTGCCTGACGGGCTGCCCGCTCAGGACCTGGTACCGCAGCGCGGGTGCATGAGCTGAGAGATCGTGAACCCGATCCTGTCCGTCAACCGCACAGGAATTCCTTGGGAGTACCTGCCGCACGACTTCCCACCGTTCAAGACCGTCTACGACCACTACGCCAAGTGGGAGGCGGACGGAACCACCGAACAGGTCCACTCTCTGCTGCGGGATAGAACTCGCCGGGCCAACGCCCGAAACGGCGAGCCTGCTGCGGCGGCGGTGGACGCCCGGAGCGTGAAGACCTCGAGCAATGTCTCCGAAGCCAGTCAGGGAATCGATGCCGGGAAGAGGGTCAAAGGAGGCAAACGCCACCTGATCACCTACACCCTCGGGCTGGTGCTCACCGTCCTCGTCACCGCCGCTTCGGTCCACGACTCCGTCGGCGGCAGGCAGGTTACCGAGCCGGCTGCAGCCCATCCGAACGTGACCAAGGTATGGGCCGACGGCGGCTACCAGACCCGCGTGAACCAGCACGGCGCCGGCCTTGGAATCGACGTTCAGGCAGTACAGCGTCCGCGTGTGAAGGGCTTCCACCCACTGCCCAGTTCCCCTGCGCCCTGCCGGCCTCCGCCCCATCGGCCCTGCGCCTTGGCACCGCCGAGGACGCTGGGCATGAACCCCCGCCTCGGCCTCGCCGCCGCAGCGGCCGTGGTGCCTGGCCCTCGTATGGTGCCCGCTGCTGTTCGTGTCGCGGCTGCGTTGCGTGGCGGTGGGGGCTGGGAGTGGTCGGGCGGGAGTGGCCCATCCCCCGTGAGAGCTACGCGGGCTGTCCCTCCGGGGGTGATTCGCGCATGCCGGTTGGTTTCTAGCGTGGTTGCCAGGTCGCCGCTGGTGCGACCACCGCCACAGGGGAGGTCATCATGAGCACGACATCGACTGCCAAGTACGGGCACGAAGCGGACGCCGGTCCGGACACGGGGCCGGTCGGCTGGGGCGGCCGTTTCGGCCGGATCCTGCGCTCGCCGCTCGGCTGGTCGGTGACCGGGCTGGTCGGAGTCGCTCTGGTCGCGGGTCTGACGGCCACGGGGCCGGGTCCGGTGCCGGTGCTGGGCGCGGCCGCCGCGGTGGCCGTGTACGCACTGGTGATGCGCCGGATCGCGGGACGTGCCACGCCGGAGATAGCCCGGTCCGGGGCGGCGCGTGAGGCGCTGCTCGGCGGGGGGATCGGTCTGGGGTTCATCCTGGCGGCGCTTTTGCTGATCACGTTTTTCGGGGGGTATTCGTTCTCCTGGGCTGGCAGCGGCTTCATGTCGGTGGTGTGGTCCGCGGTGATGGTGCAGATCGGTACCGCGGTCACTGAGGAGCTGATGTTCCGGGGTCTGTTCTTGCAGGCCCTGGAGCAGCGGTGGGGGCGCGGAATCGCGATCGCGGTCACCTCGGTGTTCTTCGGAGCCGCCCACCTGGGCGGGGCGGGGGCGAACCTGTGGAGTGCGCTGGCGATCGCTTTGCAGGCGGGTGCGATGCTGGGTGCCGCGTACATCTGGAGGCGCAGCATCTGGTTCGTCACGGGTCTGCACTTCACATGGAACACCGTTCAACAGCTGGCCGGTGTTCCGGTGTCCGGACATGACCCGGAGGGGCTGTTCACCGTCGATGCCCATGGCTCGGCGGCGCTGACCGGGGGTATCTTCGGTCTGGAGGCGTCGGTCGTGCCCGTGCTCCTCAGTGTGCTGATCACCGTTCCGATGCTTGTCCTGGCCCGTCGAGACGGCGGCCTGCTGCCCCGGCGGCGGACCCGGAATTGAGACCGGCCGACCGGAGGATACGGAAGTGATGTCCCGTCAGGCGCCCTGGAGCTCCCCGCGGCTCCAGGCGCCGCTCGACCGGTGGAGGGAGCGGGGCGCCTCCTTTCAAGACGGCCTTGTGGCCGTGGTGCTCGCGCTGCTCGCCTTCGCGCCGACCCTGTCGAACATCGGCGCGCAGATCGGTGACCTGCCCCAGCGGCCGGTGGACGCGCTGGGTATCGGGCTGACCCTGGCCCAGACGCTGCCGCTGGCGGCCCGCCGTCGGTGGCCCGCCGCCACTCTGGCCGTGGTCGCGGGCGCGTTCGCCGCGCATCAGGCGCTGGGTTTCGCGACGACGTTCGGCAGCCTGGGACTGTACGGCGCGCTGTACTCGGCCGGGGCCCACCAGGTCCGCCTCCGCCGGCGCCTGGCGGCCGTGGCGAGTGCGGGCTACGTCGCCCTGGCCCTGGTGCTGCACCGTCTGGGCTCACCGCAGGGCATCGCGGACTATGCCGCCTTCTATCTGACTCTGGCCGCGATCTGGCTGGTAGGGAGCAGCGTGCGGATGCGCAGGGCACAAGAGACGGAGCAGCGGCGGCTGGCCGCTGAGGTGGCCACGGCGACCGAGCGGGCGCGGATCGCCCGCGAGCTGCACGACGTGGTCACCCACCACGTGACGGCCATGGTGGTCCAGGCCGATGCGGCACAGTTCCTGATCACCTCCGCGCCGGAGCAGGCCGGTGAGGGACTTGTGGCCGTCAGCGACACCGGACGGCGGGCGCTGACGGAGCTGCGCTACCTCCTCGGCGTGCTGGAGGCGACCGGCGAAAGCGCCGATCCGGCGCGTGCGGACCGGGCCCCGGCCCTGGGACGGGTGGCGGACCTCATCGAGCAGGCCCGCAGGTCGGGCCAGCCGGTCGAGTTCAGCGAGCAGGGCGAGCGGCAGCCGCAGCCGGTGGACGTGGAGCTGGCCGCCTACCGGGTGGTGCAGGAGGCACTCACCAACGCCATGAAGTACGCGGCCGGGCGGCCGACCCGGGTCTCGGCCCGCCATGGCGGGGAGCACCTCGAGATCACGGTGGTCACCGGCGGATCCGACAGCCCCCCGGCCGACGCACGGGTCATGCAGGTGCCGGGTTCGCGGGGCGGGCGGGGTCTTGCCGGGCTGCGTGCACGGGTGCGGCTGCTCGATGGTGAACTTGAGGCCGGTCCCCGGCCCGAGGGCGGTTTCGAGGTCCGCGCCACGATTCCCACCAAGCCCGTCCAGGAGTAGCCCCGTGAGCGAGAGCGACGCGCAGCCGCCGATCCGTGTACTCGTCTGTGACGACCAGCCACTGGTGCGCACCGGCTACGTCACCATCTTCTCGGCGCAGCCCGAAATGGAGGTCGTCGGCGAGGCCGAGAACGGGCACGAGGCGGTCCAGGCCGCACGCCGACTGTGCCCCGACGTGGTCGTGATGGACATCCGCATGCCCCTGCTCGACGGCATCCAGGCCACCCGGCAACTGGCTGGCCCCGATGCCGAAAATCCGCCGAAGGTGCTGGTCGTCACCACCTTCAACGTCGACGCGTACGTGTACGACGCCCTGAAGGCCGGAGCCAGCGGCTTCCTCCTCAAGGACGCACCACCGGCCCAGCTGGTCAACGGGATCCGGACGGTGGCCCAGGGCGAGGCCCTGCTCGCTCCCGCCGTCACCCGCCACCTCATCGGCCACTTCGCCGAGCACATCCGCCCCACCCGCCCCGAACGCGAAACGGTCGTCAAGGCACTGACCCCGCGCGAGCTGGAAGTGTTCCAACAGGTGGCCGAGGGCCTTTCGAACGCGGAGATCGCCGAAGCCCTCTTCATCGCCCCGGAAACAATCAAAACCTACGTCTCGCGCATCCTGGTCAAACTCGGCCTGCGTGACCGGGTCCAAGTAGTCGTCCTCGCCCACCGCGCCGGACTGGTGTCCGGCACGGCCTGATCGAACACCCTCGACCCGCCCGGAGCCAGGCCGGTCCCGGGGCCAGACAGCTCCAGGGCCCGACGGCGAGGCGCGGGTGGTCCGTCCGGCCGACGGCCCGAAACAGCACGCATGAGTCAGCGGCGCCACTCCACGGCCCCGTTCGTCCGCGCGCCGACCGCCCGGACGCCATTTCCGCACGCCCACCTTCGAGTTCCGCCGCCCCGCGCTCCCTGTTCGGATCACGCCAACGACGGCAGGGCACGGCCGGTCCGCCTGACCGTGCAGGGATCATGGTCGGGGTCCGGCGGCGCGTGATTGATCTTGCTCGCGCGAAGGACCGTTTATGCGAGATCAGACCGTCCATGAACGGCCTGGAACGTTCCCGCCGCGGTGAACGCGTTGGTGATCGGCGCGATGAGCGAGGCAAAGCGGCGGGCACCCGCGGTGCCGATCGGCGCCCATAGCGCGGCGCAGTGCTCGTCCGTTTCCACTTCGATGCGCTCGCGTGCCGCGCTGCCGGCGTCGGTCACCACGCCGTGGGAGTCGAGCCAGCCGCGCGCGACGAGGCGTGCCGTCGCTGCGCTCCACTCCTCGTCGTCCCATTGACGGGTCGCTCGCGCAAGAGCTGCCGGGAGGCGGCCGGTTGCGGTGTGCAGAACGAGGCAGTCGCACGGCCCGAGGCCGTTGTCGGCGAGTACGACGAGATGGGCGTCGCCGCGCCACTCGCGCGCCACCGTGATCTGCTGCCACAGTGCGGAAAGAGGATCGGATGGAAGCGCGACCGAGGCGTTCGCGGCGGCCAGTACCTTGCCGGCGTAGTCGGCACCGGCGACGACCGGGTCGATCAGCAAGCGCGCCTCGGCAAGGTGGTCATGCGTGAGATGTACGTTGACGCGCCGCATCGCCCGACCGGCGGCCAGGAAACGGGCGGCCTGCCACCGCTCAGGCGGCGCGGCGTCCCACACGCCCGCCATGGCCCGCACCGCCCGCGGGCTGAAGTTGTAGAAGGCCGCGAGCGTGACTTGCCACGGAACCGCGCCCATCGCGGCCGACCGGAAGGCCAGATACGCCGGCCCGCGGTCGGTCACGCCGAGCCCGGCGGCCTCCTCGGCGCTCTCGGGGGCAAGGTAGATGAACAGGTGGGCGGCGCTGACGGCGCGGCTGACGTCACGGACGGCGTTCAGGTCCATCGGGCCGTCGTCGAGGTGGGCGGAGTCGGGAAGGTCGTCGAGGTGCATGGCGGTGGTGTCTCCGGGGAGTCGGGCGGCGCTGTCAGGCGGGTGTTTCGGCAGTGGCGATCAACACGGCGTGTCCGAGGGTGTGACCGGCATGGTGAAGCCGAGGACGGCCGGTATGGCGTCGGCCGGGGCGCATGTGGCGGGATGTCGAGGGCGTGCACCACGCGGAAGTAGCGGTGCGGGCCGTGCCCGGTCGGCGGGGCGGCACCGACGTAGTGGCCACGCGGGCGTCGTTGGATAACTGGTAGGCACCCTCGGGCAGTTGTGAGCCGGTGCTCGTCGCCGGCGCTCTCGGAGAGCCTGGTGATGGTGGCGGGGATATCGGCGACCGCCCAGTGCCAGAACCCGGACCCGGTGGGGGTGTCGGGGTCGTAGACGGTGACGGAATAGCTCTTGGTGCCGTCCAGGGCCCCGCTCCAAGACAGCTGCGGGGATATGTCCTTCCCGCCAGGCAGGCACGGCGGTCGCTCCTTTCCGGACGAGGGAGTTCTCATCAGCTACTGAATCGACAGTAACACGGATAATCGATTATCTAGTGGATCGTCTAGGATGAGCTCATGACTCAGACGGCGCACGCCTCCACCCCGCCGGGGAAGCAGATGCTTTCCGAGCAGGTCTACGCCCACCTGCGAGACGCGATCATGCGCGGGGACCACTCCCCCGGCGCCCCCCTCAAGCCGCAGGACCTTGCCAAGGAGCAGGGCGTGAGCTTGGCCGTGGTGCGCGAGGCGCTCGTGCGGGTGGTCGGCGAAGGGCTCGCCGACCGGCTGCCCAACCGCGGTTTCGCGGTCCCGTCCTTCTCCGACCGCCGCTGGCAGGAGATCGCGGAAGCCCGCCGGACCGTCGAACCGGTCGTACTGCGCATGTCCATCGAGCGCGGCGACGTCGACTGGGAGGCACGCGTGCGGGCCGCCCACCACCGTCTGGTGCGCACTCCGGCGTACGTGCCGCAGGAGAGCGAGTACTACACAAGCGCTTGGGCCGAGGCACACAGGGCCTTCCACCGCACCTTGCTGGAGGGGTGTGGCAACAGCGCGCTGCTGGAGACCTTCGACCGGTTGTGGACCGCGAGTGAGCTGGCCCGCCGTTGGTCGGCGCACCGCAACCCCGACCGGGACGGCGCCAAGGAACACCGCGGGCTGGAGGAGGCCGCGCTGGCCCGCGACGCCGACACCGCAGCCGCGCTCCTGGTCCGGCACCTCACCTTGACCGCGGCTGCTCTGACCGACGATTCAGATCAGGCCACCTAGGCTCACGCCACAACAGCGAGGTCGAGGTGGGCATTCATGTCCAGCTCGAACCAGCCGCCCGGTGGGCGCCATCGCCGCCCACTGGGGCTTCAGCGGACCGCGAACGCAGGGTCGACAGGGAGAACCTCGACGCGCGGATCTCCCCCAGGTCGAGCACCGCGGCCTCACCCCGGAACGCGGCGGGGCGCTCACAGCTGGCGGGCATCACCTCGCTCGACACGATCTCGGAGTACCAGTCGAACCGATCTCCTGCCGGTATCCCGCCCGTTGACACGACCGACCACAGTCAGCGCCCCCTGATGGATCTCTTTGACGAGACCAGGATGCAGCCAAAAACCCGTGGCCACGCACGGTGATCGGGCAGGCCCTCCGCGCGGGGAGGACGGTGGCTCGCGGCCCATGCCGATGGGGGGGCACAACCACGCGGATTCCGCCGCGGGGCCCGCGGCGCAACGGTCCCACCACCGACTGCGGCTTGCCTCGCCGCACTGACGGGGCGCGCCCGAAGCGGCTGCCGAAAACGGCGGGGCATCCCCGCGAGGGCGGAGAGCAGGCTTCTTGACCTGGGACCCTATTGATCAGAAACGGTTCGGATTCGCATCAACAGGAGGAGACTTCACCAGGGTCGCCTGGTCCGCCCCGATGGTCCTGGCCCCGTCGGCTGCTTCCCGGAAGGTGACGACCGCCTCGCCGTTCTCCCGCGCCCATGCGGTGAGCATCCTGATGGGCTCCTCCAGGGTTCGCCCGAGATCGGTCAGGGTGTACTCCACGCGCGGCGGTGCCTCGGCGTACGCGTGCCGCTCGACGAGCCCGTTGGCTTGGAGCCGGCGCAGCGTCTGGGTCAGTACCTTGCGCGAGATGCCACCGCTCAGCTCGACCAGCTCGCCGTGGCGCAACGGGCCATCGGTCAGCGCGAAGAGCGTGACCATGGACCACTTGCTGGCGATGATCTCCATGGCCAGGAGAGCAGGACAGTCCGAGAGGAAGCCAATTCCGGGTCGCAGGCTCATGCCCCGAAGGTTACCTGGAGGTACCTGGCGGCCGCCTATCGTCGTCGAGGTGCGCACGCCCCGTACTCGCATCTCGCATGATTGAGGTTTCAGCCATGTTCGTCTCCCTTGCCGTCGTCACCGTGTTCTTGTCGGCGGTTCTCCTGGTATCGGCCGGGGCCAAGTCTGTGCGGACGCGGCACATCACCGAGCAGATGTCCGCCCTCGGAGTGCCGCAGAGCATGATGCCTTTCCTGATCGGCGCTCAGATCGCGGGCGCGGCCGGTGCGATCGCCGGACTCTGGTGGGGACCCCTCGGAATCGCCGCCGCGATCGGCTTGACGCTCTATTTCGCTGGGGCGGTCGCCTTCCACCTGCGTGTCGGTGACCGCAAGGGCGCGCCTCCGGCGCTGGTCCTCACCATGGCCTCCGTCGCCCTGATCGCGCTGCGCGCTGCCACCCTCTGATCCGATGCCGGGAATGACGCGGGTGATCCACAGCGGCCTGGTGGTGTACGTGGTCGGGGACTCCAGCAGGGCACGGAGTACGAATGCTCCAGCAGTTCCTGCTGGCCTGTGGGGCGCTGGATCGGCGGGCTGCCGACGGGAAGCAGCTCCATCCGGGCCTTCGCGCCGGCCCAGGTCTCACCGGTGTAGCGGCGGCAGAGATTGACGTGATCGTTCGCGCGCATTGCGCAACAACTCCTCGTGGATGCTGCCGGATCTCAGCGAGAAGTAGCTGCCTGCGAAATCAACTCAGGTACGCCATGGACCAAGTCGTGGGAGGCTATAGCTAGGCTTTCGACACGCTGCGCCATTGATCCGGAACGACGCACGACGAGGGCTCCCTCAGCCCACGGCAACCTACGGCCGCCAAGACGCTCTCCGACGCTTCGACACGCCGACGCAGATGCCGTGGTCGGCGGCGCGGCGGGAGGCGTACGCGAACGACCAGGCGTCGCCGGACACGCTGATCGCGGTGTCCGCCGCGTCCAACAGGAGCAAGGCCGACAAGGACCCGGCCGAGTGGCCTCCCTCGGACGGCTCCTACCACTGCGCCTACGCCGCGACCTGGGTCGGTACGAAGCTGCGCTGGGACCTGGCCGCCGACGAGAACGAGCGCCAGGCCCTTCTCGGCCTCGCCGAGGAGGGCCCCACAACCACGGTCGTCTACGAGCCCGCCGTGTGACGTCGGCCTGGTTCCGCCTGCACGGTTCGCAGGCGGAACCTCTCACCGGCGATTATCGACGGGCGATCCCCCGTTCTCTGGCCGCCGTCCCCTCTTTCCTGCTCCACTGGGACGAGCGCAATTTCCCGCAAGCACAGCGATGCAGGGGGCAGACATGGCATTACGGTTCATCGGTATCGACCCGGACTCCGACACCGGGCAGTGCCCGACGGTGTGGGTCGACGAAGCCACGGCTGAGGTGGTCATTCAGGGGTGGAAAGCCGACGAGGCCCTGCTCGCGGAGTGCCTGGAGACGGGGGCTGTCCCTGAGACCGAGGGCGTCGTGCGGATCCCCGTGCGGATGGCGGCGATGCTGAGGGAGGCCTGTGATGCCGCAGAGCGACGTGCCGGGCTTTGACGTCCTGCTGGACGGTGCCCGCCACTCCGCCCTCCACCTGGAGATGCGCGACGGCTACGGGGTCGCGGCGGAGTCCGCCGGCTTTGCCCACTGGCTGGAGACCGGCGAGCGGAATACCGACCCCGACTCGGAGTACTGGGCGTTCTGGACCGGTCTGGTGCGCCGCACCGTGGCGCGCGGGGTGAGCGTGCGGCGGGCCCGCATCGTCTCGGCGCCGCTGTCGGACTACTCCCGCTACAGCCACGCCGGCGCGGTGGTGAACATCTCGGCCGGCGAGGAGATTCGCTACCTGCCCCGCCGCCACGCCTCCGACATCGCGCTGCCCGGGAACGACTTCTGGCTGATCGACGGCCGCCTCATCCGCTGGAACCACTTCACCGGCAACGGCGCCACGGCCGGCGGAGAGATGTCCGACGACCCGGCCGCGGCCGCGCTGTGCGCCTCGGCGTTCACGGTGGTGTGGGAGCGCGCCGTCCCTTATGAGGACTACAAGCCCTAGTCGGCGCACTCACCGATGACCTCGCCCCTGTCCAGTGCCCAGGCCGCCCGCACCGCGCTCGCCGCGCGCCTGCGGCACCTGCGCCTGGACGCGGACCTGGCCGGCCACCAGCTCTCCCGTGCCTGCGGCTGGCACCCGGCGAAGACCTCCCGGATCGAGAACACCCGGGCCGTGCCCTCCGACGCCGACATCCGCGCCTGGTGCACCGCGTGCGGCGCCGACGGCCAGGCCGAGGACCTGATCGCCGCCGCCCGCCACGCCACCTCTATGTACGTGGAGTGGAAGCGCCTGAACCGGGCCGGCCTGGCCAGCCTCCAGCAGGAGATCGCCCCACTGCTGGAGCGCACCCGCCAGTTCCGCGTGTACTGCTCCCACGTCGTCCCCGGCCTGCTCCAGACCCCCGCGTATGCGGCCGCCGTCATCGCCGCCTACGGCACCTTCCACGGCACGACCGACGACATCGAGGCCGCCGCAGCCGTGCGCGTGAGGCGGTCCAGGGTGCTGCACAAGCGCGGCCGCAAGTTCGCGTTTCTCATCGAGGAGTCCGTCCTGCACTCCCGCATCGCCGACCCCCAAACCACCGCCGCCCAGCTGGAGCACCTCGCCGAGCTTGCCGGGCTTCCGCAGGTCTCCCTCGGCATCATCCCCATACGTGCGCCCCGCCCGCTGTGGTCGATGGAGTCCTTCACCGTCTACGACGACGCCCAGGTCGGCATCGAACTGCTCTCCACCCGGGTCACCATCACCGCCCCCGGAGAGATCGCCACCTATGAGCGGGCCTTGGCCGACCTCGCCTCCCACGCCGCCTACGGGGCCGGCGCCCGCACTCTGATCCGACGGGCCGCCGCAGCGCACCGGTGAACCTCCGCAATTTCCCGCAAGAACGTTGAGCGGCCACCCGCCGGATACCTAGCTTCGAGGGTGTTGGGATTCCAGCAGCGGCACGGAGGCCCCTGATGAGCACACCCACCAACGGCCCGGAACCCGCCCGGTGGAGCCCGGCCCGGCAGGATCACGGCACCCCTTCCGCCGAGCTTCGGGCCCGCGCGGACCGCGGCCTCGCCCGCTTCCTCGGTGACCAGGACAACGAGCGGGAGAGCGCCATGGACGGGGGCGAGGCATGAAGAAGAGCGCCAACCTCGGCTTCGGGCACGAAGACCATCCGCTGCTGGGCCGCCGGGTCCGCGACCTCGCCTCCGGCACCGAGGGCGAGCTGATGGCCGTCGTCACCGAAGAGATCGCCACCCACGCCGGCCGACGCTGGACCCGGCGCGCGTACATCCGACCCGAAACCGGAGGCCGGGAACTACCTACCGCAGCGAGCAACATCGAACCCCTCGGCACCGACTGAACCAGCACAAGCCCGAGCAGCTCGCCAAGGAGCGCCGTACGCGCGGTCTTCGGAAGCGCCGTGGACACACTCCGCGACGAGACCTTGCGCGGGCGCCCCGCCCTGTGGATCCGCTGGCTCGGTGCGCTGCACGCCGAACTCCCCGACGGTGTCGCCCGCCTGCATCTCCCCTCCAGGGCGACGCGCTCTCCCATCCGGAATTCACTGGCGCCGGTCACGGGCAGCGCGGCAATCATCTGCGGAAACCCTGTCTCTCCCGAGGCCCGCGAAGATGCCTGTACCCGGGACCGGCAGCGGATCGCCGAGGAGAAGCGCCTGGCCGCGCTCCCACGGCCAACCACCATTCGGTGCCACTGAGGGACCTGCCGACCGCCCGCCCACTGACGAGGGTGCAGGCGGCCTCGATGCAGCCGACGAGGCTATCTGTTCCCGGGTCGGCCGGCTTCGCGGGCTACCGACCACCGTACGTAGGGGATCCCTCCGAGTAGGCCGGACGCGATGGTGGCCGATGCCCACATGGCCGCCGACGGCGAGCGCCCTCACCGGGAGAACCGCCGCACTGCGGCATGGCGCTCAATGGGCAAGTTGAGGATCTTCATCGCGTCAAGGCCCTGGCCGTGTCCGCCGAAGCGACTACTGCCGCGGCGGAAGCCGGGGACGCGGGAGGAACGGCGCCCACTGCTGTTCCCGGGCCTGTGCCCGCGTCGGTTCCGGGTGTGATCGTTCCGCCCTGACGGGAGGGGCGGTTGGTGTCGGTGCTCTCGCCGGACAACCAGTGGATCCTGAACGTGCTTCAGGACCGGCCAGGCCACGGGCCGGTGCGGGCCAGGGACATCGCGGTGGCCCTCGGGATCGAGGTGACGGTGGCGGCGAAGGTCGAGGGAGTGCGGTCGAAGGCGAGACGCCTGGCCGAGCGCGGGTGGTTGCTGCAGGAGGCGTCGAGCGCGTTCAGTGCCGGCCGCAGGCTCGTGGCCTCGCCAGGCGGCGGCTCATCCGCGTAATCGTCGACCACTGGAGCATCGCCTCGCTGGTCGCGGTCAGGGTCTCGTAGTCCCGGCACAAACGCCGAGAGTGCATCAGCCAGCTCAGGGTTCGCTCGGCCACCCAACGCCTCGGCAGCACCACGAACCCCTCCATATCGTCGGTGCGCTTCACGATCTGCCGGGCCCAGTCGATGAGGGAGCCGGTGCAGCCGCCGTCGGCCCATACGAGGCAGATGTCCCGGTGCCGGGCCCGCAGCCGGGTCAGCAGGCCGACGGCCGCCTCACGGTCTGTGCTCCTCCTACTCCGTCGGCGACGGCCGTGACGTCTGGGCCGGTGTCTTCGGTGTGCCGCCCGGGTTCGTGCCCAGGACGACGTACCACGACTTCCCCTTACGGGTTAGCGTCAGCGTCTCGTTGACGGGTCGGCCCTTGTCGTCCGTCGCGCGGACCTGGGCGTCTGCCGTGTCCGGGCCGAACTCGTGACTGACCCGGACGTCGTCCACGTGCAGCGTGCGTCCGCCCTGCGCGGCGACCAGCTTCTGCGCCTCCTCCTCCGTCCCCGCGTTCCCGGGCGGGCCGAGTTTCGCCAGGGCCTGCGCATCCCGGTCGTTGAGCGCCTTCACGTACGCGACTGCGGTCTCGCGCTCGTTTCTCGCCTTCCCCTGGTCACCGCCCCCGTCGCTGTCGCACGCGGCCACGGACAGGACCGCGACCGCCGTCGCGCACACGATGCGAAGTGGTGTCTTCATGTCGCTCCAGAGGAAGGCGAGCCGGTCAACGACGGTGAACGATCAGGTGCGGTGCGCGTACCACGTCGTGTGCGGGCGCGCGGCGAGGAGGTTGGATAGCTTCCGGTTGTGCGTGTTGTTCGTGTGGTACGTCAGGTAGATCTCGTCGGCACCCGAGAAGCCCGTCACGATCACCGTATGGTCGATGGTGTTGTCACGGTCCCAGTCCGCCTGCAGCACGTCGCCCAGGCCCATCTGCCAGACATTGGACAGGATCCGGGTGCGCTGCGAGTGCTTCGTGGCGAACCAGTACCAGTTCTCCGCACCCGCCCAGGTGTAGCTGGTCGTCCAGGTGTGGCCGCCGTAGTACCACTTGTCCTTGTCCTTGCGGTCGAGGAACCCGCTGCCCTTCTGCTTCCAGCCACCGGCCTTCATGGCCTGCGAGATGAAGTTGGTGCAGTCGTTCCCGTAGGTGCGGTAGCTACCGTTGGGGTTCTTCCAGTAGTGGTTCGCATAGTTGACCATCGCCGTGTAGTCGTACCCGGCGGCCAGGGCGGTCTTGTCGTTCGCGGTGCGCTGTCCGGCCACGTGGTCGGTGGCGGAAGAGGCCGTGCGTCGGTCCTCGTTCTTCGCGCCTTCCGCGGGTTGCTCGGTCTTCGGCGGGGTGTTGTACGTGGTGACGTCCCCCGCGCCGAGGTCCGGGCGGTCCTCGGCGAGCACCCACTTGCCGGCCGCGTCGCGCGTGAAGGTGAGCGTGTGGTCGAGGACGTACTCCTCGGCCTTGGGCTCGTCCGCCGAGCGGACGTTCGGGTAGAAGAGGCTCGTGCTCTCTGTCAGCCGGAGCGTGGCCCTGCCGCCCTGGTGCTCCGCCTTGCCCGCGGTGACCGTCACCTTGGCGCCGGAGTAGCCGCCGCTGGCCTTCTCGTAGACGCGGCCCATCCCGGCGAGCTGGGCGAACTCCGTCGCGAGGTCCTTCCGGAGTTCCGGTGTGGCAGGGTCGGGCACGACCGGGGCCAGGCGGTGGGCTCCGGCCGTGGTGACCGAGTCGGCCCGCTGCTGCAGGTACGCGCGGGCGACCCCGGTCAGGTCCCGGACCTCGCTGCCGGCGAGCGGGCGGAGCTCCGCCGCTTCCTCGGACGTCCCGCTCCCGGCGGCGGATGCCGGTACGGCCGCGGTGAGCGCCACGAGTGTCGCCGTGATCAACGCGTACGGTAATCGGCGAGCGATCTTGCTCATGTTTCCCCCTGTTGTGATGGCTGATGCCTGTATCAGGCTGCTCTTGAAGGGGGCTCATGAGGTAGTAGGCGAGCCCTGATGGCCGAATGTCGACGCTGATTGGCGCGAGAGCGACTTACTGGTCATTTCAGAATGAGTTTGGTTCAGGGGCTTGGCGGTTGGGCTGGCGGGCGGCAGAGTTCTGGCCGGCTGCCAGCGGGTGACCGTGCAGCCATGCGGGGGATCGTCTATGTCCTGCGCACGGGCGTGACCTGGGCGGACGTGCCGACCGAGATGATCGGCTGCAGCGGGGTGACGTGCTGGAGGCGACTGCCGGACTGGACCGAGGCCGGCGTCTGGCCCCGCCCGCACGAGATCCTCCTCGCGGAACTCCGCAGAGCCGGCCTGCTGGACCTGGACGACGCCGCGATCGACGGCTCGCACATCCGGGCTCTGAAAGGGAGGCTCACACCGGCCCTTCGCCGGTCGACCGCGCCCGCCCTGGCAGCAAGCATCACCTGATCACCGACCGCCACGGGACACCCCTCACGGTGTCGCTGACCAGCGGAAACCGGCACGACGTCACCCAGCTCACGCCCCTCCGGGACGCGATTCCCCGCATCCGCGGCCTGGTCGGCCGGCCCCGTCACCGGCCACGGCGGCTGTTCGCCGACCGCGGGTACGACTACGACAAGTACCGACGCCTGCTCCGTGCCCGCGGCATCACGCCGCAGATCGCCCGCAAGGGCACCGCCCACGGATCCGGCCCGGGCAAGACCAGATGGGCCGTCGAGCGAACCTTCGCCCGGCTCCACCAGTTCAAACGCCTCCGGATCCGCTACGAGATACGAGGCGACCTGCACCTCGGACTACTCCAACTCGCCTGCAGCATCATCTGCTCACGACGGCTCAGAACCTCATTCTGAAATGATCAGTAAGGCCTGATGTTCTGGTTCAGGTGGAAGAGGTTCCCCGGGTCGTACGTGCGCTTGATCTCGACAAGGCGGTCGTAGTTTCCCTTGTGGTTGGCGCGGATGCGGTCCTGGTCGTCGTCGGCCATGAAGTTGACGTAGCCGCCCTCCTCCGAGTGCGGGGCGGTGGCCTCGTAGTAGTCGCGGACCCAGGCGGTGTTGGCCTCGTTGTCGGCGGGGTCCGGCCACATGCCCGCGATGACGGTGGCGAAGGAGGGGTCCCGGTAGGCGAAGGCCGTCGCAACCGGGGCGACCCGGTGGCAGGCGCCGTTGATCGGGTAGATGTGGACCGTCGAGTTCACTGCGGGCAGGCGCGGGCCGTGCACCAGGTGCGCCTCGATCGCGGCGTCGCTCAGCTCCGTCACGAAGTTGGCCTTCCAGTAGTGTTGGAGACCGGGCGGCACGAGCACGTCGAAGGCGCTGTTGAGTGCCGGGTACGGCATGACGCCGACGTGCTCCGCGACCACCGGGGCGAAGTCGTGGAAGGGCTGGAGCGCCCGCTCGCCCTCCTCCGGCTGGCCCGCCCAGCACGACACGATCAGGACGAAGGGCTCGCCGTGCCGGTCTTCCGGGATGAACGGCAGCGGCGGGGCGATCTGGAAGGCCGGGAACCCGCCGAGCTGCTCCGGCGCGTCGGCGATGAAGTCCCGGAAGGAGCGCAGGACCGTGCCGGCACTGTCCAGCTCGAAGAGGATCGGCTCGCCGTAGATGTCCTTGACGGGGCTGAGCCGGAATTCGAGGGAGGTCACCGCGCCGAAATTGCCACCACCGCCGCGCAGCGCCCAGAAGAGGTCCTCGTGCTCCTGTTCGTTCGCCACGACGAGCCGACCATCCGCCGTCACCACGTCGGCCGAGACCAGGTTGTCGCAGCTCAGGCCCAGTTCGCGGTCGAGGTAACCGATGCCGCCGCCCAGCATGAGGCCGCCGACGACGGTGGTGGAGATGATCCCGCCGGTCGTCGCCAGGCCGAAGGCGTGGGTCGCCGCGTTGAAGTCGCCCCAGGTCGCGCCGCCCTCGGCACGCGCCGTCCGGCGTACGGGGTCGACGCGGACGCCGCGCATCGCGGACAGGTCGGCGACCACGCCGTCGTCGCAGGTGCCGAAGCCGGGCACGCTGTGCCGCCACCGCGTACCGCCAGGTCGAGGTCATTCTCCCGGGCGAAGTCGACGGCCGCCATGACGTCGACCGCGTTGGCGCAGCGCACGACGGCGGCCGGCCGTCTGTCGATCATGGCGTTGTAGACCTTGCGGGCCTCGTCGTAGGCCTCGTCCTTGGGAGGCACGACCGCGCCGCGCACCCGTTGGCGCAGCTGGTCCACAGAGAGGTTGCCCATGGCCATCGCTCCTCTTGCCCTGGCTCGGAAGGCGTGGTGCCTGTGGCAGCGGCGCGGCGTCGAACGGTGGGACTTCCCGCGAGCCCCGAGGCCGTCTGCCACTGGACAGGGCCCAGATTCGCGCTACGCCGATGGGATGAAGCGTCAACAGGAACCCCTCAAGCGACCTGAGTAAGAGGCGTTGCCTGTGACCGATGCCCAGCGGGCGGTGCCATTCGACCGGAGGTGTCGCGCCGTTTGGGGATCCCTCCCCGGACGGACGAGGACAGGGCCGGCCTGCGGGCAGGGTGGGCCGCGCGCCACTCGCGCGAGCTCAGCGCGGCACCGTCGACGCTCGTGTCAGAGGCGGGGGCGGGGTCACGAAGATATCGCCGATCCGCCCATCGCGACCCGACAGGTACGAGGTCAGCGTGTGGAAGTTCGTTCATGCGGTCCGGATCTTGGTCCGAGCGCTCTTCAGGCGGAGAGGATCCGGTCAGGACGTACCGGGGAGCGGTATGGCGACCTGTGCGGCGGTACAGGATTCCGCGAGCTTCGTCCAACGGCGGCTTGGCCAGCGCCCTGGGCCAGGCCGAGACTGTGCGGGCCGCGGGCGAAGACGTGCACGGTGTGTTGTACCTCGTGCACTGCCAGTGCAGAGGCTAGCTGGTAGGTGTGCTCCGGAGGGACGTAGATGTCCTCGCCGAGCAGGATCAGCCGTGCGGGCCGGTCAGCGCGACCCGTCGCAGCCCGGGCACAGGTCGAGCGGGTCGCACAGCATGACGACCTGGTACGGCCCACCCTCGTCCACCGCGGCGCCGTGGGGCGCGAACCGCCACTGGGAGGGCTTGACGTGCCGCGTCCGGTCCCGCTTCTCCACGTGGGCGTGCAGGGTGCGCGCGGCGGGGTCGTTCGTCTCGACCATGACCTCGTCGGGGGCGAGCGGGAAGTGGTCGTGGAGCAGGCACAGGCCGAAGCGGTCCAGGTTCCCGTGCTTGTCGAGCACCTCGACGAGGTCCCGTACGAACGCCGCGTCCGAGGGCCCCAGCCCTTCGGCTTCCTCGAAGCGGGGGAGCTTGCGCGCGGTGGATTCCTTGGGGTGGGTCATGGCACGTCCCGTGGAGTGTGGGTAGGTCCCCCGATGCCATCGTCGGCCGCCGAGCGTTCTCCCGCAATCCGGTTGGCGGAGGCCGGGAGGGTGAGCGGGGTGCGGCGGCCGCGTGTCCGGGTGCGGCGGGGTGCGGTGCGTGTTAAAGGGTCTTAGGACGGGGTGCCGGAGGAGACGATGCGAACGGGGCGGGATGGTGCAAACCCGGTGGTGGAGCCTGATCCTACTGCTCACCGCAGCCATGGCGGCGTGGGGCGGGGCACAGCAGGCGCACGCTGTCGACGTCTGTGAGGCGGGGAGGCTGAAGGCCCGCAACGTGAGTGCCAGGCTCGATTTCGACTACCACGACCGCAGCTACGCTCAGGTGCTCTCGACCCTCATCGTCAGTGTCTCGGCGAAGGAATGGCCCCGCGCCACGGATCTGGCACTCAGCGAGAAGTCGGCTCTGTACCGCAAGGCGATGCGCTGCCTCCTCCGGGGGGATGACACCACCCCGCGCAGTCGTGAGTGGCGCTTCCACGACCCGCGGGTGAGCGTCCGGGGCGACCTGGTCACCGTGAATTACGCGGCGACCGCATGGATCGAGCAGAACAGGCCTTTTCTGCTCGGTCCATGGCGGATCGAGGTCAACAGGAAGGGCGACAACTGGCGCGTCTTCCTCCGGCCGCCGAACACGCTGAAGAATGCCAAGTGGGGCCAGGTCGAGGTCCAACTGGACGGTCTCGAAGCCACCAATGTCTTTCCTCCGCCTTCCTCTGCCGACCCGGAGCGCCTGGTGTGGTCCGAACCGGAACCCTTCGACGTGCGGGTCGAGGTGGATCCCCCCTGGCAGCGCTCCTTCAATGTGGGCGAGCAGTGGCGGACCCTGGGCTGGGTGGGTGTCGCCACTTGGTGGGCGTTCACCTCGCTGGTGAGCGTGGTGGCCGTGCTCTATGCGTCGTGGAAGCAGCCCGGTGCATCCGTTTCACCAGCTGCTTCCGGCACCCCGGGACCGGTCGGCTTTGCAAGGGTGATCCTGCTGTGGGCCGTCCTCAGCGCGGTGGTGGCGGCTGTCCTGCGCGTGCTGATCGTGGATCGCCCCCCATCCGCCGGACCGTCCTGGCGCCACCTCGTCGCCATTGCGCTGGCCCTGGTCCTGGTACTGGCCGCCCGTCCGTGGTGTGCCATCAGGTCTTCGTCTCCCCCCACCGCGCAGGAGACAGCAGCCGGCGTCGACGTCAAGGACGCCCAGCGACGTCGGGCCTGGGCGGTGAGCCTGATCGCCTCAGCCGTGGCGGTGTCCGGCTTCCTGTCGGTCGTCGCCCTTCCGGGCCTCATCGGGCTGACACTGCTGGCGCTGGGGACGCTGTGGTTGTGGCTCGCCGCGATGGCGGCATGGGCGTGGCGTTTCGTGCGGGAAGGGGCGATGGCCCGGCGTTCCTGGAACAAGGCGTGGGACGAGGCCCCGATCCGTTCCACGGTGGTTGCGACAGCCCTGCTCGCGGTGATGGCGGCGGCGCTGCTCACCTCCTTCTGGTGGACGCACGCGCGTTTGTGGAGTCGCGTCTACTGGCTCATCGACGAGCCCGAGACCGCCCGCGACCGGGAATGGGTCGGGTTTCTCGTCCAGTTCCCCTACTCCGGACTCACATGGGTCTACGCCTACGCGTGGCTGCTGACGGGCATCGCGCTCGTCGCGTTGCTGCAGATCCGCGTCAGAGACCGGCAGGGTCGGCCCGAAGAGTGTGACGAAGGACCGCCGTTGGGGCCGGCCAAGGCCGATCTCCTGCTGACCGTCGCGGTCTTCACCATTTCCGTGGGGTTCCGGCAGGTCGAGTTCGCGGGTTCCAACCTGCTGTTCGGTGTCTGGCTCCTGCTGATGATCGCCTCGCTGTACGCCGTAATCACGGTCGGCCGGCGGTTTTCCGTACTGGGTCGTACCGAAGAGGAGTTCCGCGTTCGAAGACTGGGCACCAAGCGGCGCCGGCACGTATTGCTGAACAAGGCCCACGAGTTCCGCAACCTGCACCACAAGCTGTACGCCCTGGACCGTGGCCGGGCGGAGGGAGACCTCTCACGCGAGGAGGTGGAAAAGAGGCTGGACGGGCTGCACCACTGGCTGTTCGCCGGGCGGGGCAAGGGGCATCCACCAGCCCAGATCTCCGTGCTGGACGCAGCCCTCAGCTGGGGGCCGGGCGAAGACTGGTGGGACAACGCCAAGAGTGCCGCGCGCCTGGCATTCTGCTTCGGGTTCCCGGCCAGTCTCGCCCTCGTCTGGCTGAGCTACCTCAAGGACGACCGGACCCAGATGGCCACGTTCCAGAGCCTCACAGGGCTGCCGGAGATCGTGGCGAAGTGCCTGGCGTGGCAAGTGGCATGGGCCGGAGGAGGCCTGGTCCTGGGGGCGCTGTGGCGGGTGCTCCCCGGACGCCGAAGTCCGGTGCGGGCGCTGAGCCTGACCGCTGCCTACGCCATCCCCGTCTGTGTGGGCGCCCTGGTCACCCAGATCACCGACACGGAACTCGGGTACGTCTTCCTGCACGTGGCGCTGATGCTCCTGGTCCTGACGCTCACGAGCATCTGGATGGACATGGAGACCTTCAGCGAGGAGAGGAGGTTCTGGCCCAGCGGCGTCGGCCTGCTGCTGTCGGTCTACCAGCTGCGGGGCCTGTCCACGCAGGTCGCCTACCTGGCCGCCCAGCTGGCGATCGTCGTGGGCGTGTGGCGCAGCCTGGCCAGCAGCGACTCCCGGCCGAAGTAGGGCCCACCCCCTCAGTCCAACGCGTCCCGCAGGCGCTCCTCCATCGTCTCCACCAGCCCCGGGATCACCCCGTCCGGCGACGGGCTGTAGTGCGGCACCGCCCACCGCGTGATCCGGGCGTCGATCAGCGCGGGCCGGCCCGAGGCCAGGGCCGCGCGGAAGGCCTCCTCGAACTCGGACAGGGTCTCCACCTTGTAGCCCTCCGCCCCGCACGCGCGGGCGTACGCCGCGAAGTCAGGGTTCCGGAACTCGACCAGCGCGGACTCGCCGTACGTGACCAGCTGGAAGAGCTTGATCAGCTTGAACTGGCCGTCGTTGAAGATGACCCAGATGACCGGGATCTCGTTCTCCACGGCGGTCATCAGCTCGAAGCCGGACAGCGAGTAGCACCCGTCGCCGCAGCCGACGACCACCGTCCGCTCCGGATGGGCGACCTTCAGGCCGATGGCCCCGTTGACGTGTCCGGCCATCGGCCCGAAGGAGCCGGCCTTGCGGAAGTTCTGCCCCTCCTCCAGCTCCACGTAGTGGCCGAGCCAAGCGAGATGGGCCCCCGCGTCGGCGAGCAGCACCCCCCGCGGCGGCAGCATCCGGCCGATCGACTGCGCGAGCTGCCCCGGGTGGATCCCTCCCGTCAGGTGGGTGATGTGCCGGGCCTCGTAGTCCCGCCCGTCGACCTCCACCGGCGGGACATCGCCGACCCTCCGCTCCAGCGCGTCGGTCAGCGCGGCCACCGCCGGCCGAGCGTCGGACAGCAGCGCGTGGTCGGGCGGGTAGGCCTTGTGGAACTCGCCCTCGGAGATGTTCACGTGGATGAGCAGCTTGTCCTCGAAGAGGTCCTGGCGGTAATTGAACGTCGCGTGCTGGTTGAGGGAGTTGCCGACGCACAGCACCACGTCCGCCTCGCGGAAGGCCTTCCACGCACTGGAGTGGCCGCTGTCCGCGAAGACGCCGACCGCGAGCGGATGCCCCTCGGAGACGATGCCCTTGCCGTCCAGGGTGGTGAGCAGCGGGATCCGGAACCGTTCGATCAGCCGCTTGATCTCGGGTCCCGCCCCGCTGCGCACCGCGCCGAAGCCGACGAGCGCGACGATCCGCCGGCCCCGCGCGAGGGCGTCCGCCAGTACGTCCGCGATCTCCTCGACCCGCGCGGGATCGGGCAGCACCGGCGCCACGTCGAGCTTCACCGGCCGGAAGTTCCGTACCTCGACGCCCCGGTGGGTGAGGTTCTCGGGTACGTGGATGTGCACCGGTCCGGGCCTGCCCTCGAAGGCGGTGTTCACCGCCTCCTCCAGGACGTCGCAGGTGTCGGCGGCATCGGTGAGCAGGAAGGACTTCTTGGTCGTGGCGGCGAACATGGCCTGGGAGTCGGGCGTGCGGTTCAGCCCCGAGGTCTCGTTGAGCGAGCCCCATCCGCGCCATTCCATCGACGCGTACCCCGAGACGGCGAGGACGGGATAGGAGTCCGACATGGCCACGGCCAGCCCCGAGAACAGGTTGAACGCGCCCGGCCCGGCCGTCGCGAAGCAGAACCCCAGCCTGTTGGTGTACATGGCGTAGCCGCAGGCCATGAACGACGCGGCCTGCTCGTGGCGCGTGATGACGGGCCGGATCAGCCGTGAGTGCTTCAGCGCCAGCATCAGGCCGGCCGTGTTCTCCCCGGCACCGCCGAAGGCCGCCCGCACCCCGACGCCCTCCAGCCCCTTGACGATGGCCTCGTAGACCCTCATCGCCTCTCCCTTCCGGTAGGGCTACGTGTCCCAGTGGGCGGCGTGCCGACGGTGCGCCTCGGTCAGGCCGCCCCGGAAGAACCGGTCGTAGTACTCGGATTCGACGTGGTGCGTCTGCAGCCAGACGCCGGGCACGTGGATGGCGTCGGTGTGCGCGGGGAAGCGGCCGTGGGTCTCGTGGACGTACACGCAGATGTCCCGTGCGCAGTCGATGACCTGCCGGTCGTACTCGCTCGCCTCCGCGAGGTAGCGCTGCGCGTAGTCGTCCTTGTAGACGCGGGTGAAGAGCTCCTTGTCCGCGTAGATGCCGTCCTTGCCGAACTTGGACCGGACGACGGAGTCGACGGCTTCCGCCATCGACGGGTAGTGGGGCGGGCAGGCGGCCTTGATGAGGTGTTCGCCGCCGGCCCGCAGTCCCACCGGGTGGGCGCGCAGGGCCGCGTACTTCGGCAGCGGTACCTGCCAGCGAAGCACGTCGAGGGGGCGGAACTTCGGGGTGACGAAGTCGAAGCCCAGCATCCGGCCGTAGGCGCGGGAGAACTTGGGGTCGCCGAGCATGATCTGCGGGCTGATCGTGGCGTGGATCCAGGCGCCGAGCCCCATCGCGTCCGCGACCAGCATCATGTTCTGCAGCAGCAGATCGGCCTCGATCTGGGTGCGCATCGGCCCCAGGGCGCCGAGCGGCATCTTGATGTCGGGGTTGAGGAAGCCGTTCTCGACCCACTTGCGCACCCCGGCCGGGCGGTAGAAGTTGCGGTCGTCGACGAGGGTGGGCCGGGCTCCGTCGGGCTGGGTGAGCAGGTACATCAGGGCGTTGACGTACTGGTGGGAGAGGTCGACCACCGGCAGGAACAGGGTGGTGCCCGGCAGGTTGGACAGGAACCGGTTGGAGTCGAGGTAGGCCGGGAAGTCGCGCATCCCCTCGGCGACGTCCAGCCGGTGGTCCAGTACCTGTACCTTGGCCCGGCGGGCCCGCTCGACCAGGGTGTCCGGGTCGAAAGGGTGCCACGGGGCGGGCGGCAGTTTGCGCAAGTAGTACGTGCCACTGTCGTTGATCATGAAGAAGTGGGTGGCCTGCGCGTTGTCGGGGCTGCCGGCGGTCCGCCCGGTCATGTTCAGGTTCGGCTTCGCCATGATCGGTTTGTGGTCGCGCGGGTCCTCGAAGGGCCGGTCGGGCATGGTGAGCCCGGAGGAGCCGGTGAGGGCGATCAGCACCGCCTCCTCCAGCTCGTCCAGCGGCCGCGGCGGGTGCGGGGAGCTGTAGCTCATCGACCCGGCGGGTACGGAGGCTCCCCGGCTGACCCGGTGGGTGCGCCGGCCGAAGACCGTCTCCAGCAGCGGCCGGGCGAGCAGCTCTTCCAGGCCGGGGTGGCGGCGGCCGGGGCCTTCGGGTGCGGACATGGCCCCTCCCCGTTCAGCCGCGGCCGTCGTGGTTGCGGACCGGCTGGACCGGGCGCCAGGGCGCGAAGGCGCTCGCCCCGCGCGGCAGGACACCCGCCAGCTCGGGGCAGTGCCGCAGGATGACGCTCGTCATGCCGTTGCGGGCGATCCAGTCCATGCCGAGCGGCGTGTAGATCTCGGGCCGGAAGTCGACGGTGAGGAAACGGTCGCTCTGCAGCCGCCGGCTCGCCATCAGGATGAAGACGCGGAAGGCGGTGTCGCTGAAGCCGAACCCCGCGGGCGGGTTCTCGGCGAAGAGCCCCACCACCGTGTCGACGTCGTCCACCGAACGGTAGACGTCCCGCAGCCGCGCGACCGTCTCCGGATCCTGGGACAGGTCCTCGAACCGGCGGATCCGCGGCTTGTGCAGCCCGGCCCGGAAGTCGTTGTAGCGGGGGACGCCGCGGCGGCGGGTGCGCACCAGGTCGACCACGGACAGGTCGATCACCTCCCCGTCGCGCCGGAACGCCTGGAGCGAGCGCGGGAAGTTGTGCAGGGTGATGGCCCCCGGGTTGGCGATGCCCAGCGAGTACAGGGAGTCCACCAGGCCGGTCTTGCGGATGAGCGGCTCCGCCGCGGCGCCCTGGAGGTCGTCGAAGCCGAGGGTGTCGAGCCGGCGGCCGAAGCGGTGGTCGACGAACTCGTAGTCGTCGGGGATCAGCGGGTGCATCCGGTAGACGGTGACGAACTCCTCCGTGAGGGCGTACGGGGCCCCGTGGTGGTCGGGCAGGGTCCTGGGGATGCCGCCCTTGCCGTTCGCCTCCAGCAGCCAGACGCCCAGCTGGTCGAGCCAGTTCTTCGGCGGCCCCTCCCAGTTCGTCCGCATCCCGATGTCGAGCGTCTTGGTGGCCAGGATCGCGGGAGTCCACTCCACCGTGTGGATCTTGGCGATGAGGGCCGAGACGACCAGCCGCGCCGTGTGGTAGATCCGGTCCTCGTCCAAGTGCGGGTACTCGTGCCGCAGGGCCTCGCACACCGCGTTGTGCTCGCGGGCGAAGAGGGTGTGCACGGCGCTCAGGCCGAGCCACCAGTTGTCGCTGAACCCGGTGACCGGCAGGCCGTCCGCGCTCGTCGGCAGGTGCCCCCGCTCCAGCCGCAGCCCGGCGCCGCCGCCGGGCTCGCGCAGGGACGTGGCGACGGCCTGGTCGCCGCCATACACCTCCGAACCGTCCCACCAGTGCGACACGCCGCCGGCGAACACGATCGGCGGCCGCCCGCTCCCGGCCGCGTCCAGCGGCTCGTCGTCACCGAAGCGCATCACCTTCTCGCGCGGTCCACCCGGGGTGTTCTGCCAGTCGGTGCCGGGCGGCAGCGGCACCTCGACGCTCCCGGTGCCCACCGGGACCCGCTTGTGGTTGACCCAGTCGTGCACCTGGAACTGGATCCAGGCCGCGGCGATCACGTTCAGTGACTTCGCCGGGATGAAGGCCTCGCGCCGCAGCAGCTCCCTGCTCACGGTCACCGGGTTCGGGGTGTCGAACCGGTCCGGCCGGTACACCGGCGGCATGGAACGCCCGAAGGTCGCGCCGACGGCGCCCATCCGCGGCTGCGACAGGTCGTTGTGGCTGCCGTCGTAGCTGCGCCTGACCAGCAGCTCCTCGTCCACCGGCGGCTCCACCGGGCCCGCCTTGGGCGGCGCCTCGTGCACCTCGGTGTCGATCAGGTTGTGCCGGCGCAGCGTCTGCCGGAATGCCATCAGGTTCAGCAGTGCGACCGGGGTGGGCAGCCGGTGCCACGGGACGACCCGGTTCACGGAACGGAAGGCGGCCCGCAGCGGGATCCCGAGCAGGGCGTTGCGGCGCGGCTCCACGGTCACGAAGCGGCGGCCCAGACGGTGCGCGCTGCTCGCCTCGTAGGCGAGCTTGCGGGCACGGTTGAGGTTCCCCAGCGGACGGAAGCCCTCCGCGGTGTGCCACGGGTTGAAGGCCAGCAGGTCGACCCGCGCCTCGGCGGCGCGCGCCTCGGCCGTGTGGACGTCCTGGCGCGGGACGGTCAGCGTGGCTACGGGCACCACGGGCGCGTCCCGCTCGCTCCACTCGGCCGCGCCGTCCTCGACCGGGGTGCGCCGCGGGTCCACGTAACGCTGTACGCACAGCTCGAAGACGATGTCCCCGGCACCCAGCCTCTGTGCCAGCTCGCGCCGCAGGCCGTCGGGACCGGCCGGCGCCCCCGCCGGGGCGGCGCCCGGAGCGGGCCGCAGCTGGTAGCGCACCGGCCCCGCGGCGCCCCACAGGATCGCGCCCCGGCTCCAGTACGTCTCCAGCGCCAGGCTGGAGACGGTGCGCCTGCTCCCCGCGACGACGTTGCGCCGCATGCGGCCCGCCGTGGACCAGCCGACCGCCAGGGGCAGCTTGACGAACAGCGCGAACCCCTGTGCGGGCCGCGAATCGGCGCCCGCCATGGCCTTGGCGAAGGCCACGAACTCGCGCGCGTCGCGGGCGTGGGAGACCGGGAAGCTGGTCATCAGCAGATCGTGGGTCTCCTCGGGCCCCACCTCGACGCGCAGCGCCGCCCCGCGCAGATCGGGCGCGGAGTCGGGCCGGCGGACCCCGCTGGCGTTGGACAGCCGGACCGTCACCGGGTACTCGGCCCCGGGCCGGGCGAACCCGGTCCGCAGCTGCTCGGGCAGGTCGTCGCGGAACCGCAGGCGCCCGTTCTCCACGCAGAGGACCGCCTTGGCGTGGAAGGTCCGCTCCAGGGCGGCGGCGCCGCTGCGCCGCTTCACCTTGAGCTGCACGCGCAGGAGCTCCTTCGCCAGCCGCTCGAAGGCCAGCCGCTCGGTCTCCGGGCTGCCGCCGACGTATCGCTCGTACCGCTCGACCTCGTCCATGCGTGCCTCTTCACGAAGGGGGCTTCTGGGGGCTTCCTTGCACTCCCCACGAGGTTTCCCTACGCGCGCGGCGGTGTCGTGCCGAGCGGGGCAGACGGGTTCCCGGCGTGGCCCCTTCCGGTGGCCTCGGCCCCACCCGCCGGCCCACCGGGGACACGGAGTGGCGTCCGCGCGTCCGGGAGGGACAGGCTGTACTCATGAGAGCGCCCTTGCGCTCTCCCCCGGGACCGGGAGCCGGCGGTCACCACCAGGTCCTCTTCGTCCTCGCGGAGTGCGTGCCCTTCGCGATCGCCCTGCTGGTGCTCCTGATCGAGCTCACGCCCGCGCACGTCGTCTACATGGGCCCCTGCTGGTCGCGACACCCGCCCTGGCGGCGGTGACGACGGGACCCAGGGGCACGCTCGTGGCGGCGGGCCTGGCCGTCGTCGTCAGACTGATCACCGCCACCCACAATCACGCCTGGCGCGGCCAACAGGCCTACACCAACCTCCTCACCCTGTCCCTGGTCACGGCGGCGAGCTTCACGACGAGCCGCGCCGCCCGCACGCGCCGGGAGAGCCAGCTCAACCAGGTCCGCCGGATCGCCGCGGCCGCCCAGGAAGTGCTGCTGCGGCCGGTCCCGGATCGGCTGGGCCCCGTACGGGCTGGATCAACTGCAAGGTTTACGAAAAGAGCTCACGTGCCCCGGGAGCGCCCCCGCGTCAGGGTGCGCCCGGCGCGGCGCGGGGTAAAGCTGGGATTGACGTGTTGGTGTCGCTTGTCCTCAAAGGAGCTCACCTGCGTACACGACTCAGGTTTACAGCCGCCGTGATCATGGCGGCTCTTGGCTCCATGGGCCCCGTTGCGGGGGCTGCCGTATCGGCTTGTCGGCGGGCCGGTTTGTGTGGCCGGTCACGGAACGTGGAGTACGACTCCAGTACCGGTCTTTGGACCTGTATGGGCAGCACGTACGACGGCGAACCCATCACCGAGACCTGAACAGGACGGCCGCACGCGCTTCCTGGAACACGGCCTGGACACCTGACGGCGGAACAGCCGATGGCTGGGCCGGGCCGGAAGCGAGCGTTGGTCCAGAAGATGGCCGGGCGAGCAGGAGGCGTGGGCATGAGGGTGCAGGGCAGTTCTGGGCCATTGCGAGTGCAGGCCATCGCCGGGACTCATGTCGTGGTGTTGGGGTTCGACCACGATCGAGCTGACATGAATGGCGTGCTCGGTTTCGGGGTCGAGCGGTTCGATCACACTGAAGGCCAGCACCGGTGGCTCGACAACCGCCTCCGTTTTCCGCAGGCGAGGCGCCATTGGGGATCGAATTGGAACCCGTTCCAGACCTTCACCTGGGGTGACTACCGCGCCAAGCCAGGGAGAACCTACACCTACCGCGTGCACAGCATGACCGGAACTCCGGGGGAGGAACTCACCCCGGTCTCGACCGTCGAGCTGCAAGTGCAAACCGAGGAGCCGGGCGTGCACGGTGTCTGGTTCAACCGTGGCGTGTATGCCTCGCAGGCCTACGCCGAGCGCTTCAAGAACCTCCACCCCCGTGACATCGCCAACCGCGAGGCCTGGCGATGGTTGTCCCGCGGTCTCGAGGAGGCGCTGCTCGCCTTCATCGGCACCGCCGCCAGCGACCACGGGCAGCTCCATGCGGCGCTGTACGAGTTCGAGTACCTGCCCGTGCTCGAGGCCTTCCGCGTGGCCGCAGACACGGGCATGGACGTCCAGCTCGTCGTGTTCGACCACCCGCACAACCGCGCAGCGGTGACCGCCGCTGGCATCGACGACCTGGTCGTAGCCTGGCGCGCCCGGGCTCAGATCCCGCACAACAAGTTCGTGATCGCAAGCCACGAGGGTGCGCCCCAGTCGGTCTGGACGGGGTCGACCAACATCACCGAGAACGGGATCTTCGGCCAGTCGAACGTCGGACACACTGTCACCGAGCCAGCCGTCGCCCAGCAGTACCGCGACTACTGGGCACAGCTCGTCACGGACCCAACCCCTGGCACCCTCAACAATTGGGTGGACACCAACAACCCGATACCCGACTCCTGGCCCGCGGGCATCTCAGTCGTGTTCAGCCCGCACACGCAGACCACGGCGCAAGACCGCTACGCCGATCTCTTCGGATCGGCCCAGGACCTGATGTGCATTACGCTCCCGTTCAACCTCGATCCCCGATTCGCCGACCAGCTCCCCGGTGACCACCCTGCGCTCCGCTGGCTGCTCTTCGAGGACGCCACCGTCGCCGACGCGAACCGGAACCTGGTCACCGATCCCGACACCGAGCTCGTGGCCGGTGGCCTCGTCGAAGAGGGCGGCCTCGCCGGCTGGGCGGCCGAGCACGACAACCCGTTCTCCAACAACATCGAGTACCTGCATACGAAGTACCTGCTGATCGACCCGATCGGCGACGATCCGATCGTGGTCACCGGCTCGGCCAACTTCAGCAACCCCTCCGCGAACAAGAACGACGAGAACATGCTGGTGATCCGGGGCGACCACGGCCTCGCCGAGATCTACTTCACCGAGTTCTTCCGCCTGTTCAACCACCACCGCTTCCGCGACTCGCTCCGCCTAGCCGCGCACCAGCCCACGCCCGGCCCCGAGACTGGAGTCGAAGCCCCGGTGCCGCTCGCCTCCAGGCGCTGGTGGGACAAGTACTACGACGAGCCGGCCCGGGACCACCAACGCCGACTGCTCGCCAATTCCCCTCTAGTGACCTGAGTCCGAGGTTTTGCGTTACTGAGCTTTGCGGGTTGTACTCCGCCGCGAGTTACGCAGAATCCAGCTTCGACCCCACCTCATCGACGGCTGCCTCACCGCCACCGGCCTGGCTATCAACCCACCGACCCCACCCTGAAATCCTCAGTAGCTGTCGCATCAGCCTGCCGCCGCGCGCTCAGGAGACCCTTCGGACCGGTTCTGCTCCGGTTTGGGTCAGGAAGTCGGTGAGCACTTGGGCGAGTCGTTCGGGCTGGTCCTCGGGGATGAGGGTGGACGAGTCGGCGATCTCGACCAGCCGGCCCTGCGGGTACAGCTCCGCCAGCCGGGGGCCGTGCTCACGCGGCATCAAGCGGTCCTCGGTCGCCCAAACGACCAATACCGGGCGGTCGAAGTCACGCAGTCGATCGCTCCAGGCGAGCAGGGTCTTGCGTCCGGGTGCCCCGGTGGCGAATTTGGCGAAGTCCCTGCGGATGGCCCTGCTGCGGGTGGCGGGAGCGAACCAGTCGTCCATGATCTCGTCGGGGACTCCACACAGGCTCATCCCGCCGTATCCGCCCCGGCTGTGACGGAAGGCGGGAACGCGCATGAGCCGCGTCAGTAGCCAGACGCCGCCGGGAATCCTGCACACCTGTGCCATGGCCTTGGCCGGCCCTGGGGGAAAGTTGTCGAAGGCCTCGCAGGCCACCAGCACCAGGCGGGCGATGCGCCGGTCCTGCCCTTCCGACACCAGAAACTGACCACCGCCCCAGTCATTGAGGACGAGGGTCACCCGGTCCAGACCGAGCCCCTCGATGAACTCGCCCAAGAGCAGGGCAACACCGCGCTGGGACAGATCGGCATCCGGGTTCATCGGCTGACGATGACCGCCCAGGGGCAGCGTGGGCAGAACGCAGCGGTATCCGTCCAACAACGGGACCACCTTGCGCCACTGAGTCTCGTTCATCGGTAAACCGTGGGCGAGGACCAGTACAGGCCCTTCACCGCCGGTGTCCTGGTAGTCGATCGGTCCGGACGACAACTCGATCCTCGGCATCCCAGCCCCTCACTTGATAGATCGTTCTACTGTAATCTTGGCGGGGAGAGGGGTGGAAGGCAATGGGAGAGTCGAACACGCGAGCCAGAATCCAGAGGGCCGCCACGGTGCTGTTCCGCCGACACGGTTACTCGGCCACCGGCCTGAAGCGGATCGCGGTGGAGGCGGACGCGCCGTTCGGCTCGATCTACCACTTCTTCCCCGGCGGCAAGCAACAACTGGCCGAGGACATGATCCGCGCATCCGGAACTGAGTACGGCCGAATGGTCCTGGCTCTGCTGGACAGCGTGCCCGATCCGATGGAGTCCCTCGTGCGCGCATTCGCAGCTGCTGCAGATGACCTTGCTGCGGCCGACTATGCCGACGCATGCCCGATCGGGACGGTGGCCCTGGAGGTCGCGAGCAGCAATGAGGTGTTGCGTACCGCGACGGCGGAGGTTTTCGAGGAGTGGGTCGGCACGGCGACGCAGTGGTTTGGCCGTTGGGTGACCGAGCCGAGGACGGCGCAGTCCCTCGCGTACTCGATGATCATGATGCTGGAGGGTGCTTTCATGCTCAGCCGGGCTGCCCGAGATCCAGAACCGCTGCGGGTGGCCGGCCGATCGATGGCCGCCTTGTTGCGCACAGCCATCGCTCCGGCTGGCGAGGACTGATCCCGAACACCGAGAAAGACAGCCTGAGCGTGAGCGGCGCAGGTTCACGGCCGGCTCCACGCACACACCTTCGCTGACAACAAGCCTGCCGTGGTGACAACTATCGTGCTTCGGCTCAGCTGGACACGCGGATCCACCCGGGCGCGATGCAGTAGTCGAGGTCGAGGTAGTCGACGCCGGTGAGTTCGACGGGGAGGTCGCTCGCGCGGCGGCCGCTGTCCTTGCGTGCACCGCGGTCGGCGGCACCCTTCCTGGACGGCTGGCCGGGTGCTTTGCGCGGCTGGCTCGCGGTGCCGGCCGTTCAGAGCCTGCGCTCCGCATCAGCGGTCATGGCCTGCGGTCATGGACGATGCCAAAATACCTGAGGGCCTGGTCGACGGAATCAACGCCACGATTACCGAGGCCGTGCGGAACCTGGCTGAAGTGACGCGTTACGCACACGGCAATGAACCCTTCGACGTCCCGCGAATGGTTCTCTACCTCTTGGGCGACGCCATCGACACCCTTTCGCAGATCAGCCGAGTCGTCGCCCCCTACTACCGCGAGAGGGGCCTGGCCGAGCACGACCTCCTCAGCTTCCTCCAGCCTGGTCAACGCTTGCCTCTCCGTGGTCACGCGACGACCACAAACCGTCAGCCCCTGCGGCAAGACGACTTCAAGGTCAGTAGCTGGTCTTGAGCCTAGAGATGCTTCTCCATGACTCCAGGTGTACGGACCCGGGTGTTTCGCGAACGTTTCGCACGTCAAGGCCCCTTACGACAGGCCCCCTAGGGCGAACCCCAGCCCCATCGCGACGAACAACGCGCCCAGTGCGCTGAACAGCCAACCAGAAGGCGGTGCCCTCGGCCGGGAGGGTCCAGCGTGACGGGTCTGCCTGGTCGTATCGGACCTCGACGCGGGCACCGACGGGAAGGGTTTTGTCCTTGGGTCGAGCGATGTTCGTCCTGGTTTCCATTGCGCGGCCGTCGCCCGTGCTCCAAGTGATGACCGGGTAGTACACGGTGGTTCCGACGCTCCGGCTGGTGCTGCCGGCACCCGAGGCCGGCGCGATCCGGGTCTACTCAAGACGGGTCACCACGCCCCGCGCAGTACTGCCCTCCCTCAGCAGGAACCGGACGCGTCGGATCTTGAGGGAGGCGACGACGCCGACGGTCTCCTCCCGGAGGAGGAGACCGGACCGGGCCGCAGGTCCCGGACCAGGGGGTGGACGGGACCGGGGTCCTCGTGCCCTTGGGCGATGTGCCGTACCAGGGCGGATTCCTAGCCTCGGGGCATGCGATCACACGAAGCGGACGATGCTCAAGGAGACCCCGTGACCACTCTCAGCCCCGCCGCACGCCGCGCCTTGGCCGTGGGCCTCACCCTCTCCGCCTGCCTCACGTCCTCCCCCGTCCTGGCCACGGCCGCCGAGACCCCCGCCCAGGACAGCTCCGGAGCCGGACTGGACCGGTACTACCGCCAGCACCTCGGCTGGGGCAGCTGCATCAAGGGCCCCGACGACACCACGGGCCGCGATCTGGACCAGGCAGGCGTGCAGTGCGCGGACGTGACCGTGCCCCTGGACTACGCCGACCCCCGGGGGCGCACGATCACCGTGGCGATCTCCCGGCTCAAGGCCACCGACACCCGCCACCGCATCGGCGCGATCCTCCTCAACAACGGCGGTCCGGGCGGTCCCGCGCTCCAGTCCCCGCCGCAGGCCCGTGCGTCGATGAAGGAGGTCGGCGCGCGCTACGACATCGTCGGCTTCGACCCGCGCTTCATCGGGCGCAGCACCGCGCTGGACTGCGGCTTGCCCGTCGGCATGACCTGGCTGTCCGCCGGCACCGGCCGGGCGGGCTTCGACCGCCAGGTCGCCCTGCAGAAGAGCCTGGCCGACAAGTGCCGGGCCACCGACGCCGCGGTGCTCCCGCACATCACCACCCGCAACACGGCCCGCGACATGGACGTCATCCGCGGCACGCTCGGCGAGCGGAAGATCTCCTTCCTGGGCTACTCGTACGGCACCTACCTGGGCACGGTCTACACGCAGATGTTCCCCGGCCGCCACGACCGGATGGTGCTGGACGGGGCGATCAACCCGAGCGACTACCGCCCCCGGCTGCTGAAGGGCACCGAGCGCGAGAACGAGAAGGCGCTGTCCGACTGGGCCGCCTGGGCCGCGGAGCACCACGACACCTACGGCCTCGGCCGCAGCCGCGCCGAGGTGCTCGCCGCCGTCGACCGCATCGTCGCGGCGGCCGCGCGCGGTCCGCTGACCATCGGCGCCGGCGCCGATGCCTTCCGGATCGACGACAGCCAGGTGCCGCTCCTCCTCTTCTCGGGCATCGCGGACGACACCGCCCCGGCGCGGGCGTCGTTCGGCGAGCTGCTTTCCGTACTGGCCAAAGCCGCGGAGGGCCGGCCGACGACGGTGCCGCCGATGCTCGTCCCGGAGCTCCGGTACGTGCTGCGCGGTGAGGGCGAGCCCACCGGCGCGCAGTCCGCCGTCATCTGCGGGGACGTGGCCGCCGCGCGCGATCCCGAGCTCTACTGGCGGGACATCGAGCGCAACCGCATCGCGCACCCGCTGTTCGGCGCTCTGACCAACAACATCAACCCGTGCGCCTTCTGGGACTCGCCGCGCGAAGAGCCCACCCGGGTGCGGCGCGATGCCCCTGCACTGATCGTCGCCGCCACCGGTGACCCGCGTACGACGTACAAGGGAAGCGTCGAGCTGCACAAGCAGCTGCCGAGCTCCAGGCTGGTCACCCTCGAGGGCGCCAACCGGCACGCCCTCTTCGGGCGCTACGGCAACGCGTGCGTGGACGACCAGGTCAACCGGTACCTGGCCACCGGCAAGCTGCCGGCGAGGGACCGGACCTGCGTCAAGCAGGCGGGGTAGCGGCCCGCGGTTCACGTTCCGAGTGCGCGGGCCAGCAGCATTCTGCGGTTGTTCGTAGCGGTCTTGGCGAACACCGACTTGAGGTGGTCCTGCACGGTGTGCTCGGAGACGAACATCTGGCGGGCCACCGCGTGGCTCGCCCGCCCTTCACCAGATGGCTGTCACCGAGGAGATCCAGCGAGACGCTCTCACGTCGCCCGCCCGCCCCCACGACCTCGTAACTCCGCCGATCCGGCGGGCCGGCCCGGACTGCAGACACCGGCACGGCCGCCGCATTCGCCGCCACTCAAGCTCGTTCCCCGCGCACGAGGCAGAACGGGGGCTCGCAGGTACGTCGAGATACTGTCCGATGGCCCGGTGCGCGCCGGGGTGTTCGCCGGGATGGCTGGTTTGGTGTTCCTGTTTCCTGCCCGGGGCCCGGTTACTCTCGCGCCGAGCATCTGCGCCGGCTGTGGTAGCCGGGTCCCGACAAGTGAGGGCGTGAGATGACCAGTCTTGACAGTGCGGCCAAGGCCTCTGCTGCAGCGGCCCGCTACTACGGCACAAGTGATGTCGATGCCTTCTACGGCACAGTGTGGGGCGGGGAGGACATCCACACCGGCGTGTACATCCATCCCCACGAGCCGCTCGCCGTTGCTTCCCGCCGTACCGTCGAAGTCGCAGCGTCGAAAGTCGCCGGCCGTCTCGGGCCCGGATCCGTGGTCCTCGACCTCGGATCCGGATACGGGGGACCCACCCGCTACCTGGCCGAAACTTTCGGCTGCCAGGTCGTCGCCCTCAACATCAGCGAGGCCCAGAACGAGCGCCACCGCAAGACCAATGCCGAGCTCGGCCTCGACGGGCTCATCAAGGTCGTCACCGGATCGTTCCAGGACATCCCCTCCCCTGACCGGCACTTCGACGTCGTGTGGTCGCAGGAGGCCTTCTGCCACAGCGGAAACCGGGAAGAACTCCTCTCAGAAGCCGTCCGTGTCCTCAAACCCCAGGGGCACCTCGTATTCACCGACCTGATGGCGGCCGACCACACTCCACCCCAGGCGCTGCGCCCTGTGATCGCCCGCCTCGAGGTCGACGGGTTCGCCACCCCCGCCTTCTACCGGCAGCAACTCACCGCCCTGGGGCTGGCCTCAGTCGACTTCGACGACCGCAGCGACCAGATGCTCACCCACTACCTCCGCCTCACCGAGGAGACACGACAGCGGGCCAAAGAACTCCAGGGCCTCATCAGTCCCGCCTACCTGCAAGGCCTCCTCGAGAATCTGCCGCTCTGGGTGGAAGCCTGCCGCAACAACCTGACCAGCTGGGGCATCTTCCACGCTCACCGCCCCTGACCACAAAATGTCTGAACGGACGCCGGAGGAGGACCGCCGACGGGCCCTGGCCGAGGTGGTGCTCGCCCAGGCCGCCGAGCGGCCCCGGATCCGGAACTGCGCGCGATCGTCGCCGAAGGCCTCCAGGACATCTACTGCAAGGACGGCGGAACCCGCGCCGACCACCTCGAAGTCGAATTCACCGACATCGACTACATCAACGTCTCGTTCTGCAGAAACCACGACAGCCCATCCCTGCGAACCAGGTGGGGCGGCCCCGCGGGGCCGCCCCACACCCGTCTCGTCACCCCGGGCCGAGGGTCTCCGTCCCGTAGTTTCGGGCGTTGTACTGCGCAGCCCAGTCGGCGACGTCGGAACAGTCGACTGGTGGGAAGGCGAGGTCGGGCACCAGGCGGAGCGCCTCGCGGACGTTCACACCCGGGTGCATCTGGCGGACGTGAGCGCCGGCCCGGGCCATCGCCAGGTCCAGCCGCCCGCCCTCGAGGACGATCTCACCGAGTGCCCCGCACTGCGCGCACCGGACGTACGTCACCGCGACCGGGGCCCGCATCCCGAACGGCAACCACTCCATCTCCATGCCATGCCCAACGCGGCCAGGTCACGCCGAACACCGCCGAGCCAGCCAGCAGAGGGGGTTAAGCATGTTCGACTTCTCATGAGGAGGCCCCGTGAACCGGACGAGACAGCGAGGCTCCCGGGGCGACGGCTCGGCCGACTCGCGGTAGTCGGATAGCTAGCCGAGCCAGACGATGTCCAGGACGGACAGGTGCCGTAGCGGACGGTTGACGAAGTAGATGACGGACAGGCGGCCGGCGGACGCGATCCGGACGTCTTCGCCTTCGGGGTCAGCGGGGTCCCACTGGCGGGAGCCCCGCGGGTCGGCCGCGGCAGCGTCGAGCAGGTCCCACACCATCTCTTCTGCGTGTTCGGGGAGGGCGGCGAGGACCTTCGCAGCCGGCGACGAAATGCGGACCGCGCACGGCTGCAGGCTCACCGGCGCCGCCGACCGCGGAGCTCGGCCATGTCCATGAACCCGGCCTCGTCGCGGCCGGAGGCCACGAACGCGTCGACCGAGGGGGCGGAGGCGAGACGGGCCTGCCAGGCGTGGACGACCTCGTACAAGGTGGTCAAGGAGAACGTCCGGCGCGACTCCTCCAGCGCCGCCGCCCACTCCGCCTCGAACGCCGGCACCCACCGCGCGGCGCGGCGATCGGCGCGCAGCTGCGCGAGGAGTTCGGCCGGCGCGCCGGGCGCAGGCGCGTACGGGGCAGGGGCTGCGGGGGTGTGGTCGGGCTGGGCGCTCATCGGCTCCTCCTGCGGCGGGTGCTACCGACCACCGTAGAACGAGATGGCCCAGGCCGTGGAGGCTCGGGCAGATACGGCACCGTTCCCCTGCTCCATGCCGCCGTCCAGGGCGCAGCACCCGGGACGGGAGTGCACCTTCTACGCCCGGGTCTTCGAATCTTCCGCACGACGCAGGGCGTTCACCAACGTTCACGACAGGTCGTCGGAATCCAGGTCCTAGGCGCCGACCGCTTCCAGGTACGAGTGCCGTGACGTCGTGTCCGCCCGTGGCGGATCTGCCGGGGGCAGAGGAACGGCGTCCGGGGGGTTCCCGAGGTCAAGAGTGGAGTCGACGGCATCACCCCTCGACAAGGAGAAGAGATGGCTCCCCTCACCATGCTCGCGCCCCGCGCGGAGGAGGGCGACACACCGCCCGGCCACTTCGACGACCACCTCGCGGCAAGGCTGCTCGACCAGCGAATCGTCCTCCTCGGCACCCAGGTCGACGAGGTGTCGGCCAACCGGGTGTGCGCGCAGCTGCTGCTGCTGTCGGCGCAGGACCCGCGCTCCGACATCAGTCTGTACGTCAACAGCCCCGGCGGGTCGGTCACCGCGGGTCTCGCCATCTACGACACGATGCGGCTCATCCCGAACGACGTCTCGACGCTGGCGATGGGCTTCGCCGCCAGCATGGGCCAGTTCCTGCTCACCGTGGGGACGCCCGGCAAGCGGTTCGCGCTGCCGAACGCGCGGATCATGATGCACCAGCCCTCGGCGGGCATCGGCGGTACCGCCGCGGACATCGAGATCCAGGCGGAGAACCTCCAGTTCACCAAGAAGGCCGTCGAACGGATCACCGCCCAGCACACCGGGCAGAGCGAGGAGACGATCGCGCGGGACGGCGACCGGGACCGCTGGTTCACGGCCGAACAGGCCAGGGAGTACGGGATGGTGGACCGGGTGGTGGAGTCGCTCGCCGACATCCGCCCGGCCACGCCGCGCCGACGGACGGGGCTGTGACATGGGGTCGTACACGGTTCCCTACGTGATCGAGCGGACCGCGCAGGGCGAGCGGTCCTACGACGTCTTCAGCCGGCTGCTGAACGAGCGGATCATCTTCCTCGGCACCGAGATCGACGACGGGGTCGCCAACGTGGTCATCGCGCAGCTCCTGCACCTGGAGTCGGCGAGCCCGGAGCAGGAGATCTCGATCTATCTCAACTCACCCGGCGGATCGTTCACTTCGCTGATGGCGATCTACGACACGATGACGTTCGTGCAGGCGCCGATCTCCACCTTCTGCGTCGGTCAGGCGGCGTCGACGGCGGCGGTGCTGCTGGCGGGCGGAGATCCCGGGCGACGGTTCGTGCTCCGGCACGCGCGGGTGCTGCTCGGCCAGCCGGCCAGCGGCGGCCGGCAGGGGACGGTCTCCGACCTCAGCCTCGCGGCCAAGGAGATGGTCCGCGTCCGCTCGCAGGTGGAGGAGGTCCTGTCCCGGCACACGCACCACGACGTGGCGACGCTGCGCGCGGACATGGACCGGGAGAAGGTGTTCACCGCCGAGGAGGCCGTGGCCTACGGGCTCGCCGACGAGGTGCTGAGCCGACGGTTCGCGTTCGTCTGAGCCCGCGCGGCCGTGGCCGAGGGCCAGCGAGCCGGCCGGTACGGCGGGGGCGCGCCCCGTCGTACCGGCCGTGGGCCCGGTCCGGTCAGGCGGCGAGGCAGAAGCCCTTGTACTGCGCCGTGGGTGACGTGGGTGACGTGCGGCCCCGGACCACCCGGTTCCGGGCGTGCCGGGCCAGCTCGTCACCGGCGAGCAGCAGCAGGTCGGCGAGGCCGAGCCCGAGGGCCTGGGCGGCTGCCGCGAGCACCTCGGAGGATGCCTCCTTGCGTCCGCGCTCCACCTCCGACAGGTACGGCATCGAGATCCGGGCCGCCTCCGAGACGTCCTTCAGCGTGCGCTCCTGGGCGAGCCGCTCGCGCCGCAGCACGTCGCCGACGAGGTCACGCCACAGAGGCTCCCTCGGCGCGCGTGGCTGTGGACCCCCCACGGGTCGCCGCGGTGCGCCGGCCGCCCCGCCGGAACCAGGCGACGGGGCCTGCGGGCGCAGGGAGATGACGCGGGACTCGTTCGGCGCATGAGTGCTCACCCCCTCACCCTAAGGATCCGGGGCGCGGGGGGAAGGGAGTGGCCTTCTGCCCTGGGTGAAGCCGCGCCGGTGCCTGGGGCGACGCGGGTCCGGACGCTAGAGCGTCCACAATGTCGGTCGGTCGTTACTCCGTTCGTGGTGCGACGTCGTCTGCGCCGCCCTACGGGGCCGGGGTGAACTCCACGTCGGTGCCACCGCAGCCCGCCGCGATGTCCAGCAGCCGATCCCGCTCCAGCTCGTCGACCGCCAGGCCATCTCTGGAATGTGGATGAGAAATGGGTTCTGGCACAGATCTTGGGGAGTGATCACGGAGGGTAACTGTGTCGTTCGATTACAGGGAACGGGCACGAGGCCGGGTCCGTCAGCGTTCACGCATCCTGGTCCACCACCAGCCGTCCATTGCCCACTCGATGTAGTTGGGCTCCGGCAAGGTGCGGCGCTCGAATTCCTCATCGATGCGCGTGATCAGTCGACCCAAGTCCCGTTTGGCTCCGGGAGGAAGGTGCAGCATCGCCCGCTCCAGATCGTCACGAGCGTCTTCCACCTCTATCCCAGGCGAGCAGGCCTCGGAGGCGTTCAGGTAGCGGCCCTGTTGCTTGAAGGCCCACTCGAAGCGAGAGAGCGCATTCGCGACCGCGTTGGACCACATCTCCTGGTCTTCGACCCGGCGGATCGCTGCACGAGTCCGCGCGGAGACACCGCGGACCCTCAGGACCGGATACTGCCATCGTGGCCGCCACCGCTCTGCACGGACGGCCTTGGGACGCCTACGCGGCATCGCCCTTTCGGATCAACATCAGGCCATCCTGCCACGGCTGGGCACCTGGATGGACCCCCGATTCACACACCCGCGGCAAATATCCCTATTTCTCGGTTTTGTGCAGGTCTTGGGAGCGTCTCGGAGTGCTACTGGAGCAGGATCATCTTGCGGAGCAGTCCGAATCCGGCTCGGCCGTAGAGCTGCCGCTTGATCTTCTTGATGCGGTTGACGGCGCCCTCGATGCTGCCGGAGCTCCAGTCGAGAGTGAGCCCGGCGGTCACGGCGTCGAGATCTCGGAGCAGATGGAGCGCGAAGCCGGTGAGACCGGGTTGCTGGCTGGCGTCGACTGCATCGATCCAGGTGGGGAGCGTGGCGCCGAGGCGGTCGGTGAGTATCTCGCCGAAGTCGCGGACATGTCCGGCTGCCGTGTCCAGTTCGGGGCAGCGTGCCAGGACCTCCTTCAGGCCGGCCCGGGCTTCCTCGGTCAGGGTCGCGGGGTGACGGGTGATCCAGCCGGTCACCTGCCGCACTGTCGGCGGCCGGGGCGGTGCCCCGGATGGGACCCCGCGCAAAGTGGCAATGTACGCGCGGACCATGCCGTAGGTGACAGGAGCGCGCTCGGCAACCAGCTCGCCGTGCAGCCGGGTGACGCTGGTGCATCCTTCGACGAATCGCCGCTCCAAGTAGGGCTTGTAGGGGTCCAGCCTGCTCGGTCGGGGCCGGTTATCGCGGAAGGTGTCCTGCCAGCGTGCGGCATTCGCGTACCGGAGCACGGTGTTGAGGCCCCAGCCCAGGTGCCGAGCGATAGCCCGGCGTGAGTACCCCTGGGCAAGGAGCTCGTGGACCAAGGCATGTGCTGCCTTCTTCCGCTCGGCCCGCCGGCCGACGGGCGCCGAGTCGCCCTGCGGCCGGCCGGCAGCCGCTCGGGTGGCCTCCGGCAACATGCCGCTGGGTGAAGGATTGCGCAGGCAGTCGCGATGGGCGGCGACGCAGGTCTCCACGGCTCGGCCGAGGCCCTGCCATAGATGGAACCGGTCGGCGACCTGCAGAGCGTCGGGGGCCCCGCGGCGGGCACCTTCGGCGTAGGCGCCCGCCCGGTCCCGGCAGATGATCTCCACGCCGGGGTGGCGGATCAGCCAGTCGGCCAGTGGCCCGGCTTCACGGGTCGGGAGCACGTCGATCACGCGATGGTCTTCGACGCTGGTCAAGATGGTGGAGTAGGTCTGGCCGCGGCGGATCGCGAAGTCGTCCATGCCCAGCACCCGCGGAGTACCGAACTGCGGATCGGGCAAGGCCATGACCCTGCGTAACAAGGTCATCCGGCTGGCTCCGAAGCCCAGCTGGGCAGCCAGCCGGACGCCGGCCCGCCCGGCCAGCGCGAGCCCCACTCGTTCCAGGGCGTGGTTGAGCCGCGTGGTGAACCGTGCGTGCGGGGCGGCGAGCCGGGAGAACGACTCGGCGAACGTCCGGCGCGGGCAGTCCGCCGACCCGCAGATGAAACGTCGAACCGTCAGCCGGATCACAAAGCCCTGCTCAGCGAGCGGTAGATCCTTCAGCCTGCGCTGGTAACGGTCGTGGACTCGCTTCGAGAAGCGGCCGCAGTCAGGGCATGTAGCCCCGGCAGCGCGGCCCCTCGCCACCACCTCGACCGTGCCGAACGCGGACGTGACCGCCTCGACATCCACATCGTCGATCCCCTCGAACACCAGCGAGTTCCAGAACGGTGCATCGGTCTGCATGACCAGCACCATCACCGTCCACGACTGACCTCAGCAGCGGCCGGCCAGCACCTGAGGGAGCGTCAGCTCCGGTCTTCGGACGACAAGGCGTACGTGGTCTCACGCGATCCCCTCTCCTCGCAATCGAACATGGAGGTAACGCTCGGCGACGACTCCCCAAGATCTGTGCCAGAACCGAGAAATGACGGCACTGTGTGGATGCGAACGTGGGGACGGCCAGCCGCCCGCAGGGCGGCTGGCCGTCGAGGCAGGTAGCGGCAGTGAGAGAGCGCAGCCCTGGTGTTTGCGCGGCTTCGGCCGGCGTTTAATCACTTGACCCGGTCCGTACGGTGTTCGGGTGAAGGACACTCAGATCAACGAACTCCGCACCGCGTATGACGCCCAACTCCGTGGTGTCACCCCGCCTGGCGGCAGCGCGCGCATCGAAAGAGACGGCCCGTTGACCCGTGTCGTCGGGTGGCACCGTGGCTTCGTCACGGGCCCACGCGACCTCGGTGTTTACGGGGCAGAACTCGACACGCTCATAGCGCGGCAGCGTGACTTCTACGCTGCCCGTGGTGAGGCGGTCGAATGGAAGACTCGCGCCCATGATCTCCCTGCCGACCTCACCGACCGACTCACGGCGGCCGGCTTCATCGCCGAGGACAGCGAGACCGTGCTCATCGGGCAGTCCGCAGATCTGGCCGCAGACCCCGTCCTGCCCGACGGCGTGACCCTCCGCCGTGTCACCGCCAGGTCAGACCTCCAGCGGATCGCCGCCATGGAAAGCACCGTCTGGGGCGAGGACTGGGGCTGGCTCGCCGACGACCTGGCCGCCCGGATCGAGAACGCCCCAGAGGACACCGTCGTCCTCGTCGCCGAGGCACGCACCGAAGTCGTCTGCGCCGCCTGGCTGGTGTTCAAGGACGGCATCGACTTCGGCGGCCTCTGGGGCGGCTCAACGCTCAAGGAATGGCGCGGAAAGGGCATCTACCGGGCCATGGTCGCCTACCGAGCCCAACACGCTGCTGCCCGCGATGTCCCCTACGTCTACGTCGACGCCTCAGCCGACAGCACTCCGATCCTCACCCGCCTTGGCCTGCACGCGGTCACCACGACGACGCCGTATGTGTGGTCACCCTGAGCCCAGCCGGCCTTGACGGGCTCTTCGGCTCGTGCGCGGGTGCTGGCGAGGCGGTAGGAGTCGGTGCCGGTTTCGATGATGGTGCCGTTGAAGGTGAGGCTATCGACGATGGCCACTCAGAGACGGGGGTCGGTGAAGGTCTTGGTCCAGTGTCGCCCATCACCCGCTCACCCAAACTGCACAACCCCAGGTCAGCAGCATGACGACTCCTCAGATTCACTGGTCGACGACAGCCGCCCTCGCGGAGCTTGGGCGTGGACTGGGCGCGTGACCGATGCCCCCGTGCCATGACTGACGGGAGACTTCTTCGTTTCCTGTGAGCCGTTTCCTCCCGATCGCCGGGTCGTTGGCCTCGTGTACCGCTGACCGACGTGCAGTGGGCGCAGTGAGAGCCTCTGTTGTCGGATCGAGTACCGTCCCTCCGCCTCCAAGGGAGCCCCACCGTGAATCCACACCTGCGCCTTCTCTTCTGAGCCGTCGTCGGCGCCGTCCTTCCGATCGTGCTGCTACCGGCCAACTCCGCCGCCGCAGCCAAGACGACACGGGTGGTCTTCGACACCGACGGTGACCACCCCTTCACCGCCCCCTCGGGCGTCAAGAAGATCCACGTCACCGCCATCGGCGGCGGCGGAGGCGGTAACGGAGGAGCGTTCGGCCAGGGCTCCGGCGGCGGTTCCGGAGCGGCAGGAATCACGATCACCTGCGACATCAACAACTCCCCCGGTACGAAGCTGACCGTCCGCATCGGCTCCGGCGGCGCACCCGGGAACGGAGGCGACCCCGGCCACGAGGGCGGGTACTCCATGCTCAGTCTGCCGGGCTGGTCCGACACCACGGGCTACATCGCACTGGCCAAGGGCGGCGCGGGCGGAGGCGACGCCACCGGCACCGGGCCCGGCTCTGGCGGCAAGACAGGCTCCGGCAGCAAGTGCAGGCTGGACCAGAACGTCAAGATCACTAATCACGACGGTTATACGGGCGGCAGGCCCAGCGGGGGAACTCCCGGCAAGGGCGACGGCGAGACCAACGCCCAGGCCCCGCGCGACTGTGAGGGCCAGGGCAACGGCGGCTCCGGCGGTGAGGGAGGAGACCGCGAGGGCGGCCACACCACACCGGTGCCCACGGCCACGGCGGCTGCCTCATCATCGCCTACTGACCCTCCGCCGCTTCGAAGGACGCCCCCGCCCCGGGATCTCGCCGGACGCGGGGTCCTCTTCGTACGCCAGGTCAGGCAGGCCGGCGCGACTCAGACTTCGGCATCCCCGGCAGCCGGTTCCGCGTGCCGCGCGGCCACGATCTGGATGACGATCGCGTCGGGGCCGATGGCCAGATCCGTACCGCCCGGCAGGATGACGCCCTTGGCCTGGATGGAGGCACCGGCCCCCAGGCCCTCGACGGACACAGTGACGGAGACCGGGATGCGATCGGGATCGGCCTCGACGGGGAGCGCGTTCAGCACCTGCTCGACCAGGTGGTCACCGGGGCCAGTTCGCCCTCTGTCTCGACCGCGGCCTCGACCATCACCCTCTCGCCGGGCTTGACGACGAGAAAGTCGACGTGGACCGGGAACCCCCTGAGAGCCTCGCGCTGGACAGCCTTCGGGATGACGTGCACGGTCTTGCCGTCGACATCCAGGGAATGGTCGACATCCAGGGAGCTGACTGTGTTCGGAGTATGCAGGGCCGTCATCAGTTCGCGGCCGTCCATGGCCACATGGACCGGCTCGGTGCCGTGACCGTAGATGACGCCGGGAACCTCGTTCAGGCTGCGGAGTTGGCGGGCGTAACCCTTGCCCGATCCGGTATGGGGCTTGGCGGTGAGCTTGACCTGAGACATGCGCACTCCTCGTAGAGCCTGAGACGGTCCACCCGGCCACGACCCTCGCCGGGCAGCCTGACCAGCGTATGCAGCAGGGTTCCGGGGGGGATTCCCACCGTGCAAACGCCGCTGCCTCGTCCCTGACGCGAGACAGCCCGGCCCGTGGGCTTCGCCCACCACACACGTGCGGCCCCGGATTCACCCGCACGAGATCACGGCCTGGAGGTCCTAGCCGTGCCCGTCCGAGCGGTACCGTCCTGAGAGACACCTCCAGATCCCGGAAAATCCCAAAGATCACCGGGGGCACCGTCCCAGCGGACTACGTTGCCCCCATGCTCACCCACCTGCCCGTGGATCACGGCGCGGCCACCACCCGCTACGCGCCGGCGGGCACTTGACCGTCCCGATCCCGTCTGTAGTCAGGACTCCATTGAGATTCGGGCCGGCCGTCGGGCTTCCAGTCCGTCGGCAGCGATGATCTTGAAGTTGAAGTCCACCCCAGCATCCGCGGAACAGCCGCAGCGAGGACCGGCCCCCCTACGGGCTGATCGACGACGAAACCACGTCAGAGGGCGACGGCCTCCCGCAAAGCCCGCCGAATCCGCCTGCAGACCGTCAAACCCTGATACCCGCACTCATGTCTCCGCCTGGGCCCAAGCACGCCCAGGACCGCCACTTCAGAGCGCGCCAGGGTCCGTAGGGCTCCGCGTCGCGGACGGCGTCTTCGTGGACCTGGCGGACCGTGGCCCGCACCCGTTTGTTCGCGGCCTGGGCCCGGCGCTGGAGCAGCGTGGCGTCCTGCCAGTGCCCGCGCCACTCCTCCACGAGGGCGGCGTCGGCGCGGAACTTCGCGGCGGCCGGCCTGTCCAGGCCGCTGGGGGTGGTGACGACCCGGAGGGATTCCAAGAGCGCCTCGAGGAACGGAAACCGCTTGCCGGTGCTCATCTCAGTCAGGCCAGTCGTGGTCAGGCGCGGCCGCACCGAGTCGGCGGCGACCATGGCGTAGGAGGGGGACCCGCCGGATAGGTGGACAGGTTCAGCTTCTCGGCGAAGGCAGCCAGCGCGGCCTCGTAAGCCTCGATCGCCTCACAGTCCTGCGGCTCGACCCCGGGTGACTCGGCTGCCATCAAGCCAGCCCCGACCCGACGAATCTCACCTCGGGCGTCAACGGCGATCTTCTAAGAGAGATCGCCCCTCGGCGACCGTGGTGGTCAGGGCCTCTCAATATGGCCACAGGATAGCTTTCCATTTCAATAATTGACGCGACGACTACGCGCTACCGAAACGCCCGAATGCTCTTTAGGCCTGCGACCCAGGATGCACTAACTGGGTGCCCGATTTAGGCTTTGACTGATGCCGCCATCTATGAGTCACGGTGAACGCCGGGTCGACTCTGCGACGTCATCCCGACCAGCCGCCAAGAGGGGAGGCAAAGATGCGCCGCTCGCGCTATTTTCCCGCCGCCGGGATCTTACTGTGCGCCGCCCTAACATTTCCGTCCGCCTCGGCAGCGGGCACCACCGCACCTGCTGTGGAGAGGGCGCTACAGTACCGCAATACCCGGGCCATTGCACAGGAACCCCCTTGGTCGGGATGCGGCTACATGGAGTTGAACCAGCCCTATTGGCGAGGCCACTGTGATGGTTACCAGGTGGGTGAGCTAGCCGCAAAAAGGGCCGGCCGGAGCTGTTCCCGCTGGGGCCCTCCGCTGTTCCGGTCAACCACTACCTACGAAATGGGCTACGCCAGTGGCTACAGAGTTGCTTACAGGTACTACTACAAGGTGTACCTCAGCCAGAAAGCATGCAAGCTCCGGTCCGGACAGGATCCTCGCGGGCCCATTACCCGCTGAAAGCGACTGCCCACCTCAGAATGCGGTTTCGTTAACCACCATCCCGCTTGCGGGGATGACGGATACCACTGCCGCATCTTTCTCCCACACGGTCGCCGCAACCAGACCCTGGTCGTAAGCGACAGCAACTCACCTTTCAATTTCCCGAAAAGAAGAAACAACAAAAACAACAACAAGGGCTGTGGTCACAATGTGCTTGATCATGCCCTGATGAACGACCCTGCCCGAAAGGCGTCACGACCGCGGCCGGGCTGCCCCTTGAAGAGGGGACGAGATGACCAGTTCCCGCGTATCGGCCGTTCTGCGCCTCCCCGAGGGCCGGGACCGTCGCACCCGGGACGGTAGCGCTCGGCCTTGCGGCAGGGTGAAGAAGAAAGGCCTGTGAGGGCCTTCCGGGCCCCTGCTGCGCCCCTTCCGGCCCCAGGTGTCGCCGACCAGTGCAACTGCGCAATGCCCAACCAGCCTGCGCAACCAGGCTTCACGCTTAAGAACCCACAGGTCAGACGGCTGGCCTACCCGGGAACTGCGCAGATTCAGTGAGCCAACACAGTCGCCAACCCACTCAGCCGACCTGCACAACCCCAGGCGGGAAGCATGACGACTGCTCAGTTTCACTGACTGCCGCGAACCGTTGACGGCCGCGAACGAGGGCCAGAGGGCAGAAAGAGAGCCGTTCCCGGCAGGGGCCACCGCAACGCCCCCGACAGTGCCTGCCGGGGGCGTTGCGGTGGGGCTGGGGCCGGGTCAGTGCCAGGTCGCGTCAACGAGGTTGAACTTGCTCAGGGTGGCGCCCTTGACGAAGCGCAGGTGGTCGCCCCTCCGGGGCCGTGCTCGGCGGGGTCAGCGGTCGATGGCGGCCATGTTCGCCTCGTCGTGGCGCTCGCCTGCGGCGGGGGTGAGGTTGTTTCAGCCGCTCCAGCTGGGCCGGGGTGAGCTCGATGTCGTCTGCGGCGGTGTTCTCCTCGACGCGGGCGACCCGCCGGGTTCCGGGGATGGGGGCGATGTCGCCGACGCGGGTGAGGATCCACGCCAGCGCGGTCTGCGCCGGCGTGGCGCCGATCTCGGCGCCGATCGCCTGCACCTCGTCGACGATCGTCAGGTTGCGCTGGAAGTTGTCACCGGTGAACCGCGAGTTGGTCTTGCGCTCCCGCGAGCCAGCGATGCACGGTGGGGGTAGGTCGTTTGGCACGAGGTGACCTTGGGATCCGTGAGGAGATCAGCCATGTACGCAGTGGTTCGACGGTACGAAGGGGTGACTGATCCTGCCGAGGCGGGGCGCCGAGTGGAAGAGGGGTTCGTACCTCTCCTTCGCCAAGTGCCTGGATTCGTAGCCTACTACTGGGTTGACGCGGGGGGCGGAGTGATGCTCTCTACCAGCGTCTTCGAAGACCAAGCCGGGGCCGAAGAGTCGGTCAAGAGGGCCGCTGACTTCGTACGGGACAACCTCGCGTCGCTGCTACCTGAACCTCCCCAAGTCACGGCCGGCCAGGTTGTGGCTGCCGGGTAACGGCCTCCGGAGTGGTTCTGGATCCACGCGCCCTCCATGCCCGGTGACAGGCACTTCACGGAACTCCTCCAAGATCCGCATCAACGTCGCTGGTGCGCGCCGACCACCAAGGGGGCCTGCGGCCCCTTCAAGGCCTGCCTCGCGTCCTCCGGAACCCCAAGCGGCCCGACACCCGCTCGGGCGCGAATCGTTGGACGGGAGACGCTGGACCGCCTCTCCCCCGAGCTCGCGGCCCTGCAGGGAAGCACCGATCCGGGGCCGTCGAAGATGGTCGTCCGTTTCGCCCTGGAGCTTCCCGCGCGCGATGCCCACCGCTGGACCGACTGGGCACCCCGCCACGGCTGCAGCGCGGCGACAATGGCTGAGCTGCGGCGCACACGGCACCGGCGATCCGGGGGGGGGGGGGCAGCGGTAGGGGCCGAGGTCACCGAACCGGGCGAGCAGCGTACGGGTCTCCTCGACGTTTAGCCCGACGGCCGGGGCCACCTTCTCAGGGTCCTCCCGGCCGGTGCCCGCGGCGCAGCGGCCGGGACGGGCCAGCGGCCCCGGTGAACCAGGCTCCGGCCAGGGCCGGGTGCTACGGCGGCCAGTCGCCCGCGGGAAGGCCGGGGCGCAGCGGGCGGCGGGACGGGGGCACGGCCGGACGGCGATCCCCGGTCGGCGGGGTGCTGCGCGGGCCACCCCCGGCGCCCGGCCCGCCGCAATCGGCCATTTGCGTCCAACACCCGGCGCCGCCCCCGTGACAGCGGGTACCTTCGCCGCCATGACGATCCCGGTACTCGATCGCCGCCCGACCCCCGGGCCCACCTCCACGCCGCCGCCGGGGCGACCGTCCACCGGCCCGCCCACCCGGCCAGACAAGAACCCGCCGTTCCCGCCGAGCAACCCGCAGCAGCCCCCGCCCGGGCGCTGAGCCGGCATGCGTGTCGACCGGCTCCCCTTCGACGAGCTTCCCGAAGCAACCCGGCAGGCGATCGCCGACCGGGTCGGACCCGGCTGCCCACGCGCCGAGGTGGAGAACGGCACCAGCTCCGCACTCGCCTCCCTCTTGTGGCCTTCGGATTCGGACGAGGAGATGGTGTTCGTCAAGGGGTTGCCGCTCGACCACGAACGGATCGGTGAGCTCAAAGCGGAGGCCGCCGTCAACCCGCACCTGCCTGCCCGCGCCCCCAGGATGCTGTGGCAGCAGGAAGCCGGCGGCTGGCTCCTGGTCGGCTTCGAGGGCGTTAACGCGAGCGCGTGGGCGTGGTTCGGCGACGATAGCGGCCACCTGGAGCCGATCGCCGCCGTGCTGCGCGAGCTGAGCCAGTACCCCGCCCCGAAGGAGGTCCGGCTCACGCCGTGGGAGCGGTGGGCCGCGTACTGCGACCCAGCCGACGAGCCGCTCCTGACCGGGGACCGGCTCGTGCACTCCGACCCGGCCGCCTCCAACTTCATGGTCGAGCGCAGCGGCCGCGTATGGATGATCGACTGGGCATGGGCGATGCGCGGGCCCGCCTGGATCGACACCGCCCTGTGGGGCATGCGGCTCGTCCTGGACGGCAACCAGACCCCCGAGCAGGCCGCCGGCTGGGCGCGGACCGTCCCCGCGTTCGCGGCCGCCCCCCGCGAGGCGGTAGTGGTCCTCACCGAGGCCGAAGCGCGGTCCTGGGAAGCCTGGCAAGCGTACGGGACGACCGGGCTGGAGGAGACGATCAAGGCCGCCCGGGCCTGGGCCCGGTACTGGGCCACACCCTGAACCCGGACGACCTGCGAAGGCACGGCCCGTGACGGCAGCCGGGCGCAGCCCGGGCGGCGGGCCGACGGGTCCACGACCGGCGGCCGGCGATCCGACCTGGGCCGGAGAGCCGGGCTCGCTCTGCGCCGCCCTGCTCGTCCGCGCCCCGGATCACGGCCGACGCCGCCAGGCTCCCGGGACAGATGCGGCCCCATCTCGACCGTTGTCGCCCAGCCCCGGCCGTGACGGCCGGCTGCGGAAGGTCAGTCGGCGGTCGTCCGGGCGGTGTCGACCTCGCCCGCGTTGATGACGGCCTCACGCAGCTGCGTGACGGCGTCGGCGTGCGGGTGGCCGGGCACGGCCTGGGCGGCCTGGAGCAGGAGACGGGCAGGGCGCAGGACGTCCCGGGCGCGGTGAACAGCTGCAGGCGGAACTTCCCCGGCAACCCGGGGGCGGTGAACACCGGCTTGTCCATGGCCAGTCGGCGTGATGCGGCCAGCTCTCGCAGCTCCGCTGTGGCATCCGGTCGCGGTGCCGGCGCACCGCCGGCCGGCTGCAGGGTCCTCAATCATGACCTGATCATCCCCGACCCGGCCCCGCTCGGGCCCGGCTCCGACGGGGCGCATGCAGGCGTGCGGGGCAGTCCCCACGGCCAGAACCACCAAGCCAACCCCGGCCACGGGCGGCCCGCCGGCTCGTCCCGTGCCTCGGGCGACGCCAGCGTCGGCGTCGGGCAGTACGACAAGGGCCGGGTCACCGTGGACGGCGCTGGCGGGACGAACCGGAGCGAGCACGGCGTAAGTGGGGCGCAGCGAGTGCGCTTCCGGGCAGCCCCCTGCCCGGCGGCCGCAGGCAAAAGCACGGCGCGCGGACATCGCCGGCCGGCACGGTGCCAGGCATGCACGAGATGCGGGCCCTGCTCTTCGCCTACAACCTCCCCGCGGCCCGCCACGCTCCCTGGCTGGACGCCTGGTCACGCGTCGACCGGCACATCGAAGCCGAACGTGCCAAGAAGACGCGCCAGAAGGAAAGCTGGAGGGGCCCTGCCCGTGCACGGCGCAACCGATTCGAGGTCATCCTGGCGACCGCCGCCCCCAAAGACGGCATGCCCGACTTCGAGGACTACCTCAACAAGGCACGCTCAGCACGCAAACGCCGCCGCAAACCCGCTCCGCTCACGACCGCCGCCACAACCACTGCGACGCAGAACCCCCGGTCAAGCCCTGTGTCCCAGCGATCACCTGGAGCTTCTACGGCGGGCCGGCCCTGACCCGCATGACACACGACACGCGACCGGACGAACACGTATCGGGCCCGCCGGTGCATCAGGAGGGGCAGGGCGGTGGGCCGTAGTGCTGTGGGTGGGGTGGCGGACCATGCCCATCGGGCAGTGGGGGCAGCAGCCTCAGGGTGTGGGCATGCGCGGACCAAGTGCCGCCGTTGTATTCGCCGCGCAGCACGCTTCCGGCGTCCAGGATCTGTCCGGTGACGACCGCGACTTGGTTGCGCCGTGTGTCGAGTGCCCGGTCTCCTGTTTGGAAGGTGCGGCTCATCGGCCTGCTGCCAGCCGGTCGAGGGCCAGGCCGAGGAAGCGGCAGATGCCGCGATCAGGCCTCACGGCCTTTCACCTGATTGATCCTGGTCTGCACTATCTCGTGCAGTGTGGCCGGGTCCAGGGACACGAAGAGTTGCTCGGGCAGGTCGACGTCCAACACGTGCGCCTCCTGGTCCGGTCCCGCGACGATCTGGGAGTACACCGGAATCATGACTTCCGGCCCCTCCCCTCCCGGCTGTGTGACGGGCCGGTAGGAGAACTCCGGCGCCAGGGGATCACCCGGCTCGACCATCTGCTTGGTGCCGACGACCGTCCCGTCCGGGTCCGTAATGACAGTAAGTCTCACTCTGGGCATCGCACTCACCCGCTGGTCAAGGTCGCGATCCGAATGTTGTAGGGGACCGTAGCGTTGGATCGGTTCGTCACCGTCATGGTGTACTGCCAATTCCTCAGGTCCAGGTGCGGAACCCCGCCGATGGATCGGATGGATCCCACCCTGCCCTGGTCTGTGACATCGAGCCAGCCCAGGAACTTCGGCTCCGTCGCCAGCGTCCCGTAGCACACGCCAACGTCGAAGAAATCCCCGAAGAAGTAGGTCTCGATGAGCGTTCGTCCTGATGCGATAGTTGAAGGTGGGCCGATGTCCACAATGTTTACCGGCATCTCACGCCCTCCATAGGAGTCGCTGAGTTGAATGCCACACGACAGGTGACTGGACCTGTACTTTCATTGAACCTCAGGCGACCTCAAAATGCCCGTTCGAGCCACGATCTGATGGGCTCGCCGAACCGGTGCCCGGGTCTCGCCGGGGCATCGGAGCCTGGCCTTATTCACGGGCTGTGGGCTCTGGCACAGATCTTGGAGAGCGGTGCGCACGGTGGGCCCCGGCCACGAAACAGGCGCGCCGTACCCGCCGCCGTGGCAGCTGTCGTTGCTCCCGTAAGAATGACCCCCAGGTGCTCCCGCAGAATTACCCCCTTGATGATCTGGAGGGTGCTGAAAGTGGAGGACTTGGCCGAGATACACCCTCTGCGCCAGGCGGAGGGTGTGCCCATCAAGCAGATCGCGCGGCGGTTGAGGGTGACCCGGAACACGGTGCGGGCCGCGTTGAACTCCGACCGGCCGCCTGTGTTCGATCGGGGCATGGAACCCTCCCGTATCCAGGTGGGGAATCCTCCGCCTCCGAACCGCGAAGAGGACGACCCGTCATGAACCGCAGTGGGCAGGCAATCCACCTGGCCCGACACCTGTCGCAGCTCACCGCCGTCCGCGTCGAGATAGCCCACGACAGCGGTGCCCGGTGGGGCCTCCAGTGGCAGGACGGCCCGCGCCGCGAGGAGATGCGGGCACACCTCGACGCCGCTCTCGCCGCCGATGACCGCTACACCGCCATGCGCGACCGCACGATCCTTTGCTGCCGCTCGCAGACGCGACAGGCCTGGGCGGCGCGGGCCGCCGCCGCCCGCCGCGAGGGCGTCCTCTCCTCGGCCATCGCCGATATCGCCGTACACAAAGACGAACAGGAGTCCGACGAGGCGAACGCCCTGTGGCAGTACGTACGGGAACTGTGGGAGAACGCCTCCTACCCGGAACGGGCCAGCGCCCCCGAGGACGTTCCCCTCATCGAGCAACTCGTCGCCGCCAGTACCCGGGAACTGCCGTCCGGAGGCCACACGATCAGCGAGCTCTACATGGCGCAGGCACTCCTCGCGTAGCGACGGGGTCAGGTGTCAGCGTCCCCACCGCTGACGGCAAGGAGGCCGCGCTCGGGTGAGGGGAACCGGAAGAAGGCCGGGACCAGCAGCACACGTCCGAGGATGTGGGCGTACATGCCGGAGCGGTAGTACCTGAAGTCCACCTGGCCCCAGGCCATGACGGGGACCAGATGCCCCAGGTTCCCGTCGCGCAGGTCCGCGGAAAGTCTGCGGATCTCGTCCAGGGCGTGGTCGTACTTGGTCCCGTCGCCCTTCTCGACGGGCAGGACGAACACGATGTCGCGCACGGGCTGTTCGGGCATGAGCGGGCGGCAGCCTCGAACCCGGGTAGACCTGCCCGTCACGGTCGTAGCTTCGACCGTACGGGTTCCGCCGCCGCCGGACCAGCCTGTCGGACGGGCGCCCGCCGTGGCACCGAGTAGCCTGCCGTTCGTGGTCTCCAGCTCCCGGAACACGGCCGTCGCCGGTGTCCTGCACGGGGCGACGGCAGCCGATGCCGCCCGTCTCGCGGCTGATCCCGCGCTGAGCGCGGTCATCGTCCCCGACGGCCGCCGCGAGCCGTGGCTGCAGGAGCTGGCCGAGCTCGTGGCCGGGGAACGGCTGGTCATCCCCCGCACCACCCTGCCCTCGGTCACGCCCGACGAGTTCACCGGCTGGGCGCACACCGCACTGGCCGGTGCTCCCGCCTCCGTTGCGGCTCCCCTCGTCGATGCCATGGCTGGGATCCTGGCCCGGGTCGTGGACACGGCGGGGACGGACAAGGCGATGGTGCGCGTGTTCACTGAGGCCCCCACGCGGCGGTGCGGCTTCCACGTGGACACGGTGCCGCCGCAGAGTCCCACGGTCGGGGCCGTACGGGTATACAACGGCCCGACCACCGAGTACGTCGCCTGCGAAGACGTCCTCGGCATGGGCGAGTTCTACACCTACCTGGCACGCCGCGAGCGGCTGTCGCGGCAGGCGGAGCGCGAGCGACGGGCCGACAGACCCGATGGGACCGCCCTCGCCAAGCTGTGCGCGATGGACGGGAGCCCGTCGTTCCTGCGGCCGGGTGCCGTCGTCCGGCGGGTGCCGGCCGACGCGACCGTCTTCTTCCGGCACCTCGACGTACGACGGCACTGGTCCGTGCATCCCGTGAGCGACGTGTGGATCCACCGCTCTCCCATGCGCGGCATGGCACGGCTGGTGCTCAACGTGTCCCCGGTCCCTGGTCGGGGGTGAGCAGCACGTGCGTGAGGGAGCCCGGCAAGGAGTCGTCCAGGGTGCTCAACAGACGCAGGACGCGGGTCCCGGACCGGGCCGGCCCGTGGTGCGCCGCGAACCAGGCCCGGGGCCGCTGTCGGGCGCCGAGCACGGCCCGTACCGCCGCCACCGCGTCGTCCTCCCCGTCGAAGAACACCCCGGTGAACGGGTTGACGTACTGCCAGCCGCCGAGGATCGCCCGGTTGACGACGACCGGCACGTCGAGGCACAGGGCTTCGGCGAGCACCCGTGGCGAGGCGTCGAGCACGGCCGGTACGAACAGGGCCCGTGCCCCCGCGATGACCGCGAGCAGCCGCCGCCACGGCAGCGGCCCGACCATGCGTACGCCGCAGATCGGCTCCACCCCGGCCGGCGCGTCGACCACCAGGATCCGCAGCCCCGTCTCCCGGGCCAGCCTGCGCAGGCAGCGCGCGGCGAGCGGCCAGTTCTTCGCCTCCTGCCGCCACGGCTCCCGGCCGGACACGTGCACGATGTCGGGGCCTACCGCCCCCTCCGTCCCAGCCCCGGCAGCCCCGGCAGCCACCCGGGCCGGATCCACGCGGAGCGGGTCCGTGAAGTCGGACTCGCTCGTCAGCAGCCGGGGGCCGGCCGGTGGCAGGAAGTGCTCCGGATCGCGGAAGCAGTGCAACCACGCCTCGCACAGCAGCCCGTAGTCGCGCTCGTCCCGCCAAGGCGAGCCGGGGAACCCCAGATAGCTGGTGACTCCGGCGAACCGGACGCCGGCGCGGGCCAGTGCGGCCAGCCGCAGGTGGTGTGCGTGCGTCACGACGGGCGCGCGGACCAAGACCCACGGCAGGTGTTCGCCACCCGGCCCCGTCACCCGCATGAAGGGCGTGTCCCCGCCCGGTCCCGCGCCCACGCCGGTGCCCGCGCCAGTGTCGAGGCCCGTACCCGCAGCAAGGTCCAACCGTCGTCCCCCCACTCGAATCGGCAGGAGAGGCCATGATCCCGACCATCAGACGCGACTTCTACACGGATGGCAACGGCGGCACGCGGATCGAGATCTTCGACGAGCTGAGCGAGACCGCCAAGGCGGCCCTGTACACGTTCTTCCGGAGGGCCGGCGCACCCCACCTGATGGACGAGGTCGTCCTGCCCCTGTTCTGCGAAGGCGATTCGCAGGTCTTCGCCGCTGTCCGGGACCGGCCTTGGCCACCGTGGGGGCTGGGCGCCCGCAACATCGTCGCCTTCGTGCAGACCCACCTGGTCGGCGACGGATGCTGGGGCCTGAGCCCCGTGCACGTCGCCGACGAGGACCTGACGAACGTAGGACTGTGCGCCGCCGTGTACAAGGAAGCCCTGGAGACACTGGCCGTCGACCCGAACGCCGAGGTGCACTACCTCGTCGCCGAGGAATCACGGCTGGCGGACCTGACGCTGCGCCGCGTCGGCTTCGAGCGGACGGAGGACGCCTTCCTCACCGAGGCCGCGCGCTACCTCACGTACCGCGCCCCGGCCGGTGAGCTGCTGAACCGGCTGGGCCTGGCCGAGGCCGACACGGTCGACGTGCTCGCTGGCGCCCTGGACGACGAGGTGTTCGCGCTCAACGCCGCCTTCCACAACACGGTCTACCTGGGCTCGCGTGCGGAATGGGTGGTGGACCGGCCCTCCGTCCCGTCCGAGATCGCCCGGCTGGTCCGCGGCGGCCACTACAGCAAGCCCGCCGGCGTGCCGACGGGCACCGGCCGCTACGAACGGGATCCGGTCGCCGAGGTGGCCCAGGGCGTACGGGAGTTCCTCAGCGCATCGGAACACGACGAGTTCCGCGCGTACGTGCTGGACCGGGAACCCGACTTCAAGCCCGCCACGGTGCGGATGTCCGGGTCCGGCGGTCCGGCGGTGGTGGACGAACGGGTGCGCCGCAGTCTGGTCCTCGACGAACTGGGCCCCTACGAAGCCCTGTTCACGGAGCGCATCAAGGAACACGTCCAGCAGATCAGCGGCCGGCTGAACCTTCCTGCATTCCCGCTGGGCCGCATCGAACTCCAGGTGACCGCCAACGGCGACCGGGACTACTTCGGAATGCACCGCGACAGCGACGACGGGGACACCCGCGAGCTGACCTTCGTGTACTTCTTCTCCGGAGAGCCCCGCAGGTTCTCGGGCGGGGAGCTGCGGGTGTTCGAGACGGTCCCGGAGGACGGGAGGGTGGTCGCCACGGACCGCAGCCAGACGATCGTGCCGCGCGCCAACCTTGCGATGTTCTTCCCGAGCAGGCACGACCACGAGGTACTCCCGATCCGGGTGCCGAGCAAGGCGTTCGCGGACGGCCGCTTCAGCGTCACGGGCTGGATCCACCGGCAGTGAGCGACCGGGAGACCGGAGCCACCCGGGCGCGGGCGGCGCGGGCCGCGACACGGGCCCGGGCCCAAGACCAGGCCGGGCGGGCCGAGGCCGGTGCCGACGCCCTCGCCTGGACCGTGGTCGCCCGCGTGGCGCTCCCCTCCGGCCGGGCACGCCCCGAAGCCCGCGCCCTGCACCACGCCCTCTTCCCCCGGGTCGCGGGGCTCCTCGCGCGCGCAGTGCGGCCCGACGCAGGCGGCGTACGCGCCAGGTACCTCTTCGCATCCGAGCCCGCGGCAGCGGCGTTCCGGGCCGCTCACGACCCGGCACTCGGCCGTCTGGGCCCGCCCGTCACCGGTGCCGTACGGCCGGTCTCCGCGGCGGCGGCGCCGACCACGGGCACCGCGCCCGTGATCATCGTCGCGCCGCCACGCTCGGGCAGCACGGCCCTGTACGAAGCCCTCGCCCGGCACCCCGGCCTGTGGACGGTCGGCGGGGAGAGCGAGAGCGTCATCGAAGGCGTACCGGGGCTCCACCCGGCGGCTGGCGGGTACGCCTCGCACGCCCTGGACGCTGCGCACGCCGACCGGTACGGCGGGGCCGTACGCGCGGGCTTCCTCGCCGGGCTGCGCGATGCGCGGGGCCGGAACTGGCCGGACCACGGCGGCCCCCAGGATCCGCCGCCGAGGCTGTTGGAGAAGACCCCGGAGAACTGCCTGCGGCTGCCCTTCCTGCTGCGGCTGTTCCCGGACGCCACCGTCGTACACCTGCACCGCGACCCGCGCGACACCGTGGCCAGCATGGTGCGGGCCTGGACCCATCCGGGGTTCGTCAACATCCCGGACCTGCCCGGCTGGCCCCGCCGGGCCTGGCACCTGCTGCTGCCGCCGGGCTGGCGGCGAGGGCTCGGCGACGACCTGTCCCGGATCGCGGCCCGCCAGTGGGCGGCCGCCACGGAAGCGGTACTGGACAGTCGTGCCGCCGGGCCGCCCGACATCCGCTGGGTAGATCTCGACTACGCCGAGCTGAGCGCGGCTCCGGCCCGGACGATCCGGTGGCTGGAGCGGGAACTCGGGCTGCCCGCCGGTCCGCCCGGCCGGGACCTCCCGCTCTCCGCGACGACGATCACGCCTCCGCGCCCCGGCAAGTGGCGCAGTACACCCGGCTTCGACCCGTCGTCCCTCGACACCGTGGCGTCCACTTGCCGGCGCCTGACGAACGGACGTACCCCGCCCATGCCCCGAACCGTCCGCGGCCTGCCCCGGCGCCCTTCCTACGTGTGCTGGCTCGACGACGGCGCCGCGGATGACTGCTCCCCGGTCGCCGGCTCCGTGGACGACGCCTCGGCCCCGACGCCCGGCCCCGAGCCGGAACACCCGCTCCTCGACCCGGCCGTGGTCCTCCAGGACGGGGTCACCATCCCCTTGGGCCTCGCGGGCCGGGCCCGGTTCCGGGACCGGTTCCTGCCCGACCGGCCGATCCTGTGGACCGACGACCCGTCAACCGGCGCACTCGCCCCGTTCTGGGTCTCCCTCGAAGACTTCTGGGCGCTGCGCACCCTGGTCCCGGGACGGCCCCTTTCACCGGCGCTCCCCGCGCGGCTGCGCGCCGCCCTGGCCCGGGCCGGGGCGCTCGGGTCGGCCGGGCTGCGCGCCCGGGACGCGACCAGGGCCGACACCGCCCGGGCCGCGGCCGCCGCGGACTTCGAGCGCAACGACGTGTGCCGGATCGACCGCATGGTCCACCCCCGGCACCGCTTGGCCCTGCTCGACTACTACGAGCGGCTCATCGCCACCGGCTCGTGGCCGCTGGGGGACGCCCAGGTCTCCGGCCGCTACGGCTGGTACAACGAATCCCTGTCCCGCTTCTTCCACCACCAGTTCCGCGCCCTGGTGGGGCGGATCGCGGGCCGGCCGGTACGCCCCTCGTACTCCTACGTCTCGGCGTACCGCGCCGGCGCGGTCCTGGGCCGTCACGTGGACCGGGAGCAGTGCGAGTACACCGTGTCCCTGCTGCTCGGGGAGTCGGGCCCGGGCATCGAGGGCGGTTGGCCGCTGCACCTGGGAACCCCGCAGGGCGAGGTCAGCCTCGTCCAGCGGCCCGGTCAGGCCGTCCTCTTCAGGGGGACCACGGTGCCGCACGGGCGCCCGCCGTTGCCCGACGGGAGCACGCACACCTCGCTGCTGTTCCACTATGTTCCCGCCGAGTTCCGCAGGACCCTGTACTGAAACGCCTCCTGCTACGGCTACTGCTACTGCACCGCGAGCAGGCCGATGCTCCGAGCCTCGGCTTCCCGGACCTGCGGCGCGATGCGCTCCCACCCGGTGACCGTGCGGCGTCCGACGGGCGGCTGGGTGCGCCGGCGGGTCCGGGTCAGGCCCGCCGGCGCCGGGCCTGGCCCGAACACGGCAGCCGCCGCGTCCGCCGTCAGCAACATGTCCCAGACCAGGTGGACACGTTCGGCGGGCCCGCCGTTCTCGGCGGCGTGCACGCAGCCGTGGTTGACGAGGTACACCGATCCGGCCACCAAGTGGTGCACGTCCCCGTCCAGCGTCAGCGTCGCCGCGGGATGGGTAGTCAGGGGCAGGTGAAAGCGGGCCCGGATGCCCACCGTGCCCGACCGCGCCCGTACGACGCTGTGCTCTTCGTGCGGGGACAGCGAAGCACCCGGCCCCAGCACGTTGACCCGGAAGTTGACCAGGTGCGGCAGGGACCCGATCAGCGCGGCCAGGGCGGGGTGGTACGTGCCGTGGTGGAAGCGCTTGCCGAAGCAGGACAGGTCGTGGTCGCGGGAGAAGTCGTCGCAGCGGCCGGAGGCGTTGAGCAGGCTGAACTGCTCGACCCGGCCGCGGGGACCGGTCCACGCCGTCACATGGCCTGGGGCTCCGGCCAACGAAGGGCGCTGCCGCGATCGCAGCAGCGCCACCTCGGCGGCCAGGCTCGCGGCGGTGTCGGGCCCGGTCTCCAGCAGCCGCAGGCAACGGATGCCGGGGCGGTGGTAGTTGGCGTCCCGGATGCCGTGGAGGATCTGGCGCAGGCCCTGGTCCACGTCGTCTTCGTGTGCTGTCAACGGAACGGGCACCTCTCCAGGAGCAGGTCGAGGTCCGGAAGTCGCGCCGGAAGCGTCGCGAAATCGGCGAGCGCCGCCGAATCCAGCCCCGCGCCCGTCCGGCCGACGGACACGGGCGGCGGGACCGGCACCCCGACCGAAAGGAAATAGTCGTGGAACTTGCTCCCGTCACCGCTGGGCAGGTCCCGGTAGCGGATCCAGACGGCGGGGATCCCGTAGGCGTGGCCGAGGATGATCCCGTGCAGGCTCGACGAGGCGATCAGAGGCGCCCGTACGAGCTGCTCGACGACCTCCTCGACCGGCCGCTGCACGTCGACGAGCCGCCAGCCGGCCGGAGTGCCGAGCCGCGCACCAGCCTTGTCGGCGAAGTGCGGCACGACGGCGGGACGCCGCCCGGTACCCCGGCCACCACGGGGCAGGAAACGGGGGACCAGCAGGGCGGGGTCCCCGTAGACCGGCGGACAGGCCGCCCCGGAGCGCAGGGCCGCCTCCCGGGTGAGGGGGCCGCGTACGGCGACCAGATCGGCCCGCGGGTCGATGTCCTCACCGGCGCACATCACCCCGGCTCCCCAGACGACGGCGCCCGGTCCCGCGAGGGAGACCACGCTGCCGGTGACGAAGTGCTTGCGCCCCGGCGCGTGCGGCGCGACCCACCGGGCCGGGGCACCGCAGATCCGCCGGACCAGCCAGGGAGTGAGCCTGTCGCCGACATTGCCCTGACTGGGAGCCCGGCACCAGAAGGCGGGCACAGCCTCGACCACGGCTCCCATCGTAGTGAGCGGACCGCGCTGTTCATCCGCACCTACCACGGTGACGTCGCCTGGTTGCGCTACGCGCTGGCCGCCATTCGGACGTGGTGCCGGGGCTTCTCGGAGGTGGTCGTCGTCACCCCGCGGACCGGGGCGGCCGCCGTGCGCCGGTCCGTCGGCGACGGGGTCCGCCTGGAGGTGGGCCCGGACCACCGCGACGACTACCTGGGCCAGCAGGTCAGCAAGCTGTACGCGGACCAGCTCACCGATGCCGACCTCATCTGCCACGTCGACTCCGATATGGTCTTCTTCCGCCCCGTCACCCCCGCCGACCTGCTCGTGGACGGGCGTCCGTGGATCGTCCGCCGCCCCGTCACCGAACTCGGCCGGCACCGGCCCTGGCTCGCACCGACGCAGGACTTCCTGGGCCACCAGGTGTTCTTCGACTTCATGCAGCACCCGCCCTTCACCTATCCGCGCGCGCTGTACGGGGAGCTGCGCGCCCTGTGCGCGGACCGCCACAGGATCCCGCTCGACCGATACGTGGCGGGCCGCCCGCCGCGCGGGTTCTCCGAGTTCAACGCGCTCGGCGCGCACGCCCACGCGGCTCACCGGGCGTCGTTCACCTGGTACGACGCGAGCTCCGGCGCGGCGCCGGAGCTGTGCCGCTGGTACTGGAGCAGGGCGGGCATCGGCACCCGCCTGCGCGAGGAGCTGGACCGGGTGGTCACCGGACCGGTCGGCGTAACGGAGTGGTGGACCCCTACCACGGCTGGAAGCGTGGCAGCCGCGCCATCTCACGACAGCGGAGAGAGGTACCCGAAGTGGAACAGGCACAGCTGACGCTCGACGAGGTACTCGAATACGTCAAGAACAGGCCGGACACGACGCGCACCTACCAGGTCCCGCAGGGGGTGATCGCCGCCCTCCCTCTGACCGAGCCACCTCACATGCGGCTCCTGGGCGCGTCGGAGATCCAGGAACTGGCCGACTACCTCGACACCTCGCCGAGCTCGCTCAAGGGCCCCTTCAAGGTGTTCGACGCCACGTGTTCCTCCTGCGGGCGTCGCATCACGTTCCTCGACTTCGCGAAGACCGCGGTGGACCTGGGCATGCACGCGAAGGAGGCCCTGCGCGACGTACTGACGGGCAAGAACGGCGAATGGATCACCATCCGCGGCCGCGACGGCGGCCGCCCGGTGGCCTGCGCCCAGTGCGGCCACGACGTCCCGCGCCTGAAGACGAACGGCTCGTACTCCGAGTACTCGTCGAGCTCGTACGCGTACGCCTGACCCCCGCCAGCGTCAGTCTCCCCGGCCGCCGCCGGGGAGGCGGTGGCCGGGGAGGGCGAGTCTGCAATGTCGATGGGTCGTTACTCCGTTTCAGTCCGCCCGCCGAGTTCGCCCGGGCGGACACTGACGCTGGGAGCCGAACTCCTGTTCTGGATCGGGGACTGGCTCACCGACCTCGGCGATCGCATTGCCCAGGACCCCCACGTCCACCGGCACGGCGAAAGCCTCCTCGGTGACATGGTCGGATTCTTCGACCCCAGACGCACGGACCGGCCCATGCACGCGTTCTGCGTCGTCGCCGTCGAACCGATCTTCCACCACGACCGCTGGCGGAAGCGGCCGGCGAAGTAGTCTCCGGCTCAGCCCGCTGCGCAGACTCATGGGAGCGGCCTGGGTCCGGCTGCGTGCCGCCCGGACCTGGCCGACGTGCTGACGCAGCACGAACGGAGACGGAAACAACGCCGCCGAGGCCATCGGGACCGGGCTTCTGACGGCCGTGGTGATCGGCTCCCGGATCCAGGCGACCGAGCTGTCCGACGACGTCGGCGTCCAGTTGCTCGCCAACTCCCTCGCCACCGTCTGCGGCCTGGGCGTACTCATTCTGCTGCTCGGTCCGGTCTCCGGCGCGCACTTCAACCCGGTGGTCACCCTCGCCGCCTGGTTCACCGGCCGCCACAATCCGGACGATCGCCGCCCGCCACGGGGGCGAGGTCCCCGTCCCGCGGACCGAGCCCGCGCGCGCCGTCTCCTGACCGATCCGTACCCCCGACAAAGCCCCCTGCCCATGAGCTCCTGCGCCGCCCCGCGTTCCTCCGTGCCGATCGTCTGCGTCCACAACGCCGACCGCTCCCAGATGGCCGCCGCCTTTCTCACCCACCTCGCCGACGACCGCATCGAGGTCCGCTCCGCCGGCTCGGCCCACGCCGCCGCCGTCAACCCCGCGGTCGTGGGGACGATGTGCGCGGTCGGCATCGACATCTCCGCCGAGACGCCCGAAATCCTCACCACCGAGGCCGTCCGCGCCTCGGACGTCATCGTCACCATGGGCTGCGGGGACTCCTGCCCCGTCTTCCCCGGCAAGCGCTACCTCGACTGGAAGCTCGACGACCCGGCCGGCCAGGGCGTCGACGCGGTCCGTCCGGTCCGCGACCGGATCAGGACGCTGGTGGAGGGCCTGATCACCGAGATCGCGGCCGCCTGGACTGCGGCGACGTTTCATTTTCATCATCATCTCACGGCCCAAGAGGTGGATCCTCGGCCCGGTGAATCGCGTCTTGCAGAGGACCACAGGCGTCATGTGCCTGTGTTGGTACCGGCTGTTGCGAGGAGAACCACCAAGTGGCTGGAGCATTCCGATTCGAAATACTCGGCGCGGTGCGCGCATACCGGGGGGACGTCGAGCTGCGGGTGGGGCCGCCGCAGCAGCAGGCGTTACTGTCGCTTCTGCTGCTGCGGGGGAACCAGCCCGTCTCCATGGCGCAGATCGTCGGGGCGTTGTGGGCGGACGAGCCGCCTGCCCGGGCAGTGACCACCGTCCGCACGTACGTGTGGCGGCTGCGGAAGCTGCTGGGCCCGGGGAATGCCTCGCCGACCGCCCTGGAGCTGGCCGGTGACGGCTACCGGCTGACGGTGCCCGACGGGGCACTGGACCTCTGCCGGGCGGAAGGGCTGGCGGCCGCGGCGGCGCGCGCCACCTCCGACGGCCGGACGGCGGAGGGCGCCCGGCTGCTGGCGCAGGCGTTGGAGCTGTGGCAGGCGGAGCCGCTGGCCGGGGTGCCTGGGCCGTTCGCGGAGCGGCAGCGGGTGCGCCTGGAGGAGTTACGGCTGACCTTGTGCGAGGAGCACTTCGAGCTCGCCCTGGCGCTGGGCCGGCACCGCTCGGCCATTGCGGATCTGGTCGAACTGACCGAGGCGTACCCGCTGCGGGAGCGTCCCTACGGCCTGCTGATGCGGGCGCTGCACAAGGCGGGGCGGCAGGCCGATGCCCTGGCGGTGTTCGGGCGGGTGCGGGACCTGCTGATCGAGGAACAGGGCATCGAACCCGGGCCGGAGCTGACCGAGGTGCACCGTCGGATCCTCGTCGGCGATCCCGTGCAGGCCGGACCGGAGCCGGTGCCGTCTGTTGCGGCGTCAGCGCCGGAGCCGTCGCCGGAGCCGGGCGTGGTGGGGGCCGGGACCGAGGGCGTGGTGCCCGCCCAGCTGCCTTACGACGCGCCGGACTTCGTCGGACGGCGCGATCAGGTCGACGTCTGGCACGCGCTGCTGACCGAGCCGGTGCGCCGGACGCCGGTCGTGCTGGCCGCCGCGGGAATGGGGGGCGTCGGCAAGACCTGCCTCGCCCTGTACGTCGCCCATCGGGCGCGCTCCCACTACCCGGACGGCCAGCTCCATGCCGATCTGCGGGGCATCGGGCCCGACCCGGCGAAACCGGGTTTCGTCCTGGCCGGGTTCCTGACGGCCCTGGGGATGCCGGAGGACCAGGTCCCGGACGGCGTCGAGGACCGGGGCAGGCTCTTCCGGTCGCTGATCGACGGGCGGCGGCTGCTGATCGTCCTGGACAACGCCCGGGACGCCGCCCAGGTCCGCGAACTCATCCCCGGGTCACCCAGTTGCGCGGTCGTCATCACGAGCAGGTCGCCCATGTTCGACCTGCCGTTGACGTCCCAGCTGCTGCTGGAGCCGTTCCGCACCGACGAGGCACTGGAGCTGATCGGGGCGATCATCGGCCGGGAGCGGCTGGCCGCGCAGCGGGAGGAGGCGCTGCGGCTGGTCGAGGCCTGCGGCCATCTGCCCCTCGCGGTGCGGATCGTGGCCGCCCGGCTGTCGGCGCGGCCCTCGTGGCCGGTGGCGACGCTGACCGCGCGCCTGGCGGACGAGCAGCGGCGCATCGCCGAGCTGCGGATCGGCACGCTGGCCATCGACGCCGTCTTCGAACTGGGCTACCAGCAGCTCACCGACGCCCAGGCGAGGGCGTTCCGGTTGGTCTCCCTGGCCGGTGCGGCGGACATCGGGGTGCCGACGGCCGCCGCGGCACTGGGCGTCGACGAATCGACGGCGGAGGACCTGCTGGAGTCGCTGACCGATGCCGCGATGGTGGAGTCGGCCAAGCCCGGCCGCTACGGTTTCCACGACCTGGTGCGGGTCTTCGCCCGGCAGCGTGCCGAGTCGCACGACCCCGCGGAGGCGGCGGAGGCCTTCGGCAGCCTGCTGGACTTCCTGCTGGCGACGGCCGCCAGTGCCTTCCCGCACGCGATCCCCGGCGACGCGGTGGCGAACGCCTTCGGTCCGCTGCGCTCGGGCGGGCTGGAGTTCGGCGACGTGCACGCCGCCCGGGCCTGGGTGGTGACGGAGATCGACGGCCTGATGGCGGCCGCGCTGAGCACCGTCGCCCTGCGGCTGCCGGGCGCGGCCGGGGACCGGCTCGCCGGCGCGGTCGACCTGCTGCTCGCGGTCAGCCCGTTCACCCCCGCCGTCTGGTACGAGCGGATGGCGCCGGTGGCGCTGACGCTGACCGAGGCCGCGGAGCTGAGCGGCTGCCGGCGGACCATCGGGCGGTCGCGGATGCTGTGCAGCGGCATCGCCCTGCGCGCGGACAGGATCGAGGAGGCGGGGCGGCACGCCGAGCTGTCCGTGGCGGCGGCCCGTGCCGCGGGCGACGTCTACACGCTCCGCCAGGCCCTCAACGACCTTGGGCTGGTCGCCCAGTTCCTCCGCCGCTTCGAGGAGGCGGCGGCCTGCTACGACGAGGCGATCGCCCTGGCGCACACCCTGGGCCACCGGTCCGGTGCAGCGGTGACGAGCGTCAACGCGGCGCTGGCCCGGGTGCGCAGCGGGTCTCCCGCGGAGGCGGTTCCCGCTTGTGAGTCCGCGCTGTTGGTCATGGAGGAGTTGGAGGACCAGGTCGGGGCGGCGTACGCGTTGTACGTGCTCGGGTTGGCGCTGCACGGGGTGGGCCGCTTCGAGGAGGCGGTGGTGCGCTACGGCGAGGCCCTGGCGGTATGCCGGGCGGCCGGGCTGCGGGAGCGGGAGGCACAGGTGCTGTACCGGCTGGCGGAGACGCTGCGGCGGACCGGGCGGGTGCCGGAGGCGCTGGAGCACGCGGCCGCGGCGGTCGAGCGCTGCGAGGAGGCGTGCTCGGAGCGCGACCGGGCGCAGGCTTCGGTGGCGATGGGGCGGGCGCTTGCGGACCTGGGTGAGACGTACCGGGCCCGGGAGCAGCTGGAGCAGGCCCACGGCGTCTTCACACGGCTCGGGCTGCCCGACGCGGCCGACGTGTCGGAGCTGCTGGCCACCTTGGCCTGACCGGGGTTCCCGTTACGGGGGACGGGAATTCCGGGTGCGGAACAGCCGCCCGGCGCGGGGTACCCGCGCTGCCGGACGGCCGTCCCTGGAGCGTGCGTCAGATGATGGGTCCCCGCGGAGTGAAGTCCGACCCGGTGTTGTTGACGGCGATGGTGCGGCCACCGCCCGCCGCGACGAGGTCGGGGGCGGAACCGGCTCCCGCGAGGCACAGGACGGCCGCGGCCAGAAGGGTCAGCAGGCCGAGGGCGGGGCGGGCGGTGGGCAGCTTGGACATGGGTGGTCCTCCTTGACGGTCACCACCGGTGGTCCACCGGTGGGTGCTGGGGGGCGGTGCGGTGATGCCGACGGGTCGCGTCAGCAGCACAGCGGGATGTCGCGCTCGGGGCGCAGGCTCTGGTGCCCGGTCGGCAGGACATCGCGGTCCGCCGTCGAGGTGAGGGCGATGTGGACGGGACACAGGGCCAGCAGCAGGGCCAGGACCACCGCGCGGGCCGTCAGCCGGGGGAAAGGTCTGGTGGCGGCGACCCGGAGGGTGGGGGCACCGGTGGAGCGGCTGGGGACGTGCGACATGCGGAGCGCTACTTTCGTCGGGGCATGGACCGGGGAGAGGGAACGCGGAGAGGGTTGCGGCCCTTCCCGGCCTGTCGTGTCCGACGCTAGTCGCCGACGATCAACACAGGATCAGCAGCCGATCTATGCCCGGGCCGAACCCTGTTGACCGAGGTCGCCGCTGCCGGACACCCCGGTGGATGCGCCGGCGGCAGGGAGCAGGCTGCTGCGCTGGCCGAGGCAGCGCAGGCTCTGCCGGTACGCCCACACGGCCCGCTCGGTGCGCCCGGAGCGCTCCAGCAGCTCGCCGAGGTCGTTCCACGCGGACGCGGCCTGCCGGTCGGCTTCGGAGGCCTCCAGCAGGAGCGCGGCCCGCTCGCAGCCGGCTTCGGCCGCCGCGACTTCGCCGAGCTGCAGTTGGGCGCCCGCCAGCACCAGAAGGGTCCGGGCCGTCTCCAGCCGGTGCCCGGACCCCAGCAGCTCCAGGGCCCGGCGGGCGTGCCGCTCCGCCTGGGGGGCGTCGGACTCCAGCAGGCAGGCGCGGGCCAGCGAGGTCTCGCAGTAGGCCATGTCGACGGTGCTGCCGTGGTCGGCGAGGGCCTCCGCGCTGCGGGTCAGCTGCGCCTTGGCCTCCGCGATGTCGCCGGTCTCCGACTGCATGAGCACCGACGCGTAGGCGTTGCGCAGCCGGGACAGGGCACGGGCGTCGTCACCCTCGGAGTAGATGGCCAGGGCGCGTTCCAGCAGGAGCAGGGCGTCGGCGGACTCACCGCTGCGGTGCGCCACCACTCCGGCGTTCCAGTACGCGGCGCCCAGGGCCTTGCGGTCGCTGACCCCCTCGGCCTCCTCGATGGCGGTCCGGGCCAGTGCGGCGGCACGGTGCAGGTCGCCGCGTTCGCAGTGCAGTCCGACGAGTGTGGCCAGCAGTTCGACGCCCAGCACGGTCGGGGTGATCCGGAGCCTGCGGGCCTCCTCCAGGGTGGTGGTGGCCAGGTCGACGGCGTGGGCGAGGTCGCCCATCTCGCGGTGGCAGCGGCACAGCGCCACCGCGACCGCGAGCCGCGGCACCAGGGACTGCCCGTACCCGGCGTGGTCGAGCAGCGCCTGGTAGCGCTCGGCGGCCTCCTCCAGCCGGCCGTCGTGCTCCAGCGCCTGGGCCACGCCGTACTCGGCGGAGAGCCGGACCGCGTCCTTGCCCTGGGCGGCGGCCGCGTCGCGGACCGCGGTGAAGGTGTCCAGCGCGGTCTTCGGGTCGCCGTTGCGCAGGCTGATCTCCGCGTAGCGCAGATCGGTCTGGAGGGTGTCGGGCCGATCGGTCGCCACCATCTCCAGCAGGTGCTCGGGCGGGCAGCCGAGCCGGGCGGCGATCTGCTCCAGCACCTCCGGGGAGGGGGTCCGCTTGCCGGCCTCCAGCAGCGAGATGTAGCTCGGGGAAAGCTCCGTGCCGGCCAGGTCCATCTGCGACAGGCCCGCCTCCCGGCGCAGCCGGCGGATCCGTGACCCCAGAGCCTGCGATTCCGCCATGGCGGCTTCCCCTTCATTGTGACTGACTGCGGGACAGAACGAGTGAATATACTCGGTCAAGACCGGGCGGTACCAGGTCGGACCGGGTGGGACCCGGTGGTGCGTCAGTCGCCGGCGTGCTGGGGCCGGCCCTCGGGGGCGGGTGGCGGCGCGGTGGTCGGCCCGGTACGGGTCCGGCCGGTGGCGCAGGCTTCAGTCGTGCCAGTCAAACGGGCACGTCCAGTGCGGGGAAACTGCGCGGCCGGAGTACTGCCGTGCTTCGGAGATCTCGCCGTGCTCGGCGAGCATCGGGTTCACATCGCCCTGGAGCGCCACTTCCTTGCCGCGTATTTTCGTCTGCATTCCCTGGTAGACGCCGGTGTGCTTGAGTTCGGCGAACTGGCGGTGGGAATTGAAGACCAGAACGGGATGGGCGAAGCGCCGGGAGATGCGCGAGGCGCGGCGGTGCAGGCCGATGACGAAGAAGGGGTGGCCGCCGATGCTGATCCCGAACCGGGGGTCGCGCGGGTCGGGCGAGACCTCGCGGGCCCACGGGTGGTCCGCGCGGTCGGCCCGGTGGAGTGCGTTCAGCTGCTGCCAGAGCAACTCCTCGAACACCTCCTCGTCCGCCGGATCGGACCGCGTGAAGATGGCCGCGAAGGAGTGGAAGCGTCCGGGGCCCGCCAGTGGGCCGGTGACGAACCGTACGAGGTCCGTGCGGAGCCGGTGCAGGTCCTCGCGGTCGCCCAGGGTCCCGTAGACGCCGGTGGCCAGTTCACCGCGCTGGAGTGCGGCGCGGGCGCCCAGGCAGGTGAACGTGTCGGCGCGCAGCCAGGCGGTGAAGCGCTCCACGGCCTCCTCGGCGTGCCCGGGCTGCTCTCGGCCGGGCGTGTTCCGTTCCGTCATCGCCCGCTCCAGCCGCGGTCGGCGAGCGCCCGCAGGACCGCTTCTCGGCGGCGGCGGCGTTCGTCGCGCAGGGGGCCGTCGTCCGTACGGAGGAACTCCGCGCGTACGGTGAGCGAGAGGTGCCCGGCGGGCACCCGCCCGCCCTGCAGCAGGTCCTTCACCGCGACCCGCCGGTCCTCGGTGCCGCCGGCCCGGGCGACGACCCGCAGGACCTCGCCGGCCGAGACGGCCTCGGGCACGACGACGCTGACGTTGAACGCCGGCGGCGGGAGCGGCTCCGGGATCCGCACGGTGGGCGGGACCGGCGCGGGGCCGCCCAGCAGGTCCAGGTCGAGTTCGGCGCAGCACACCCGCTCCCCCGCGGCGTCGGCGAGGGCCGCGGTCTCCTCGGAGAGGACCCCGGCCCGGCCCACCGCGGTGCCGCGGACGCGGACGGTGAAGGAGGCGCCCGCCGCGAACTCCGCGTGGGGTTCGGGCGTCAGCTCGAGTGCCTCGTGGCCGGCCGCGGCGGCCGCCGTCCGTAGAAGGCCGTTCAGGTCGGCGAAGCCCGCGGTCCGTGGCCGGGGTTCGACCAGGGACGGGGGCGCGACGGCTCCGGCGAGGACGGCGGCGATCCGCCAGGACTCGTCCCCGAGCGCGGCGGAGCGCGAGACCTGGCCGACTTCGAAGACGTGGGCCGCTCCGGTCCGGCGCAGCGCTCGGCCCGCGACGACGAGCAGGCCGGGCAGCAGCGAACCGCGCACCCGCATGGCGCGCAGTCCGGCCCGCCCGTGCACGGTGACGGTCTCGGCCGCCGGTGGGGTGCCGACCGCGCCGAGAGGCTCGCCGGAGCGCAGCAGCACGGGGGTGGTAACCTGCTGCAGCCCCCGTCTCAGGGCGGCCGTGGTGAGGCCGCGGCGCAGCAGGCGCGCCCGGTCCGGCCACGGGCCGGCGGCGGAGGGCGGCAGTCGGCGCAGCAGCGTCGGGTAGCCGCGGACCCGGGCGGCCTCCCCCGCCAGCGCGGGGACACCGTCCAGGTCCGGCCGGGCGGCGGGCACCGTGACGTGCAGCGGGTGGCCTTCCTCGGGAGGCGCGACGACCGCTCCGCCGGCGGTCAGCAGGGCGGCCAGCGTCGCGAGGTCGAGGTCCGGGTCGACCAGGCGGCGCAGTTCTCCGGGGTCCGGGCGCAGCACGCGCGGTGCGGGCGCGGACGCGCCGGCCCCGCCGGCCGCCGTGACGGTGCCGCCCGCCCAGTCGGTGACGAGCGCGACGAGGCGGGCCACCGCCCGGTCGCAGGACCGCGGGTCGTGTCCCCGTACGGCGGGGGGCCCGTCAGCGTCGGGGCACGGGCCGGGCCCGGGGGCGGGGTGCGCTGCCGCCGGGTCGAGCCACCAGGCCCACACCAGGGTGTCGCGGCCGTCGGCGGGGACGGCTGCCGCCGGGGTGTCCCGTCCGAGGACGGCCACGGTGTGTTCGCCGGCGCGGAGCAGCAGTCCTCCAGGGGGCGGCCCGGCGGGATCCGCGGGATCGGCGGGGCCCGCGGAGCGCAGTCGCAGGCCGGTGAGGTCGAGTTCCCCGGCGTCGGCCGCGCCGAGGGGCTGCCCCGTCTCGAGCCCGACGTACGCCGCCAGGTCGGCCACGGTTCCGGTGATCGGCACGCCCGCCGCGCGCAGCCGGTCCGCTGCCGCCCCCGGCAGGCGGACCTCGCCCGGGAGCCGGACGACGGCAGCCGCCACGCGGCCGGGGAGGCCGTCCTCCGCCGCCAGGACGAGGCCGTCCGGGAGGGGCGTCGATCGCTGGGATGCCGACCGCTGGGGCGCGGTCGGCCCGGCCGCGTTGCGGGCGCGGACCTCGGCGGCCAGTCCGCGGACGGAGCCGAGGTGGGCGAGCTCGGGCGGGGGCAGGACCTCCACCACGCGATCGGCGTGCAACCCTGCGCGAGCTCCGCTCTCGTGGAGGTGGTCCAGGAGGGCGGCGCGGTCGACGGGGCCGCCGCACTCCTGCTCCAGCCAGGCGAGGGGGATCTTCACGGTCGGTCGGTTCCTTTCTGCGGCGGCCCCGCCGGCAGCCCGGCGTGGTCGAACTGCTCCAGCAGGCGCACGTCGTTGACCAGCAGTTCCCGGATGTCGGTCAGTCCGTGGGTGAGTCTGAGCAGGCGCTCGACGGAGCAGCCGAAGCTCAGCCCCACGACCTCGTGCGGGTCGTAGCCCCCGGCGGTGAGCACCTCGTCGCGCAGCAGGCCGCCGGCGCCGATCTCGATGCGTCCGCGGCCCTCGCACTCATCGCAGCCCGGGGCGCAGCGGGGGCAGGCCACGTCCACGGCGAACCCAGGTGAGGCGAAGGGGTAATCGCCGCGGCGCACGCGCCACGGATGTCCATGTCCGAACAGGCCGGACACCAGGCGGTCGAAGAGCCCCATGAGGTCCGGCAGGCCCGCGCCCGGCTGGACCACCAGTCCGTCGATCTGGGTGAACTGGGAGCCCGAGTAGGGGGAGGAGAGTTCGTTGCGGAAGCAGGTGCCCACGAGCAGGGTGCGCAGCGGCCCGGGGGCGGCGGCCCGCATGGCCTGCGGGCCGCCGGACGTGGCGTGGGTGCGCAGGACCAGGTCGGGGGCCGGGAAGAAGCTCAGGCGGGTCCTGGTCGGGTGGTCCTGCGGGTAGCCGAGCACGTCGAAGTTGTCGCGGGCCGACTCCAGCAGGGGCAGGTCGACGACGTCGAAGCCGAGCGGCACGAACAGGTCCCCGATCCGGTCCACGAGGGCCGCCACCGGATGGGGCCGCCCGGTGTGCGGCCCGGCCGGCGGCAGCCCGGGGTCGCAGCGGGCGTCGGCCACCTCCGGGGTCAGGGCGGCGGGGGCCCGTTCGTCCGGCACGGTGTCAGCCCGCCTTGCGGTAAACGCCGATGTGGTTCTCGGAGTACGTGTCGTAGGGGACGTTGCCCCAGTCGCCCCAGCGCTCGCTGAGCTCGAGTCCGGCGATCCTGGCCATGAGGTCGAGCTCGGAGGGCCACGTGTACCGCAGGAAGGCCGGGTAGAGCTTGATGCCGTCCTCCCGGATCTCGACGTGGTTCTCCTTGATGTGCTGGGTGGCCCGGTCGAAGGTGTCGGCCTCGATGCGGACGTGGTCGAGTCCGACGTCGTACACGTGGGCGCGGCCGTTGAAGCGGAAGCGGGTCGGGTCGGGCACGAAGGTCTCGACGACGAAGAGCCCGCCGGGCTCCAGGTGGGCGGCCACCGATTCGAAGCACTGGATCTGCTCCTCCTGGGTCTGCAACGCGTACAGCGAGTTGAGCAGCAAGAAGATGAGGGAGTAGCGGCGCTCGGAGGTGAAGTCGGCGATGTTGCCGATGGACACCTCGATGGAGTCGCCGCCGGGCTTGGTGCGCATCACGTCGACGATCTCGGGGGACGCGTCGAGCCCGTCGAGGGGGACGCCGCGCTGCGCGAGCGGGAGGGCGACGCGGCCGGTCCCGATGGCGAGTTCGAGGGCCCGGCCGCCGCCGGCGCGCTTGGCGAGGAAGTCGACGGCTCCCTCGGGCTGCGGCCAGTCGATCTCGTCGTACACGCTCTTCCAGCGGGGGCCGTACGTCTCGGGCTTCCAGTCGGTCATGTTGTTGGCCTTTCTCGTGGTCCGGGGTGGTGCGGTGGGGTCGGGCGGTGGGGTCAGGAACCGAGGACGCGCAGCTCGTGGTGGGCCAGGAGCAGGCGGTCCTCGACCTCGTCGGCGTGCGGGCCGGTGGCCATGACGTAACCGACCCGCCCGTAGAGGTCCTGCGGAGGGGGCGTCACCGTCTCGCCGCGCGGGCGCAGCTCCCCGATCTCGTGGATCCAGGGGCGGGCGCGCAGCGCGGGGGCTTCGGCGAGGCCGTCGAAGCGCTGGCGGGTGCGGGGGTAGAGGAAGCGGATGCCGGCCGAGCGGTCGCCGCTGGAAGCGATCTCCGGCTCGCGGCCCAGTGCGGCGGCGGTGAGCAGGGAGCCCAGGCGCACCCCTCGGGCCAGCTCCACGATGCGGGAGGCGATGTCGCCGCCCGGTCGCGCGTTGAGCTCGATGATGCGCGGTCCCGCCGGGGTCATCTTGACCTCGACGTGGGCCACGGTGCGGTCGATCCCGGCGGCGAGGACGCTGCGGCAGGCGAGGTCGAACCCCTCGGTCATCTCGGCCCGGCCCAGGGTGCCGTGTCCGGTGATGAAGCCGGCCTCGACCGGGTAGGGGTCGTAGGCCCAGATCTTGCGGGCCCAGGAGACGGGGGTGGCCGTGCCGTCGTGTACGAGGCAGTCCACGTCGAATTCGAAACCCTCCAGGAATTCCTCGACGAGGATCCCCTCGCTTTCGAGACCCATCTTGTCCGCGTGCAGCGCGGCGTCGAAAGCGGCGTCGAACTCGGATTCCTCGTCCACCCGGCGCACGCCGGCGCTGCCGGACAGGCCGCGCGGTTTGACGATCAGCGGGTAGCCGATGTCGCGGGCGGCCCGGCGGGCCGCGTCCAGGTCGTGGACGAGGTGGGAGCGGGTCGGGGAGATGCCGGTGTCGGCGAGCAGGGTGCGCTGGCGGTGCTTGTCGCGTGCCAGCTCGGCCGCGGCGACCGGCACGCCCGGCAGTCCCAGGGCGCGGGCCAGGCGTGCCGCGGTGACGACCATGGTCTCCTCGTAGGTGACCACGGCCGCGACCCGGCGGCGTGCCAGCAGGGCCTTCGCCGCCCGCAGGGCGTCGTCGTCGGTGTCACCGCCTGCGGAGGCGTCGAAGACCGCGCAGTCCTGGACCCAGTGCAGCTGCCAGGTCGGCGGTTCGGGGTTGAGCAGGACGAGGTCGGCGTCCGCGGCCATCTGGGCCAGCAGGCGCTCGTGGCCGGCGCGGTAGCCCGACCCCACGACGAGCAGCGTCTCACGGCTGCCCGCACGGTCGTGTGTCACGTGTCTTCCTCTCGGTCCGGTCGGGTTCCGCAGTCGCCGATCGGGGTGGGTAAAAGAGAGTCAAATATCTCTGCGACTCGCTGTCAAGATTAGTCAGTAATGCAGTCACTAATATTCTTGCGCAGGCAGCCGGAGGGTCCGGACGGTCACGACCGGCGTACGGGGCGGCTCGTCCTGCGCCGCGATGGCGAGGGCCGCACGGTGGCCGGGCGGCAGGTCGAGGTCGGCGAACGCCCAGCCCCGGACGGTCGGCTCCGGCCCCTTCCCGCCGGCGGCCGCGTCGGCGGCCAGACCCACGCACGGGCCGGCCAGTCCGCCGGGCAGCCCCGTGCCGATGGCCTTCAGGTAGGCCTCCTTCCGCACCCAGCAGCTGAGGAAGCCCTCCTCCCGCCGCTCGGGCGGGAGTTCGGCGAGCGCCGCGCGTTCGGCCGGGTGCAGCCGCCGGATCATGCCGTCGAGGGGGCTGTCGGGGTGGCGGAAGGCTCGTGACTCGACGTCGACGCCGACGGTGACCGCGGCGAGCGCGACGACGGCCAGGTCGCTCGCTCGGGACAGCGAGAACTCGACGGCCTGCCCGTCGCCCGCCGTCCTGGGCCGCCCGTGCGGCCCGGCGCAGTGCGGCAGGCCGCAGGGCTCGCGGGTCAGGCGCACCTCCCGGGGCCGGATGCCGAGGCATCCGCCGAGGACGGTCCGCAGCGCGAGGTGCGAGGCGACGTAGCGGCGCCGCGCGGGGGCGTCCTGGAACGCGGCCGCCCGGGCCCGCTCCCCCCGGTCGAGCACCCGCTCGTGACGGGCGTCGGGCACGGAGTCCAGGGGGACGACCCAGACGGCGGCCTCGCCCGGTCCCGGCAGGTCGCCGCGTGCGGGCCGGCCGTCCCGCGTCGTCGCGGCCGGCGGTGCGTACCGTGGTGGCTCGGGGCGCATTCGGGGCTCCTTCACGGACGTGTCTCCCAGGGCGTGTCTTTCGGATCAGGTCGGGTCAGCCCGCGGTTTCCGGTCCCGGGCGCCGCGGGCCTGGGGATACCTCCCAGCGGTAGCTGGGGGAGCCTGATCCGAAAGACACGCCCTACGGGGGTGCCTCCTTGCTCAGGACGGGGGCGGCGAGGCGGCGCACGCTGCGGCCGCGGAACGAGAGCAGGGCGTACAACGCGAGCACGTAACCGCCCAGTTGCAGGGCCAGGTAGCTCCAGACCCCGCCGCCGTCCACCACCGGCAGCAGCACCAGCGGCGCGACGAAGGCACCGAGGCCGTGCGCGAGCGAGGTGGCGGCGGCGTAGCTCTCCAGCCGGGCCGCTGGGGCGGCCAGCGTGACGAGCGGCTGGACGCTCGGCGCGATCAGGCACTCCCCGACTGCGAAGACCAGACCGAACAGGGCACCGAGCAGCAGGCGTACGCCGGTTCCGGGCACCAGCACGGCGGCCGTCAGGGCGGCCATGGAGACCACCCAGACCAGGATGGCCGCCGTCAGCGCGGCGACGTACCCGATCCGCTCGACGACCCGCAGGGCCAGGCCCTGGAAGGCGATCACGCCGACGGTGTTGCAGGCGACCACGACGCTGACGGCGGACACCGACAGGTGCGCGTTGCGCAGGATCGCGGGCACCACGGCGTCCACCTGGGCCAGCCCGAAGACGACCAGGGCCGTCTGCAGGAGGAGGAGCCGCCGGAACACCGGGTCGCGCAGCGCCGTGCCGCGCTCCCCCGGGTCGGCGCGCGGGGCGCCGCGATCCGCGCGGTGCGTACCGGGTCCGGCGGGCCGCCCCTCCGCCCGGCGCAGCCGCACGAGCGTCGCCCCGTACAGAAGGTAGCTGGCCGCGTTGGCGACCACGCACAGGGTGTAGCCGCCCTCGCCGAGGTGTTCCACGGCCTGCCCGCCCAGCAGCGCTCCCACCGCCACGGTCAGAGCGGAGACGCGGTGCTGGCCGGAGAGGACGCGGCTCAGGTGCGAGGTGCCGAACACCTTGGTGAGCAGCGGGGTCTGGACCGCGTAGTAGGCGCCGGTGCCCGCGCCGGAGAGGCAGGCGGCCGGCACGGTGGCGGCCATCGAGTCCGCCAGGGCCAGCCAGGCCGCGCCGGTGGCCTGGAGGACGGTGGCTCCGATCGCGGGCAAACCGGGGCCGTGGATCCGGCCGATCCTGCCCGCGAGCGGGTTGACGGCGAGTCCGGCCACCGCGAACAGCGCAAAATACAGCGAGACGCCGGAGGTGGGCAGGCCCAGGACCTCCCGGAGGTAGGCCACGGTGAGCGGCAGCATGAGGCCGGTGCCGAACGTGGTGGCACCCCAGCCGGTGAGGAACCTCGTGTAGAGGGGCAGCGGCTGCCCGCCTGCCGCCGCCTTCACCGGTCCGCACCGTCCGGTGCGGACGCGGGCACGGCGTGGCGCGGCGGATCACCCGGGGACGCCCGGCCGCGGAGGCCCGGGGGCGGGCGGTGTTCAGAGGTATCCATAGCTGAGCCAGCCTCCGTCGACGACCAGCGTCTGGCCGTTGATGTAGTCGGCCTCCGGGGAGGCCAGGAAGAGCACCGGGCCGACGATGTCCTGCGGTCTGCCGCGCCGGCGGGCGGGGATCCGCCCCACGATGGCGTCCTCGGCGAGCGCGGCCGGGTGAGGGGTCTCGATGCGGATCATGCCGGGGGCCACCGCGTTGACGTTGACGCCGCGCGCCGCCCACTCGACGCCCAGGCTCCGGGTCAGCTGCAGGACCCCGCCCTTGCTCGCCGCGTACAGCGCCCGTTCGGGGAAGGCGGTGTAGGAGAGCAGGGAGCAGAAGTTGACGACCTTGCCGTGGCCCTGCTCCAGAAACCGTCCGCCGAACACCTTGCAGGTGAGGAAGGTGCCGATGACGTTCGTGTCCAGCAGGCCGCGGGCGGCGTCCACGGAGAACCCGGTGGTCGGGCCGAGGTCGAACAGCCCGGCGGCGTTGACGAGCACGTCCACGCCGCCGAACGCCCGGTCGACCTGCTCGGCGCACCGTTCGACCGTCTGTTCGTCGGCGACGTCGGCCGGCAGCGCGAGGCTCTCGGCGCCGAGGGCCTCGATTTCGGCGGCCACCGACTCCACCTGCGCGGCGGTACGGGCCATCAGGGCGACGCGGGCGCCGCGCTCGGCGAATCCGAGGGCGACGGCGCGTCCGATGCCCCGTCCGCCGCCCGTGACCACGACGCGCATCAGCGGGCCCGGAATTCGCCGAACCAGTGCAGCTGGTCGGGCTTGGCCTGGGTGGGGACGTTGCGGTAGACGTACAGCCCCACGCAGGTGAACCGGTCGGAGCGGAAGGTGGCGAGGATCTCCTCGCTGGTGATGCGGCGCGGGCCGGTGCCCTCGACCATGTGGTCGGAGAAGGAGTTGAGCAGGAACAGGCCGCCCGGCTTCAGCAGGCGGTGGACCTCGTCGGCGTACCGCTCCCGTGCGTCGTCGCGCATGTTGTGGAAGACGAACGAGTCGGTCACGACGTCGGCCGAGTGGTCGGGAAGCGGTACGTCGAGCACGTCGCCCTGGATGAACTCGGCCGGCGCTCCGGCGAGTTCGGCCCACCGGCGGGCACGGGCCACCGCGTCGGGCGACAGGTCGACGCCGGTCACGTCGAGCCCCTGCACCGAGAGGAACACGGCGTCGACGCCCGGGCCGCTGCCCAGGTCGACGAGGCGCTGGCCGGGCTTGAGGGTGCCGTCGATGACGCGCTTGATGAGTTCGAGCCCCGGAGAGGCGTTGAACCAGGAGAGCGTGGCGAGCGGCTCCTGCGCGTACACCGAGGAGAAGGTGTCGGTCCAGGTCTGCGTGAAGGCGGTCATGCGATGAGCTCCTGTCTCGTGCCGCGCGGGGCGGCTGGGATGTCTTCGATGACGAGGCGTACGTAGCCGGGCACGGCCGGGCCGCCCGCCTCGGGGAGGGAGAGGACGACCAGGTCGTCCGTGCGGGACTCGACGGTGAATCCCGCGAACCGGTAGGTGACGAGCATCTGCCGGTTGCGGTCGGTGGGCCGGAAGTGGGCGACGGTGCCGGCGCCGTGCGCCGCGGCCAGTCCGGCGACGGCGGCGATGAGGCTGGTGCCGATGTTGCGTCCCATGACGCGGCACGACATCAGCAGCAGCCGGATCGTCCAGGGGGGCGCGGCGGCGCGCGGCGTGGCCCCGGCCTGGCCGGTCGTACCGGTGGCGACGACGGCGAGCCCGATGGTGCCGTACGTGCCGAAGCGGTCGTCGAGTTCGGCGACGAGCACGCGGTGGCCCGGGTCCCGTGTCAGTGACGCCAGTTCGTCTTGGCCGAAGGTGATGCCGGTGGTGTTGAGCTGGTGGGTGCGCTGGGTCAGTTCGGCGGCGCGGGCGAGGTCCGCGGTGCTCGCCTCGCGCACGCGCAGCGTCATGTCGAGGGACTCCAGGAACTCCGCCGCCGGGCCGTCGAACACCACCTCGTGGGTGCGGCGCCTGCTCTCCGCCAGGTACATCGCGCGGCGGCGCCGCGCGTCGTCGGTCACCTGCGCGGGCAGCACGGCGCCGGCCGCCACCAGGGCGTGCAGCTCCTGCCGGGTCATGCAGCGCACGCTGGGCAGTGCGCCGGCCACTTCGGCGCGCTCGAACTCGGAGTCGTCCACGAACAGCACGCTCTCGGGCGAGATGTTCAACTCCCGGGCGACGGCGCGCAGGGAGGCGGACTTGGCCGACCAGCCGACCTGCGGGTACAGGAAGTACTCGTCGAGCCCGAAGGCGCGCAGCCGCTCGGCGACGGCGTCGGGTTCGTTGCGGCTGGCGACGGACTGGAGGATGCCGTGCTCGTCGAGGGTGCGGACCAGTTGCCGGTTCGCCTCGGGGACGCTGAGGTCGTCGCCCTCCAGGAGGGTCCCGTCCCACAGGGTGTCATCGAGGTCCCAGACCACGCATTTGACCTGCGGGGCCGGCGGGGTGGGCGGCTCAGTGCTCTGCACGGTGGTCGTCCTCCTCCCGGTACGGCGCCGCCGGGGACGGGGCGCGGTCCGTGGTGCTGTGCCGGCCCCGCAGGAGGTCGGCGGCGATGATGTCCTGGAGTACTTCGGTGGGGCCCTCGATGACCTCGTGGACGCGCGCGGCGGCGTGCAGGCGGGCCAGCGGGTGGTCCTCGGTCTGCCCGGCCGCGCCCAGGAGGCGGGAGGCGGTCGCGGTGGCGGTGGTCGCCGCCCGGCTGGCCAGCAGCTTGGCCCGGGCGGCGGTGACCGCTGCGGACGGCTCCCGGTCCTCGATCTCGTGGGCGGTGTGCCGTACGTAGCGGGCGGCGGCGTCGGTGGCGAGGGCGGCGTCGGCCAGCAGGCCCCGGACGAGTTGCCGGTCACCGAGGGTGGTGCCGCCGTGGGCGCGGGTGGCCGCGTGGTCGGCGGCCAGGCGCAGGGCGGCCTCGGCGACGCCCACGGCGCCGGCGGCGACGTACAGCCTGCCCAGCGTCAGGCAGGAGGTCACCACGAACGGGATGCCGATGCCGGGGCGGGCGATCGCGCGGGCGGCCGGTGCCGTGGCGCCGTCGAACGTGACGCGGGCGAGCCGGGCGGCGCGCAGCCCCGCGGTGACGGGTTCCACGGCGACGCGCACGCCCGCTCCGGCGTCCACCAGGGCGCAACTGCCGCGCCCGTCCGTACTGCCGAAGACGAGGTAGGCGTCGGCGATCTGGCCGAACGACAGCCAGCGTTTGGTGCCGGTGATCCGCAGGGTGTCGCCGTCCCGTTCGATGGTGGTGGTCAGGGCGCCGGTGTCGGCGCCGGCCTGCTGCTCGGTGAGGGCGAACGCGGCGAGCATCCGGCCGGTCGCCAGCTCTGGCAGCAGCGCGTCGCGCAGTTCGGCGGACGCCCAGCGGCGCACCGCGTGGCAGACCATGGCGTGGACGACGAGCAGGCTGTGCAGGCTGGGCGAGGCGGCGGCCACCAGGCGGTGCACGTCGGTGACGGCGGCCGGGGGTGTGCCGCTGCCCCGGTGGGCGGTGTCCACGGTGAGGCCGAGCAGGCCGAGGGCGGCCAGTTCGTCGATGGCCGCGCGCGGGACGGCTCCCGCGCGCTCCCAGGCGGTGGCGCGGGCGGTGAACGCGTCGTCGCGCAGGGCCGCCAGGAGGGCCTCGGGGGCGGAGCCGGTCACGATGCGGCCAGCCGGCGGTTGACGAGCCCGGCCAGGCCCCGGATGGAGTCGAAGTTGGCGAGTTCGAGATCCTCGTCGGCGATCTCGATGTCGAAGGTGCGCTCGACGAAGTCGACCATCTGGACGGCGGCCACGGAGTCGAGGACCCCGTCGGAGATCAGCGGCCGGTCGTCCTCGATGCCGGGGCGTCCGCTGAGCCGGCTGATGAACTGCCTTACGGTGGAAGTGACTTCCTCGGGGGTGTGCGGGCGGGGGGCGGCGGTCTGCGGAGCAGCCATGGTCAGTTCCCGTCGTAGGAGTAGAAGCCTCGGCCGCTCTTCGCGCCGAGCCGGCCCTGGTCGACCATCCGGCGCAGCGCCGGATGGGTGACGAACTCGTCGGTCCCGTAGTGCTCGTGCAGCACCTCCAGGGTGCGGACGACGGTGTCGATGCCGATGAGGTCCGCGGTGCGCAGCGGGCCCGAGGTGTGGCCGAGGCAGCCCTTGAAGAGGTCATCGACCTGGCTCGGGGTGGCGACGCCGTCCGCGACGACGGCGGCGGCGAGGTTGACGACCGGCATCAGGACGCGGTTGATCACGAAGCCGGACGCGTCACGGACGACGACGGCCTTCTTGCCCATGCGCCGCAGCATCAGGTCGACGTCCCGCAGGGCGGCGTCGGAGGTGTCCTCGCCGCGGACGACCTCGACCATGTCGATCCGGTCGACCGGGTTCATGAAGTGGACGCCGACGACCCGACCCGGGTCGGTGAGCCCTTCGGCAAGCCGGCCGATGGGGACCGCGGAGGTGTTGGCGGCGATGGTCGTGCCCGGGGCGAGGACCTTCTCCAGCTCCGGGTAGAGGGCCCTCTTCGCCCGCTCCGACTCGGTGGTGTTCTCCACGACGAACCCGACGTCCGCGAGGGCGGCGAGGTCGGTGGCGGGGCGGATGTCGAGCGCCGGGGCGCTCGTGCCGCCGAGGAGGGTGGCCAGGCGCTGGTGGCGGCGGACGGTGCGGCGGGCGGTGGCGAGCGCTGCGGGGTCGGAGTCGACGAGCGTCACCGTGTAGCCGGCCACCGCGGCGGCGTGGGCGACGCTGGATCCGATGACTCCGGCTCCGAGCACGCCGATGGTGGGTGGGGTCATGGCCTGCGGCTTTCGTTGTCGTCGAGGGGTTCTGGCTGCTGTTGCTCCGCGGCGGCCAGCCAGGCCTCCACCTCGCGCGTCATGCCGCCGAGGGTCGCGGAAGCGAAGACGATGGAGGGGGGCACGGCCGTACCGGTGAGTTCCTTCAGGCCCGCGATCAGGTGGACCCCCATCAGCGAGTCGCCGCCGAGGTGGAAGAAGTGGTCGTCGGGGTGGACCTCGCGCAGGCCGAGGATCAGGCGGAAGCGCTCCGCGAGGTACCCGCCCACCGTCGAGGGCGGCTGCGGGCCGGCCGCCGGATCCGGGCGGTGCTCCGGTCCGTTCTGCTCTCCCCCGGCCGCAGTCGCGGGCGTGCCGGCCGCCGGTACGGGCGCCGACGGCGCGAAGGGGTCGGCGGGCGGCGGTGTGTCGGGGAGGTACCGGCGCCGGATCAGGTTCCGGGGCGGCAGGGTGGTCCTGCGACCGGGTGCCGGGTGCAGGCGCTCCCACTCGGCCTCGACGCCGTGGGTCCACAGCTCGCCGAGGGCCTCCAGCAGGACCTGCCGGTCGGGCACGTGCTCGTAGGACTGCCGGACGGTCCGTACGCAGACGGCGTCGGGGTCGCTCTGGCCGATCCACGGGCGTGCGGTGCCGGGACCCACCTCGATCAGGACGCGGTGGCGGGCCAGGACCAGCCCGGCGGCGGTCCGGAACCGGACGCGGCCGACCATGTGGTCGCGCCAGTAGGAGGGCGTGGGCGTCTCCCCGTCGAGCCAGCGGCCGAGGACGCTGGAGGCGATGGGGATGCGCGCCGGGCCCAGCGGCACGTCGCGCATGTCCTCGCCCAGCAGGTCGGCGGCCTGGGTGAGCTGGGGGGTGTGGAAGGGGTGGGCGGTGTCGACGGGCAGGACGGTGAAGCCGTCTTCGCGCAGCCGGCCGGCGAGTGCGGTGACCGCGTCCGGGCGCCCGGAGAACACGCAGTGCCCGGGTCCGTTGTCGGCGGCGAGCCAGGTGCCGTCGGCGGCGTACTTCTCGACGTCCTCCGCGGGGGCGAGCACGCCGAGCATGGCGCCCTCCCCGGCCGTCACGACGAGGTCGGCCCGGCGGGCGACGGCCGCCATGGCGTCGTCGAGGCCGATGACGCCGGCCAGTACGGCGGCCACCCACTCCCCCAGGCTGTGGCCGAGGAGGGCGGCGGGCCGGATGCCGAGGTCGATGAGGGTGCGGGCCATGGCGTGTTCGAGGCAGAACAGCGACAGGTGGACCTCGCGCAGCGCGCGGCGGGGCGGACGGGCGGCGCCGTCGCGGCGCAGCAGGGCCAGCAGGTCGACGCGGCCGCCGTCACCGGCGGGGCGCGGCTCGGGGGCGGCGAAGGACCGGCCCACGGCTCCGTCCGTCAGTCCGTCGGCGATCTCGACGGCGGCCCGCAGGTGGCTCGCGAACACCGGGTCGGTGGCGGCGAGGCCGGCTCCCATGCCCGGGTAGTGGCTGCCGATGCCCGGCAGGACGAAGACGACCTCGGGCGGTCCGGACGGGGCCCGGCCGTGCTGTACGCGCAGGCGGTCGGCGTCGAAGGCCGCCCGGGTGCCGCCTTCGGGGGTGACGACGGCGTAGCCGCGGTGCGGGTGGCGGTGGCGTGCGGTCTGGGTGGTCCAGGCGGTGACCGCCGCACGCGCAGGGTGCCGGTCGAGGTGGTCGCGCAGGGCGTCGAGGTCGGCGGTCAGCGCGTCGGGGTGATGGCTGGAGACCAGCAGCAATTGCGCGCCGTCCGTGCCCTGTCCGTGCTCCTGGGGCCGTGGCGGGGCCTCTTCGAGGACGACGTGGCAGTTCGTCCCGCCGAGGCCGAAGGCGCTGACTCCGGCGCGCCGGGGGCGACCCTCGGCGGGCGGCCAGTCGAGGGCTTCGCCGAGCGGGTGCAGCGGGCCGCCCGTACGGGCGAGGTCGGAGGGCAACCGGTCGAAGTGCGGGGTGGCGACGAGCCGTCCGTGCCGCAGCGACAGCACGGCCTTGACGAGTCCGGCGAGCCCCGCGGCCTCCCGGAGGTGGCCGAGGCCGCCCTTGGCGGCGCCCACGCGGACGGGGTGGTCCACGTCGGCGAAGACCTCGCCGAGGGCGCTCCACTCGGTGGCGTCGCCGATGCGGGTGCCGCTGCCGTGCGCCTCGACGTAGTCGATGTCCTCCGGCCGGAGACCGGCGACGTGCAGGGCGGTCCGGATGACCTCGGCCTGTGCGGCGGCGTCGACGCCGGCGAAGCCGGATTTGCCGGAGCCGTCGTTGTTCATTGCGGTGCCGCGGACGACCGCCCAGATGTCGTCGCCGTCGCGCACCGCGTCGCCGAGGCGCTTGAGGACCACGGCGCCGGCGCCGTCGCCCGGTACGGAGCCGCCGGCCGCACGGTCGAAGGGGCGGCACACGCCGTCCGGCGATCCGATGCCGCCGAGTGGCGCGTCGTATCCGCCCGGGGCCGGCACCCGCACGGCGGCGACGCCGGCGACGGCGAGGTCGCTGCCGTGGGCGAGGAGGTCCTGCACGGCGAGGTGGACGGCGGTGAGCGCGGTGGAGCAGGCGGACTGGACGGTCACGGCGGCGCCGTGCAGGCCGAGCCGGTAGGCGACGCGGGTGGCGGCGTAGTCACCGCGGTTGGTGACCTCCAGGGCCTGGGCGTCGACGCCGGGCTGCCCGGCGAGGGCGGTGCCCACCCAGCGTTCGTAGTCGTTGTGGCCGACACCGGCGTAGATGCTGACGGCCGGGGTACGGACGCGGTCGACGTTGGCGGCCTCCAGCGCCTCGTCGGCGGCCTCCAGGAGCAGCCGATGCTGCGGATCGAGGAGCAGGGCCTCGGAGGGGGCGATGCCGAAGCGTGCCGGGTCGAAGTGGGCGGGCCGGGGGACGGTGCCGTAGGCCGGGACGAACGTGCCGGGCTCCTGCGTGCGCCGGGTGACGGCGTCCTCGCCCGCTGCGAGGATCTCCCAGTAGCGGTCGAGGCTGTCGCAGCCGGGCAGGCGGACGGCCATGCCGACGACGGCCACGGCGTACTCGTCGTCCGCGTCCGCGGCCGGGGCCGGGGCGTGGTGGCCGGGCAGGGGGGCGCTCACCTGGGTTCGCCTCCTTCGGACGGTCGGGTGCGGGGGGCTGTGACGGTGCCGGCGCGCCGCGGCGGGCGCCGGCGTTCGGCGGGGCGGCGGGCGTCGACGGAGCCGGTCGCCTCGCCGAGGAGCCGGGCGTGGCCGCGCGGGGTGCGGGCGGCGAGGACGTCGGCGAGGGCGATCGCTCGGCCGCTGGCCGACTCCAGCGCGCCGCGCAGCATCATCAGGCGCAGGGAGTCGCCGCCCAGGGCGAAGAAGTCGTCGTCGATGCCCACGGTGTCGAGGCCGAGGACGCGTGCCACGAGTACGGCGGCGCGCTCCTGGTCGGCGGTGGCAGGCGGGGTGCAGGGCACGTCGAGGGCGGGGCGGGTGCGCGGTGACACGCGCAGTGCGTTGCGGTCGACCTTGCCGCTGCCGAGCAGCGGCAGGGCGGGGACCGAGGCCAGGTGCGCGGGCACCATGAAGTCCGGGAGCCGGGCGGCGAGATGCTCGCGCAGCCGCTGGGGCGGGACCTCGTCGTGCTCGGGCACGACGTAGGCCGCGAGGACGGCGCCCTGGTCGGGGTCCGGGATGCCGACGACGGCCGCGTCGGCGATGTCCGGGTGCGTGCGCAGTACGGTCTCCACCTCGGCGGGTTCCACCCGCTGTCCGCGGACCTTGACCTGGTCGTCGGCGCGTCCGAGGTACTCGATCTGGCCGTCGGGCAGGTGGCGGGCGAGGTCTCCGGTGCGGAAGAGGACCTCGGGGCCGGTGGGGTCGATCCGGTTGGGGCGGAAGCGCTCGGCGGTCAGGTCCGGGCGGCCGAGGTAGCCGTCGGCCAGCCCGGGTCCGCCGGTGTGGATCTCACCGACGACGCCGGGCGGCACCAGCCGGCCTGCCGTGTCGCAGAGGTAGGTCCGCATGTCGAGCGGAACGCCGACGACGGTCCCGACCGCGCCCTCGGGTCGGGGGGCGGTGAGCGGTCCGGTGCGGTGGCACACGTAGTCCGCCTCACTGAGGGTGTACGTGTTGTGGACCTCGAAGCCGAGGGCGCGCAGTTCGTCTTCGAGGTCCTGCCCGAGGGCCTCGCCGCCGACGAAGACGTGGCGCAGTGCGGGCGCGGTGCGGAACGCGGGCTGGGTGAGCAGCAGCCGCAGCATGGACGGCACGAAGCTGACGGTGGTGATGCGCTGGTCGTGGATGAGTTCCGCGAGGTGGCGGTCGTCCCGGTCCTTGCCGGGGGCCGCCAGCACCGCCGTGCCGCCGGTCGCCAGCGGCCAGGCGAACTCCCGGAAGCTGATGGGCGACTTCAGCAGGTGCCGGTCTTCCGGGCCCATGCCGTACATCCCCTGCTCCAGCCGGATGCGCGAGGTGTGCATCCGGTGCGGACGGACGACGCCCTTGGGGGTGCCGGTGCTGCCGGAGGTGAACAGGACGTAGGCGGTGGTGTCGGGGCGGGCCCGGTCGTCGGGGGCACCGGGCGGGCCGTCGGCCGCGCCGGGGTCCGGTGCGCCGTCGAGGAACGCTGCGGCATCGAGGGCCCGGTCCGCGACGGCCCGGTGACCGGTCGCGGTGGTCAGCGTGATCGCGGGCGCGGTGACGCGCAGGACCTCCTCGGCCCGCAGGTCCGGCAGGTGCGGGTCGAGGTGGACGAAGCCGGCCCCGGCCTTCCAGATTCCGAGGACGGCGGTGAAGAGCGCGAGGTCCCGGTCGCCGGTGAGGACGACGAGGTCACCGGGCCCGGCGAGGTGCGGGCGCAGCCGGCGGGCGAACCGGTCGGAGGCGGCGTCGAGTTCGCCGTACGTCAGCTCGGCGGCGCCGTCCCGCAGGGCGATCGCGTCGGGGGTGCGGGCGGCCTGCTCACGGATCATGCGGTGCAGGGTGGTGTCCGCGTGCGGGGTGGGTGGTGCGTTCCAGGTGTCCAGCAGCAGTTCGCGCTCGTCCGGCAGGAGCAGGTCGACGGCTCCCGCGGTGGTCGAGGGCTCCCGCGCCGCGCGGTCGGCGAGCAGGGCCAGGTGCCGGGCCACGTGTTCCGCGGTGGTGGCGTCCACGAGGGCGCCGTCGTAGGCGAGGTGGAGGTCCGGGCCCTCGGCGGCGGCGGTCCAGACGGGTCGTCCGAGGGCGGGCGGCTCGGTGTCCGGGCGGGCGGGGAGCACCGCCGCGTACGGTGCGCCGTCGGACGGCAGGGCGGCGTCGACGGCGCGGGCGGCCGCGGTGAGCTGCGCCAGGGTGGCGCTCTCCTGGTCCTCGGCGGGGAGGTAGCACCGCGATGTCGCGCCGGTGGCGCCGAAGACGTCCCAGCCGGTTCCGTAGCGGTGGAGCAGCAGATGGGTCAGCGCGGCGAGCGCCAGGTGGCCTTCGGGTCCGTCGAGCAGGGCCGCCGCGGGTGCGGACAGGGGGGTGGTGCAGTGCGCCGGGCGGGGCGGGGTGGCGGCGCGTACGCGGTGCGGCAGGACGATCATCGGGGTCCCCCGCTCGCGGCCGGGGTCATGGCCGTGGCCGTGCCGGCCGCAGGTGGTGTGGCGCCCCGGCGCTGCAGGACGGAGCGGGCCGCGGCCATGCCGGTGGCGGCGCCGTACGTGATGCCGATGATCTTCGAGGAGCTGTCGCCGACGAAGTACAGGCCGGGGACGGAGGACTCCAGGTCGTCGGAGAGGTCCAGGTCGGGGAAGAGGCGTTCGACGACGGGCGCCGCGACCGTGGCCGTGCCGGGAACGAGCCCTGGGTGGAGGGTGTTGAGCCGGTCGACCATGGCGAGGACGTCGCGGACGGTGGAGGCGGGCAGGCAGTCGCGCAGGTCGCCGTGGTGGTAGCTGATGAGGCTGGTGGCGAGCGGGCCGTCCGGGGCGGGCCGTCCGGCCAGCTCGTCGACGGTGCTGACGACGGGCCTGCCGGAGCCGTGGGCGGCGACGCGCCGGGCGAAGGCGGCGGCGTGTTCGGTGCCGTCGGTTCCTTCGGGCAGGTCGACGGTGGTGAGGATGCCGAGGTTGGACTTGGTCGTGGGCTGGTTCAGGCAGTGCTGCCCGTCGAGCGCGACGGCGTCGAGGAAGCCGTACTGCATGACGCGACCGCCTTCGCACACGCAGAACGTCCGGACCGAATGGCCCTCTTCGTTGAGGAACGACAGTTTGGGGTTGTGGCAGCCGTCCAGCAGGGGCGCGAGGTCCTCGCGGGCCGCCTCCAGCCGCACGCCCAGGTCGACGCGGCTGCTGGGCCGGTGGCGTACGCCGACCCGTCCGGCGAGGTCACGCACCCAGGGCAGGCCGAGCTTGCCGACGCCGACGATGACGTCGTCGGCGCGGAACACGGCGGGCCCGTCGGGGGTGTCGGCGCGGACGTGGAAGCCGCCCCCGGTCAGCGGCTCGACATCGGTGGCCCGGTGGCGCAGCAGGACGCTGCCGCCCCCGTGTTCCAGTTCGGCCCTGAGCCGGGCGATGACGACGAGGGAGTCGTCCACTGTGACGCTCTGCGAGTACGCCGTGTCGACGTGCTGGAAGACGGTGCCGTCGCCGAGGAGGGCGCCGTCGGCCTCGTGCGCCGGTCCGGCGGGCGGCAGGCCCAGCTCGTAGAGGATGCGGTACGCCTCGGAGATGAGGTCCTGGGCGCGGTCGAAGGAGCCGAGGGCGCGCTCCAGGCCGCTGTAGGAGCGGACCGTCCCGTCGGGCGCCGTCTCGATCTTGGAGCGGGTGAGCGAGGAGATGTATCCGAGGTTGGTGTCGAAGTGGAACGCCGCGCCGCCGAGTCCGGTGAGGCAGGTGCAGCGCGCGCACTGCAGGCGGAACTTCTCCGCGTCGCGGACCGTGCGCCCCTTCATGCGGGCCACGAGCCGGGGGCACAGGCTCTCGGTCATGTCGCCGCCCGCTTCGAGGAGGACGACGCGCCGGCCCGCCCGGACCAGGGTGAGCGCGGCGAACAGTCCGGCGGGACCGCCGCCGATGACGACCGTGTCCGCGGGCGTGGTACGGGTCTGCTCAGACATGGCTGCTCCCGTGGTCCGTAGGGCGCCGCTCCAGGTAGCGCTCGACGAAGGTGCGGTAGAAGAGCCCGCTGGTGTCGCGGCCTTCGGCCTCGATGCGCTCGATGAGCCACTGGCAGGTGAAGGGCAGCAGGTCGAGGACGCGGCCGGGGTGCTGCCCGGTGAGCGCGGCGTAGTGGTCCAGTCCCTGCTGCAGGACGGACCGGAACCAGTGGTCGGAGGCGAAGACCTGGTCGTAGAGCCAGTCGAAGCCGTGTTCCGGGTAGTCCGGGAAGACCGGCAGGGCCGTCGTGACGAGCAGGTTCACGACGTCCATGGCGGCGATGCCGGTGGCACGGTAGTCCTCGAAGTCCAGCACCCGGGCGGAGCCGTCACGGGCGTCGTAGCGCACGTTCCACGGGCCCAGGTCGCCGTGGGTGGGCGCGAGCAGGGCCGTGCGCAGCGCCTCGTCGGCGTGCGGGACGCCGAACTCGGGTTCGCGGACGTACGCGGCGGCCGTCTCGAGTGCCTGGTCCGGGGTGGTCGCCGGGCCGGACGTTCCTCCGGACAGGTGCAGTTCGGCCACCCGTTCGACGGCGGGGCGCAGCACCTGCCACAGGGCGCCGGGCCCGTCGGTGCCCGCGACGGCGGTGGGCAGGTCGACGCCGGGCAGGTGGGTCATGGTGAACCCGCCGCACAGGGCGTCCAGCGGCACGGGGCTGCCGAGGGGGGCGGGGGCGGGGAAGCCGCGCAGGATCTCCAGCTCCCGGGCCAGTTTGGGATCGGTGACGGACAGCGGGACCTTGGCGACGGCGACGGGCGCGCCGTCGATGTCGAGCCGGACGAAGGTGCGGCGGCGGACCTTGCGGGCGCCGGCCGGTGTCCAGGTGGCCGAGCGCACGCGGTCGGGACCGGGCTCGGGGGTGCCGGTGCGTTCCAGGTGGGCGGCGAGCATCAGCCGGGCCACCTCGTCGGTGTCGACGCTGCGTTCGGTCAGGTCGGCGAGGTCCACGGGGGCGGGCGGGGGCAGGGCGGGGGTGCGGGTCATGCGGTGCTCCCGGCGGTGGCGGGGGTGAGGTCGACGCGGTCCAGGAGTTCGGCCAGTGCGGGTCCGCCGAGCAGGGCGCCGAGTTCGTCGACGGCGGCGCCGCGTTCCTCTTCCGTCAGCTCCTGGTAGGCGGTCAGGCGCGTGTCCAGGTGGTCGGCGAGTCGGCGGTAGCCGGACTCGTCCGTGAGCAGCTCGCGGGTGAGCCGGTCGAGGGCCTTGGTGCCCTCCAGGTCGTCCTCGGGGACGATGAACCTGCTGCCGAGGTCGGTGAGGCTGGCCGCGATGTCGCCGGCGACGGTGCCGCGCAGGGCCCTCAGGTTGGCGATGTGTCCGTAGTGCTGCTCGGGGAGCAGCAGCGGGAGCCGGCGCAGGATGACGGACTCGTGCAGCGAGGTGAGGCTCGGCGGGACGGCGTAGAGCGGGGTGTGGGCGAGCTGGCGCAGGAACTCCGTCTGGGGCAGGAAGGCGTACTCGACCTCCACGTCGCCGTGGGTCTCGGTGACGCCCCGGCGGAACGCTCCGCCGCAGACCAGGATGCGGCCGAGTTCGGGCCGGGCCACGGCCAGTTCGGAGACCCAGCGGCGCACGAGGTCGAGGTAGGCGTTGTGGGACTCGTAGTCCAGGAAGAAGTTCTGGAAGCCGCCGAGGTTGATCAGCAGGCCGGCGGGCCGCTCCGGGGGTGGTTCGGTGAGGGCGCCTTCCAGGGCGCCCCGGTCGACGATGGGACCGCACAGCTCGATGTGGTCGGCGCCCGTCGCTGCCAGGGCGGCGATGCGCGCGGGGACTCCGGGGAAGTTCTGCGCGTAGGACCGGCGGGCGAGGAGGTGCGCCAGCAGGATGCGCTCGTGCGGGGCGAGGGTGTCGAAGACGTAGCGGGCGGTGTCGTGGTCGGCCCAGCGGACGAGCTGCGCGCGCGCCGCCAGCTCCTCAAAGCTGCGGTCGGTCAGCCAGAAGCCGAGGAGGCTGTCGAAGAAGAGCACGGGGCGGCCGGCGCGCACCGCTCGGAAGACGAGCTCGGCGTCCATGACGCTGACCACGAGGTCGGCGTCGGCGAGGCCCTGTGCGAGGTCCTCGTGCCGACTGGTGTCGCCTTCGGTGATGCGGTGGAAGCGGTGGCTGTGGCGCCGGGCGAAGTCGAGTGCGACGCCTTGGCCGACGAAGTCGACGCGGCTGCCGGCGAGCAGGGGGGTGATGGCGACCAGCTTGGAGACGGGCCCGAATCCGCAGGCCTGGGCGCTGGAGAGGATCCTCATCGTCACGCTTTCCTCGTGTTCCTGGTGAACCGGCCGAGCACGGCGGACCGGATGCCGCGGCTGTCCACGCCGTAGAAGTGGAGAAGGTCTTCGTGGGAGGCGACCGGCGGGTAACGGTGGTCGGTCTCCAGGCGCACCAACGGGGGGCCGTCGCGGCCGAGGGTCAGTGCGGTGCGGTCCCCCAGGCCGCCGGGGCCCAGGGACTCCGCGGCGGTGACGACGAGCGCCCGGCAGCGGGCCAGAGCGCGGACGGCGTCCCCGGGGAAGGGGTGCAGGGTGGTCACGGAGGCCACGGCGGCGTCCACTCCGTCGGCGGCGAGGGCCTCGGCCGCGGCGAGGGCCTCGGCCACGCAGCGGCCGGTGGCGAGCAGCAGGACGTCGTCGCCGTCGCGCAGCAGCCGGGGGGTGCCCGGGTCGCCGTCGGACGCCGCGGCCGGCAGCGGCGGGTCCTGGCGCGCGGAGAGCCGTACGTACGCGGGACCGCCGGACGACAGCACGCTGCGCAGGACGGACACGGCGTCGGCGGCGTCGGCGGGGCAGTGCACGCTTATGTGGGGCAGCGCCGACATGAGCGTGATGTCGTCGGTGGCGTGGTGGGTGGGGCCGAGGGGCCCGTAGCCGAGTCCCCCGCCGACGCCGAGCAGGACGACGGGCAGTTCGGGCACGCACACGTCGAGACGCAGCTGTTCGTAGGCGCGGCGGACGAGGAACGGGGCCATGGCGGCGGCGACGGGGCGCAGTCCGCTGCGGGCGAGTCCGGCGGCGACTCCGACGAGGTTGGCCTCGGCGATGCCGACGTCGAGGTACCGGCGCGGGTGGCGGGCCATGACGCCCTGGAACAGGCCCTGTCCGTCGGCGCCCAGGGTGACCAGGGCGGGGTCCGCGTCGACCGCCTCGGCGAGTGCGGCGGCGAGTGCGGTGCGCATGGTGGGCGGTGTGGTGGTCACGGCCGGCCACCTCGCGCGGCCGCCAGGGCGGGGACGGCGGGTGCGCCGAGTGCGGCGAGGGCCGTCCGGAGCTGCTCCGCGTCCAACGAGCCCATGTGCCAGGCGGGATCGCCCTCGGCGAAGGGGACGCCCTTGCCCTTGACGGTGTGCGCGATCAGTACCGCGGGGCCGTCGCCGGACCGGAGTCCGGCCAGGGCGTCGGTGACCGCGGCCGTGTCGTGCCCGTCGGCCTCGGCGACGCGCCAGCCGAAGGCCCGCCACTTGTCGGCGAGCGGTTCGAGTGCGTTCACGTTCTCGGTGTCCCCCTCCTGCTGGAGCCGGTTGCGGTCCACGACGGCGACGAGGTTGCCGAGGCGGTGGTGCGCGGCGAACTGCGCGGCCTCCCAGTTGCTTCCTTCGTCGAGCTCGCCGTCGCCGGTCACGACGACGACCCGCTGGTCCCGGCCGGCCAGCCGCGCGCCGAGGGCCATGCCGCAGCCGAGGGACAGTCCGTGGCCGAGGGCACCGGTCGCGGCCTCGACACCGGGCACGGAGTCGGAGGGGTGGCCGGGCAGGGTGGCCAGGTCGGCCTCGATGACGCCGAGTTCGGCGAGGACCGCGTACAGACCGTAGGCCCCGTGGCCCTTGCTGAGGACGAGCAGATCCCGGTCGGGCCAGTCGGGCCGGTCCGGGCGGTAGCGCAGGCCTCGGGTGTAGAGGACGGCGAGCAGGTCGGTCATGGACAGTGCGGCGCCGAGGTGGACCGCCTTGCGTGCGGCCAATTCGACGACCCGCTGCCGGGCACGCCGGGCCAGTTCGTCCGGGTGGAGCACGACGTCCTCCGGTCTGCCGCGACGGGGCGGCTCGTGGGTCGGGTGCGTATCAGCCGGCGGGGATCCGCTGAGGGAGCTCCCCGGGGCGGCCCGCGAGGCGGCGCCCCGACGCCGGGCGAGGCAGAGTCAAGCCGCTTCATGATTACTTGTCAAGCTCAGTCACTAACTGAGTCACTAACGAGCCTTCATGGATGACCGAGAGAAGTATCCGCGCATTGACATTCGCAAGTCGCGTGACATTGACTGAAGTCGAGAGCCCGCCGCGCGCCTTTTCCCTTCATTTGCGCTGCCATCCGGCGGGCAACCGCGAGACCCGAGGAGTTCTCCGTGAAACCCCTTGTCCATGCCGTGGTGGGCTGCGGTCGCGTAGCCCCCAACCACGTCGACGGATTTACCGCGCTGCCGGACGCCGAACTGCGCTGGGCCTGCGACCGCGACCTGTCCCGGGCGCGCGCCCTGGCCCGGGAGTACGGCCTCCCGCGGGTGACCTCGGACGTGCGCGAGGTCTTGGCGGACCCCGAGGTCGACAGCGTCTCCGTCGCCGTCGACCACGCCGGGCACCACGAACTGGTCGCCGCGGCGCTCATGGCGGGCAAGCACGTCCTGGTGGAGAAGCCGCTGGCCATGACCGTCAAGGAGGGCGCCGCCCTGACGGCCCTCGCCGAACGCGCCGGCCGCGTCCTGTCGGTCGTCTCCCAGCACCGCTACGACCCGGTCGTCACCGCCGTGCGCGACTGGATCGCCGACGGCCTGCTCGGACGCCTCGTGTCCGGCACCGTCAGCCTCCAGTGCGGCCGCGACGACGCGTACTACGCCCAGAGCTACTGGCGCGGCACCTTCGCCGGCGAGGGCGGCTCCGCCCTGGTCAACCAGGGCTACCACGCACTCGACGTGACGCGCTGGCTGACCGGCGGCCTCACCGTGGTCGGCGCCGCCACCGGGCACACGGCTCCCCGTGGCGGCATGGAGACGGAGGACACCCTGGCGGCCGTTCTGCGGGGCCCGCAGGGCGCTTTGGTGACGTACCAGGTCACGGTCGCGAGCAGCATCACCTGGCGCACCCGCATCGAACTCGTCGGCACCGGCGGCTCGGTCCTCTTCGACCTGGACCACCCCGGCACGCTGCACCTGGCCGAGGGCGGCGACGCGCTGCGCGCGGCGGCCCGCACCGTGCGCGGGCAGGTGTCACCCCCACCCGCCGGAATCGGCTACTACGGCATCTCGCACCGCCGGCAGATCGCCGACTTCGCCGCCGCGGTCCGCGACCCCCGGCACACCATGGCCGCCGACGGCACGGCGGGGCTCGAGACCCTGCGCCTGCTCCGGGAGATGTACCGCACGGCCCGCTCCGGGGGCGGGGCCGCGGCACCGCCCGGGACCGCGGCCGTGGGCGCGGTGACGGCGCGTGGCTGAGATCGTCGCGGTCGCCGGGGTCCCGCACACCCCCGGCTTCCCCGCCCTGGCCCGCACCGACACGGCCGCCGGGGCGGACGTGGCACAGCGCTACGCGGCGGTCGACGAGGTGGTCGAACGGGCGGACGCGGACGTCCTCCTCGTCCTGACCTGCGACCACATCAACACGTTCACCCCGGACATGTGGCCCACGTTCGCCATCGCCACCGGGGACGGCGCGCTCGGTCCCAACGACGACGTCCCGGGCGTCCCCCCCACCGCGTACGCGCTCGACGCGGGCGTCGGCGCGACCCTCCACCGGGGCCTGGTGGGCCAGGACTTCGACCCGGTGGCCCTGCGCGGCCACTCGGTCGACCACTCCGTCGTGGTGCCGCTGCACTTCCTCAACACGCGCGGGCTGCCCGTCGTCCCGGTGTACCTCAACGGCATGGTGGCGCCCCGCCCTTCGGCCGAACGCTGCAGACGGCTCGGCCGAGTGCTGCGGGGCGCCCTGGAGGACCTGCCGGGCCGCCGCATCGCGGTGGTCGCCAGCGGCAGCTTCTCCCTGGAGGTCGGCGGCCCCCGGATGCTGCCCGACAGGTTGTACGGCGTACCGCGGCCCGGCTGGGCCCGGACGGTCGCCGACCGGCTGCACCGCGGGGACCTGGACGGGCTGGTGGCGCAGACGACGGAGCGGCGCATCGAGGAGGCCGGGACGGTCGCCGGCGAGGTGCTGCCGTGGATCGCCGCCGCCGAGATGGCCGCGGACCTGTCCGTCGCCCACATGGACCACCGGGACGGCGAGGGACACGCCTTCGCGGCGTGGGGACCGGCCTGAACCTCCGCGGGCCGGCCGCGGGTCGCCCGCACGGTGCGGGCGAGGCGAACGGCTCCGGAACGCGATCGACGCGTGCCGGAGCCGCACGGGGCACATCACACACGACGAAAGGACCCCCTGATGAGCGTCCACGCGATCGACCGCCTCTGCTACGACATCGCGTACGAGCCGGGGACCCTGGAACGGCTGCGGGCGGACCCGCGGCGGGAGCTCGCGGACCGCCCGCTGACCGCCGACGAGCGGGACGAGCTGCTGCGGGGCGACGTCGCCGCCCTGTACCGCCGCGGGGCCCACCCGGTGCTGCTCGTACGGCTGGCGGCCTTCCGCGTACTGGGCCTCGACCCCGCGCTCTACGCCGCCCGCATCCGGGCGGCCGAGCCGCGCTTCAGCGTGCCGGCGCCGCCGGAACGGGAGTGAGCCACTCGTCGTGCTTGGCGGTGACGGCGCGGACCGTGTCGTGGTAGCACGCTTCCAGCGCCCGGGTGACCTCCCCCGCGGTCTTGCCGTCACCGAGGCGGAACCCGTCGACCTCCACGGCCGGCAGCACCTCCGCCGCGGTGCCCATCAGGAAGATCTCGTCGGCGAGGTACAGCTCCGTGCGCTCCACGGGCCGGGCCTCGACGGTCAGGCCGAGTTCCTCCTCGGCCAGCTGGAACAGGGTCTTGCGGGTGATGCTGTCCAGGACCCCGCTGGCCAGGTCCGGGGTGATGATCCGGCCGCCCTTGACCAGGGCGATGCACGAGCCGGACGACTCCGTGACGTTCCCGGCGCCGTTGAGGAAGACGGGCCAGTCGGCGCCGCGGGCCCGGGCGTCGACATTGCCCAGCCGGCCGTTGTGGTAGTTCGAGAACACCTTCATCGATGCCGGAGAGGCACCCGGGTTGAAGCGGGGCCAGGAGCTGACGGCGAGCGTGCAGGTACGCCCCCGGCCGAGCTTGCTCTCGAACTCCCAGGTCTCGATGGCTATCTCGGCCGGAGTGCCGCGAGGCACCATCTGCTCCTTGTGCGTCCCGGCGGCGAAGCCCCACGGGCGCACGTAGAGGTCCTTGCCGCCGGCCTCCCACGAGGCGAGCAGCTCGACGGTGGCGGCGACGAGCGCGTCCGCGTCGAACTCGGGCTCCAGCCAGCTCAGCCGGAGCGAGTCCAGCAGCCGCTGCATGTGGTCGCGGAGCCGGAAGCCATGCAGGACCCCCCGCTCGGCGCTCCAGTAGGAGTGCACGCCTTCGAACGCGGCGGAGACCGAGGCGTGTCCGACGGAACTGATGTGGACCGTCGCCTCTTCCCACGGCATGAAGGTGCCGTTGCGCCAAATCAAATGCCCGTATTCAGAAGACACACTTACCCCTATCGGCAACCCTCTGGACGCGGGCCCACAGGGAGCCCTGACCGAACTCTAGATTTGACCGTGAATCACTGTCAAGGCTGTCATAATTAACAGTCAATATCTGCGTCATGGGCGTGGTTCGGCCCACTGGGGGCACCGCCGACACGCCTCGCGCGGCGATCCGGCCGCGGAACGACTCCTCATCGAGGAGAACGGGCGCCACCGCGGGCGTTCGCCGGGTTTGCAACAGCACAAGGCGGCGATGGAGAAGCGGCGCTGGGAGCGTGCGCGGACCCGGATGACCGGTGTGCTGCCGCGTCGGCTCCAGGTGCGGGAGGCCGGCGGCGTCATCGACTTGTGGAACCGGCGGCCGATCAGGGTCTTGATCCTGGCCAGCGTCCATCGCTGGTCCGGCCAGCCCTGAGCCGCCGGGCCCTTGACCAGTTCCTCCTCCAGGACGGCGAACAGGGTCTCGCTCAGCTTCGGACGAGACGCCGGGCCGCGGGAGCGCACCCCGTCCTGGCCGGTCTCCTGCCAGGCCTGCCGCCAACGCTGGGCCGACCGGACGCTGACCCGCAACTCCTTCGCGATGTCCGTGCCGCCCCGCCCGGCGGCGAACATTGCGACTGCTTCCATCCGGACCCGCTCGCGGAACGCCTGCCTCTCCGCGGTCAGACCCACCCTGCGGATACCTCATACACCCGGCATACCGCGACGATCACCGATCGCCAGCCCCCACGACAACCCACCTTCAAAGTCAGTAACAAAGCACCACTAGGCGGAACTGGTGGTGCCGGCCGGCAGGGCCTGCTGATAGAGCGCTACCAACACGCCGTGCACGGGCTGGTCTTCTGCACCTTCCTCGGCCTCGTCGACCAGTTGGGCGAGGGTCTCGCCGAGTTCTCTTGCCTTCGTGGGGCTGAGACGCAGGTGGCGCAGTGTCAGGTGGGTCTCGGCGGGTGAGAGGTCCAGCTCCTGGGCGAACGCGGCGAGCATCGCGGCGGTGCCTGCCGCTTGGGGTTCGGCGACGACCATGTGGCGGGCCGTGCGCTGGTAGTACTGCTCGGTGCCACCGCGGACCTGGCGGGTCTCGGCGATGTGGACCAGCCCGGCTTCGCGGAGCACTTTGAGGTGGTGGGCCAGGTTGCCCTTCTTCGCGTCGAGCTGCGCCGCAAGCTGGCTGGTGGTGGCAGGCCGGTGGCCCAGGGCGAAGAGCAACCGCTGACGCAACGGATGGGCGAGCGCCGCGAACTGCTCAGGCGCACCGATCTCCAGGACGTCCTCAGGGGGTGGCAGATAGGGAGGCTGATCGCGCATACCGAAAGTGTCTAAATTCGTTGACGCTTTCGCAAGGGCAGTGCTCTACTCCCTGCCATGACGACTTCAACGAAGCTTCCGCCGGCCCCTGTCATCGACGAGACAGCCCGGCTGCTGACCGAGAACTACGTTTTCCCCGAGATAGCCGAGCAGCTCGCCGGCCTGCTGCAACGACGCCTCGCCGAGGGCGCCTATGACGTCGACGGCGCCGAGGAGCTCGCCCGGCTGGTCACCGCAGACCTGCAGTCCGTCAACGGCGACCGGCACCTGAGGCTGAAGCACCACGCCGACCCGGTGCCCCCGAAGCAGGGGGCAGCCACCTTGGACGCCATGCGCCGGGACTTCGACACCTCGCTGGGCGGTGCGCCCCGGGTGGAGTTGCTCGACGGAGGGGTCGCCGTGGTGGAGCTGGCACCGATGCTGTTTCCGCTGGAGTGGGCCGCCGAACCGCTGGCCGCCGCGCTCACCCTGGCCTCCCGCGCCCAGGCGCTGATCGTTGACCTTCGCACCAACCGGGGCGGCGACCCGGACACGGTCGCCTTCGTCTGCAGCTACCTACTCGACGAGCGCACTCACCTCAACACCATGCACTGGCGCGGCGGCGAGCGCAGCGAGCAGTCCTGGAGCCTGCCGCACGTTCCCGGCGCGCGCTTCGGCGGCAGCAAGCCGTTGTACGTGCTGTCCAGCGACAGCACCTTCTCTGCCGCTGAAGAGCTGGCGTACGACCTCCAGCAGCTCGGCCGCGCCGTAGTCGTCGGCGAGCGCACCCGCGGCGGCGCACATCCGTGCAACGGCTGGACGGTGCACCCACACCTGGAAGCCACCATCCCCGTTGGCCGCGCCATCAACCCCGTCTCCAACACGAACTGGGAGGGCACCGGCGTGCAGCCGGACATCCCTTGCGCTGCTGCTGACTCCCTCGCCCGCGCACACACGCTGGCCCTTGCCCAACTGGCAGGCTGACCCAGTCCAGGTCGTCGACAGCACTGCGCGCAGCACCTCGCCCTATCAACGTCAGCGGCTGACTTCGGCGGCGGAGGCCCCGGTCTCCGACGGCCCCCGTGTTCACCCCGCACGACTACTGACTTCGGCTCGTCAGGGTGACGCCGGGTCGTCGAGGGTCAGGCCGGTGCCGGCTATGAAGCCGTCGAGGGTGTGGGGCCCGGTATTGAAGGCGTTTGAGGCGGTTGCGGACGAGGGATTCGAGCGGTCGAGGGCCATGACGGCGAGGTCGGCGAGGCTGCGTTTGACGTGTGCCCATACCCACTCGACGGGGTTCAGGTCGGATGAGTAGGCGGGCAGCAGGAACACGGTCAGCCATTCACGCTCGGCCACGAGTTGCCGCATCTTGCGGGAGACGTGGGTGTTCAGGCGGTCCCAGACCAGCACGATCGGTGCCTCGACAAGCCGGTGGACACCATCTACCAGCGCGATGAAGTCCCGCTCGCCCATGCTGCGACGTGCGCCCTTGCCCGAGGCGTGGGTCCGAAGGCGGTGACACAGCCGGGTCCGGGAACCCGGACGCATCGCGATCAGCCCGGCAACCGACAGCCGTCCGGAACGCCGGCCGCTGATGGTGACGACCGGAGTCACTCCGCGCCGGCCCCAGGTCCGTCCCCGAGGCGGCCTACGGGTGAACCTGGCTTCGTCCTCGAAGCAGACGTAGCCCCCGCAGGCCGCCCGGGCCCTTCTACCTCCGCCGAGGTCACCTCCCGACACGCAGTGACGGACTGCTCGTCGCGTTCGGCCACCCGCCGGGCGGGGATCTGCGGGCTGAAGCCGAGCCGGTGCATCAGCCGGGTGGCGCCGGCGACGCTGTATTCCGCACCGCGTAGACCACACCGCACAGGGCACTGCCCGCGCACGGGAGCATGCCGCATGCCACCGACCGACACGGCCACCGCACCCTTGGCCGCCCCGCCCGCACCGCGTGGCGTCATCCGCCGTCTTCAATCCCGGCACGGGCGCGACAACCCGTTCCCCTTCTTCGAGGAGATCCGCAGCGCAGGGCCGGTGGTAAGCCTCGGTTCATACGCGCTCCTGGTCACCGGCCACACCAAATGCTTCCAGATCCTCACCGACCGGGTCTGGCACGTGCCCGACCACACGTGGCGTGCGACGCGCGGCCTCGACACCGACGGCCTGAGCGCCAAGATCCTGCGCACGCTTCCGCGACTCAACCCTCCTGTGCACGGGCAGATGCGTCGCCTTCAGCCCGGTCCTTTCACTCCCGCGGCTCTCGAACGCCTGCGTCCCGTCGTCCGCCGGCTCGTGCGCATCCACCTCGACCGACTGGACGCCGAACTCACCGAGCACGGCCGAGCGGACTTCGTCGCTACCGTCGCCCGCACGCTGCCCATCGCCGTCATGTGCGAAATCCGTCCGGCCTGCGGGCCGGGTCGGCGGTCGTCCGGCCCGTGCGCAGATCCGCGCGCGGTCCGGACCCACCGTGAGGAGCCGCCCCTTGACCACGGTCTGACGATCACCGCCGACGGATGTCCGTTTTCGCCTTGACTACCGCTGTACCGGGCCGGTTTGTCCGCGGCCGCCGCCACACCGCCCGGCCGTCCGCTCAGCGGGCCGGGCGGGAGCTGGACGGTGAGGAGCCGAGCCGCCAGTCCGAAGGCTTCTGGGCGCGGTAGGTCTCGCCGCTCTCGATCCGGGCCTCGTTCCTGGCGAACTCCCGCTCGGCCGCCGACAGCCGGCGGGGCGTGCAGGCGGGCTGTCCCCAACCGTCGGCCACCTTCGTGATGACGTCGCCCTTGCCGTAGTCCTTCAGGCAGACCGGGCAGGTGCCCGGGTACGCGGCCCGCAGCGAGCCGCGCGGGAGCGGCACCGCCTTCTTCGCGGTCGGCCTTCCGCCGCCGGCCTTCTTGGCCGCCTGCGCCCGCTTGATCGCCTCGCGCTGTGCCTTGCCGGGCCGCTTCCTCTTCGGCTGCTGCCCGCTCGCCGCCTTCGCGGCCTTCTGTGCCGGGGTCTGTCCCACGGCCGGATCGTAGGGACAACTCCCGGTGGGGCGCCGCCCCAGCGGCCGCGCCCCACCCACTCGCACGGCGGCACCGGCCAGGTGAGCCGTGTCGATGGCCGGTAGGACGTACCGCTGCCGGAAGGCTTCAGGGATGATCCACGCCGTACTGCACGCACTGTCGATCGCCGGTTCCATGACCTGGGAAATCACCTGGGCCCTGATCCTGGGCTTCGCCCTGTCCGCGGTGGTCCAGGCCGTCATCCGCAAGTCCACGGTCGTCTCCCACCTCGGCGACGACCGCCCCCACACCCTGGCCATCGCCGCCGGTCTCGGCGCGGCGTCCTCCTCCTGCTCCTACGCCGCGGTCGCGCTGGCACGCTCGCTGTTCCGCAAGGGCGCGAACTTCACCGCCGCGATGGCCTTCGAGATCGCCTCCACCAACCTGGTCGTCGAGCTCGGCGTGATCCTGGCCCTGCTGATGGGCTGGCAGTTCACCGCGGCGGAGTTCGTCGGCGGCCCCATCATGATCGTCGTCCTGGCGGTGCTGTTCCGGCTGTTCCTGCGCGACAAGCTCCTTCGCCAGGCACGCGAGCAGGCCGAGCGCGGGCTGGCCGGCTCGATGGAGGGCCATGCCGCGATGGACATGTCCGTGAAGCGGGAGGGCTCCTTCACCCGGCGGCTTTTGTCGGGCGAAGGCTTCACCTCCACGAGCCACGTCTTCGTCATGGAGTGGGCGGCGATCCTGCGGGACCTGGTCATCGGCCTGCTCATCGCCGGCGCCATCGCCGCCTGGGTACCGGACTCGTTCTGGAGCACGTTCTTCTTCGAAGGCCATCCGCTGGCGTCCAAGCTGTGGGGGCCTGTCATCGGCCCGCTGGTCGCGATCGCCTCGTTCGTCTGCTCGATCGGCAACGTGCCACTCGCCGTCGTGCTGTGGAAGGGCGGTATCAGCTTCGGCGGCGTCGTCGCGTTCATCTTCGCCGACCTGCTGATCCTCCCGATCCTCAACATCTACCGGAAGTACTACGGGCCGAAAATGGCCCTCTTCCTCCTCGGCACCTTCTACATCGCCACCGTCATCGCCGGGTACATCGTGGAATTCACCTTCGGCGGCCTCGGACTCATCCCCGACCAGGCCGACGCCAAGATCCTCATGGAAGGGATCACGTGGAACTACACCACCTGGCTCAACATCGTCTTCCTTCTCCTGGCCACCGCGCTCCTGATCAGGTTCTTCCGCACCGGCGGCCGGGACATGCTCCGCATGATGGGCGGCTCACCCGGCACCGGCCACGACGCGCACGGCGCTACCAACACGGGGCATACACGGCCCAACAGTCAGCCGGGCGACCACATGCACCCTGAGGGCGACCATTGACCACTCCGCCTGGGGGTGGAGAGGGGATCTCCACCCCCAGGCCGATCCCCGAAGTCTCCTGCGGGTGCCCGGCTGGTCACATGAGTCGCATCCTGCCACGGATCCTGCCGGCCCGGACGGCAAGCCGCTGCCGCCGCAAGACACAGCGCGGGCGCTTCGCGCCTTCCCCCGTGACCTGGCCGCCGGCCGACGCCAATGGGGCACCGAGGGCGTAGGCCCACTCGTCCACTCCTCGCCTGCCGCCACCGCTACCCGTACCGCCACTCGAGTGGTGCGGCATCCTGGGCCTTTGGCCGGGATGCGAAGTGGGCCACCTCCGGTGGATGGTGGAGTCATGAACCATCACCACCACCAGTCCCACCGGAAGATCGAGATCGACACCCGGCTCATCACGACGGGTGCCGTGCTGGCCGCGACCGGTACCGCACTGGTGTGCACCGGCATGGCCCTCGCGGCCTCCGCCGTGTTCGCGGCATGCCGTCGCATGATCCGCGACATGGACGTGCCGCCCTCCCATCAGGCGGCCATGAAATGGCGGCAGACCAAGGAGGCGTCCAGAGCGGGTATGCAGGCGTGGCAGTCGGCGTCCGGCGCCCAGAACGGGTCGCTGACGATCGACCCCAGGTGAACCTCGACGCCGAGGGCGTCCAGCGTGCGGGCGGCCCGGCGTGAGAGCACCGGGCCGAACGCGCCGAGCACACCGTCCGAGCCTTCGAAGACCAGCACCCGCGCCCGACCGGGGTCGACGGCCCGGAACTCCCGGTCGAGCGTATGGCCGGCGATCTCCCGGATCTGCCCGGCCAGCTCGACCCCGGTGGGGCCGCCGCCCACCAGGGCGAACGTGAGCCACTGCGCCCGCTCATGCGGGTCCTCGCTCGCCTCGGCCGCCTCGAAGGCCTGGTAGATCTTCGTACGCACCGTCAGTGCGTCCGCCAGCGTCTTCATACCGGGCGCGTACGACGCGAATTCGCCGTGCCCGAAGTACGACTGCCGCACGCCGATCCCCACGATCAGATCGTCGTAGGGCAGCTCCAGCGCGCCGCCGTCAGGCTTCAGCGCGTGGACGACCCGCCCGGCCACGTCCACGCCGGTGGCCGTCGCCAGCACGCACCGCACCTGGGGGTGGCGACGCAGAACCGCCCTCAGCGGCTGGGCGATCTGCCCCTCCGAGAGGATGCCGGAGGCGCACTGGTACAGCAGCGGCTGGAACAGGTGGTGGGCGCAGCGGTCGACCAGGGTGACCGCGACCGGGGCGCTGCGCAGAGCCCGCACGGCGAAGAGGCCGGCGAAGCCACCGCCGAGGATCACCACCCGGCGGGGCGTGACGTGATCGTCCACGGCGCGGTCAGCCTCCGGTGGCGAAGCCGGGGAACAGCGTCATCCCGCCGTCGACGTACAGGGTGGCGCCGACGACGTAGTCCATCAGATCGGAGGCCAGGACGGTCACCGCGTCGGCGTGGTCAGCGACTGGAGCTCGGACACGAGCGCGAGGAACCCGAAGGCCACCGCGGAGATCGGGATGCCGAGAAGCACCGTTATGACCAGCAGCACGCGTACCCGCGGGTGCGCACCAGCGCGAACGCGTCCAGCGGTGTCACGGCGGGCCCCCCGACGGGTTCGGCCGACATGCTCATCGTCTCCTCAGATCAGGAATCCACCTGGACACGTCGGTCGACAAGCCTCGAGGTGGTCGTATCACGGCACCGTCTTGCGGGATCCCGGCCGACTGACGACCTCTGCAGGATCGCTCACACGGACCGCTCGTCCACGGCAACGCCACGCGCCGGGCGCCGGGCGCCCGGCATTCGGCGAGCACTTACCGGAGAACGAACCGGGCCGACGGTCGGCCGCGCCCGGCTCGACGGGCGCTTCCGGAGGTCCGACCGATAGTGAATTGCGCCGGTGTGCGCTGACAATGACCTGGTGGCCTGGGCGACGCATTGAAGTCCTCAACGGGGCGGCCCCGCTGCTGCGGTGGGGCTGTCGTGGCAGCGGCGTGGAGGAAAGCGTCCGGATGACCAGGGAGCGGCAGGGGGGAGGGATGAGCCCCACTCTGCCCGTGACCGTCTGCCCGCCGGACGCAGGAGCGGGTGCCGTGTACTTCTGGACGGCGAGATCACTGGAGCTCGGCTGCAGTCTCGTGCTCCCGGGCGGAGCGTCCTGCGCAGGCTTCCTATGCGTGGAGCGGCACGGCCGACAAACGCGCCCGCCTGACGCCCAGGCAGCTGCCTTCTGTGTGAGAGTGGTTCGGGGGCCTGCACCCACTCTGTGGATGAGCTACCCCCTCCCTCACGGAAGGGGCCTGCGCTCAAGAGACCGGATCACACCTAGCCCATCAGCCGGGCCCCATCCGGCGGACCCCGGTCGGCCCCCATGCTGATGCCTCGCGGCACGGCCGCCCATACAGTCGGACTGACAGCCGTCTTGACGGCAAGACGCAACAGCAGGGCTGGTCGGCAAGACTCGACGGCACAAGGGAGTACCACATCATGAGCGGCTCCGAGAGCGCGGATCACGTCAGTGTCCATCTGAGCGGCTGCGAGCACCAGGACGCGGGCGTGGTGTTCCGCGCCCTGGAAGCCGCGTTCCCCGAGGGCGCCGAGCCCTCGCGCAGCGAGGTGAAGGCCTCGACTACGGGGCACCCCATGGTGTGGTCCATGGCCGTCGATTCCCGCACCCGACGCAAGGCGGGTGCGGCCCCGACGGATCCACTGGCCGGTCCCGTCGACGTTGACCTCTTCGGCGCGGCCGACCCAGTGCGCAAAGTCAAGGAGGAACTGGCCGCGGCCTTCGCCGTGGAGGACCGCGGCACAGTACCGGGCGAGCACGAACTGGAAGTCAGCCTCCGCCTCACCAGCTGAGCCCGAGGCATTGGGCTTGATCCAAGGTCGGGTAGTTGACGGATTCTTGCTGGTGGCAAGGGGGTTATCGGGTGCCTTGACTGGTGTGGTGTGGTGTAGGCGGCGGGTCCAATTTTACGGATGTGGCCGTGCCGTGCCCATCGGTCGAGTTGTCGGCGCATGGTTCCCCAGCTGACGTCGCCGAGGTGGCGGGCGAGATCGCGTGGGGGCCAAGGGCGAGTATCCGGGGGTACGTGCCCGCCAGCCGCCCCGCCCGTACGGGGCCGGCTTCGGCGGGTTCGCCGATCTCGTCGGCGAATTCGTCCAGGGTCGGATCGTCGGGATCGGCGTCAGCCTCCGGATTCTCGCGGGCGAGACGCCGGTCCAGGCTCTCCCCGGCGTGCCGTTCTCCAGGTTCTCGTCGAGACCGGGTTCATCCAGGGCGTTCTCCATGTCGGGTTGCGGCTCCGCCGGGGCATCCGGCTGGTAGACGTCGTCGCCGTGCGGTGTATTACTGCTGCTCATGGCTTCTTCCACTGACGAGGAGGAAGAGGGCGCAGGCCAGCGCGAATGCCAGGATGATGACGAGCGGTCCGCGGGCCCAGCCACGCTTTGGGGGCCGGTAGGGTCCGGCGCCGGTGGCCGTACCGGCTTCACCCGGCGGCTCCCCCCGATCGTGGCTGTCATGCACGTCCGGCTGCACTGATCAGCTTCGCCGTTTCATGCCGGAGCGACCGCCGAGGATGACGCCGAGGGCCCGTACCTGGTCATGCGGGCCTCCTTCGGCTCGCCCGACGATCCCGTGTCGTGCCCCCGCGCAGGTTCCGCTTCGGCCAGTCGCTCGATCAGGCCGGACACCCGCGCGAGGTTGGTCTTGATCCAGTCCTGCTCCTGGTTGGCCCGTGTGGTCATGCGAAGCGACTCGACCATCGCGTTGATGCTGTCCTTCAGGTCTCCGGCCTCGCCCGGGGCCTCAACGGTGATCGACTGCGTGAGGTCGCCCTCCGTAACGGCGCTGGTCACGCCGGCGATAGCACGTACCTGGCGGGTGCCGCCGGCGGTGTGGGGCGGGCCCCTGCCGGAAGAGGCAGTTCATTTCCCGGAGTACCGATGCGAAGTCGTCCCAGCAGTTCCGCGTCGACGCTGCGCAGCCCGTCGTCTCGTGCTGCACCTGGTACGTCGGCTTCACCGGTCTCTCCCTTCGGCGGCCGCGATGGCGGAGAGTGGCGATCCCGGATCGCGTTCGACCTCCAGATCGCCAAGGGTGACGATGCCGACGAGTTCACCGCTCTCAGCCTCCACCGGCAGGCGCCGCAGCGCGTGCCGGCGCATGAGGTCAACGGCCTGGTCGACGCGGTCGTCGGGCCCGACCGTGAGCGGATCGCTGCTGCAGATCGCCCGCACGGTCGTCTCGGCGGGGTCCCTGTCCTCCGCCAACGCTCGGACGACGATGTCCCGGTCCGTGAGGATGCCACGCAGCCGGCCCTGGTCGACGACCAGTACGTCCCCGATGCCGGCGTCCCGCATCACCCGCGCGGCCTCTGCCAGCGAGGTCAGCTGCTCGACCGTCACCGGATTTCCCGTCATCACCTCGCGCACTCGTCGGGTCATCGATCCTCCCGCTGCTGGAAGCGGCTTTGCCTAAGCGCCTACCCCCCGTCGCCCGGGGTAAGCACGGGCTCCGGTGCCCGATGGGCCCGGGGTGATTGACCTCGGGCACTCGGGGTATGCGCACCTCGGACGACCCTTTGCGGGTGTGCCTCGCCGTTCCCAGCAGGAACGGCGCGATCGCCCACCGACGCATTCCCGCCGGAGGCGGTCTCATGATCCACGTCACGATTCCGCTCATCCCCGGAGGCGACGGTATTCCGCTTATTCCCGCTGAGCAGGTCACCGCCCTGCTACTGCTACGTACCATCGCCTTCGCGTCGGCCCCGGAGGGCTGGGCACACGACGGGGAGTGACGCGGAAGCCGTGGCTCCGGGCTGTCGGACGGCCCGGACAGGGAAAGGCCGGTGAGCGGCCGCCAGCCGTTCGGCAGCGAGCAGGGCGCCATCAGTGTTGCGCTGCCCCATCAGCACGGGCGCGCTCAGGGTGCGGCGGCCCGCGGCCCGCAGGTGGTCAAGGTGCCCGCGCAGGACGAAAGGGGCGTGCAACAGCGCGCCGGTCTCGGACGGCAGTGCCGCCGGAGGTGTCTGGGTGGCCACGCCCGTCCTCCTGCTCGACGCCCGCTCCCGTACGGACGCCCGCGACGCCCTGCTGACCCTTCTCGACGTGGTCATCGCCGAGGCGCGGACCGCGGCGAGCGCCTGAACGAGCATCAGTGCGTGCGTGCGCGGATCGCCGCACCGCTCAGTGCACGCCCGCCGACGGATGCCCTCCTGGTCCAGGCCCCGCCCGTAGCCTCAGGCCGGGTGGCCGGGCTCCAGGTCCCGCAGCTCCCGGTACCGGAGCAGTGGGGGCCGCGGGCCCTCGATCGGCGGGCACACTGCTACGGGCGCCAGGAGGAAGCCCACGTGGTCGCCGCCCTCGATACGCCCTTCGATCCGGCCGGTGAACCAGATGGGCACCTGCTCCAGGACCGGGCTGCCTGCTTCTCCCGGACGCCAGCCGACCCGCGCGAACTTGTCCACCCGGTCGCCCGTCTCACCTCCGAAGAGCTCCGCCAGCGCCCGCTCGTCCCGGTGGAGCAGGTGCACGGTGAGGTATTCGGCCTCACGCGCGACGCGGTAGGTGTGGTTGGCGATCGACAGCCAGACGGTGAACCTCGGCGGGTCGATGGAGCACTGCGAGGCGAAACCCACCAGGCAGCCGGCCCGCTCGCCGCCGGACGCGGCCGTAACCACGTACATCGGGCCGTCGAGCACGTCGGTAAAGGGGTCCAGCTCCGTCACGGCGCCTCCTTGTGTTCCGAATGGTCCAGTGGCCCCTCAGGCAGCCGTCCCGGGCCGTCGTCGTCGGCTGAGCGGCGCTGCTTGAGCCGCGGCCGGGCCGGGCAGGCTGCGCTCGGCCAGCCGCTGGCCTCCCTCGGCGGGCGCGCTCACAGGCCGAGGTCGAGGAGGGCGTTCTCCACGACCTCGGTGAGCGCGGGGTGGATCCAGTACGGGGGCTTGGCGAGGGTGACGGCGTCGATGCCGAGGGTCGCCGCCAGGACGAGGGGCTGGATGAAGGTGGGGGCCTGAGGGCCCATCAGGTGGGCGCCGAGAAGGCGGCCGGTGCCGGAGTCTGCGAGCACCTTGCAGAATCCGGCGGTGTCCTCCATCGCCCAGCTGTAGGCGACATCGCCGTAGCTGGCCGTGCCCATGCTCGGTGGCACCGACCGAGGCGATCTGAGACCGGGTGAAGACCGCCGGCGGCACCAGTTCGTGGTCGGCCGCGATCAGGTCGTCCGGGTGGCGGAGAATGTGGGCGACGACCTCCGCCTCGCGGTTGGCCACGTGCTTGAGGGGCACCGGCGAACAGATGTCCCCGAGCGCGAAGACGCCTTCAGCCGTGGTGCGCTGATGTTGGTCGACGATCACACGGCCGTCGTCGTGGGTGGCGATGCCGGCCGCCTCAAGGTCCAGCCGGTCGCTGTTCGGGACACGGCCCACCGCGACGAGCAGCATGTCCGCCTCGACCGTCGATCCGTCGTCCAGCGTCAGCCGCAGCGCGCCCGGCCGACCGCCGACCGCCGTGACCCCCCGGCCGAGCCCGAGGTCGTAACGGGAGCGGACCAGTTCGGTGAACCGCTCCCGCCCGTCTCGTCCTGCGGACCCAGCAGGTGCTCCATGTCCTCCACGATAGTGACGGAGCTCCCCGTCTCGGCAAACACATCGGCCAGCTCCGCGGCGATATATCCGCCGCCGAGGATCGCCAAGTGCCGGGCGGAGCGTCGATGCGTATGACGGTGTCGGACGTCTCGTACGGCAGGCCCGCCTCCGCGACGGGCCCGGGAACCACGGGCCGACCGCCCGCCGCGACGACGACCTGCCCAGCGCTGACGTCGAGGGCCCCGTCCAGCCGGTCGATCCGAAGGGTCCTGGGGCCGGTGAGCCGTGCCCTGCCCTCGCACACGGTGACCGAGTGCTGCTGCTCACGGCCCGTACGACCTTCGTCTCGTTCGGCGTCGAGCCGCGCGAAGATGCGGTCGCGCACCTCGCGCCACCGCACCGCTCGCAGCTCTGCGTCCACGTCGTACGCCCCGGCTTCCCGGACGGTCCGGGCCACGTGCGCGGTGTAGGCGAGCATCTTGCTCGGGATGCATCCGGCGTTCAGGCAGGTTCCGCCGAACCAGCGCTCCTCGACGATGGCCACGTCCAGATCGGCGAACGAGTCGTCGCCGGCGGCGTTGCCGGATCCCGTACCGATGACGACAAGATCGTGGTGACGCATCCGGCCAGCCTAAGCGGCCCTTTGCCGAGCCAACGCGTCGGCGCGCTGGCTCCCCCCTGCGCGAGGCTCGAGCTCACCATCACGGAATCCCTGCGTGGCGCGCACGGGACGTAGACCCGGCCCCATGAGTCCCCCGATGTTTCCACCTCGGCGGAAACGCCGGTGCACGGCGCCCGGACGTACAAAGCCGCACCCCGCATGTCGCCCATCCGCGGCACCAGGGCACTGTACGGATGATCGAGCGCCGCCCCCTGGTCTGAGCGCGGCCCTGCAGTTCGCTTGCGACCGGGTGCTCGACGGCGTCAGATGTCGCTGGTCCACACCTCGGGGCCGCCCCCTTCCCACTGGATCGGCCCGTCCTCGGACAGGTCCACATCCTCCAGCCCGGCCCGGCGCAGGAACTCCGACACGTCTGCGGGCGTGAACGCCCGGCCAAGGTCCGCGTCAACGCCGAGCGCGTGCACGGTGACCTTGCGCCCGCCTTGCGGCGACACGGGGTGGATAACGATCTCCGTCTGGTCCGCCATGCAACCAGAATGCGGCGGAGCGGCCAGTACGGCATCCGGGGTTCACCCTGCCCGCCGAACGGCAATGCAGTGGCTCCGGCCGCGAGTGGCGAGAGTACAGCAGCTCTTGACGTCTTCTCAGAACTCCTGGGGGAGGGTGTTTGGGGGAAGGCGACCGGGATACACGCGTGGATACCGGAAGCTGCCACCCACGGAGGGGTGCTTCCGGAGCGGGCCTCAGTGGCCTCAGCCGCATGGCGACCTCCCCGGCGTCATGCAGCCGACTCGCCCGAACTACGGGCTGCCGCCCGGATCCGTACGGAAGCCGGACGCGGACGCCCCGGGTTCCCGGCCACCTCCCCGGCCGGGAACCCGGGGGCCGCCCGGCCAACCGCCCGGCGCCAGCGCTCGCACCGCCGCCCGTGCAACGGACCCTGGCCACGCAGGCCAAGACCACCGCAGGCAAGACCGCCGCAGCCACCGTGAAGAAGGCCACCGAAACGAAGGCGAACACGGCAGCGGACCCCCGCTGCGCGAACTCGTCCCGGCCCTCCTCGTCCAGGCCGCGGAACCCCGCCTGGTCAGCGAGGTCACCACCGAACTGGCCCAGGCACACCCCGACCGCCCAGCCTCCACCCAGGTCGTCCGCAACACCTCGAGGCTCTGGCCAGGAAGAACCTCATCGAGAAGGGACGCAAGCAGGGCTCGGTCATCTCGACCCTACGAAGGCCTTACCAGCGGTCAACGCCCGTCGGCGCAGCGGCCGGCCAGCGCCCATCACGACAAGCCCCACGTCCCGGAGGCACCGGGGCCCGAAGGCCTGGGCTGGTGGGGTCCGATGCACGGGCTCGGCCGGCTCCGCGGTGCTCCGCCGAACGCCGGGCCCCGGGGCACGTGCGCCCGCGCTACATGTGCGGCTGGTTGTAGTACCGGGCGAACTGCTCCAGGTAGGACGGCTCGCCGCCGCGCTTGGACTCGTCGGACTCGGGAGCGTCCTTGATCTGGTCCTTGATCTGGTCCTTGGTCCGGTCGACGGGGACCTTCTCCTCCACCATGTCGATCATCTTGATCGTCCCGGCGGGCAGCAGCACGTGCTTGCCGAAGATCCACACCCCGGTGTCCACGACGGCGTAGGAGGCACCAACCTCCTCGGAATGCTTGCTGATCTCGCCGATGCTGCCGTCCGCGGCCTCGACCTTGTAGCCGACGATGTCGGCGCCCCGCTGGTAACCCGTATCCGGACGGTAACCCCAGATGTCGAACTCGGTCACAGCAGACCCCTTTCATCACGCGGACGGTGCCCGTTCAGTGGCCCAGCGCCCGCTTCAGCTCTGCCTTGTCCATCTTCGAACGACCCTCGACACCCCGCTGCTTCGCCTCGTTGTACAGCTGCTCCTTGGTGGGGCCCTGCGAACCGCTGTGCGAGCGCTGCCCACCCCGCTTGGAGGACGACATGTCCTGGATCGAGGACCGGCTCGCGGTCGTCGACTCGCCGGAGCGGGCACGTTCCTTGTTCACGGTGCGGGCCGCGATCTCCTTGGCGCGCTTCGTACTCTCGCCGCGCTGCTCGGCACTCTCCTTGATGTGCTCGTACTGACGTTCCCGCTTGGGGCTGGAACCGCGAGGCATGATGACTCTCCTCAGCTCGTGTTGTGGTCTCTGCAAGGTGGCTGTGCCACCAGGCCCGTCCTGCGCCTTCGCCTTCCCGGCCAGGGCCATCTCATTCAGAGGGCTCACGCGGCCTCTTCGCCCCGTCCGCCGACGGCTCCTCACCGGCCTTCCGATGTCTCACCTCCCTGCGGGTACACCGCCTCCGTCGTCTCAGATGGGGTGCGGGCCGGGCCGAGCGGCACGAATTGCGGGGTCAGCCCTCGGTGTACTGGAGAGCCTCGTGCATCGCCTCGTGCATCGCCTCGGGGGCGGAGGGCCGGCCCATGGGGACGCACAGGGTGAGCAGGGAGTCCTCGAAGGCCCGGGCGGGCGTCCGGGTCGGTGGGTGCTGCGATCAGGCGCAGGCGGGCTTCGAAGAACCGGCCGAGTGCCCGCTCGGCGTCCGCCCGGAGCGGCAGCAGATACGGGCCGGAGGCCGAGGCTGCGGCGGTCGGGGTGCGGGCGGCGGGGACGCCCTGGCGCAGGACCCGCTCAGCGCGGGCCGGGACGGGCATGCCCCGGGAGGCGGCAAGCATCGCCTCGGCGAGGGCGGTCTCGGGCAGACCCGCTCGGGCTGCCGCCGCGGACAAGATGCGCTCGGCCTCGCGGGCCGGGACCGGGATCGTCGCCATCAGCGTGCCCACCGCCCAAGCGAGCGGCCGCTCGGGTGGCGCGGGTGGGTCCATGGAGATCACTTGCTTTCGTGATGGATACCCGCGTGGGCGGAGGCGGCGACGCCTGCGTCGGCCCTTGGACCGGCCGCATGACAGGACCCGGCCGGGGTGATAGTGACCACGGGCCCGGCCGGGTCCTGCGCGCATGGGCAAAGAGCGATCTGATGCGGTCAGAACTCGTCTTCGCGCATTTCGTCATCTCCGCGCTCACGCCGCATCTCCTCCAGGCGGCGCTGCGCGATCTCCTCGGGACTCATCTTGCCGGACCGCTCCTCGCGGGTACCGGGGTGCACGGGGTCCTGACTCACAGGATGCATGCGCTCCTGCTCCTCGCGGCCCTTGCCCGGCTCCTGGCGCTTGTCCTGCTTACCGCCCATGACCGCGACTCCTCTGCGACACGTGGCTGAAGGCTTCCCCTCCACCCTGGCACGCACAGTTACCTTTCGCATCACATGGGTGATCAGCAGGGGTGAGCAGGGGGGTGGCGGCGGGGGCGGGGTGCGGGCGGGTGCGTGGCACCGACGATGGAGCTTTGAGTCGTCACCGGTCGGACCTCTGGCGGCTGGTGCACGTGACGTGCGCGCCGCCGGCCCCACCGGATCCCTTGGGGCGGAGCGCAGCTGAGCGCGCATGAGCGGTGCCTCGAAGACACCGTCCGCAGTGAAGTTCTCGGCAAGGGCACCGGCGTTCCGGGGCACGGTCCCGGCGTGGACGTAGCTTTCGAACACCTCCTGCGGCCTTCTGGACACTGCGGCCTCCCTGGACGCGGGCGCGGATACGGAAGACCCACTCATCACAGCGATGTTCGCGGGATGGCGGTTTCCGTGAACGACCACGTTCCGGCGTTCCGGCGTTCCGGCTCAGCGGTCCGCGGTCGGAGTCACGACGTCGGTGTCCCGAGTCACCGTCACGAGGTCGCAGTCACGAGGTCGAGCCCGCGTCGGCGGCGGCTGATGGAGTCGGGGTCCCAGCCGGGGTGCGGGACGGACGCCAGCAGCAGCCGGGTGTAGGGGTGGCGGGGCGTGGTGAGGAGTTCCGCCACGGGCCGGTGCTCCATCGTCCGGCCCCGGTACATGACCAGCGCCTCGTCACAGACGTACCGGACGACCGCCAGGTCGTGGCTGACGAAGACCAGGCCGATGCCCGTGTCGCGGCGGATGTCCGCGAGCAGGTTGAGCACCTGCGCCTGGACCGAGACGTCGAGGGCGGACACGGCCTCGTCGAGCACCAGCACGGCCGGTTCGACGGCCAGCGCCCGGGCGATGGCCGCACGTTGGCGCTGCCCGCCGGACAGGCTGCGGGGCAGGGCCGCCGCCTCGCGGTCGCCGAGACCGACCTGTGCCAGCAGTTCGCTGACCCGGGCGGCCCGCGCCGTACGGTCGTGGGCTCCGTGCAGCCGCAGGACACCGTCCAGGGTCGCGCCGATGCTGATGCGGCCGTCGAGCGACAGGTAGGGGTCCTGAAAGACGATCTGGACGGCCTTGGCCCGGGCCAGCCGGGCCGCCTTCCCCCGTGCGGCCTTCGCCAACGGCTCGCCCTGCACGAGGATCTCCCCCGCGTCGGGGGATTCCAGGCCGACCAGCATCCGGGCAGTGGTGGTCTTGCCGGAACCCGACTCCCCGACGATGCCGAGCGCCCCGCCCGGCGGTACGGAGAACGACAGGCCGTCGACCGCGACGACCTCGGTCCCCCGGGTCCGGTACGTCTTGTGCAGGCCGCTCGCCCGGAGCAGCGCCGGGATCGGCTCGGTGGTGGTCAACGGTCCTCCTCGTCCGGAGCGCCGGTGCGGGCCGGAGCCGGGATCGTCGCGGCCGTCGCCGCCATGTCGGGGTTTGTGCCGGGGTTTATGCCGGAGAGCTCGCCGGTGAGTTCGTCCGCGCGGTGGCAGGCGACTTCGCCCGGGCCGTGCGGCCGCAGGGGCGGCGGCGACAGGTCGCAGCGGCCGGGCTCGGCGAAGCGGCAGCGCGGTGCGAAGGCGCAGCCGGGTACGGACTCCATGAGGCCCATCGGGGCTCCGGGGATGGGGACGAGGCGGCCGTACGGTCCCGCCGGGCCGCTCAGGGGCGGGGACGAGCCGAGCAGGCCGGCGGTGTAGGGGTGCGCCGGGGTGGCGAACAGGTCGGCCACGGGGGCCGTCTCGACGATCCGCCCCGCGTACATCACATAGATCCGGTCGCTGGAGGCGGCCGCGAGTTCGACGTCGTGGGTGATGAGGAGCATGCCGAGGCCCCTCTCGCGCTGGAGCCGCCCGAGGATGGACATGGTCTCGGCCTGGGTGCTGACGTCGAGTGCGGTGGTGGGTTCGTCGCACAGCAGCAGACGCGGCTCGGTGGTGAGGGCCGCGGCGATCACGACACGCTGGAGCATGCCGCCGGAGAGCTCGTGCGGGTACTGGTCCAGGTGCCGGGCGGGATCGGGGAGGCCGACGGCGGTGAGCAGTTCGACGGCGCGGGCGTTCGCCCGGTCCTTCGGCCAGCCCTGGCCGATCCGCAGCGATTCGGTCAGGAAGTCACCGACGCGGCGTACCGGGTTGATGGCCGCCCTGGGGTCCTGGAAGATCATCGCAGCCTTGGCGGTCCGTACCTCGTGCAGGCCGGCCTCGTCGGCGCCGACGAGGTCGATGCCGTCGACCCGGACCCGGCCACGGGTCACGCAGCCCGGGGGGAACAGCCCGAGGGCGGCGCGGGCGGTGACCGACTTCCCGGAGCCGGATTCGCCGACCAGGGCGACGACTTCCCCGGCTGCGACGGTCAGGGTGATGCCGTCCAGGACCGGGCGGGCCGTCGTGGGCAGCGCGATGTGCAGGTCCTCGTACTCGAGCAGTGCCATCAGGAGTCCCTCCCGGCGAGCCGGTCGCCGAGGGTCTCCCCGACGACGTTGAAGGCGACGACCACCAGGACGACCGCGACGGCCGGCACGATCGCGGACAGCGGCTGTCCCTGGAGGACGGCGGTCTGCCCCTGATTGATCATGGCGCCCCAGTCGGGTGTCGGCGGCTGGACGCCCAGCCCCAGGAACGACAGGGCGGCGAGGTCGAGGAGGGCGTAGCCGAAGTTCACGGTCGACTGGGCGAGCAGGGTCGGGGCGATGTTGGGCAGCAGGGCGCGGACCGCGACGAACACCGCGGAATGCCCCTGCACCCGGTAGGCCGCGATGTAGGGCCGGGCCTTCTCCTGCACCGCCAGACCTCGTACGACGCGTGCGGTGTACGGCATGTACGCGATCGCCATCGCGATGACCGGCGCCGTCATCCCCTTGCCGAAGAGGGCCACCGCGAGGATCGCCAGCAGCAGCGCGGGGAAGGCGAAGAGGACGTCGAGCACACGCCCGACCAGGGTGTCGATCCACCCGCCGCGCCAGGCGGTGAACAGGCCGACGGCGATGCCCGCCGCGGTGGAGAAGAGCACTACCGCGAGGGGTCCGGCGAGACTGGACCGGGTGCCGACGATCAGCGCCGAGAAGGTGTCGTGGCCGCCCTGGTCGGTCCCCAGCCAGTGCTGGGCGCTCGGCCCGACGAGGGTGTCGCCGAGCGAGCCGAAGGTCGGGTCGTACGGCGCCAGCCAGGGGCCGAACAGGGAGAGCACCAGGAACAGGGCCAGGAGCAGCATGCAGCTCGCGTGCAGCGGGCCGCCGCCGAGTCTCCGGATCCGGGTGAACGTCGCGCGGAGCATCCCGCCGGGGGACGCGGCCGCCGCGCCGGCCGGGATGGCCGGGGTGCCCGCCGGGGGTGAGGTCCGCAGGCTCATCGCGCACTCCCCCCGGCCGCGACCCGCGGATCGATCAGCGGATGCACCAGGTCCACCAGGGCGTTGACCACGACGAACGCGCCGACGACGAGCAGCACGATGGCCTGCACGACCTGGAAGTCCATCTGGTCCACCGACTGCACCAGCAGCGAACCGACCCCGGCCATGCCGAAGGCGGTCTCCACGATCGCCGTGCTCACCAGCATCCCCGAGACCAGGAGTGCGGAGACCGTCACGATCGGGCCCAGCGCGTTGCGCAGCACGTGCCGCCTGATCACCGTCCGCCGCGGCGTTCCCCGGCTGAGTGCGACCTCGACGTGCTCACGGCGCAGTTCGTCCAGCATCGCCGACCGGGTCACCCGGGTCACCAGCGCCATGAAGGTCACCGACAGGGCCGCTGCCGGGAGCACGACGTGGTGGAGCCGGTCGAGCAGGCCGGTGCCGTTGCCGATGGTCGGGAACCAGCCCAGTCGCACGCCCAGCACCGACCGGAACAGGAGGGCGGCAACGAAGGCGGGGGCGGCGGCGCCCACCGTCACGAGCAGCATCAGGGTCCGGTCCGTGCGCGTGCCGCGGCGCAGCGCTCCGACGATGCCGGCTCCGACCCCCACGACGACGATCATCAGGGCCGATACGCCGACCAGCAACAGGGAGGCGGGCAGCCGCGACCAGATGACCGAGCCGACGTCCTGGTGGAAGAGGTAGGAGCGGCCGAAGTCGCCGTGCAGGACACCGTCGAGCCACTTCCCGTACCGGACCGGGAACGGCTCGTCGAAGCCGTACTGGTGCCGGATCGCGGCGAGTTCCTGCGGGCTCGGGCTGCGTCCCTTGACCAGGAAGGCGGCCGGGTCCCCGGGGACGAGGAAGAGCGAGGAGAACACCAGGAAGGAGGTGACGAGCAAGGTCGCCGCCATGGCGGCCAGCCGGCGCAGCACCCGGCCGACCCGGGCCAGTACCGGTGCGGGCGTCATCGCTTCGCTCCGATCTCGGCGGCCCACGGGTAGTAGAGGTAGGCGATCGAGGGCTGGACGCCGGTGATCCGCTTGCCCATGAAGACACTGACGGGCTGCGTGTACAGGGGCAGCCACGGCAGTTCGCGCAGTGCCGTTCGCTGGGCCTCGGCGTTGGCCGCGGCGTGTTCGGCGGGATCGTGGGCCGCGACGGCCTTGTCGACGGCGGCGTCGAAGGCCGGGTCGGACCAGTTGCCGTAGTTGCTGAAGGAGCCCGTCTGGAGCGAGCCGTACACGTCCAGCGGGTCGGTGATCGACGTGTACCAGAAGGTGAGGAACAGGTCGATGCCCTCGCGTGCGGCCGGATCGGTGAAGAGGGTCGTGTACTTCTCGGCGGAGAGGGAATCGATCTGCGGCTTGAGGCCGATGGCCGTGGCGGCCTGGGCGACGGCCTGGGTGATGATCGTCGTCTGGGAGTCCAGCGGGCTGGTCGCGATCACGATCTTCTGGCCGTCCACCCCGGCCTCTGCGGCGAGCGCCTTGGCCTTCGCCGGGTCGTACGGGTACGTCGGTACGTCCTTGAGGATGCCCTCGCGTGCGGCGGCGGGTGCGTCGTCCCACAGGTTGTCGGTGGTCAGCGAATGGGCGACCTCTCCGACTCCGCCCGCGCCGGCCTTGACGATTCCCTTGCGGTCGATGGCCATCAGCAGCGCCTGGCGGACCCGGGCGTCGCCGAGGGGGCCCTTGAGGCTGCTCACCACCTCGTCGACGACCGTGGTGCTCCGGCCGAAGTAGAGCTTTCCGGCCTCGGTGGCACCCAACTGCTTGTAGGCGTTCGGCGGGACCATCCAGCCGCCGTCGACCTCGCCGCTGCGGAAGGCGTTGACGCGGGTGGTGGGGTCGGCCAGGAAGACGAACTTCGCCCGGCCGGACTTGGCCTTGAGGTCGGCGTTCCAGTATCCGTCGAACCGCTTGAGGCTGAGGGACTGGCCGGAGGTCCAGGACTCGAAGGAGAAGGGGCCGGTGCAGTTCACGCCGGTCTGCGCGTTGCCGTAGTCCTTGCCGGCCTTGGCCAGCGTGGCGGCGGATTCCACGGTGCCGGGGCCGGCGGCGAGGTACTTGTTGAAGGTGGAGTCCGGCTTCGCCAGGGTGACGGTGACCTCCAGCGGACCGGTGCGCTCGACCGCCTGGACGTTGCGGAAGGGGTACGCCCACACGCTGGCGGTCGCGGGGTCGAGGTTGCGGCGCAGGGAGGCGACGACGTCGTCCGCGGTGAGTTCCGTGCCGTCGTGGAAGCGCACGCCCGGGCGGATCTGGTACACCCAGGTGGTGGGCGTGGGATTGCTGTACGAGGCCGCGAGATTCGGCGAGGTCGTCAGGTCGGGGTTCCAGCGCAGCAGGCTCTCGCAGACGTTGGCGAGGATCTGGTTGGGCGGGAAGTCGAAGGAGTGCGCGTAGTCGATGGTGGTCGGCTCGGCGTAGACGGACCATGTGAAGGAGTCCAGGTCGCCCGAGGCGGCGGGCGTCCTGTCCGTGAGCCGGTATCCGCTGGTGGTGTCGTCGGGCCGGTGTGCGGGGCCGCCGCACGCGCTCGTGACGAGCACGGCGGCCGTGGCGAGGGCGGCCGCCGCGGTGTGGCGAAGCCGTCGGGGCCGGCGCGAGCTCGGTCGGGCTGAGGGCATCTGCTGCCTCCGAGAGGGGTGAGCGGGGGGGGAGGGGGAGGTCCGTCGGTTCAGAGCGAGGCGGCGTAGACGAGTTCGCCGTCGAGGTAGGTCCGCAGCACCCGGGTCTCGGCGATCTCCTCGCTGGGGTGCGCGAAGGGATCCCGGTCGAGGACGACGAGGTCGGCGTACTTGCCCACCTCGACGGTGCCGGTGACCTCGTCCAGGTGGTTCACCCAGGCACTGCCGGCGGTGTAGGCGGTCAGGGCCTGGGACAGGGTCAGGGCCTGCTCGGGGAAGAAGGGAGGCAAGGACTCGCGGGTCCCGGTCGCGTTCGGCGCCTCGTCGGGTACGGCGCGGTTGACGGCTACGTGGATGCCCCAGAGCGGGTTGGGGCTGCTTACCGACCAGTCGCTGCCCGCGACGAGCCGGGTGCCGGCGCGCTGGAGATCCCCGAACGGGTATTGGAGGGCCGCTCGTTCCGGCCCCAGGAAGGGGATGGTCAGCTCGTCCATCTGCGGTTCGTGCGCGGCCCACAGCGCCTGGATGTTCGCGGCCGCTCCAAGTCGCGCGAAACGCCCGATGTCATCGGGGTGGACGACCTGGAGGTGGGCGAGGTGGTGCCGGTTGTCATTGGCGCCGTTGACGGCACGCGCTGCGTCCAGCGCGTCGAGGACCTCCCGTACGGCGCGGTCCCCGAGCGCGTGGAAGTGGAGCTGAAAGCCCGAGCGGTCGAGGCGGGCGACCGCTTCGGTGAGCAGCTCCGGGTCGATGAAACTGAGCCCGGAGTTCCCGGTGGCGCAGCCGCAGCCGTCAAGGTACGGCTCCAGCATTCCGGCGGTGAAGTTTTCGGCGATGCCGTCCTGCATGATCTTCACGGAGGTGGCGTGGAAGCGGCCCACCCGGCCGGTGCGGCGCCGCTCCTCCAGCTCGGGAATCTGCTCCAGTCCGCGCTCGCGGTCCCACCACAGCGCGCCGACGACGCGCGCCCGCAGGGAACCTTCGCTCGCGGCACGCAGGTAGACGCCGAAATTATCGGGGTTGCCCGGGAAGGCGCCGATCATGGCGTCCTGCCAGCTGGTCACACCGAGGCTGAACAGGTGCTCCTGCGCGGCCAGCAGGCCGGCGAGCGCCTCGTCCGGCGTCGCGATGGGCACGTGCCGGGCGACCAGATCCACGGCGCCCTCCTGGAGCGTGCCCGCCGGGGTGCCGTCCGCCTCCCGCTCGATCCGGCCGTCGGCCGGATCCTGGGTGCTGCGGTCCACGCCCGCGAGCCGGAGCGCGTGGGTGTTGACCCAGGCTCCGTGACCGTCCCGATTGGTGAGCATGACCGGCCGGTCCGGGACCACCGCGTCGAGCATGCCGCGGGTGGGCGTGCCGCCGGGGAAGACGTCCATCGACCATCCGCCGCCGCGGATCCACGCGGCATCCGCATGCTCCTTGGCGTACGCGGCCACGACGGCCAGATAGCCCTCGATGGTGCGCTCCTCGGACAGGTCGCAGCCGAGCATCAGGACGCCGGCCACCGCGGGGTGGACGTGCGCGTCCTGGAAGCCGGGGACGAGCAGTCCGCCCGCCAGGTCCACGACCTCGGTGGACTCGTCGGCGAGCGAGCGGACGGCGGCCTCGTCGGCAACGGCGAGGATCCGGCCACCTCCGACGGCGACGGCGGCGTCGACGGGTCCGGCGGCGGCCCCGGTCCCCGTGCCCGTGCCGGTGCCGGTGCCGGTGAAGACCCGTCCTCCCACGAAAACGGTGTCGGCCCGCTGCACGATCGGCTCCTTGCTGACTGCCATCGACGCACCCCTCCCCATCGGCGGGCGGACCCGCTCGGCTTGTTGTTGAGGAGGAGTGAACGGGAGCGCAACATTGTTGTCAACGGTGTTGCGCTCCCTCCGTTCCACATCGTTACACTGGCCGCACCATGCCGAAGTCATCCGACACATCCGCCCGGACCAAGCGCGCGGGCAGCCAGCTCACGCCCGACGCCATCATCGAGGCCAGCCTGCGCATCGCGGCTCGCGGCAGCGCGGACGCCTTCACCGTCCGACGCCTCGGCGAGGAGCTCGGCGCCGACCCCACAGCGATCTACCGACACTTCCGCGACAAGGACGAGCTGCTGCTCTCCGTCGCCGACCGCACGCTCGGCGAGGTGGTGGACAGCATCCCCGAGGGCCTCGACTGGAAAGGGCGGCTGCGGGCGCTCGCCGACGCCTCCCTGGAGGTCGCGCTGCGCTATCCGGTGGTCGGCTCGACCATGGCCAGCCGCACCACCCGCCGGCCCAACGAGTTCCGCGTCGTCGAGCTCATCATCGGAGCCGTCAGGGAGGCCGGGCTCGACGGCGCCGAGGCGGCCGTCCACTACCGCATGGTGGGTGACTCACTGCTCGCCTACGTGGGGCAGCGCGCCGCCTACCTGCTGTTCGAACCGGACATCCGGGAGGCCGACGAGTCTTCGTGGAGCCGGGAGTACCGGCTGGTCGACGCCGAGGGATTCCCGAACATCACCCGGCTGAGCACGGAGCTGGCCGAGGTGACGGACGAGCAGATCTTCGCGGCCAGGGTCGAGGCGCTGATCACCGCCATCGAGAAGCGGGTCGAAGCACTCCGCGGCGCGTAGGCGCGTGCCCGCAGGCCCCTCGGGGGCGGGTCGGGGGTGGCGGTGCCGTTGCCCTCGCCCCGCCTTTCGGTTCACACGCAGCCATGGGCGCAACACTGTTGACAACTATGTTGCGCCAACGGTTCACTCCCCTTCACCCGGGTACCTCGCGCTGTGGAGCACCGCATCTACGACGTCGGCCGCGAAGCGGTCCGGCAGCGGTTGGCGGCGCAGCAGCACGCGGACCCGGACGGCTCCGGCGACGAGGTCGACCAGCAATTGGGGGTCGGTCGCGGGCAGCTCACCCCGTGCGCGAGCACGTTCGAAAACGGGCTGCTCACGGGCAAAGCCTCCAGCGAAGAGCTCCCGGGTGAGTTCGGCCAGTTCCGGCTGACCCGACGCGCCGGCCAGGGCACGCACGACCGGTTCGGCATGCGGTCCGGTGAGCAACCCGGTGACCTGCTCAACGAGCGCAACGAGGTCTCCGCGCAGGCTCCCGGTATCCGGGACGGAGATGTCGAGGGCCCTGGCATGCAGCACGGTGGCGCGCACCAAGGCCGGCTTCGAGGGCCACCAGCGGTAGATGGTCGTCTTGTTCACGCCTGCCGCCCGGGCGACGGCCTCGATGGTGAGGCCGTCATGCCCACGCTCTGCCAGGAGCTCGCGAGCGGCGTCGAAGATGGCGGCGGCGCGTGGACCTGAGGCTGTACCGATGCCTGCCAAGACTGCCGCCCCTGCCACCGTGACATGGGGCCTGCTGGCCGCCTGGGTAGTCAACGACGTGGCGGTGCTGCACGGCTTGGGCCTCGCCGTAGTGACGACCGCCGGACGTGGACGCGCGCACCACGGGGACCGACGCACACCGTTCCGTAGGCTGGCGGCATGCGCATGCGCCCCACTCTGAGCTGGACCCCGACCGAGGGCCTACGTCCTGGCACCGCCGATCCTGAGCCGGTCGCCGATGCACTGAGGACCGGCGGTGTGCTGGTGCTCAGCGGGGCGGGCATATCCACGGAGTCGGGCATCCCCGACTACCGGGGTGAGGGCGGGAGCCTGAGTCGGCACACCCCGATGACGTACCAGGAATTCACCGCCGGTGCTCAGGCCCGGCGCCGCTACTGGGCGCGCAGTCATCTGGGCTGGCGCACGTTCGGCCGCGCCCGGCCCAACGCCGGGCACCGGGCTGTGGCGGCGTTCGGCCGGCACGGTCTGCTCTCGGGTGTGATCACCCAGAACGTCGACGGCCTGCATCAGGCCGCCGGCAGCGAGGGGGTGGTGGAACTCCATGGAAGCCTGGACCGGGTTGTCTGCCTTTCCTGCGGCACCTTCAGCTCCCGCCGTGAACTCGCCCAGCGGCTCGAGGAGGCCAATGCGGGCTTCGAGCCGGTGGCCGCCGGACTGAACCCGGACGGTGACGCCGACCTCACCGACGAACAGATCGGAGACTTCTGCGTGGTGCCCTGCTCGGAGTGTGGCGGCATCCTCAAACCGGACGTGGTGTTCTTCGGCGAAGCCGTTCCGCCGGGGCGGGTCGAGCGCTGCCGCGAACTGGTCGGTGAGGCGACCTCACTGCTGGTCCTGGGCTCCTCACTGACGGTGATGTCCGGGCTCCGGTTCGTCCGCCAGGCAGCCCAGGCCGGGAAGCCCGTCTTGATCGTCAACCGGGACCCGACCCGCGGCGACCAGCACGCCGTCACACGCGTCATGCTCCCCCTGGGAAGGACCCTCACCACCTTGGCCGACCGCCTGGACATCTCCGTCGACGGCCAGGCGGCCGGCTGAGTCGGGCAGGGACTGAAGTCTCTGCGGGAGCACGAGCGGGAGCGGGCTGGGGCCAGGGGATCCCAGGCGGGACGAGCTGCGGGCGCCCGTTCCGTGGCGTGCGGCGCTCGAACGGCGGACCACGTACGTGGGCGAACCGCAGCCACCGCGTCCACGCCGGCGGCGCAGCGGGCCGGAAGCCGTCCTCCGCCGCGACCGCGAGGCGCCCGTCCGGGCGGCTGCGGCGAACGCGACCGACCGTCACAGAGTGAGGAGGAGCCGGGCCGAAACCGTCGATCACAGCGAACGCGGGCATGTTGCCCCAGGGGACCGGGCCCGGACGGGCCGGTGGCCGGACGGCGTATGCACCGCGGCCGGCTCCTACGTGTCCGAACGACGCCTCACCGTCGGTCTCCGCACTCCCTGGACGTCCAGCTGGTTTGGCAGCCGGAATCGCGGTCAGAAGCAACACGTACGGTTTGTCACCATCCTTCAGGAGTGATCAGCTGTGTCGAAGAACCAGAAGAGCCGGGCCAAGGCCGAGCAGGCCAAGGGCAAGCTCAAGGAGACGGCCGGCCGCGCGGTGGGCAACGAATCCTTGACCGCTGAAGGGCGCGCCGAGAAGGCCAAGGGCGATACTCGCCAGGCCAAGGAGAAGATCAAGGACGTCTTCAAGGGCTGACGCGCCAACGGTGTCGTCGTGGTCCCGGACCCACGGCGGGCGCGGGGCCACGGCGCACGAACGCCGGCCCGTTCGCCGAGCGTCACGGTGCGTGTGAGGTGGGTCGGCACGCCTCCGAGTAGGAGGAGCCGACGTCATGGGCGGTATGCGGGGCGAAGAGCAGCCCGGGCGATCGGCAAGGGGCCCGGAGAGATGGGAACGCAGCGCAAGCGCGTCACCGGCCGGGAGCCGACTCACCACCGGCAGCCGGGCCGGCCCGCCAAGCCCGCCCGCCCGCCCGCCCGCCCGCCCGCCCGCCCGCAGCAAGCATCGTGAGGGCGAGGACTCCACACGTCACCGGAAGAGGGTTTTCTGCCTGAGGAAGACCTGCACGACAAGTAGCAGGCACCCGGACGCAGGGCCTGACCAGGGAGGCTAGCCAACCCGGTCGGGCCCCACCTGTTCCGCACCACCTGCTCGGCGTCGCGGGCAGGTGCGGGGGCACCTGAACGTGGGAACTATGGGTGGCGGCGGTATGCGAAGCGTGGCGGAAGAAGAGCTGTTGCTGACGCCCGCAGTGGTGTGTCCCAGGGCGTGTCCGGCGCCGTACTGGCGGCCGCAGACCGATCAGTGGGGCAGCAACCACAGAGTGGTGGCGCGCCAGGCCGCTCCTTCGAGAAAGAACTGCAAAAGGAGCAGGTGTCGGCGTACACACGAACGTCGGGTCGTACGCCGACACAGGGCGACCTGAATGGCAGGGACGGCGACGACACCATCACCGCCACCGGTGGAGCGGCCACGCCCGGCAACCCGGCACCCTGGACGGCGGCGCGGGCAACGACACCGTCGCCCTGACCGGCGGGAGCGGCAACGGCAAGAACGCGGGCGGCGCCGGCAACACCGGCAAGGTCACAGCCGGCAGCAGCGACATCACCACGATCGGCGGATCCGGCGACCGCTACAGCGCGGGCGGCGTCGGCAACGCGGAGCCCGGCACCATCACCGGCGGCGCCACCGTGAGCGCCACCGGCGGCGCCGGCGGCCAGGGCCAGCACACCGGCGGAACCGGGAACACCGGCACCATCACCGATGCCGCGACCGTGAAGGGTTGCGCTGCGCAAGTCGGGCTGGACCGACGGCTGCCCGGTCACGGCAGCGGCACTGGAAACCTTGGGGACCGAGTCCGAGATCCAGCAGGCATGCGCCGACGCGCTGCGCGGTTGGGAGCAGATGGTCACCGGCAAGCTCCTGCGCTCCGCCTTCCAGGCCCGCGACGCCAGGGAGTTGGCGACCACCGTCATCAGCGCCCTGGAAGGAGCCGAAGTGACGGCCCAGGTTAACCGCAGCGAGGAACCACTACGGGTGACGGGCCGACAACTGGCCCGCTTGATGGGTTCCTACGGAGTGCCCCGCCCGTAAAGACCACTTGTGATCGGGGGACAGGACCCAGGCCGTCCTGCCGGCCGCATCAGCGGATCGGGAACAAGCACTCGGCTCGCGATGGTGGCAAGGTTTCAGGGTTCGCAGGCGCCGCCCCGGTTGTGGAGATGACGCCGCGCCGGTTGCTCGCGTCGATCATCACGGTCGGGAGACCGGCGCCGCCGTCCTGCCGGGTTGAGCGTCCCGGCCTCAGACCGCCGCCGAGTCCCCGGCCGGCGCCGGCTGCGCGCTCCGGGCGGCCTGCTCAGGCTGCGCCGGCGGCGCGGCCTGAAGATGCTGGGCGGCCCCGGCCTCGGCGGCGGTGTAGGAGGAGGCGAAGGTGAACGCGCGCGGGGACGGCCCGTGCGCCTGCAGGTCCGCCAGCCGCTCCAGGGCCTCGCCGACGGTCGGGTGGTGACCGGCGGGGACCCACCAGAGCACCAGGTGCGCCTCGACGTGCCGTTCGAACCATTCGCGGCGCCGCCGCATCACTTCCAGGTGCCCGCTGCGGTAGGCGAAGTCCCACAGAGCCTCCTGGCTCTGCCACACCGACAGGTTGACGATGACGTCCTCGCCCGCCGGGCGCAGGCCGGTGGCGTCGGCCGTCCCCTCCTCCACGAGCCGCCACACGAAGCCGGGCGCGTCGTCGGCGGCGGCGTTGACCGGGTCGAGCATCTCGACGAAGGGCGCGATGCGCGGGTCGTCGAAGGGATGGCGGAGCGTGGCGATGTTGAGCTGGGCGAGGTGGGCGGCGCGCGCGGATGCGGTCATGGCCTCATCCCAGCACGCCCCTTCTTTCTATGTCAATCCTCATTGTTTTTAGAAGACTCGACCACTACGCAGCACTCCCCCGGCCGGGCGTCCATGCGAGCGCGGACGGGCCCGTCCGCGCCGAGGAGCCCCTCCAGCAGTGCGAGGTTCATGCCGCAGACGAGCGGCGGGAAGCGTTCGGCGACGGCGTGAAAGGGGCAGTTGCGCATACGGACGACGCGTGCAGCCGCCCCCTCGACGTCTTCGGCGCCCTGGGCGCCCTCAGCGCCCTCGATGCCTTCCAGGTGCGGTTCGTAGCCGCGGGCGGCCAGCATCTCCACGGCCTCTTCGAGGCCGCCACAGGGCGACGCCGAGCCGCGCAGGGCCTCACCCCGGCGGCGCGCGGCCGCGCAGAGAACGGCGTCCAGCCCGGCCTGCTCGGCGGCCTCGGCGAGCAGCTCAGCGGCGGTGCGGTAGTCGCGGGCGGGCAGCGACACCGACCACTCGGCCCGTGCCCGCGTGTACACCTTGGCGGGACGGCCCGCCCCCGGCCCCGAGCGGCCCGTCAGGCGGCGGCTTCCGCTCTCCAGCAGCCCGGCCTCAGTCAGCCTGTCCAGATGGTGTGCAGCGAGCGTGCGCGCCACCCCGGTCGCCTCGGCGGCCTCGTTGCGGCCGACCTCACGGCCCTGCGCCGCCACGTACTCATACAGGCGGCGCCGCACCGGATCCTGCAACACCGCGATCGCATCGATGTCCTCCACATGGCCATTCTAGGAACAACACAGGTTGGAAATAGAAAGGCGGGACCCGCCCAGCGGCTACGTAGGTGAGACGCATCTCGTCACCACAGCCACCTCGTCGAACTGCCAGCTAGCACCACTGCGCTGCTGGAGCTCACCGGTGTCGGGATCCGGCCCTGCAACGACATCCGTCGCACACCGATCCGTCCGGCCCAGGGGCCACTGGCCAGGACAGACATTGATCGGCCGACAGACGCTTACGCCGCCAACCGGCGACGCGGCGCCTGGTCACTGTCCGCCGAGTACGGCGTCGCCGAGATGGGTCCAGGTGATGTGCCGGGCATCGTGGGACTGCGCGACGAGCGAGAGCCGGGTCACCGGCAGCGTCACCGGCCCGACGGGGAGATCGGAGAGCAGCGCCTTCATCGCCAGGCGGTCCGGCCGGGCCTCCCCGGCGACGCCGTAGGCGAGCGAGGCATGGGGGAGGTAGACCCGGGGGCCGGAGCGGAAAGCGGGTGTCGCTGACCTCGGCGTCGATCCGGGTCGTCAGCTCCCACAGCCGCCGGGCCTGCTCCCCCGGATACGCCGACACTTCGAGAGCGACCCGGCCGACCTCCGGTCGTCCGTAGGCCAGCTCGAACGGTGCGATGGCGGCGGCCTCCTCACGGACGCGGGCGAGGATCGTGTCGAGCTCCTCCGTCCGGTACTGCGCTACCGGCCCGCCGCGCATCGCCGTCGTGTGCACCCAGCGCGCCTCCACGGCGGCCAGGCCCGGCTGGTCGGTCAGCTTCCGGTACGGGTGTAGGTTCTCGTTTCCGCTGTCCCATGGCGTGTCACTGACCAGCACAGATGCTCACGTCTCACGGGTGGTCCCCCGTGCGTCCGTCTTACTTCCGTGTCCTCTTCCGAGCTGTCCGGCGGGAGTCCGGACGAACGGCAGGGAGTCGGCCGAGGCCGGCGCCCAGGTCGCCGGCGAGTTCTGTGAGGAGGCCGCCGAGTACTACGACACGCGCAGGATCCTTGCGGCTCGGCCACCTCGATCACGGAGGTCAGCGTCTGGAACCGCTTCAACTTCGCCACCCGGCAGGCGCCGGACGCGCTGCCGGACCTGACGCAGGGTCCACGTCCCGGGCGTCGCGGTCGAGGACCGGCTGGAGTTCAGGTGAGCGGGTTCGCCTTTGCGTTCCAGTCGATGTGGTGGTCGAACTGCCAGGCCATCTTCTCCGGGTTGATCAGCTTCATGGCCGCCGGCATCACGAGGTCGCGCAGTACGCGGCCGACCGGGCCCGCACTCTTGTTGCTGTTCGTGCGGGCGCCTAGCTTGATGATGCGTTCGACGCGCGGGCGGCGCAGTTGTTCGTACGTCGAGAAGGCCTGGTCGTAGGGCAGGTCCCTGAGGCAGCGCGCCAGTTCGACGGCGCTTTCCGTGGCGATGGAGGCGCCCTGCCCGGAGCTGGACGAGGCGGCGTGGGCCGCGTCGCCGATCAGGGTCATGCGGCCGCGGGTCCAGGTCGGGACCCTTGGCATGTTCTCCATCGGGCCGGTGATGAGGAGCTGGCCGACGTCGGTAAGGCTGATCATCTCGAGGGCGGGGGTGCGGTCGTCGGCGAAGGCGGTCTGCAGGGTGCGCATCCACTCCTGCGCGCCGATCGCCTGGGCTTCGGCGACTGTCATCGGGAGGACGTGGGGCAGGTTCACGAACCACACCGCCGAGGAGTCCTCGAAGACCTGGTAGCCGAAGAAGGCGCGCTTGCCGAAGCACATGTACATGACGCCGTTGGTGGAGGGAAGTCCGGATTGGTGCATCCGAGCTCCGAAGCAGACCAGGCCGGCGTAGTTCGGCTGTGGCGCGGCCGGGTCGATCAGGGGGCGGACCGTGGAGCGGATACCGTCGGCGCCGATCAGGATGTCGGCGCTGGCCTGCGTACCGTCCGCGAAGTGCGCGGTGACGCCGGAGTCGGTGTCCGTCGTGTCGGTCAGCCGCTTGCCGTGATGGATGGGTACTGAGCGGCGCTCCGCCTCGTCGTAGATCGCACGGTAAAGATCGGCGCGCCAGACGAACTGCAGGGACGGGAGGCGGGAGGGCGGGGCGAACCGTGCGAGGTGCTTGCCCGTCCAGCTCCGTAGACCCATGGCGGTGACCGGTGTGCCGATGGCGCGGACGAGATCGCCCGCACCGATCACGTCGAGGGCGCTCTGGCCGTTCGGGGCGATGGTCATACCGCCTCCGGCCCCGTCGGCCGTGGAATCGTACGCCTCGTAGACGGCGGCCTCGATACCTGCCTGGCGCAGGGCCATCGCGGCGACCGGGCCTGCGATACCGCCGCCGATGACGAGCGCTGTGCGGGCTTTAGCGATGCGGGTCATGACTGGTGCCCCCTGGTCGGGTCGTCGATCGTCGGTACGCCGCCGGTCTTGTGGGCGCGGCGCACATCCTGGACGTACGCACGGGAGAACATCGCCGACAGGATCGCGATGCCACCGCGGTGGATGCGGATCTCGCTGTTCGTCACAGAGCCGGACAGATGGATACGGCGGCCGACCGCCTTGTCTCCCGTGGATGAGGACCGGGAGTCCTTGATCTTGCCGCGGGCGGTCCACCTCAGGTTCCAGTGGTCAACGGCGGTGCTGTCGTCGACGAGCAGCTTGACCATGGCCCGGTCCAAGTCGATGTGGATCTCGATGTCGTCGGGGAGGCCGGGGGAACGGAGGTCGAGGACAGCGGCTCCGTGGCGGGCCTTGATCTCGAAGCGGCCGGCCTCGGTCCAGTTCCCCAGGTGCTTGACGAGGCCGTGGTCGGAGTGGATGCGCTCGGTAAGGGACATCTCGGTGGTTCCTCTCTGGGCGGCGTTGCGTTGACGATTCGATAGTTGCACTGAGACTAGTCTCTCGTCAACTAGTCTTTCTGAGGCTAAAATCGAGTCCATGACTTCATCCGCTCCCCGCAGCTCCCCCCTCGCCCTGACCGTCCTGGCCCTGCTGCACTACAAGCCGCTGCACCCGTACGGCATCCAGCGCCTGGTCAAGGACTGGGGCAAGGAACAGGTCGTCAACGTCAGGCAGCGTGCGAGCCTGTACCGCACGATCGAGCGGCTCAATGGCGACGGGCTGATCGCGGTTCGCGAGACGGAGCGCGATCAGCAGTACCCCGAGCGGACCGTGTACGAAGTCACGGACGCGGGGCGCGAGACCGCCCGCGCCTGGCTGGAGGAGATGCTCTCCGCGCCCAAGCAGGAGTTCCCTGAGTTCCCGGCCGCCCTGTCGAATCTGCTGCTGCTCACGCCGGAAGAGATGACGGACGTGCTGGAGCGGCGGGCCGGCGCGCTCGCGGAGAACCTCGACGGACTGGAAGCGGCCATGGCCGCAGAGGCGGAGCAGGGGCTGCCGCGCATCACCCGCCTGGAGACCGAGTACCTACGGGCCGTGACCGCCGCGGAGCTGGAGTGGGTGCGCGCGGTGGTCGAAGACTTGCGAGCCGGCGGGCTCGCATGGTCGAAGGACCAGCTGGACGCCCTCGCAGCGGGGCCGGTGCATCAGTGAGCCCGCCCCCGGAGGTTCCGGGGACGGTCTGAAACTCCGCATTCTCGCGGGGTCAAACCCCAGCCGCTCGTCTCACTTCTGTGTCCTTGGGGCCGGACTGGGGGCATTGCCTGTGAGAAAAGGACACCGAAGGCGCGAACCTACAGGTACGGGCCCGCCAACTGCTCCTCCACAGCCAGAGGGTCGTGAAGGATGTGCCAGTGGAGGTCAGCCTGCCCGACCGGCCAGGGTATGGCCCGGGTGAGAACCCCGGCGAAGAAGTCGTCCATGTCCCGCGCCGTACGAGGTGCGGCCTTCGTGATGGGGCCGAACACCGGAACCGGGCTCTCCCGCCCTCCAGCCATCGCCCGCGGCATCTCGGAGCTCCCTCCGGATCGTCATCGACCACAATGCGGGCGCCGCCGACACCCTGGCGAGTTACCGGAGCCCTGTCACCCTGTTCTCCGCTCTGGACGACGCGCTGAGCGCGGCAGGCGTTCCGGCGGACCTGCTGGCCTTCCAGTACATCCACAGCGGCCCGCCCTCGGAGATCGGGTTCCGCATTCCCCCCCCCGGAGGGTTCACCGGAAATCGGGTGGAGGAGCTGATCAAGGCTCTTGACGGCTGGTCCTCCGATTGGAACGAAGGTCGGGGAGCCTGGTGGTGGGCCGAAGACGGCTCGCTCTTCTCCTCGATCGTCGGCTGACTGACTGACTGAATCAATATCCCAGGGCATCCCCACCACCTGACTCGACAACCAGCCCACCCCCGAGACCACACCACATACCGGGGATCACTGAAACTGCGCAGTACTCAACCAACCTGCGCAACCAGGCCCAGAGCTAGGGCCTGTTGCAAAAGTCGATCTTGGTCGTGAAATGATCATGTGTTGTGGCACGTGGAGATCTGACGGACGAGCAGTGGGCACGGCTGGAGCCGCTCTTGCCGAAGGGCGAACTGTCCGGCCGGCCTCCGATATGCCCAGGCGGCAGCTGATCAACGGCATACGCTGGCGGACCCGAGCCGGGACGCCGTGGCGGGATGTGCCCGAGCGGTATGGACCCTGGGACCGGGCCTACGACCTGTTCCGACGCTGGCAGCGCGACGGCCGGTTCCTCACCGAGCTGCAAGCCCAGGCGGACGCGAAGGACCTGATCACCTGGGATGTGAGCGTCGACTCGACGGTGTGCCGGGCCCACCAGCACGCCGCCGGGGCGGCCGAAAGGGGGATCTCCAGAAGGAGCCGCCCGGGGGTGTCGAGGTCGAGCCGGACGACCATGGCCTCGGGCGCTCACCAGGCGGGCTGACCACCAAGGTCCATCTCGCGGTCGAGTAGGGGCAGAAGCCCATGTCGATCGTGATCACGGCTGGTCAGCGCGGGGATTCCGCGCAATTCGAGCCAGTGCTGGAGCGTACACGGGTACCCCGGCTGGGGCCGGGGCGTCCACGCAAGCGGCCCGACAAGGTGCGCGCCGACAAGGCGTACGGTTCCCGGAGAACCGCGCCTACCTGCGCCGACGTGGAATCCGCTGCACGATCCCGGATAAGAAGGACCAGATCCGCAACCGCAGGAAGCTCGGCTCCCGCGGCGGTCGGCCGCCGAAGTTCGACAAGACCGACTACCGCGAGCGCCATGCGGTCGAGTGCGGCATCAACCGCCTCAAACGACACCGGGCTGTCGCTACGAGATGCGACAAACTCGCCGTCCGCTACGAAGCCACCGTCCTCGTCGCGGCCATCAACGAATGGCTGTGACTGTGACCGGTCTTAACCGTTGATGTCGAGTGCCGTCCCGTACAGCCGAGATACCTTCAGTCGGATGACCACCCGGCGCTCGGCGACCAACTGCTCCAAGAATGCATCTTCATCCTGCGGCTTCGCGGCCTCTGGCACCATCGCGAGCAGCTCTCGCCCGATCGCATCCCCCGGCGTGGTCGTGATTTCGGAGACGTCGGCCTCGCCCTCGGCCACGGCGAACGACCATACGTCGCCGCCCGGAACATGCACGGCCGCGCGTGGGTCACGCCGGAGTTGCTTGACCTTGATGCGGTCGGCAGTGGTGGAGAACCGCACGATGCGCGCTTCGGCGTCCCAGTTGTAGAGCATGGTCGTGAGATGAGGATGGCCGCTGCGCTTATTGGTGGCGAGGGTGCCGAACTGCTGAGTGCTCAGCAGTTCGGAGAGAGCATCGTCGGACAGGGAGCGGGGTGCTGGACCTTGAGTCATGATGTGCTCAACTTCCCTGTGTGCCTGGGCATTCCACCCGCCATCCAAAAGTCCGGCCCACCAATTTTCGCAACAGACCCTAGAGGCTCCGCAGTTCAGAGACTGGCGCGCCGTACTCTGCGCAGATTCAGTGAGCCGACACAGCCTCCAACTCACTCTGAACCGTTCCGGGTTCGGTAGAGACTTCAGATTGTGGCTGTGACCTGGGGTTTCGTGGCTGCTCGGTAGTGGTTGGCTTCGTATTCGACGGGCGGGACGTGCCCTATCTCTCCGTGGAGTCGGCGGTGGCAGTACCAGTCGATCCACTCGGCGGTGGCGAGCTCGACGTGGGACAGGGTCTTCCAGGGCCGCTGGGGTTTGATCAGTTCGGTCTTGTAGAGGCCAATCGTGGATTCCATCAGGGCGTTGTCATAAGCGTCGCCGACCGAGCCGATCGAGGCCGCGATACCGGCAGCGTCCAGGTGCTCGGCGAGCCTGAATGACGTGTATTGACTGCCCGCATCCGAGTGATGAACCAGGTCACCGGGGGTGTGGGGGCGGCCTTCACGGTCGCGCTGCCACAGCGCCATCTCCAAGGCGTCCAGCACGAGTTGTGTTTCCTTGCTGGTGGAGGCGGACCAGCCGACGATACGGCGGGAGAAGGTGTCGACGACGAAGGCGACATAGACGACGCCGGCCCAGGTCGCGATATGGGTGAAGTCCGCGACCCAGCAGCGGTTCGGCGCGGTGGCGACGAAGTCGCGGTCGAGTCGGTCCGGCGCCCGTTCCGCCGACGGATCCGGGATCGTGGTGATCACCCTCTTGCCGCGGACCGCGCCGGCGATGCCTATCTCGCGCATGAGGCGTTCGACGGTGCAGCGGGCCACGACGTGACCGTGCCGGTTCAGCTCCCGCCAGATCTTCCTCGCCCCGTAGACGCGGTAGTTGGCGGTGAACACCTCACGGATCAGGGGCTTGAGTTCCTCGTCGCGCACGGTCCGCGCGGACGGTCCAGCGAGGCGTTTGTGGTGGGCGTAGTAAGTGGAGGGGGCGATCTTGCACTCGTGCATAGTCAGTACGCGGCAGATCGGCTCGACACCGCCGAAGCGGTCCCGGTACTCGTCGATGAACGCTACGAGCGCAGGTGTGGCCGGTCGAGCTCGGCCGCGAAGAAACTTGCCGCCGCTTTCAGAATGTCGTTCGCCCGCTTCAGCTCGGCGACTTCCTTCTTCAAGGCTTTGACCTACGCAGATTCCTCGCTGGTGGTCCCGGGACGGGAGCCGGAGTCGATCTGGTCCTGACGGACCCACTTACGCAGCGTCTCGGTCGAGCCGATGCCGAGCTTCTCGGCGACCGCCTTGATCGCGGCGGACTCGGTCGGATAGTCACTGAGGACCTCGGCGACCATGCGGACTGCTCGTTTACGCAGCTCAGCGGGATAGGAGGACGGGCGTGCCATGACTCGATCCTTTCATGGAATCGAGTCTCTACCGAACCCGGAACGGTTCACTCAGCCAACCTGCACAACCCCAGGTCAGAAGGGTGACGACTGCTCAGTTCCACTGACCGACAACACCCGCCCCTGCTGTCCGCAGCGAAATCCCACAGCCGGCTACAGGACCACGCCCCCGACAGCCAGCTCCTGCCCTTGATCAACAGCCACAACAGCGAACAACTCCGCCACACCGCGACGAGTATCCGCCACCACCTGAACCACCCCTGACCAGCAACAACCCCACACCCGCCATACCAATCGGCAACAGACCGACCAGGCCAACCACCAAAAACGGCAGCATCAGATCGGCATCCATGTCAGCACACAAAAGCCTCAACAAGCCCCAGCCGAACAGCCCCTACCCAACAACCACAAAAACACTGACATCACACCGACGAACCACCATCGACAAACACCCACACACCATCAGTCCGCTTCGCGGACCGGGGGCTCAAGTGCTACGCACGGAAGGTGACCCCGTTTCACGGGGTCCGGGCCTACGGCCCGTTGGGCCGGTCCGCTTCGCTCCCCCGCCCTGGTCTTTCCGGCTCCGCCTCCAGGGCTTGAAGCCCGCTTCGCGGCCGACGGCAGATCACCCCAAAAATTGCCGACCTCGAACTCACCGCCCTGTGCCGCGACGCACCGGACAGGCCGCCGGGCATCACCGCACCACCCTCTGATCACAACTGGCTGGAAGACCTCACCGATGGCTGCAACCGGTGAGTGCGGCGGTGAACTCCCGCCGTTCCAGGAACAGGAATTGGCGATTCTCCCGCGTTCCGGGCTGTCACCTGCGGTGGAGAGGTTCCGCCACGGCAGTGGTGAGTCACCGGTGAGTTCACCGGTCAAAGCGTTGCCGTTCCGTGACGGCGCAGGGCTGGTGACGGTGAGCCGGGCGGTGAGGCGGCGACCGTTCCATGGAGTGCATGCACAACCAGCACCCCACGGAAGGCACACCGATGACTCCTGTCCCCCGCCGCCGCGTGCGGCCAGCTTCCCGTTCAGCGGCCGCCCAGCCGCTGCGCCGCTCGCGTCCCGAGACGGTTCCGGTCCGCGGCTCCCTCTCACGCGGGCCGCGTCTGGCCCGGATCGGAGTGTGGGCCGCACTGGCTGCCGGCCCTCGGAAGCGTTGCCGCAGGCAGGCAGCCGCGCCCGTGGGCCCCGGCTGCGTGCCCGCCGGGGTGGTGTGTCAGACGATGGCGAGCCGGTCCACCAGCAGTTCCACCCTCTGCGCGGTGTCCTCCGGCGGCAGCCGTCCCGCCCGGGTCAGGGTGGCCAGCCCGTGCAGGGACGCCCAGAACACCTCGGTGAACAGCCCCGGGTGGACGCCGTCCCCGGCGACCTCGCCGAGGCTCTCCAGCAGCGCGGCGAATGCGTCCTTCAACGGCTCCGGGGTGTCCTCGTGCGCGAACGCCAGGCCGCCGTCGAGCTGGAACATGGCGTCGTAGACCGCCGGGTTGCGTTCGGCGAAGTCGAGGTAGGCGCGGGCGAGGGCGGTGACCCGGGTGCGAGGTCCGCCCGCGGCGGAGGTCGCGGCCCGCAGTGCCGCGGCCATCTCGGCGGCGCCCTCCAGGGCGACGGCGCCGATGATCTCGCGCTTGCCGCGGAAATGGCTGTAGAGGACGGGCTGGCTGTATTCGATGCGCTCGGCGAGCCGGCGGGTGGTGACCGCGTCCCAGCCCTGCTGCTCGGCGAGTTCACGGGCCGTCGCCACGATGAGGCGCTCGCGGTCCGCCCGTTCGCGCTGCTTGCGTTCCTGTACCGACATGATTCGATCCTAGCACCGCTAGACAATCGAGCGGCAGTAGTACTAGCGTTGCCTCATCACCTAGCGATGCTAGATCCCAGGAGGGGTCAACATGCTCAACGCACTCCAGGTCATCACCACCGTGGTCGTCGGAGTGATGGTGGGGGTGGAGTTCTCCGTCGCCTTCGTCATCAACCGGATCCTGAACGCACTCCCCGAGGACAGCGGCCAACTCGGCCGCGCCCACGGGGGCCGGATGCTCGGCGCCCTGATGCCGGTCTGGTACATCACCTCGCTCACCCTCGTCGCGGTCTGGGCCATCACCAGATGGCACCACCACGGCACCGGCCTGGTCGTCACCTCCGCCGCCCTGCTGATCCTCAGCGTGATCATGTCGATCCTGCTGCTCGTCCCGATCAACAACCGGGGCAAGACGTGGACCCCCGAGAACCGGCCCGCCGACTGGAAGGAGCAGATGAACCGCTGGGACCGCTACCACTACATCCGCGTCGCCGTCATCATCGCCGCTTTCGCCCTGCTGGTCGCCGCCCTCACCTGATACCACCGATGCCTCGACATGCGCTGGTTCGCCCCTGTATGTCGACGGCTTTTGCCCCGTCGGGGTGAGCAGGAGAGGGCGTCTGTTTTCTGACCCCGCGGGCCGAGGCCGCGCCGGTGCCAATCCCCCACTCCTCGGGGGCGGCTGACCACCGAAATCCCGACATTCGGGAATGCAGCTGCCGCTCAGATCCCACAACTGCGATCCCAGCAAGCTGCGCCCCTCGATCGGCCGCGTCCGCACGGCCTGACCAGGCCCACCCGACTCGGCAAGCTCCACCAAGCTCACGAAGACTCACCTGGAGAAGAACAATGTCGCTGAAGAAGATCAACACCGTCCTGGCCGCCGCCTCCATCCTCTTCATCCTCTGGTTCGGGACGGACTACATCCTGAGCCCGGAGACGACGGCGCCGGGCTACGGCCTGCCGAGCTGGCCAGCCGGCGACGGCGACGGCTTCCTGACCATCAAGGGAATCCGCGACGTCGTATTGGCCCTGGTTCTGGGCATCCTGCTGGTGACGGGTCACCGCCGGGCGCTGGGCTGGGTGCTGCTGGTGGAAGCACTCGCCGCGTACGGCGACATGACCAACGTGCTGGCCCACCACGGCTCCGTGGCCACCGCGCTCGGCGTCCACTGCCTGACCGCGACACTGATGGTGGTCAACGGCCTGCTGATCATGCGCGAGACCCACAACGTCACGGCCGCTCCGGAAACGCCCGCCCCGCAGCCCGCCTAAGAGCTGTCCCGTAACTGGGCGGCGCCTCCACACCGATCCCGGATCGAAGGGTGTCAGTGGCTGGTGACAGGATCCGGGTGTGCTGATCAAGGGATACGACGACGGCCCGTTGGTTGCGGGCGAGTGACTGCTGGCCCGCCCGGGCATCCCATTCCTCCGCGCCCGCTTCCTCGGCCTCCTCTTCGCGGAACGTGCAGACCAACATCGGCGCGGACAGTCGGCTTGTGGTCGCGAGCGCCCGCTACGCGCCGGGCAACAAGGCCGACGTCCACGTCTGGCGCCGGATCTGCCGGCCGCGGCAGCCGGGACGACAGTCACCGCCGACGGCGCCTACCTGGGCACCGGACTGATCGTCTCGCACCGCAGACAAGCCAGCCGCCCCCTCCTGCGCGGTCAGGAAGAGGACAACGCCGGCCACCGACGCGTTCGCGCCCGCGTCGAACACACTGTCGCCCGCATGAAGACCTGGAAGATCCTCCGCAACTGCCGCCAGAAACACGACGGCCTCCAACACGCGTTGCAGGCCGTCGCCACCGTGCACCACCTCGCCACAGCACGATGAAACAGCAGGTCAACCAGCCCCACTGCCCCGCCCGCCGAGCCCGACGGGTGGCACGCTGACACTTGAGTCCTCCTGGGCGAGCATCATGAACCCGAACGCGGTGGGGTGTCGTGCGCTGGTGGGAGGGTCGGGCCGAAATAATCGGGCGGTGAGCAGTGGTGGCTACTCGACCGTTGTGCGGACTGCTATGGCGGGCGTGCTCCTCGTCGTCGGCTTCACACTCGTCTCCTGCGGCGGCGATGACAAGGATGAGGCCAAAGGCAAGGTCGTGGTCGTCTACGAGGACGATGCGATCGCACCGAAGAACCGGCATGCCGTCGAGGTGGTCCGCAAGGCCCGTGTCCTGGAGCAGGCGGCCGAATGGGTGAACACGTCACTCGCCCTCCCGCATGACCTGGCCGTGAAGGTCACCGACAAGGTCCCGCCCGGGGTCGAGGATGCGGTCACTCAGCCCGACGGCAGAACGATCTACGTGCCCCCGGAGTTCCTCACGCAGGTCCAGGGAATCGCCGCCAACGTGGCCAAGACCGTCGAGCGTCCCACCGTGTTCCCCCAGGACAAGTACAACGCCGACGGCCTGACCGCGCTGTCGACCCAGTTCATCTTCGGCCACGAACTGGGCCACGCCCTGCAGCGTCAGCTCATGCTGGCGAACCTGGGACTCGAGGAAGACGCCGCCGACGGATTCGCATCGTTCTACACCGTCAACGAGGTGGGGTCGGCTCCCTCGCTCGCGGCTGCGCTCGTCTTCGACGAGCTCGCCCGCAAGGAGGGCAGGATGACCTTGGAAGGGCTCTCCAGCGATCACCCCGTCACCCAGGCGCGGGTCTTCAACTTCCTCTGCTACCTCGAAGGAAGCGACCCGAAGAAGTACGAAGGCCCCCTGGTCGGCGCCCGCTACCTGCCGAAGACCCGCGCCCCGCTGTGTCCGCAGGCTTGGGCGATGCTGGACCAGGGCTGGTGGACCCAACTCCAACCCCATTTCGCGGCCGCGTTCAAGGACCAGGGCAACAAGAACCAGGAAGACGCCCGTGCGCACCTGATCGCGGAGACCAAGGCCTTCGCGGAGAGACTCGACAAGTTCCGCAGCGGGCAATGAGCATGCGTCGCCCCCGATGCCCGGTCTGCTCATGGCGTAATGGCGTAGCGGACCGGCGCCGACGCCACTGCCCCGGTCGGCGCCGCGGACGGTGCCGCCTCCGGGGTGACAGTGGCAAACCGGGATCGAAGATCCACCTGATCACCGACCGGAATGGTCTACCGCTGTCCCTGGGCATCTCCGGCGCGAACATGCACGACAGCCAGGGCCTGGAGCCGCTCGTACGCGGCATCCCGCCCATCCGCTCCCGCCGCGGGCCCCGGCGCCGACGGCCGGCCAAGCTGCATGCGGACTGAGGCTACGACTACAACCACCGGCGCCGATGGCTCCGCCAGCAGGGGATCCGCCACCGCATCGCCCGCAAGGGCGTCTAGTCCTCACAGCGGCTGGGCCGGCATCGGTGGGTTGTCGAAAGAACCGTGTCCTGGTTGGCGGGCTGCCGCAGGCTCCACCGCCGCTATGAACGCAAAGCCGAACACTTCCTTGCCTTCGTCGGCATAGCCGCAGTCCTCATCGGCTACCGCCGGTTGATCCGGTGAGCCGGTCGGTCGGTCGGGAGCGACAGTCGGCCGACACCGGTGGTGTCAGCAGGAATAAAAGGCGAGCGGACCCACCGGATTCTGGTGGGGCCGCTCGTGTGTGCTGGGGGCGTCTGACGGCAGTAGTTGACGGCAACGTCAGCGGATGGGAGCTACACAGAGCGGTGGTTCGCTGCGGTCATCGGGCCGGCTGATGGCGTCTTCAGAGTGCTGGAGGGCGCGGCCGGGGCTGTGAACGTTCGCGTTATTCCCCAGGGGTAAGTTCACGTAATTCCCCAGGCTTGACCAGGTCGCCGAACACGCCGGCGACACCGTCCGCAAGGCGCTGGTTGACCAGGGCTTCAAGAGCCAGGTGGTCATGCACGGCGCCAACCTGGGCATCGACGTTGAGATCGTCGAACGCACCCCTCAGGACAAGGGGTTCGTGCCGCAGCCGAAGCGGTGGAGGGTCGAGCAGACCTACGGGATCTTGATACTGCACCGGCGTCTGATCCGCGACTACGAGCACCGCCCTTCGCCGTCCGCCTCCCGCGTCTGTTGGTCGATGTCCCACGTCGTGATCCGCCGCCTCACCGGCGCGAACGCTCCCACCTGGCGCGAACGCTCCCACCTGGCACGAACCGCAGGCGGTGACCGCATGAACATCCAGCCCCTGCTCGACGCGCTGGACCTCCAGGAGGACGCCGCCCGGGCCCAGGTCAACGACCTCCGCACACAGATCGGCGAACTGCAGGCCCGGCTGCGGGAGGCCGAGGCGCACCTCAAGCACCTCGCGATCACCCGGAAGACCGTCACGAGCCTTGCCGAGGTCGACACTGGCGGCTTCGCCAGGAAGCAGTAACCGGCCGAGCCCCGATTGGCTTCGTTCACGTCAAACAGCAGCAGTATGGCCGCCTGTGCTCGTAAGAACGGCGGTCGTGCGGGTGGTGGGGATCAGTGGGCCTTGTCAGCCAGCCGGTGGGGTGAGGCTGGTGCGGTCGAACGGGCCGCCGTGCGCGGCGGCGTACGTGATGGCGTCGTTGACGGCCTCGAGGCCGAACGACCGGACTCGTTCGGGGGCGAGATCCAGAGTGCCCGAGGTGAGGAGCCGGATGATGCCGACATTGGCTGTGCGCGGGTACATCCACTGCCCGCGCACGGTGATCGAGTTGCGCATGATCCATGGGTACGGGAGTGCGAGGTCGTCGCCACCGAGCATGCCGACGCCGCCCATGAGGACGACGCGACCGTACTCGCGGACGGTCATGGCCGCCGCGCGCGACGCCGAGCTGGGTGCGCTCGGCGGGAGCAGGTCGATCACCATGTCGATCGGACCGTCGGCCGCCGCGGACATCGCCGCGCGGTCGGTGGCCTCGTCTCCGGTCAGCGGGAGCGGGCGCAGACGCGGACCGAACCGGTCGGCGAGGAGGTCGAGCGCGGCCTGATTGCGGCCCGGGGCGACCACGCGGCCCGCTCCCATCGCGAGCGCGACCGCGACCGCGCTGCTGCCGAGGTTGCCGGTGGCCCCGCTGACGAGTAGCGTCTCGCCGGCTGCGAGCCCGCCTGCCAGCAGCCCGCCGTAGGAGATGGCGTGCACGGTGAGTGCGGCCCAGCGGGCCGGATCTTCCCCTGCCACGGTGGGCAGCGGGAAGACGTTCTCCGTCGGGACCCGCATGAGCTCGGCGAACGAACCGTCGTGCAGGTACCGGGCGAGCCGCGCACCGCCCTCGCCGCGCGAGCTCCAGCCCTGGAGCGTGATGTCGGGCGTCAGGGCGTCGTCCCGCGAGCGCACCGTCGAATCGCACCACACCAGGTCGCCGACGCGCAGCCGGGTGGCGTCCGGGCCGACGTGGATGATCCGCCCCACGCCACCGACACCGGGCACGACAGGAGGGACAAGGGGGTAGTTCCGCTTGCCGCCGAAGACCTCGGCCGCGTACGGCGCCACGCTGGCGGCGAGGACCTCGACCACCACCTCTCCGCCCCCGGCCTCGGGGTCGGGCACCTCCCGCACCGTGAGCGGGGCGCCGAACTGCGTCAGAACTGCTGCTCGCACGTGATGACCTCCGTGTTTGTCCCTGCTCGTGGGATCGACACTAGGAGCTGGGTGAGCATGCGGGAAGCGACGATCTGGCATTCGTGGTATGCGTATGTCGCATGGACATCTCCAGCACGGGACTGCGGGTCCTGCGGCAGATCGCTGAGTCCGGCAGCTTCACCGCGGCAGCTGCCCGACTCGGCTACACGCAGTCGGCCGTCTCACGCCAGGCCGCAGCCCTCGAACGCAGCGTGGGCACCACCCTGTTCGAACGCCGCCCGGACGGGGTACGGCTCACCCCCTCCGGCTTGACCCTGCTGCGGCACGCCCACACGGTCCTGGCCTCGCTCGCAGCGGCCGAGCGTGAGCTCACCGGCACCGTCCCGCGTGCCGAACTGGTGCGGCTCGGGGTGTTCCTGAGCGCGGGCGCGGCGATCCTGCCCATCGCACTCGCACACCTCGCGGCAGCCGGCCCACAGATCACGGTCACCACCAGCGAGGGCACCACGCCCACTCTGATCCGGGCGCTGCGCGCGGGCTCGCTCGACCTCGCCGTGCTGACGTCCCGCCCACCCCACCGGCCCTTCGACGGCGACTCGCCGCGCCTGCACGTCGAGACCGTCGCGGACACCGAACTGGTCGTGGCGGTGGCGTCGACCGGAGAGTTCGCCGGACGCACCACGGTGCACGTCGACGAGCTGGTAGACGCCGCGTGGATCGCCAGCCCATCATCGAGCTCTGAGCCTCTGCTCGGCGTCTGGCCCGGCCTGCCCGGACGGCCTCGCGTCATCCACTCCGCGCGCGACTGGCTGACGAAGCTCCAGCTGGTCGCCGGCGGCTTCGGTGTGACGACGGTGCCGTCCCGGCTCTCACCGGTGCTGCCGCCCGGGGTGAGCCTGCTGCGCGTCGACGGCGCACCCCCCGAGATCCGCCGGGTGCTCGTGGCGCGCCTCCCCGGCCACCCCGCCCCGGCGATCACGGCCGTCACCCGAGCGATCACTTCGACCGCCTGAACCGCCGCCAAGGCCGCGCACGATCGCGTGTACCCCTCCAGGCGATGCGAAGCCGGAGCTGATCCACGACCTGCCGCAGTCGGACGTCGTCCTCGTCCTCACCCGGGGTCTCCCTGACCGTGATCCAACCGCGGTACTCGAACACGTGAGCGTTCCTGGCAAGGTCAGCGGCGGCTCAACAGCCCGGACCACCGCAAGATCCGCCCGCCGCGAGGGCACCAGCGCATCGGCGTCCTCGGTGGACCAGGCGGACAGCGGACGCGGAAGCCTGGCCCTGTCCGCCGATCACCAATACCACGGACCCGGCTCTGGTGCATCGTGGGCTGCCGGCACACGTCTCACTCCTCTACGCGTTCGTGCCCGAATCGGCGCTGCCAGATCAGGACGAGGAGGGCATGCGTTCTCGGGCAGCGAGTTTCCCGATAGCTGATCTGCTCTTGGAGGAGGTCGTCACGACGTCCGGCTTCGTCGCCGTCACCGTTCCGGGACTCCAGGCGATCGTCGATGCGTTCCGCGCCCAGTGGCTCGGGTTGCGCCCGTAGAACGGCCGCTTCGGGGCGCGGCCCGCCGCCCATGTCACGGTCGTCATGGAGGCAGACGACCCGGGAGCGGCCGCCCATGTCCGCGCTGCGATCGACAGCCGGCTGCCGCTGCGCCCCCGTACTGCAGTGGTCCAGCTGGCGGCGCTGACGGAGGAAGGCCGGCAGTCCGGCTCACCGCGCCGCTCGGTAGCCCGGACGGGCCGTAGACGCCACCCTCCAATCCCCCCGAACCGTCCCGGCTGGCTGCCGGGACGGAGCGAGAGCGCGTACGGGTCCGGCTCAGCAGGTGCCTGCGCGCCGGCGCCGGCGGAGCACGGCGGCCCCTCCCACGAGGGCGAGTGCCGCGCTGGAACCGCTGACAAGGAGCAGGGTGGAGGACGAGGCGTCGTCCGCCTTGCGTTGGGGGCTGTAGCCGCTGGAGTAGCCGTTGGTGTCGTACTCCGAGCCGGGCAGCTTGTCGGCGTAGCGGGCCTTGACCAGTTTCTGGTAGTCGCTGAGCGACACCGATGCCTGGCCGCCAAGGCCTTGCCTGGCCTCGTCGTTGAGGGGTTCGACGGTGGTGAGCTTGAGCTGGTACCAGCCGCGGATCTGTGGCTCGGTGAAGACCAGCGTGCCCAGAGTGGCCTTGCCGGCGTACGTGGCGTCGCTGTCTCCGTCGCGGATGGCCGCCAGGTGCCAGCCGCCGCCCTGAGTGGGGGCGAGCATGACGGTTGCGTTGCGGCCGTTCACGGTGGTGCTGAGCGAGGAGACCAGCTGTGTCAGCTTGACCGCCTCGGTGGGCAGTGGCTTGGCGGTGCCCGCGACGAACCCGGGGGTGATCTCGTTCCGTGCCAACGGGTCCTTGATCGTGAAGACCGGGAGGCCCTGGCACGGCTCGGCCGTTTCGGGGATCGTCTGCACCGGCCCGCCGGCACCACCGGTGGGCACCGGAGTGCGCAGGAATCGGCAGACGGCGTTGCGCACGTCGGTGGACTTCACCGCGTCGAGGGCGGCTTGATAGTCGGGGATGTCTGCCGGGAGAGGGTCCTTGTCCGGGGCCGCATGGACCGGACCGACGACAGACAGCAGTGCGGATGCACTCAGTGCGATGACGATGGACAGGCGGGAGAAGCGAGAGCCCGTCCGCTTGCCGGACATTTCGGTGTCGCGCATGTCGCCTGCCTTAGCGGGAAATACCGATGCGGGAGTGGGTCCACTTCGACGAGCTGTTGCTCACGTAGTCGTTGTAGTTCCACCACGTGTACGTGGTGGTGTCCGGCCAGGGGTCGGCCACGGCGATCGTGCTGTTGGACGTGTCGAAGCCGTAGACCACGTTCATGTGGCCGCCACCGGACGCCCACCCGATGCGGGCACCGATCGGCCGGGCCGCCTTGACATCGGTGTACACCTGGTTGAACGTGGCCGCGCTGTTCAGGCCCGAGCCGGTGTGGGCCATGCCGAGGCTGCTCCAACCCCTGGCCATGTCGTCGAGCGTGGCGGGTTGGTTGTTGCAGCCGTAGTAGGGCTGGGCCCGGTTGCAGAAGTCCGTCTGCGTGGAGCCTAAGCCCTGGAACTTGGCGATGGTCAACCCGGAGGCGACCCAGCACCACTGGGTCTTCTCCTGCTTCAGCATGCTGATGGTGTCCTGGCCCGCTTCCGCGTGAGCCGTGCCTCCCTGGGCCGCGAGCGATCCCAAGGCGGCCAGCACGATGGCCGACGCCGTGGTTCCATACCTGAATTTGCCCATGTTCCTGCCTTCCCCCTGATGGGTGCAACGAGATGAGCGGGGCGATCTGATGCGAATATGACACCGCAGCATTCCGAAGGAATAGGGCGGTTACATCAATTCAACCCCTACTGATTACTTGTCATGTAATCGTGCCAATAACGGCTGTTTCATTTGGGTCGGGTGCTATCCCGTGATGCACTCCCGCGGGCCCTCCGCAAGGGCGATCAGCTCCTTGGTTCCGTCCAACCGCACCCCGAGCAGGACCAGCACGCACGAGTGCGCCTGCCCGAGGCGGACCTTGGGGTGCACGCCGTCGGCCCACACGTAGACGAAGTCGCGGTCCGACAGGTCACGCTCCTGGAATGCGGAGTGCTCGTCGCCCCACTGCTTCGTCAGCCGGGTCACCCTGGCTGGCGACAGCCCGGCCGCGGTGACCACGGTGCGGGCCGGTGGTGGCCGTTGCGGACCACGAGGCGTCGGCCGGCCTCGTCGGTCTCTCCTGCCAACTCGGCAATGTACTGGTTGACTTCCGCCTCCAGCGCGGCGGCAAGCATGCGTCGGGCGCCTTCGCGGACGATCTCGTCGATCACGGAGCCGGACTGGGTGGAGCCGTCGGCGGTGACTACGCTGAGCACGAGCATGCCTTCCCGACCCTCGCTGCAACGCGGGCCTATTCGGTGACCATCGAAGGATCATTCGGGAAGGTACGCCCTCCGCGTGCCTCTCGGAACCGATCCACAGGTCTTGAGCCTTGCTCCAGACCGACTCCCCATGAGGCGTACAGGTGCTGCTCGTTCTCGGGTTCTGGCTCAGGTTGTGTGGTGAGGGCACGCTGAGTAATCGGTTGGGGATGGGAGCCCAGGCTGGCTAGGCTCGCGTCATGAGCGGTCCGGTGTTGGTGATTGAGTTGGCGGAGCCCGTCCCACCCGTATCCATCCAGCGGCTCCGGGAACTCCTTGTCCGTTCCTCATCTCACTTTGAGGAGAAGCGGGTCGGCGAGTACGACCTGAACATTCACGCGGAGAGCCTCGGCATCGCCGAAACCGGGGGCATCGACGGACGCCGGCCCGTCATGGTCTCTCTCATGGGACCCGGCATCGGCGACGAGAACATCTTCGAGGCCGAGCACGCCGACGAAGTCGACCAGAAACCCCTCATCGGATTCACCCCGACCCACGCCGTCGACGTCATAGCGTTCTGCAACAGGCCGGTCGACCACGTCGTCACGGCCCTGCTGACCGCTGCTGTCATGGACGTGATCGGCGGCGTCGCCAACGCCGAACTTCTTGAGGATCAAGTCCCGATCGTGACCGACCTTCCAGGCATCATCGCGACGATGACGGATCCGTGGCCTGCCGCCTACGGTTCAGCGGAGTTCCTCAGAGCGTGGGCTCGGCAGCCCGGCTTCCGGCTCCTGAAGTAGTTGCAGACCAACTAGTTTTTAGGCTAGAAGCACACGTTTGCGTAACAGGGCGAAGCCAGCGCGGCCGAACATCTGACGCTTGAGCATCTTGATCCGGTTGACATGACCTTCGACGACTCCGGAGTTCCAGGTCAGGGTGAGGCCAGCGATCACTGCATCGCGGTCGCGGTCGATACCTGCCGCAAGAGTGTGGAGGCTCGGGAGATCGTCCTGTTTCACGGCGTCGAGCCAGTCCGGTAGCCGCTCGCCCTGGCGCTCGGTGAGCATGGTCGCGAAGGACCGGACGTGCCTGGTGAGGGCGTCGATCTCGGGGCAGTTGGCCCGGACGTTCTTCAGGTGGAGTTGCTCGGCATCGGACAGGTTTTCCGGGCGGCGCAGAACCCACCCGGCGACTGCCCGGGGTGAGGGCGGCCGGGCTGTCACAGGCCGTGGCGAGGTGCGCTTCTGGCGGAGGTAGGCGCGAACGCGCTGGTAGCTGCCCTCGTAGCCGAGCGGGATAATTTCTTCCCACAGTTTCCAGGCGTTGGTGCAGCCCTCGTTCCAGCGGTCGTCGAGGTAGGTCTTGTACTCGTCGAGGACGGAGGTCCGGGCCTGCCACTGACCGGTGAAGAGGTCTTCCGGCGTGGCGGCGTCCGCGTACCGTTTGACGGTTCGGCTCGTCATGCCGAGTTGCCGCTGGATCGCGCGACGGCTGTGTCCTGCCTCCACCAGGGCATGGACGGTGGCGTGAACGGTTCGGGTTCGGTCGGCGAACCGGTGCCCGGTCGGCCATGGCGAAATGGACGACTCCTCTGCAGGGTCGGACTCCTCCTCAGTCGTTTCAGGCGCCTCAGGGACCAGGACGCGCAGGCACTGGCGGTGCTGGGCGATGCTCCGCTCAGCGGCTTCGCTGAGGTTGTGCCAGAGATGCCACCGGTCCGCGACCTGCACGGCCTGCGGTGCGCCGACGGTGGCGCCCTCGGCGAAGAACGGGGCGCGGTCCCGGCATACGACCTCGATTCCGGGCCGTTCGGCCAGCCACGCGGCCAGGCTCGATGACTCCCGGTCGGGCAGCAGGTCGACCGGTCGGCGGGTCTCGACGTCCACGAGGACGGTGCCGTAGTTCCGGCCTTTGCGGGTGGCGTACTCGTCGACGCCGACCACTCGCGGGGCTGGCACCTCCGGCTCGGGAAGTGCGTCGATCAGCCGCAGGACCGTGCTGCGGCTGATCGGCACGCCGATGACGTGGGCCAGGCGGGCGCCGGCCCGGCCCGCGAGGGCGAGGCCGATCGCGGCCAGGGTCGAGCGAAGCCGCTCGGTCCGCTGACCGTGCCTTCGGGTCAGGCCGGGTATTTGCTCGACGAACGTGTGACGTCCACACTCGGCGTTCCGGCAGGTGAACCGGCGGACCCGCAGCTGGAGTACGACGCTTCGTCCCGCACTCGGAACATCAGCGGGAAACCTCAGGTAGGAGCCGTGAACCCGGCAGGACCACGTTCCGCAACCCGGGCACCAGGCGCCCGCGGCGGTACACCGCACTTCAACACGCACTATCGCGATGTTCACGTCCACCGACAGCACCGCGACGTCGTCGATCGACGGGAACAGCAGCTCGTCCAGCCGGAGCAAGACCTCTTTCACAGCCCGAACTGTCGGGGCAGTCGCTCCTGCCACCGCTCATTTCGAGGCAACTTCCGGTGGCGTCACAGGAAGTTCAGCGGTCACTCACAGTGCACGGACCACACAACCTGAGCCAGAACCCGTTCTCGTGAACAGAGCCATGCTGTCGTGACCGAAGACGAACAGCGCGGCGGCTTGGAACCGCGTTCATTCCTGACGTGCGCGACAGAGATGGCTCGGCTCCTGGGTGTCGAAGACGTCGCAGCGAAGCCGGACGACCGGCCCGCTCGCCGACTCGCCCATGCGGTTCGTAGGCCATTGCCGGGCGGAACACCGGCGGCAGCTGCCGCCAGGTGCAGCCCGAAGTCGCCGCGAAGATGATCGCGGCCAAGGCTTCGCGGTCACCCGCCCGACCCGGCCATCCTGATGATCAGCGGTGGAAGAGAAAGAGCTCCCGCCCGCGCGACATCCTGACGTCTCACGTAGTCAAGAGGGGTATGCACGGGGATCACGAAGCAAGCGAACAGGTGGGAACTGAGTGAAATCAGCACAGGAGGATGAGTACCTGGAGTTCGTGTCCACGAGGGCAAAGGCGCTCTACCGCTCGGCGTACGGACTCGCGGCCGGCGACACGCATCTTGCCGAGGACCTGGTCCAGGAGACCCTCAGCCGGGTGTACGTGCACTGGAACCGGGTGGCCGGTGCGGACAGCCCGGCGGCCTATGCCCAGACGGTTCTGGTCCGTACCTTCCTCAGCATTCGGCGTCGGCGCAGCACCGGCGAGCGCCCGATCGGAAGTATCCCCGACAGCCCGGAGTCCTGCCCTGACGCCGCACTGCGGATCACTCTGCTGGACGCACTCGGCCAACTGCCGCCCCGCGACCGGGCGGTGCTGCTGCTGCGCTATTGGGAGGGCCACAGCATCGAGGAGACCGCCCGGATGCTCAGGCTGAGCAGCAGCGCGGTCCGCTCGCAGGGCACCCGGGCACTCGCCAGGCTGCGTGCCCTGCTCGGTGACAGCCTGTCCGATCTGGTTCCGCATTGAGCGCCGGTGCACGCAGGTCCATGCCGCCGCAACACCCCCATCAGCGACAGAGAAGTGATGACACCATGCCGTTCGAAGCAGACCTTGCACATGCCCTGGACCGCACGACGAACTCCCTCGAACCCGATCTCACCGCCCTCCTGAGCGGAGCCGTCCAGCGCGGGCGGAGCCGTCGGCGTCGGCGCAGCGCCGGCGTCATCGCCGGGGTCGGCGCCTGCGCCGTGATCGCGGGAGCCGCCCTGGTGATTCCCGGCGCGCTTGCACGGATCCACTCCGCGGGCTCCGACATGGAGACGGTGGCGCTGGCGACGCCCCGTTCTGCGATCACCGGCGATCAGATGATCCAGGCCCTGGAACAGACGCTCCCCGGGGGGCGATTCAGTCAGGTGACCGGACAGAGCAACAACCCCTTGGATCCGCACGGTGGGTACGTCGCCAACGGTGAACTGGTCGTCGACGACGGGCACGGCGCCGCCTTCGTCGGCGTCTCGGCCATGCGGCTCAAGCTGCCGCTCAAGGACGGCGACGGGCTGAGCTGCGAGCGGACGCCCGCGCGTGCCCCAGGCGACACCTGCACACTGAGCGAGCTGCCGAGCAGTGCCGCGATTCCGGGCGGGGCTGTGGTGACGTCGGAGCAGAACGCGGCCGAACACCCGGCCCGGGCGGACACCGCCCGCCGCTGGACGGTGACGGTGACCCTGAAGTCGACCGGCGCGCAGCTTCAGCTGGTGCAGTGGAACAGCACCGGCGGCGGCAGCGGCTCCGACACACCGAAGCCGACCCGTGCCGCTCCCCCGCTCTCCGAGCAGCAGGTGGTGGCCGCACTCACCGGTGCCGCCTGGGCGCCGATCCTCGGCGCTGTCGGCTGAGCCGTTGCGACGCCGAAGGGGGTTGTGCCTACCGTCGGCTCCCGGGCCCAGCCCCAGGGGGCGGACACCATACGGCGAGAAGCGGGAAACTCTTCGTCGGCTGCTCGCAGTTACGGCCCAGAGCCTGCATGACGAGGCACTTCGCCAGCGTGTCGGCGTGAATCCTGCTCTGTGTGAAGTGGTCCCGCTGGACCGTCTTCGGACAGCCCAGCGGCGGCTTCACGTGGCAGTTCATGGGCCCTCTGGGCTCGGGACATCTGCTCTGCAAGTTCACCCACCCCATCCCGAGCCTGGGCCCGGGGTGACTGACTAGCCACGGAAGCCGCCCACGGCATCTGTCGGGACCCTCCTGCGTACGGTGACGTTGCCGTCAACGGCTGCCGTCAGCCGTCGGGCTGCCCCGGAGCGCCTGCGTCAGCTCACGCGGCTCCAGAGGCCTCATCCACCCCCTCCGGGGGAGCCGGCGGGTGGCGCCTGGGCGTCGCCTGCGGTCCTGGCGGTACCCGAAAAGGACGCCAAACAGCCTGTTCAGGGATGAAACATCGGACGAAATCGACCTCCCACGACTTGGTACGCGATATTGCTGTCCCGTGCCTGATCGTCCGCGCGGAAGGTAGTCGTGGGCGAGTCGTAATGCGGTGGCGGTGGTCGGTGACCTGGTGTTTGGATGCCCCGCGTGACTTCTGTGGATTTTGATGATCGCCCTGATCGGGTGCTGCTGGACCGACTTGAGTGGTACTACGACGCGGTACCGCGTCATGGTGCCCGGGTCGAGGACCTCGGACCGTTGACTCTGTTCGTACGGGAAGGCCAGGGATGGCCGTTCTACGCACGTCCGGCTCGGGGATGGTCTGGCGCGGTGAGCGCCGCCGCTGTGGACCGGGTTCGTGCCCGGCAGCGTCAACTAGGGATCCCAGAGAGTTTCGAGTGGATCGCCGAGACCACGCCCACGCTGCGGGCCGCGATCGAGGACTCGGGGCTTGTGGTTCACGAGCACCCTTTGATGGTGCTCGACCCGGGCGCCCTGGTGCCCGCTGTGGACGAGTTGTCCGGCGGATTGTGGGTGCGGACCATGGGTCCGGACGACCCGGCGCTGGCGAGCGCGCTGGCCGTGCCGCATCTTGCCTTCGCGGAGCCCGGAACGGGTGTCGGCTTGGCGGGAGTCACCGAGCTGGCGGAAGCCGTGCGTGCCCGAGCAGGTGACGGGTCGGTGGAACGCGTGGTGGCGCGGATCGAGGCGGGTCTGACTTTGGTGGCCGCAGCGGTGGAAGGTGGGACGGCGGTGTGCGCGGGCCAGCACCAGCCAGTCGGATCGGTCAGTGAAATCGTCGGTGTCGGGACGCTGCCCACCGCGCGCCGTCGTGGCCTTGGGATCGCGGTCACCGCGGCGTTGGTGGCCGACGCCCGATCGCGAGGAGTGGAGACCGTCTTCTTGTCGGCGGGCGACGATGACGTCGCCCGGATCTATGCTCGACTCGGCTTCCGACGTGTCGCCACCGCGCTGACCGCCGAGCCTGCCGAGTAGCGAGTCGGTCCGTCAGAGACGCGGTCAGCCGTGACGTGACAACGGCCGCACGGTCGGGGAGGTTGTGACGCCATACCCGACCTGTGCGGCCGCTTCGTCCAGCGGGTCCTCGCACCCGACTCCGGCCGATCTGAACGGGGCCGTGTTCGAGGCGTTCGGCGTGGCCGGCGAGTACCTGGAGACCACGCTCGGGCTCGACGGCCTACGCGAGCGGCTGCGTGCGGTGGGCTGGGTCGCGGACCTCGAGGACGAGGAACTGCACGACGTGCTGAAACGGCGGGTGGGGTGGGAACTCCTCGACGCGGTCCACAACCACGCCGAGAATTACCGTACGGCCGAGGAGTACGAGCGGCGTAACCTGCACCACTCGTTGACCCGCCGGGGTGAGGCCGCGCTTGCCGGGCTGCGGCACGCCCTTGAGCTGTTGGCCTCGACGGGGGCGCTGCAGACCGCGGTGCTGGAGGCGATCACCGATCGGCTCGAAGAGCTGACCGTGCTGTGCGGTGAACCCGCCGCGGCCGACCGTCGGATCTTTAGCACCCTGCCGGAGCTGGAGGGCCATTTGGAGGCCCTGGTGGAGAACACCAAGGCCTCCAACGGTCAGCGGCGGGTCGGTGTATCTGGATCCGGGGAACGGCTCCGATTTTCACGAGGGGGGCGACGGTCGTACGGCGGGACGTGCGCCCGCCGCGGACGGGTGCGGAGCAGCCAGGCGCAACGCGTTGTCGCCGCGGCTGGCGAGTCCTGGTAACCGCCCGGGCGCCGGGAGCTCAGGCCCGTCGGGCCGCGGCCCCGCCGCGCCGAAGTACTCAAGCCGCCCGTATGCGGAAGTCATGTGCCCGCGCCGCCGGCCGAGCACGAGCGCATCAAGCTGGCCGTTCGGAGTGTGTCCGCTCAAGGGTTTTGGTGGCTTTGCAGCCTTGCTGGCTCATCTGGCCGATGCAGCCCCATCCCTGGGATATGACCCACCCGAAGTACTGAGCCGGGTTCTGAGGGACTGCCTCCGTGGTGATGGTGGCCGTCCCGGTCGGGATGCGTTGGGTGTGCGGGCCGGTGGTATCGGTGTACGAGGCGTTGATGTGCCATTTGCATGTCTGGTCGCTTACCTGCGGCTGGACCCGGAAGGCCATGTTCGACTGGCCGTTGCCCAGGTCGATGGCGTTGTGGCGGAAGTACTGCTTCCCCTGGGACTCGCCCTCGTCGAGGACGTACGGTCCCTCCGGCTGGTCTGCTGTCCCTCCGGTCATGTCCCACAGCAGGCCCGGACGGGGGTTGGAGCCGGCTGGCGGTATGTCGATAAGGGTCTGTGCGGCTGGTGCGCTGCATGCGTCCTTGACTGCGGTCATCGCGTTGATGGTGAGTCCTGCGCCGCGGTCACTGTTCAGATTCAGGTTGAATGATTGAGCCTTGCCTCGCGGCATCTCATGGCCATCCTCCAGGGCAATCTGGAGGTACGACGTGTACTCGACAATACGACCGCCGAGGGGTTTCATGAACGCCCAGACCTTCGACTTGTTGCCCCCGCTGAGGGCAGTGAGGGCGGCCTGTTCAGTGGCCGTCAACGGCCGGTCCAGCAGTATGACGACGGCTTCGGGCATGTCCTGTTCGTAGTCGCGGGGGGTGATGGTGGAGACGAAAGCGGGCTGTTCGCGGTCGACGGTCTTCTCCGCGTTCTTGTCCGAGCGTGCCCGGTCGGAGGACGTGGCCCGGTCCAGCCCGTAGTTCGCGTAGTACGCGAACAGGATGCCTCCCACGATCACCACGGCCGCGACCGCCATGTACAGAGCACGATGCTTCGGCGGCAGCCGGCGGAAACCCGGCAGGCGCTCGTCAGCCAAGACATTCCAGGCGGTCGGTCCCGGCGGTTCTGCCGCAGGCGGCTCCGGGGCAGGCGGCTCCGGGGCAGGCTCCGGCGCCCCGTTGTGAACCGGGTCTGGGAGCGGGGCCGGGTCCGGTGCTGTGGTACCTGGATCGGGATCCGGTGCGCCGGAGCCGGAGGGCGGTGGCGGAGCCGGCGGATTAGCCATGGATTCCCCCGATGATCAGGTGTGGTTGCATTCGCGCTCTTTGTGAATTGTTCGCCGCAAGAGCGAGTTTCCGGACCATGTGAATCAGGTCTCGATGGCTAGAATTGGTCGCCTGCCGTACCTTGTCGAGCCGGCTGATCGGGCACGCTCACCCGTCGTGCGGCGCGATCCCGGCACAGCGATGGGCAACGGCACCGGGCAGGACGAGACCTGGGCGACTACACCTTGGCAGCGGGCGCCGTGTCAGGCGGAGGAGATGATTGCGGGCCTGCCCCGGTGGCTGCGTCCAGGGCATACACGTACCCATCGTCGCTGCCGATGTACACCAACCCATTGACCACCGCGGGCGACGAACTGACGTTGCTGCCGGTTTTGAAGGACCATTTCCTGGCGCCGGTGGCCGCGTTCAGGGCGTACACCTTGTCGTCCCCGCTGCCGAAGTACACCACGCCGTCGACGACCGCTGGCGACGATCTCACCCAGTTGCCGGCGGCGGAGTCCCATTTCTTGGCGCCGGTGGCCGCGTCCAGGGCATACACGTTCCAGTCCCCGCTGCCGACGTACACGACCCCATCGACGACTGTCGGTGACGAGTCGACCTCGCCGCCGGCGGTGAAGGCCCACTTCTTGGCGCCGGTGGCTGCATCGAGGGCATACACCCTCCCGTCCCCGCTGCCGATGTACAGCACCCCGTTGACCACCGCTGGCGATGAGTCGACCCCGCCCCCGGTGGTGAAGGCCCACTTCTTGGCGCCGGTGGTGGCGTCCAGGGCGTACACGTTCTTGTCAGCACTGCCGACGTACAGCACCCCGCCGACCACTGCCGGCGACGACTTGACGGTGCTGCCGGTGGTGAAGGTCCACTTCTCGGTACCGGTGACCGCATCCAGGGCGTACACGGTACCGTCGATGCTGCCGATCAGATCCTCGCTGCCGAAGTACACCACCCCGTCGACGACTGCGGGCGACGAGTTGACCCCGCCGCCGGTGTTGAAGGCCCACTTCCGGGTACCGGTGGCCGCATCCAGGGCGTACAGGTTTCCGTCGGTGCTGCCGATGTACACCACCCCGTCGACGACTGCGGGCGATGAGTAGACGGCGGACTCGGGGGTGAAGGCCCACTTTTCGGCGCCGGTGGCCGCGTCCAGGGCGTACACGTTCGCGGGGCTGCTCGTGCCGACGTACACCACCCCGCCTGACACCGCTGGCGACGAGTGGATCCAACAGCCGACGCTGGTGAGGTGGCGCCAGAAACGCGGTGGATCGGCATCCCCTCCGCCTCCACCCCCGCTGGGGCCACCGCTGCTGCCACCATCGGCGCCACTACAGCCGACGGCGGTCATGCCGGCGCCGACCGCGCCAGCAGCACCCAGACTGAACCGCAGCATTGTACGGCGAGTGATGTGCCTGGACCACGGCGAGGTGTCAGCAGCCGCTGCCGACAGGAAGCTCGGAGCCAGGCCCATGACTGCGGCAAAAATATGCCTCCTTGCCACGCCCACACGGCTCAGATCGCCTCCGATACGGCTCTCGCCAAAGAGTTGTCGCACGCCGCTTCGGGACTGCACGCTTGTGACGTCGGCAGAACGATTCATGACGCGAGAGTATGGATGTCCCTCATCTCTCGAAGCGGTTTCGTCAAACGTTCACATCCGGACGCCTGCCAGTGGCCGTGCCTCACGACCGCCCGGACAGTCTGAGTGTCGGCGACATCCGGGCCGGCGCCGTACTGCTGGAGTCCGCAGACCTTCCGATCGACGGAGTGGCCGGCCCCGTGGGTCTGACAGCCGCGGGCTTCCGGCACCACTTCCGGGAAGCGATGGGCGTCAGCCCGTCGACCTACCGGCGCCAGTTCCGGCGCTGACCGTACAGATCCGCGACTTCGGTTCATGGTTCAGCCTCGCGACCCTCGGGTCATAGACGGCCAGGGCGCGAACATGCCGTCCGGCCCGTCCAGGCACGACGGGCCGATCTTGGGCCAGGCCCGCAGCAGGGACTGGGTATCTGACTCTCGATCGCGGCCCTCGATGCCCGGGCGGCGGCCCGGGACTGCCAGTTGCAGATCTCGCCGTTGAAGGCCAGCAGCAGCACCTCCGTGGCCCTGTCCGGTTGGGCACTGTCCTGGCGATCATGAGCGGAGCCGGATCACCACAGCTGCGGCAGTGACGGTTCCGAGGTAGACATAGGCGCTTGTCATACCGGGTTGCGACTGCACGGAAGTTCTTCAGCTTGTTGATCGCTCGCTCGACGGTGTTGCGCTTCTTGTACCGCTCCTTGTCCGGGCGGTCGGCCGCCGGAGCTTCCGCGTTTGACGCGGTGGGCAGCCTGGTCGGCTTTCTCCGGGATGATGACGAGGCTCTTTGGATTTGGCTGTGGTCCACGCTCCAGGGCAGGCTGACGCCGTTGACGACGGCATCCCAATCGTGCTGGAGACTGGATTTGCTTTGGTCCGTCGCCCAGAGCCCGGCCCATCCACTGGGTGAGTTCGGCGCCCCGTCGGTCGCGGGCTATGGCGTTGGAGGCGTACGCAAGTTCGCGGGCGGTGTTCAGATCGGGGCAGGCATCAGGACGCGGTCGAGCCGGGTGCGTTCACTGCTGTTCAGGGTCTCGGGGCGGTGCATGATCCAGCTGGTGCTCTGGCGGGGGCTCGGGACGAGCACGGGTTCGTCGATGACGGTGCCGGCTCGTAGGGTCGCGACGTACTTGCGGACAGAGACCTTGCTGCCTGGGCAGCGACATGCGGAGGATCTTTAACCAGCGGGCGTCACCCGAGCGGGGGAGCCACGTCCGCCTGGAGCATGATCCCGGGAGGGGAAGGAACAGGAACACTGGAAATATGTCAACCAACACACATCATGGGGCAGTTGAGGGCAAGGGGACCGAGCGCCCTGTCCCGCTGTGGGCCGAGAGAGTTGCCCACCTCGTCCCGCTGGTGGGGCTGCCCGTGTGTCTCTGGCGGCTGCCCATCGGCTTCGGCTATGCCATGGGTGGAGAGAACACGCCTTGGGCATGGTGGCACATCCCGTACGTCTTCGGACTCAGCCTCCTGACCGAGGCGTTCGCGCTGCTCAGCTTCGGGCTGGTGCGCCGGTGGGGAGAGGTCGTGCCTGACTGGGTTCCTAAGCTGGGTGGCCGGCGCATCCCGCCCTTCGCGGCGATCGTTCCCGCCACCATCGGCGGGCTCCTCCTGCTGGGGCTGATGGTCAACTGGATCTTCACGGCTTTCCATATCGGCGTTTCGAGAGGTTTCCCGTATGCCCCGGGCTGGGACACGCTGGCGATGACGGTCAGCGGCCTACTGACCTTGTGGGGCCCCCTGATGCTGCTCTTGACATATGGCTACTACCGTCGCCGCTGCCGTCCGGACGCCTGAGCACTCCTGCACCCGGAGAGGTACGGGAAAGGTCGCCCCCTCCGTCGACGGCGCGCAGTGCAGTGCAGTGCAGTGCGCACCAGCATGCAGCGTCAAGCGTCCGTGGGTGGCTGGCGTGCGGTGAGCTCCGCCTCTTGCAGCCAGTCGATGTACCAGCGGGCGAAGGTGACCGGCTTCCCGTTGTTATCGAGGAGCGGGGCGAGGTCGGCGTCGTCCGCTCGGCAGTCGGACCAGATGGTGCCGCGGTGGGTGCCACTGATGACCAGCCACTGCCTCTGGGCGCAGCCGAGGTGGGAGATCACGATGGCGCCGGCGGTGCGCTCAGGGGCGAACATCAGGGCTTCCCAGCGTTCGTCCCACGCTTCCCAGCGTGCGTCCCGTGCTTCGGTAGCGTCATCGAAGTCCTCGATCTCGTCGAAGTCCTCTTCTTCAGGGCGTTTGGCAAGGAGTGCGCCGAGGGATTCAGGGTCGGGTCCGCGTTCCGGAAAGGGCCGGGCGAGCATGGACAGGTCGGCCAGCTCTGCACCATCGCCTTCCCAGCGCCAGCGACCTTGCACGCACCGCACGGGGAAGAGGCCGTATGCGGGACCGGCGCCGCCGGCGGCCACGCAGGTGAGGAAATTCCGGTAGTCGTCCGGCAACCCGACACCCACCTGCGCTTCGAGTTCGGCAAGTGCGTCATCGGTCAGCGGGTCTTCCAGGGCCCATCCGTGCCCGAGCGAGCCGAACACTTTGCCGCTCGACGGCTGGGTAACCAACGCGGCCACACGCTGGCGTACTCCGTTCCACTTCTGCTCAACCATGCGCAGACCGTACGCGCAGCCACTGACATTGATACTCGTAGCGGGTTCCGGTGGTCGTGGCTCTGCCACTGACTGACGCCCTGCTGGGCTGTCTTCCCGTTGTACCGTCCGGCTGCCGGGGCCCGTTCTTCATGGCTCCGGCCAGGTGGAACATGACCTGATGGCGCCACTGTGTGTCAAGCGGTGTCAAGCGGCTTGGGCGAGGCGGGTCTGTTGGTCGCGTTTCATGATCCGGTAGACCGCATTGGACAGACGCCGTTTCAGGGCCCTGTGGGCTGGCTTCTGCGGGCGTCTTCCCCTCCGAGACCTTGCGCAGGTAGTAGTCCTGTCCGCGCCCGCCGTCGCGGATCTGGCAGCCGGCGATCGTGTGCAGGACCGAGTTCAGTGCACGGTTGCCGCCGGTGTTGAGCCGGTGGCGGACGTTGTTGCCGCTGGAGGCGTCCAGAGGTGCGCTTCCGGTGTAGCTGGCGAAGTGGTGCTCGGTGGGGAAGCGGCTGACGTCCCCGATGTGGCCGATGACCTTGGCGGCCGGCACGGTGCCCAGGCCCGGCAGGACGGTCAGCGTGGTGCGGGTGGCCGCGACAGCCTCGCGCATCTCGGCCTCGTTGTCTTTGAGCTGCCGGTCCAGGCGGCGCAGGTCGGCGAGCAGGTCACGGGCTATGTCACGGCGGCAGTTGTCGGTGGCCGTGACGGGCCGGATGCCCCTTCATCAGGGCGGCAGCCTTGTCGGCCGACAGTCCCGTGGGTGCCCCGTCGGGCAGGAGATCACGCAGGACGGCGTGGAGCCGGTTGAGGACTCGGGTGCGCTCGTGGACCAGATCGTCGCGGCGTTCGGTCAGCAGCCGCAGGATCGTGGTCTGGGCTTCCTGGACCACGGGCCGCAGGTCGTTTCGGAAGAGGGCGGCCTGGGCGACGTGGAGGGCGGCCTGGGCGTCGGTCTTGCGGTCTCCGCCGGTGGCCAGGAGCCGGGCCCGGGCCGACAGGGTGGGAGAGTACGTCGACCACGTTCTCGCACGCGGCGGCGAGCTGCTGGGCGAGCGAGCGGCCCAGGCCGCCGGCGCCTTCGACGGCGAAACGGCGTTCGGGCCACTGCTCGCACCAGCGCATGAGCTGGCGGAACGTGCCCGCGTCAACGACGAATCGGCGCTGGGTCATCTGATGACCGAAAGGGTCAACGGCGACGGCAGTCCAGAACTGCGAGCCGCTTACGGAGTCGGTCCCGACACGGCGGCCCAGTTGCTGACCGTGGTCGCGGGCGACGTCGAAGCGGACGCCGAGCTACAGGCTGGACCTGGAGGCGAGCCATGGGTGCCCTGAACCTGTGGGGCGTGGTCCCTTGGCGGATGATCTCCGCTATGCCGGACTGCAGCCAGGCTGTTGCCGCCAGGCCTCGGCAAGGCGTCGGTAGCTTAGCCATCCCAGGGTGTCACCTTGGCCCGGCGCCATGTGAGCAGGTCCTTTCAGGCGAAAGAGAGGTGGACGGCTCACTCGCCCGAGGAAGCGAGGCATAACTGAGGGTGACAGCTCCAGAAACCCGTCCCCATCTCGGGAGGCACCATGTCACACCACGCCGACAGCTCCACCCCGGATTTCGTCCCCCAGGCCGCCGAAGCCGTCCGGGAGCACCTGGCCACGGCCACCGGACTGCCCGCGTTCCTCGCGGGCGCCGGCACCCTGACGCTGGCCGAGCGCCGACTCATCGTCGACCAGGCAGTGCTCATGCTGGACCAGAACTACGTCCACCTGCCGCTCAAAGCCGCGATGTACGCCGTCAACCCGGTACAGCGGCTGCGGTTGCTGCGCCGTCGGCTGGAGCGGCAGACCGAGGAGACCAAGCCCCTGGAGTGGCTGTTCCACGCCGAGATGTCGGAGATCTTCCACTCGGTGCGGGACCTCCACACCAACTACCTGCTCCCCACCCCCTACGCCGGCAAGTTCGCCTTTCTGCCGTTCCTCGTCGAGCGGTACGAGGACGCACAGGGGGAGCACTTCGTAGTCACCCATCTGGCCGAGGGCTTCTCCGCCGCGGGCTTCGAGCGCGGCGTCGAGGTCACTCACTGGAGCGGGATCCCCATCGCCAAGGCCGTCGACCTGAACGCTGCCCGGTTCGCCGGCAGCAACGCGGCCGCCCGCCGCAGCCGCGGCATCCAGTCGCTGACCGTACGGTCGCTCGCCATGCACCTGCCCCCGTTCGAGGAGTGGGTGTCCGTCAGCTACGTCGACGCCGGCGGTATGGCGCGCGAGCTGCGGGAGGTCTGGCGGATCGTGGACAACCGCCCGAAGTTCGTCACCGGGGAAGCTCCGTCGGGCATCGCGCAGCCCGTGGGCCTGGACCTCGACATGGACGAGACCAACCGTGCCAAGGTGATGCTGTTCGCGCCGAAGGTCGTCGCCCGCCAACAGGCCCTCGAAGCGGGCGAGGCAGCCCCCGAGGTACATGCCGACGAGATCTCCACTTCGCTGCCCGACGTGTTCCGGGCGCAGGAGATCCAGACGTCCGCCGGGACCTTCGGCTACCTCCGGATCTTCACATTCCACCACGACCCGCAAGAGTTCCTCCCCGAGTACCTCAATCTGCTCGGCATGATGCCGGAGCAGGGACTGGTCCTGGACGTCCGCGACAACGGCGGCGGCTTCGTCGTCAACTCCGAGTTCGCCCTGCAGACCCTCACCCCGCGCCACATCACCCCCGAGCCGGCACAGTTCATCAACACCCCGCTCAACCTGCGGATCTGCCGCCAGAACCCGACGGAACTGGGCGCCTGGCTGCCCTCCATGGAGCAGGCCCTCGAGATCGGCGCGACCTACTCCAGCGCCGTGGCCCTCACCTCGGACGAGATCGCCAACGAGATCGGCCAGCAGTACTTCGGCCCGGTCGTCCTGATCACCAATGCCCGCTGCTACTCGGCCACCGACATCTTCGCCGCCGGCTTCCAGGACCACCAGATCGGCCCCGTCCTCGGCACCGACGAGAGCACCGGCGCCGGCGGCGCCAACGTCTGGGAGCACGAGGACCTGATCAAAGCTCTCAAGAACGACCCCGGCACACCGTACGTGCGGCTGCCGAAGGGAGCCGGTATGCGGGTGGCGATCCGCCGCACCCTGCGGGTCGGCGCCAACTCCGGCACGCCGGTGGAGGACCTCGGAATCAGCCCTGACGTGCCCTACCGGATGACCCGCCGGGACCTGCTGCAGGGCAACGCCGACCTGTTCGAGAAGGCCGGCCAGATCCTCAAGAGCCTCAAGCCGCACACCGTGTCCATCACGAACGCGACCGCGGCCGACGGTTCCCTGCGGCTCAAGGTCAAGGCCACCAACATCGACCGGTTGGACGTCTACGTCGACCAGCGCCCACGCGCATCCGTAGATCTCTCCGACGGCCAGGCCGACGTCACCGTCCCCGACGCGGCCGCCGCCCACTCGGCCCGTGTGGAGGGCTTCGCCGGAGGAGAGCTCGTCGCCAGCAACACCGCGCAGCTCAACTAAAGCTCAGAGCGGACGGCGTCGTCGCCCTCACGGGGGTCGGGCTGCTTGTCGAGGGTGGACCCCGCTGGTGCAGGCTGATCGGCGCGGGCGGCGACCCGGGCCGCTTCACACTGCTCAGCGGCCCAGGCGGCGGCGGTGGCGGTCGCCGCCGTCGGCGCTTCTTCGTGCCAACAGTCCAGATGCGCGCCGAACTCGGCGTCGGCGAGTGCCTGGACTGCCTCGACGTACGTCATGCCCCGCGCGCTGCGCCGGACGGAAGATCGTGTCGTGGTCGATCTCCAGCATCTGTCCTTCTGTGACTCCTCAGGTCTCAACTGTCTCCTGAGCGCCCGGTCCGTCGCCTGCGAAGGCGGTCAGAGGTTTTCCCTCGCCGCGCCGCGCCGCAGGAGCAGTTCATGCGGCTGCGGGAGATCACCGGCGCCGTGGATCTGTTCGCCATCGAGCCGGTACTCCCGCTCTGAGGCGCCCCGGGGCAGGAGCCCGCCGGGGCATCAGTCGGCGAGGGCGACGAGACGCCGGTATTCGAGCTCGTCGGTCCGCCGGGGCGTGAGGTGGACGCGGACATCGGCGAGGAACGCTTTCAGTGCGGCAAAGCCGGCCGTGTACGTCGCCTCCTGCCCCCAGCCGTTCGCCCGGGGCATCCACAGGATCAGCAGCTGCTCCCTGCGCCGCGCACCGTCCGGGCCGGCGAAACACAGCTCATGGACGACTAGGGGCGCCGCATCCGCGGGTAGCGCCGCGATCAGCTCGTCATGGGTCAAATTGGCCTCCGCCTTTGCTTCCAGAACGCCCGGAGCCCGACGGTAGTGGAGGATCACGGTGTTCGTCTCCCGGGTCTCCTTCAGGCGGCGGAGGGCATCGACACACTCCGGGAAAAGGCCTGCCGGGGCGCTCACGGGGCTCTTGTCTCGGTCTTGGCGGTCATGCGGGGTTCAACGGCGTGGAGGCTGTGAAGGATGCGCCGCTGGCGGTGGGGACGAGTCTGCGGATGTCGAGGTCCTTGTGTCGTCCCCAGAAACACCCAGCTCAAGGGCTTCTCCGTCCTGCCCAGGCGCTGGGTGGTCGAACGCAGCCTCGGATGGATCATGATGCACCGCCGCCTCGCCCGCGACTACGAGACCAGACCCGAACACTCCGAAAGCTTGATCCGCCTCGCCGCGATCTCCAACCTCGCCAAACGCGCAACCGGCGAACCACCCCAACCTGGCGGGACGCATGAACCGTATTCACCCATGAACTACGCGAACCAGACGTCCTCTGAGTCGTGTCGGCAGCGCCCGGCCTCACATCCGGGAGCACCGAGTCGTGGGCGGACCTGTTGCGCGACTGCCGCCGCCGGGGTGTGCGACCCCGAACTCGTCGTCGGCGACGGCGCGATGGGGCTCCGGAAGGCGCTGGCCGAGGTGTTCCCCGCCGCCCGGCATCAAAGGTACTGGGTGCACAAGGCCCGGAATATCGCGAACGCCCTGCCAACGTCCGCGCAGCCGGGCGCGACGAAGGCGATGCGGGAGATCTGCAACACCGAGGACCGGGCGCACGCCCAGCAGGACTTGGTTGTGTCTCATGTGACACAACCAAGACGGCGGCAGGGTCATCGATGGCACGTTTGCGAAGTGGTTGGCGAACACTCCGAACAGTCACTAGCTGCGGAGCCTCAACGCTCCGTTTCCCGACCCGCGCGGGGCGCGGCCACCTTCCAGAGGGGCGTCCAGGCCCTGGTGCGGCACCCGGAGCGGGGAGGCGGTGGAGTGCCCCGATCCCCAGGCCGTCATCCCGGACCGGAGCACACCCGGCCGTTGAACCTCCACGTCCCACCGGGCGGGCAGTTACGGGCCACCAGCGGCGCCGATACCGGCCACATCGGTCGCCTTGCTGCGGATGGGAGTGAACCAGCGTCACAACACGGGCTGCAGTACCCCGTACTCAGCCCCCAACCGGTTCGAAGTCTGCCTTCGAGGACCCGCAAACGGGACAGGTCCAGCTGTCGGGCAGGTCCTCAAACCGCGTGCCCGGCGGAATGCCGGTATCCGGATCGCCCACCGCCGGATCAAACACATGTCCGCAGACCGCACACTGATAGCTCGTCACCCACGTGCCGGCCCCGCTGCGGGCTCTCTGCCGGCCGACTTGACCCAGGCCATCGAGCCGCTCCCTCCCGGCCTCCCTCTGCGGGGTTCCGGCAGCCCCCGCCTCAGAGGGCATCAGAACACCCATGCAGACGGCCGCGGCAGCCGCGGCCACACCACGCAGAAAACCCCGCCGCCCACGGGTCCCCGGAGAGGGTTCCGTCATGCGAGGAGCTCGGCAATGTCCGTAGCGAGATCTTCTGCCCCGGGGCCGACAACCACCTGTACCAGGGAGCCGGACCTCAGGACCCCGAGCGCTCCTGCAGCCTTCAGTGCCGCATCGTTGACCTCGGACGTGTCTACCACTTCGGTCCTCAACCTAATCAAGCAGGGCTCGATCTCCACGATGTTGGCCGCGCCGCCCAGAGCCGCCACGATGGCCTCCGCCTTGTTCATGCTCTCCTCCACTGTTCGCACGGGCTCAGCCCCTCGGCTATTCCGCCAGTGGTAACGACCACCAGACCCCCAGGAAACGTGATGCCGGCGCAGTACGCGGCACGCCGCGCAGCCGGCTGTCGGCCGTGAAGCTCTCCGACCTGTGACTCGCTCAGCGAGTTCAGCGAGTTCAGCGAGTTCAGCATCTCGATGGTCACCAGCACAGACCGGGCCATGGTCATGGGGTGCGGGCCGTCCCGGTGAGGATGGGCCGAGACCGCGGCCGCAGGGGAGGCGAGCAGCGCGAGGAGCGCGGTGGAGCAGCCGAGGACAACAGCGGTAACGCGGCGCATCAGTGCTCCACCAGACTGGCGTCCTGGCACCGAGGTCGATCGCGCACGCCTCGCGCCTCTGTGCGGTCCACGAACTGGCACCAGCTGGCGGGGAGCGACATTCGAACCGTGCGGTATTCCTGTCTGGCGCTGATGGCGGCGGGCGTGGTCGTCGCGACCCGTTGCCGGACTGTCGATCTCGGCGCCCGAGGCGGCTACCGCCCCGGTCCGCCACCACCACGTTGGGGCGCGCGGTGTGGGGCGCCGGCGAGTCCCCCGCGACGCCGCTGTCATCGCCGCGTCCCCGGTGCTGACGGACCCAGGGCCGCAACAACGTCAGCAGGGCGGAGATCAACGGTCAGTCAGCTCGCCACTCGACCAGGCGGGTTTCACGCGTTGGGGGTGCGGTGGCCGGGTCCTGTCGGCCACCACACCCAGCGGCACTCCTGGTCAGAGCGTGTCGGGGCCGGCGGTTCCGGGCTTGCCCTCGTCACCGTTCTTCTCAGCGGTGCCTGCTGCGCCGCCTGCGCCGAGTGCGCCGCCCTTGATCGTGAGATTGCCGGGGGCGGAGGTGACCTCGGCGGTGGAGCCAGTGGTGCGTGCGGCGCCTCCGTTTCCGCCGCGGCCTCCGGAGCCGCCGGTGGAGGCGCTCCCGGACCCTCCGGAACCGTGGCTGCTGTTGCCGCCGTTCCCCCCGCTGCCGCCCCTACCGCCGGTCACGGTGAGAGGACCGTTCTCACTGCGTGCGATGCCGGCGTTGCCGACACCGCCGTTGCCGCCGTTGCCACCGCTGCCGCCATGGACGGATCCGCTGCTGTTGCTGTTGTTGAACCGACCGTTGCCGCCGTTGACGCCGTCGCCGCCGGTGATGGTGAGCCGGCCCGTGGTCGTGACTTCACCGGTGTTCGCGGTTCCAGCGGTCCCGTAGTCCTCACCGCCGATGCCGTTGCGGCCGATGACGCCGGCCTGGCCTCCGCTGATGGTCGCCTCGGTGACGTCCAGGACCTTGCCCGCGTTGCCCACGCCGCCACCCGTGCCGCCGATGATCTCCACCGAGGTGGGGCCGGTGACCGTGCCCTCGGCAGCATTGCCCGTACCGCCCTTGGCGCCCGTCTCGCCGCTGTACGCACCACCGACGACCTTGACGGTGCCTCGGGTGGCTTCGACCCGGCCCGCGTTCGCGGCGCTGCCGCGCGTGCCGCTCACCGTGATCGTGCTGTCGGTGGCGTTGATGGTGCCGGTGTTGCCCACACCACCGTACTTGCCGCCGCTCGCTGTGATCGCGTCGCCGGTGCCGTTGACGGTGCCGGCGTTGCCCACTCCGCCGTACGTACCTCCGGTGGCGTTGACGGTGTCGGTGCCGTCCTCGCCGTCCAGGGTGCCCGAGTTGCCCGGCCCGTTGCCGCTGTCGGTCGCGGTGATGGTGTCGTTGCCTGCGCCGCCCAGGATCTTGCCGGTGTTTCCGCCGCCCTTGCCGTTGCCTTCGGCGGTGATGGTGTCATCGCCCGCGCCGCCCGTGATGGTGCCCCCATTGGCTGCCAGACTGGGAGCGGCGGTGGTCGTGGAGCCGATGGTCGCGATGATGGTGTCGTTGCCCTCCCCTCCGTCGACTGTCCCTTGCGAGGTGACCGCCGACTTCGGGCCGTACCCCGAGACCCTGATGGTGTCGTTGCCCGCGCCGCCCCTGACGCTGCCGTTCACGGCGGCCGCATCATCGGACGCGCCGCTGATGAGGATCACGTCGTCACCACCACCCCCGTCGACCGACCCCATCACCACATGGTCAGCTCGGATGGGCTCGTCGTCGTCCTCCTCACCCGAAGCCGGCCGGTCCCCGATGACGAACCGGTCGTTACCATCCGTGCCCTGAAGGACAGCCCCCTCAGGGATCCCCTGCTCACACTCGATCTCCACACCCCCGCCGCCCAGGTCCTTCGTCTTCGTGCACCCGACGGGCAGAGCATCCTCGGCATGGGCCGCACCCGCGGGTACCAGCAAACCGCCGGCGAGCAGCGCCACCACCGCGATGGCCTGCCCCCCTGCCGCAGCCGCCCGCAGTACGTTCTCGCGGTGTCGCCTCATCACAAACCATCCCTCGCGTCATGGGACACCCACCGGACCGGCAGGCCCGGCGGGACCCCGAAGATCAACAACAAGTTGATCAACGGAAGACACCCCTCACAGACACGGCCCACGGGCAGCTTCCCTGCCTGCCGGCGGGAGACGCCTGGTCGTTCGCGTACGCCTCACGCCCGAGCCGCCGCCCACAGAGTCTGCTCAGCTGGCGGGAGCGTCGTTCGAACCGCGCTGCATCCCGCCCGCCCCGCCAAGGGCCTCCCGCTCCCCCGGCCAAGGGAAGATCTGGCGGTGTGGCGGCGGGGGTTGGAGGGCTTTGTTCGCGCCCGCGGCCGCGAGATCGTCGGGCGTGATGCGGCCGGCTCGTGCCGCGCCCGCAAGAACGCTCATGCCTCAAATCCGCCTGCGCCGCTGGTGGACTCAGGTCCCAGGGCCGCCCCGACAAGCGGACGGCGCCCTGAGCGGAAGGAAGAGCGACCATGACGGAAATCGGCCCAGTACCGTTCACGACGGACGACGAGATCACCCTGGACGAGATCAACCAGGCCGCCGAAGCCATGAAGCACGTGCGGGCCGAGGCCCAGAAGAAGGCGGGCAACGGCGGCAGGAAGAAGTGCACGTTCGAGGAAATCCAGAAGCTTCTCTTCAACGCCGACGGCGGTGTGGTGGGGATGGCGATCGGTTGTGGCGCTCGCACCGGATCGCCCGCGTTCTCGGACCCTGAAGCCCAGAGGTCCAACGGAGTTGGAACCGCGCAGAGCGTCGGGAAGGTCTCCTCAGCCGTCGGCAGCGCCTTCTGGGATGCCGTGAAGTCCGGGCCCCCGCGGTGTGACACTTCTACCCCTCCGCGGCAGCCTCGCGGCCCGAACCCCGCAAGGGCCCCCTGAACCCGAGCAGACAACGCCCGGGTGCGCACGGCTATAGCCCGTCAGATTCCCGCAAGCAGCCGACCTGGCCCGGACTGAAACGCTGATGCCCCGACCGAGTGGGTGCATGGCAGAGCCGCTGAGCCGGTAGCTTGGGATGTCATGGGCGATATCGAACGGCCGCTGACCACAGTGCCTCCCGAAGTAGTGAGCATCTGCGGTCGCTTCTCGGTTCTGACACACATTCCGACAGCCCAGCCCTCGGTGTTCGAGCACGGCTCGTAGGAGTAGCGCGTGTCGCGGTCCCAATCCTCCCCGGTGATGCGTTTGTACGCCCGGTCCGGTGTGCAGAGCAGGTGCTCGGCCCAGATGAGGTCGGTGGCGCAAGGAGTGAAGGCCGTAGGGTCTTGGAGGACGGTGTCGAATACGGTGCGGCCGGCGGCGACGACCGCGGCACGGGTGGAGAGGAAGGCGTCATCGGACAAGTCGTGTCCGTACTCCTTGCGGTCCAGCCGGTAGAGCGCCCATGACAGTTGCTCGGCAAACCCGATGACCGGCGACAACAGGGACTGGGCAAGGCGTTCGGTCACTGTGGCGGCGAGGAGTTCGGCGTCAGGGCCGCCCGCTGCCCGTAGGGGCGGACTGACCCAGCCCCCATCACGGACACCTCGCGCCTGCTGACCCGCAGCCAGGCGGTTCTGCAACAGGCCCGTATGGCCTGGCTGTCTGCCCAGGAAAGCGGTCCTGAGCTCTGGTAACCCACCCCTGCCCGTCCGGCAGGGGCTTCCGCCGCGTTCACTACGCCCTTCTTGATCGAGTCACCGAAGTTCTGACCGGGGCTCGGGGGTCATGCTTCGTTCGGGGGACCTCGACATCCCATTACGACGCCGCCAGTTACCCAGGGTGGGACGTTTCTTCACCGGGTTCCGGCGGTCGGCCGCACGGCGATCGCGGCGAGAAGATGGGGGGATCATGCGTCGCATGGCGTTGCTGAAGAGTTTCGGGTGCCCACGGTCAACGAGCATGAGCGGTGCCCCGTGGCAGGGTGCGGTGGCCCTGGCCGGAGGGGTGCGGTGATTCCCGTGCAGGGCGGGCGGGACGTGCGGGTGGTGGTGGTCGGGGCGGGGTTCTCGGGGCTCGGCGCAGCCATCCGGCTGCGTGAGGCTGGGTTTCGCGATGTGCTGGTGCTGGAGAAGGCGCAGCAGCTGGGCGGTACTTGGCGGGAGAACACCTATCCGGGCTGCGCCTGCGACGTACCCTCGACGCTGTACAGCTACTCCTTCACCCCGGACGCGGCCTGGAGCCGCGTATTCGCCGGGCAGGAGGAGATCCGCACCTACCTCGCCACCACGGCCGAGCGGTACCGCCTCGCCGAGGTACTGCGCTGCGGCGTGGTGCTGCACGAGGCCCGGTGGGATCCTGTTGCCGGGCGTTGGCGGCTGGAAACCAGCGACGGTTCCTACAGCGCCGCGGTCCTGGTCATGGCCACCGGCCCGTGGCACGTCCCGCGCCCGTTGGACGTGCCGGGGCTCGACGGATTCGCCGGCCCCGTACTGCACACCGCCCGCTGGGACGACAGCATCGACTTGGCCGGGAAGCGGGTGAGCTTGGTCGGCAGCGGCGCCTCGGCCGTGCAGATCCTCCCTGCCATCACCGGCCGGGCGGCGGCCGTACACCTCTTCCAGCGCACGGCCCAGTGGGTGCTGCCCAAGCCCGACCTGGTCCTGTCCCCCGCGTTCCACCAGGTTGTCAACCGGCTGCCCGGCGCCCGCCGCGGCCTGCGCGCCTCCCAGTACGCCCTGCAGGAAAGCTTCGGCTACGCCTTCCGCCACCCCAAACTCGCGCGCCTCCTCGAAGCCGGCGCCCGGGCGCACCTTCAGTTCTCTGTTCCCGATCCGCAGCTGCGCCGGGCCCTCACGCCCGACTATCGGCTGGGCTGCAAGCGTCTGCTCACCTCCAGCACCTACTACCCCGCCCTGAGCCGGCCGCACGTGAGCCTGCACCCCACCGCGGTGAGCGCCGTGCGGAGCAACGAGGTCGTCGGCGCCGACGGCACGGTCGCGGAGACGGATGTCCTGATCACCGCCACCGGTTTCCGCGTCGGTGAACTCCCCCTGGCCAGGACCTTGTACGGCACCGGCGGCCGGAGCCTGCACGATGCCTGGGGCGGCGAGCCGCAGGCCTACCTCGGCACCACCGTCAGTGGCTTCCCCAACCTCTTCCTGCTGCTGGGACCCAACCTGCTCGGCGGATCGACCTCCGCCATCACCGTGCTGGAAGCCCAGCTCACGTATCTCACCAGCGCCCTGACCCACCTCGACCAGACCGGCAGCCAGGCCCTGGAGGTCCGGCCCGGAGTTCAGGACGCCCACAACAGCGCCGTACAAGCGGCATTGGAAACCACGGTCTACAACACCGGCGGCTGCACCAGCTACTACCTCACCGCCAGTGGCCGCAACACCTTCTCCTGGCCCTGGTCCACCCCTCGCCTCACCCGCCGCCTGAACCGCTTCGACCCCGCCGCCTACGTCTGGCAGCCCCCACGCGCTCCCCTGCCCGCCCCGCGGACAGCCCAGGACGACAGCGTCCAGGCTCCCCCACACAGGCAGTAGAACTGACAGCGCTCGGACGGGAGCCCGCAAGGCGGGTGGGCCGAGCCGAGCCGCGGCCGCCGCCCGCGAGAACCGGGGATCCTGGTGGTCGGAGGCGGCTTCCGATCCGGAACTCGCCCCGCTCCTCGCCCGACACGACCGCATCCGGCACCCGCAGTGCGAAGGCAACGACCTGCCCCTGTCCGGCCATGTGGCGCTGCTGCACAAGGGCGGATTCCCTCAGCCGGGACCGTCCGGCAGCTCGGCCACCGTCACATGTCGTGGTCGCCGTCCGCTGAACTCGCCCAGCCGGAAGACCGTTCCCTAGTCGTGTCCGCGGTGGCTGAGGTCGGCCACCGTCTCGGCTTGTTCCCAGACGGTAAGGAACGCCATCCGCAGGCACGCCGCGAGTGCCGGGTGTTCGATGTACAGCGCGGTGGTGGCCCGCGTGTCCGCCATCGGGTCGGGCATGTCGCACAGGACCAGCGAGGCATCGGCGATGATCAGCTTGAGGGGGAGCTGCGGGGCGAAGCGGGACTCCTCGCCCGCTTCACCGAAGCGGCGGACGTTCTCCAGAACCTCCGCATCGCCGAGGGCGTCGTGCGTGTACACGGCGCGGGCCGTACCCCCGGCCCGGCGCAGCCTGCGGACGGCCTCGATCCCCTCGTCGTTGGCCGCCGGGGCCACGAAGGGGGGCTTGCAGAAGCTGAGCAGTTCGCGCGCGGCCTGTTCCTGGATGCCCGCGAAGCGTTCGGCGATCTGCTTGGGATCCCGGATCACCTCGATGTAGTCCAGCGGGTCGGTGTGGGTCCGCCCGGCGGACCAGACCGGGGCCAGCGCCGCGGCGAGCGCGACCGAAGCCTGGTCCAGCCGTTCCAGCGACTCCCTCTGAAGGGCCATCAGCCGGGTAAGGGCCAGCTCGGGCGCCACCGCGGAGAAAGCGGCCACCCGTCCGGGGCGCAGGAGGGCGAGGCGCCTTCGTACCAGCGCGTCGAGTACGTCGTACACCCGCTGGCGGGGGACGTCCGCGGCGCGCGCGACCTCCGCCGCGGTGTACGACTCCCGCCGCACCAAGGTGAGGTAGATCCGCGCCTCGTAGCGCGAAAGACCCAGCGCGACAAGGTCGTTGACGGCACCATCGTCCAACTCCATGGCACGACACGGTATACGCGGAAATCACTGACCGAAAGCAATCCTTTGCCCTCGGCGGGTATTCCCTTGGGCCTGCTTCTCACTACTTTCATCGATGGCCACCACTGAACGTGGTGGCAGTCAGTACCAATGAACCCGTGCCACTCGCAGCCCGTGGCGTCCCCGCGATCCGACATGTCATGCACTTGCCATTTCGCGGTGGCCACATCCCACGCCTCGGGGATCCGACCCCCCATGGAGGGCAGTTCATTGCAATCGAAACCCGTCAGCCGCGCCAGAAGTCTGACGCGCCGCGCCGCGACCTCCGTACTCTCGGCCGCCGCCCTGATATCCGGCGGATTACTCGCGCTCGCCACCCCGACCGCCGCCGCGACGCCGCCCGCCACCCCGACCAGCGCCACCGCCTCCGCCGTGCACACCCAGCGGCTCTGCTCGGAGCCCGCGAAGGCCGGCTTCATGGCCTGCCACGCGCTGGCCCGCACCGACCTCCAGCAGCAGCTCAGCCTCGCTCCGAACCTCGTTCCGTCCGGCTACGGACCCACCGACCTGCAGGGCGCGTACGCCCTGTCGGCCTCGGCCGGATCCGGCGCGACGGTCGCCATCATCGACGCCTACGACGACCCCAACGCCGAGTCCGACCTGGCGACGTACCGCTCCCAGTACGGCCTGCCGGCCTGCACCACGGCCAACGGGTGCTTCCGGAAGGTGGACCAGAACGGCGGCACCAACTACCCGACCGCCGACTCCGGTTGGGCGGGCGAGATCTCCCTCGATGTGGACATGGTCAGCGCGGTCTGCCCGCAGTGCCACATCCTGCTCGTCGAGGCGAACCAGCCGTCCATGGAAGACCTGGGCGCCGCCGTCAACCGCGCGGTGGCCATGGGAGCGAAGTACGTCTCCAACAGCTACGGCGGCGGCGAGGACTCCACCGACCCGAGCTCCGACGCCTCGTACTTCAACCACCCGGGCGTCGCGATCACCGTCAGCTCCGGTGACAGCGGCTACGGAGTCGAGTACCCGGCGGCCTCCCAGTACGTCACCTCGGTCGGCGGCACCTCGCTGAGCCGCGCCGGTGGCACCTCGCGCGGCTGGTCCGAATCCGTCTGGGGCACCAGCTCCGGCGGCAACGGCGCGGGCTCCGGCTGCTCTTCGTACACCACCAAGCCGTCCTGGCAGCACGACAGCGGTTGCGCCAAGCGCACCGTATCCGACGTCTCCGCAGTCGCCGACCCGGCCACCGGCCTCGCCGTCTACGACAGCTACCAGGCGAGCGGCTGGAACGTCTACGGCGGCACCAGCGCCTCCGCGCCGATCATCGCCGCCGTCTACGCCCTCGCCGGAACCCCGGCCGCGGGCAGCTACCCGTCCTCGTACCCGTACGCCCACACCTCCTCGCTCAACGACGTGACCAGCGGCGCCAACGGCTCCTGCGGCAGCAGCTACCTCTGCACCGCCAAGTCCGGCTACGACGGCCCGACCGGTCTCGGCACGCCCAACGGCACCGCCGCCTTCGCAGGTGGCTCCACCGGCGGAAACACCGTCACCGTGACCAACCCCGGCAGCCGGTCCACCACCGTCGACACGGCCGCCTCACTCCAGCTCCAGGCCACCGACTCCGCGAGCGGCCAGACCCTCACCTACAGCGCCACCGGCCTCCCGCCAGGCCTCTCGGTCAACGCCTCGACCGGCCTGATCAGCGGCACCCCGACCACCGCGGGCACCTACAACGTGACCGTCACCGCCAAGGACACCACCAACGCCAGCGGCAGCGCCTCCTTCACCTGGACCATCACCCCGGCCAGCGGCGGCTGCACCCCCGGCCAGCTCCTCGGCAACGCCGGCTTCGAAAGCGGCAGCGCCGGCCCTTGGGCCGCGACCACCGGCGTGGTCGACAACGGCGCCGGCCAAGCCGCCCACTCCGGCTCTTGGAAGGCGTGGCTCAACGGCTACGGCTCCACCCACACCGACTCGCTCTCCCAGTCGGTGACGATCCCGGCCGGCTGCCACGCCACCCTCAGCTACTACCTGCACATCGACACCGCGGAGACGACCACCTCCACCGCCTACGACAAGCTGACCGTGCAGGCCAACTCCACCAGCCTGGCCAGCTACTCCAACCTCAGCAAGAACACCGGATACGTACAGAAGTCCTTCGACCTGTCCTCGTTCGCCGGGCAAACGGTGACGATCAAGTTCAGCGGCACCGAGGACTCCAGCCTCCAGACGTCGTTCGTGATCGACGACACCGCCGTCAGCACCAGCTGATCCTCGAATGAGAGACGGGCCCGGACCGCAGGCATCGGTCCGGGCCCGTCCGCGTGTGAGGCGGGCTACCGGACCACCACGGTGACTTGCCAGGCCGTCATCGTCAGGCAGCTCACCGAGCCGGACGGAGCCGGAGGCGGCTCCGGACAGCTCCGGAACGCGGACGCCAGAACGGCGGTACCGGCCGATACGCCCCGGAAGACGTATTCCGAGACCTCGGCCAGTGCTGCTCCGGTCACGGTCACCGGGGCCCCCGGGGTGCCTGTCAGCGACACCCGGACCGAACCGTCCCGGTCCAGGCAGAACCGACGGCCGTTGTCCGCCGCCGTGACGGTCACCTCGGCGCCGTGCACGCAGTCGGCACCGGCCGACGTCGCCGACGTCGCAGGGCCCGGGGTACCCGCGCCGCAACCGGCCGCAAGCAGCATCGCCGCGAGAACCGTTCCCGTTCGCACCCGTACCCGTACCTGTACCCGTAACCGCATCCCGTGACCTCCCCGCACCGGAGCACTGCTCCCCGATGGGACGCAGTCCGTTCGATCCAGGTTCCCCAGACCCAGGCAGCCGAACTGCGACAAGGCGCTCGGTCAGCGCGCCGGCCCGGAGCCGGTGACAACGCTCGCGAAGTCCGGGAACTCGTCGACGCGCCGGACCGACCACTCAGGGGGAGGCATCGGGGGATGAAGGGATGCCGCCTCGGCCGCGGTCCACGTATCGCGGCCCCGGACGAGCGAGGGGCGCCGGAGAGGCGCCCGTTCATGGAGTGGCAATGGCGGAATGTCAGCAATCCCCCGGCGGCGCGTACCCCTCGCTGCGGCGGTGTGCGCCGCCACCGGCGCTCACCGGGTTCCTGACCTTGCTGGTGGTCGCGTTCTGCCTGTCGTACGGGGTCGGTTGCGCAGCGGGCCCGGTCGCACCCGGCATGCACTCCGGCAGGAGCGACACCACCCCGGTGGGCGGCGACGGCGGCAGCCCGGGGCGGCATGGTCACGGCGGTACGGGTGGCACGCAATCGGGCAGCGGCCGATGACACCGGAGCCGGCGACCGTCTCCACCACCACGGACCTCACCATCGGCGGCATGACCTGCGCGGCCTGCGTCAACCGCGTGGAGAAGCGAATCGGGAAGATCGAGGGGGTCAGCGCCACGGTCAACCTGGCCACCGGCCGGGCGCGGGTGCTCCATCCGCCCGGCGTCACCGCGGACGAGCTGGTGGCGGCGGTCGAGCGTGTGGGGTACACGGCCGAACTCGACTTGCCTCCGGAGCCTCGGGGAGAGACGGAGAAGGAGCCGGCGGATCCGGTACCGGAAGAGGATCGCAGCGAGCGCGATCGACTGCTGATCACCGTGCTGCTCTGTGTGCCGGTCATGGCCCTGTCGATGGCCCCGGCTCTGCAGTTCCGCAATTGGCAGTGGCTGTGCCTCGTGCTCGCCGCGCCCGTGGTCGTCTGGAGCGCCTGGCCCTTCCATGTCCGCGCGCTGCGGGGTCTGCGGCACTCGGCAGCCACCATGGACACGCTGGTCTCCCTCGGTGTCCTCGCCTCTTTCCTCTGGTCCCTGTACGCGTTGTTCCTCGGCGGCGCGGGCCGGCCGGGGATGCGGATGCCCTTCACCCTCCTCCCCTCGGCCGGGGGCGAGGTCGCCCACGTCTATCTGGAAGCGGCGGTCGGCGTACCCCTGTTCGTCCTGACCGGCCGGTTCGTTGAAGCGCGGGCACGGCGCGGCACGGGCGCGGCGCTGCGCTCGCTCTCCGCGCTGGCGGTCAAGGACGTGACCGTGCGCGAGAACGGCAAGGAGCGACGGATCCCGGCCGAACAGCTCACCGTCGGACAGGAATTCGTCGTCCGGCCCGGGGAACGCGTCGCCGCGGACGGCGTCGTGGTCTCCGGGAACTCCGCCCTGGACCTGTCCCTGCTGACCGGCGAGAGTGATCCCGTCGAGGTCGGGCCGGACCGGGCGGTGATCGGCGCAGCGGTGAACGCGGGCGGGCTGCTCCTCGTACGGGCCACGGCCGTCGGCGCGGACACCCGGCTCGCACGGATCACCCGTATGGTCACCGACGCCCAGGCCGGAAAGGCGGCGGCGCAGCGTCTGGCCGATCGTGTGGCGGGCGCCTTCGTCCCCGTCGTCCTGACGTTGGCCGTCACCGTGCTCGGCTTCTGGCTCGGCGCCGGTGCGGATCCGCAACCGGCGATCACCGCGGCCGTGGCCGTCCTCGTCGTCGCCTGCCCTTGCGCACTCGGCCTCGCCACCCCCACCGCCCTGCTGGCCGCCACCGGCCGCGGCGCCCAACTGGGAATCCTGCTCAGCGGACCGCAGGCCCTGGAGGCCCTGCGGCACGTCGACACGGTCGTACTCGACAAGACCGGCACCCTCACGACCGGACACATGACCGTCGCCCGGCTCACGACGCTCCCCGAAGGCTTGGGCCGGGAGAAGGTACTTCGACTGACCGGTGGGGTGGAGCAGGGCTCCGAGCATCCGCTCGGGATGGCCCTGGCCGCGTACGCCGCACGGAACCTTCCTGACCAGGTACTACCGCCGGTGACCGGTTTCCGGGCCACCCCTGGAGCGGGTGTCACCGGTATGGTCGACGGCCGTGTGGTCGAGGTGTGTGCACCTGGCGATGATCTCCCCGAGACCCTGGCCCAGGCGCTGGCCGCTGCCGAGGCCGCGGCGCTCACGCCCGTCCTGGTGCGGGTCGACGGTGTCGGCCAGGCGCTCGTAGGGCTCGGGGACGTCCTGCGTCCGGGGAGCTACCGGGCCGTCGAGCGCCTCCGTCGGCTGGGAGTGGAGCCGATCCTGGCCACCGGCGACCGTGAGGCCCCGGCCGAAGCCGTAGCCTCGGCGCTCGGGATCACACTCCTTCATGCCCGCTGCGCACCGGAGGACAAGGCAGCCCTCGTCAGGCAGTTGAAGGACGAGGGCCGACGCGTCGCCGTCATCGGCGACGGCGTCAACGACGCCATCGCACTGGCCGGGGCGGACCTCGGGATCGCCATGGGCAGCGGCACCGACGTCGCCATCGGCGCGGCGGACGTGACCCTCGTACGCGGTGACGTCGAGGCGGTCGCCGACGCGGTCCGCCTGGCCCGGCGCACCCTCGCGACCATCCGGGCCAACCTTGTCTGGGCGTTCGGCTACAACCTCGTCACCGTCCCACTGGCCGCCGTCGGCCTGCTCAACCCCATGGTCGCCGCGGCAGCCATGTCGGCCAGCTCGCTGCTGGTCGTGGGGAACAGCCTGCGACTTCGCGGCTGGGACCCCGCGGGCCGCCCGGCCGGTGCGCGGGCCCGCAGCGCCCGGAGAGGAAGTGGACGATGACCGAATCCGATCGACGAGACATGACGCAGGGCTGGCGGCCGACGCGCCTGCGTCTGCGCGAGGCCTGCCTGGCCGCGGCCGTTCCTGTGATCGCGTGCCTGGTCGGCCTGTGCGGACTGACGGCCTGGGTCGGCACCGGGGCTGCCGGAACCCCGCCCCGCATCGCGGTCGACGACGGCCGCGTCTTCCTCCCGTACGCCGACAAGGAGAACACCGCGGCGTTCTTCCGGATCTCGAACCTGGGCGGCGCGGACGACCAGTTGACATCCGTCACCTCACCGGCCGTGGAGCAGGCCATGCTGAGCCGGCACCAGAGCACGGGTACCGGGGCCGACTCCATGAACATGACCGGTCCCGTTGACATCCCGGCCGGGGGCACCGTCGACATGTCCCCCTTCGGGGTCGACGTGATGGTGAAGGTGAAGGAACGCTGGCAGGCGGGTCAGGTCGTTCGCTTCGTCCTGCACTTCCGCCACAGCGAACCGGTCGAGACGATCGCGATCGTGGTCCGGCCCGGCAGCTGAACACCACCGGGCCGGCGGCGACGGGTCGGGTGTGACGACGGCGGCGACGGACGCCGAGGTCGCCGGTCGGCGGCATTCATGGCGCGGTCGGGGCACCGAGTACGACGTCCTGCCCCTGGTCATCCAGTGGCCGGGACGCGAACCCCGGTTATTCGACCTGCCGCCAGACGCGGTCCCCGAGGTGCGCATCAGCCACCCCGACCACCCGTGGTTCGAACGGCTCGGCCTTCGCTGGCACGCCTTTCCCACCATCTCCGACCAGGTGCTTGAACTGGACGGCCTGCGCTACCCCCTGGCACCGTTCAGCGCCTGGTACACCTGCACCGAGATCGGCGCCCGCAACCTGTCCGACACCAACCGCTACGACAAACTCCCCGAAGTCGCACGAGGGATGGGCCTGGACACCAGCCGGGACCGCACCCTGTGGCGCGACCGCGCGCTGCTGGAACTCACCTCGGCCGTACTGCACTCCTACGACCAGGCCGGGGTGTCCATCATCGACCATCACTTCGCCACCAAGCAGTTCGTACGCCACGAGGAACGCGAACACAAAAGCGGCCGCGGCTGCCCGGCCGACTGGTCCGCCATCGTGCCCGCCACCAGCGGCTCGACCACGCCCATCTGGCAGCGCCGGTACGAGCCCACCAGGGCGCTTCCCAACTTCTGGCCCCAGCCGGCGCCCTGGCCGACCAGCAGTACCGAAGGATGAACGGGTGGCCGCTCAGCTCGTTCGCGGTACCGACCGGGGCGGTTCTCAACCTCTTTGGCAGTGGCGTCTACGCACTGCGAACGCTACGCGGATCGGTCCGGCCCAACCCCGTCACCTCGCTGCCATGGGCCCTCGCACCAGGCGTGGCGTTCGCGGCCCAAGTCGCCCGCCACGTCGGCCTGCCCCCCTCACCACCCTCAAGCGTGAGGCTCGGAGGACACCTGCGCGGCCCACCTGCCTTCACCGCGCTTCTGGCCAACCCTGAGTGCTGACAGCCTCCTCCGCCTGCTGCCCGCCCCCGGCCCCGCCGACGCGGCTCCGGAGACGCACCCGGGACAGTTGATCACCGCGGAGACCGATGGCAGGATCGTGCGCCGGTCCGGGATTCGGACAAGCGAGCTACACGAACGGGGAGTTGGGGTATGCGTGTGAACACCGGGACGGGCACTGCCACAGTGCTGCTGGTGGTGTCGGCGCTCTTCGTGCCCGGCTGCGGCGCCGAACCGTCGAAGGGCGCGGGCACACCGGGGACGGGGACCGCCTCCAAGTCTTCGGCGAGTGCCGGCGCGGGCTCGGGCTCGGGCACTTCCGCGGCGGAGTTCTCCACCGTGTTCAACACCGAGCAGAAGATCCAGGCGGCGCTGCCCGACCCTGCTTCGATGAAGGGCTGGAGGCCGAAGACGGGCAACGCGAACGTCGTCGCGCAGCCCACTGCGCCGGCACAGTGCGGCCCCGACTGGGACTGCGCCGCCGTGGCCGACGGCTCTGCGAAGTTCGAGGAGGTCGGGGAAACCGTCATCTTCCATCTGCAAGCCTTCACCGACCAACCGACTGCGCAGGACGCCTGCCGCAAGGAGGCGACGCAGATGGCCAAATACACCAAGGCTGAGGTCGCACCCCTCGACGGCGCCACGAGCCACGCGTACTACCGCAATGCCGGAGGCCTCGACGGCATCAACGTCAGCCTCTGCCTGGGGACCGTCGTCGGCCGGGTCACCATTGAGGGCGGGGGAAGCAACCTGGATCCCGAAACCGCGCACTCCATGGCCCGCATCCTCATCGACCGTGTCCGCAAGGCCGCCGCAGCGGCTCTCTGATCCGCACATGCCCCGGGCCGTCAGGCCACATCACCGCAGGATCACACCACATACGGCCCAAACAGAGTCGATCGATCGTTCAGCGGCGCCCCCGGACCGCAATCACGGCCAGGGGGAAGGAGACGCGGGCCGGGTCGAGCAACTCCGAGATTCCGGCTTCGACCTCCTCTTCGCTGAGCAGGCCGCGTTCGACCAACGCGGGAGTAAGGGTGATCAGCGACAGCCGCGAGACTTCCGCGACCGGGGCGCCCGGGCGGGAGGCAGGAAGTGACGCCTCCGCCATCACCTCCCGGTAGCCACAACGGCTGAGGACGGACGCAGCGCGCGTTCCCCAGTTGCGCTCCATCCCGTACGAATCGGCGAGCATCGACCAAGCCGTCTCGATGCTGCGGCGCAGCGGAGATGTCTCGGGCATGCCGGTGCACGGGAAGTTGACGAGTTCCTCAAGGTGGAGCGTGCCGCCTGGAACGAGCCAGCGACGCATCCGCTCGACCACCTGCTCGCGCTGGGGCAGGTGCATGAGGACGAACCTGGCATGGATCAGGTCGAAGGAGTGCTCGGGAAACTCGTCGACGGTCACGTCGTGGTGCACCACGTCGAGGTTGTCCGGTCGGTCGCGAGGCATCAGCCTGACATCGAGTTCGGTTGCGGTGACGTGGCCGCGCGGACACTGGGCAGCCAGCCACGCGGCCGTTGTACCGGTCCCCGCACCGACCTCGAGGCAGCGTCCGTTCTCCGGGAGTCGCAGTGCGGAGAGACGCTGTTCGGTGTCGGGGTCGAATGCCTCCGTGATGGCCCGCAGCCTGGCCACTTCCAGCGGATTCGCGTGACCCAGTTCGTCTTCGTAGTGGCCCGTCGAAGGGGATTCGTCCGTGGCCATCCTGTCTCCTCGCGGCGTGTGCCAACGTCGGGCCACGGACGCTACGCGCACCCGTCGCGCCAGGCTCACGCTTGCCCCGTCCAAGAGCGCGGGGTCCACCCGCTCGGCTCATCGCCGGGCCCCGGGCCGGGCGGCGGTTCGCCGCGTGCCCGACCCGTCTTGGTGGGCGAGGTTCTCACGGCGGCCTGATCCGGTGCGCGGGGGGGAGAGAGAGAAGAGTCATGCCGGACCAGGACCACGATCTGACCGGCCACGAGCAGGGCACCTTCACGCACGAGGGCACCGAACGCCGGATCCCGCGGTGCGGCGCCGGCCCCGCCGTGATCGTGATGGCCGAGACACCGGGCATCACGCCGAAGGTGCTGGAGTTTGCGGACAGGGTCGCGGCGATCGGCTGCACGGTCGTGCCCCGGTGCTGTTCGGCGAGCCCGGCCGGGACCCCCGTCCCGATGCGCCGCCCGGGCCATGGCCACCGACGCCCGGCTGGTCGCCCCTGTGCGATCCCAACCGTCGCTGCCAGTCGCCGTCTCGGCGGGCCGCTCGCGGACGATCGACAGCAGCCCCGAGGAGCTCGCCGTCGTACGGGGGCGCTGCGAGCGGGAGGGTCTGCAGGTCATGGGACTGGGGTTCAAGGGCGCCCGGTTCGTACCCGGGGACCGGTTCGCGTTCCTGCGGCGCGAGCTCGACGGCGTGCTTCCCCCGCGCTCCGTGCTGACCGACTTTCAGGGAGGATTGCCCCGGAAGCGTCTCGGACGTCGGGGCGTGGTGGTCAGTGCAACCAGGCTGGCCGGGGCCTGCAGAGCCTGCCATCCCAGTATGCCCGCAGCCTCGTGGCGGCCGACGGCGAGGGGCGGCCCCGCCGATCCCCCTGCACCAGCCACAGGCGGGCCACCCGACGCCACACAACCACGGCCCCTGGCAGCGCACCAGCATCGGATGGCTACAGGCCGGTCGCCGACCTCACCCGCTCTTCGGCGTCGCTCTTCAGCAAGGAATCGGCACCACCACCTCATTCCGGCAGAGCGTCCTCAAGCTGCGCCAGCTCCTCCGTGCTCAGCTTGAGGTCCGCGGCCCTGGCCGAGTCGGTGATGGAGGCCGGGCGGCTGGCTCCCGGTACCGGGATCACTGCCGGGGAGCGGGCGAGCAGCCAGGCCAGGGCGATCTGTTGCGGGCTGACGCCGCGCTCGGCTGCAATGTGCTGGAAGGCGGTGTCGGCGGAGGTGGGGCCAGAGGGGCCGTCGAGGCTGCTGCGTGAGATGCCACCGAGTGGGCTCCAGGGCAGAAAGGTCAGGCCCAGCTGTGTGCTCAGCTGCAGCTCGGGCTCGCTGGCGCGGACGGCAGGCGAGTACTGGTTTTGCACGGAGACGAGTCCGTCGCCGAGGATCGCGTGCGCCTGGCGGATCTGGGCGGTGGTGACGTTGGAGATCCCGGCGGCGCGGATCGTGCCGGAGTCGAGCAGGTCGCGCAGGGCGCCGACGGACTCTGCCCAGGGCACCGCCGGGTCCGGCTTGTGCAGCTGGTACAGGCCGATGGTCTCGACGCCCAGGCGCTTGGCGGAAGCCTCGGCAGCTTGCTTGAGGTGGGCGGGGGTGGCGGTGACGGTCCAGCTGCCGTCGCCGGGTCGGCCGCGGCCGCCCTTGGTCGCGACCAGGACGCCAGAGGTGTCGCCGCCGTAGCGGGCCAGGGCGCGGGCGATCAGGAGTTCGTTGTGACCCACCTCGTCGGCGTGCCAGTGGTAGCTGTCGGCGGTGTCGATGAGCGTGACGCCGGCGTCCAGGGCGGCGTGGACGGTGGTGATGGCCCGTGCCTCGTCCGGGCGATGCTCGATGGACCGCGGCATGGCGCCGAGGCCGATGGCGCTGACGCGGGTGTCTGCGATGGTGCGGTACCGCATGGTGACGTGATCCTCAGGTGGTGGGTGACGGCTCGGTGGTGAGGGCTTCGGCGACGGTGCCGGGCAGCCAGTCGGTGGTACGGGAGAAGGAGAAACCCAGCTCCCTCGCGCGAGCGTTGCTCATGGCGTAGTGGCGGTCGAAGGAGAACGGCGAAGCCTCCTCGCCCGCCGGGACGGTCCGGTAGACGGGCTCCCGGCCGGCCTGCGTGGCGATGATCGCGGCGAGGCCGTATACGTCGAGCAGGCCGTCGGAGCAGGCGTTGACCGGACCGGTGAAATCGGCCGTGGTCGCCCACAGCAGCAGGTCCGCCAGCTCCTCGTAGTGGATGAAGACCGTGGGCAGCGCCTTCGTGTGCACAGTGATCGCCCCGCCGTCGGCGATGCGCTCGGCGTAGTGCGCCAGCCGGCCGGTGAACTCCTGTGCGCCGCCGCCCACCACGTGGGCGCTGCGCACGGAGGCGAACTCGAAGCCGCCGGCGCGGGTGAAGACGGCCTCCGCCTGGCGCTTGCCCTCGGCGTAGTGCGCCTCCAGGTACGCGTCGTCGTGCCAGGGCAGGTCCATGGCCACCGGCCAGGTGGCCGGGTCCACGAGCTCCTCCGGCACCGGCGTGCCTGCCGGCACAGCCGGCAGCGCCGCGGTCGCGGGGTCGTAGACCTCCATCGTGGAGGTCATGACGTAGCGCCGGGTTCGGCCGGCAAAGGCGCGGGCGGCGATAGCGGCCTGCACCGGGGTGTAGCAGACCTGGTCCACCACGACGTCGAAGGTGCGAGAGTCGAGCGCGGCCGTCAGGGCGGCCTCGTCGTTCCGGTCGACAACAAGGTGCTCAACGCCTGCGGGCGACGGGGTGGAGCCGCGGTTGATCACAGTGACCTGGTGGCCTGCGGCCTGCAGGCGCTTCACCAGAAGCTTTCCGAAGTACCGGCTTCCGCCGATGACGCAGATCTTTTGCATGCCCCCCATCCTGGAGACCTATCGTCATCAGCAGAAGTACTGACTTACTGGATGCGTATTAAGTAGGACTGTTGATCGATGTGCAGCGGCTCCGAGTCCTGCGGGCGGTGGCGGAGCACGGCAGCTTCGACCGTGCAGCCACGGCGCTCCGCCCCACACCCTCGGCCGTCTCCCAGCTCAGCACCGGCCGTGCCCTGCTCACCGTCGCCACCTTCACCAGCGGCGGCAGACTCCTGCTGCCCGCCGCTCTCTCCCGGCTCATGGCACTGCCGCAAGGGCATCGGTTCGCCAACCGCGACGCGCTCGACCTCGCCGAGCCGGCGGCCGAACCCTGGGTGCTCGGCTGCCTGAAGACCGAGGAAGAGGCCTGCCGGGAGCACGGCATCGCGCTCGCCAGGACGGGTCTGCGCCTGTTCCACCACTGAGCCCGGCCGACTCACCGGTGGGCGCGGCCGCGGCCCGTGGCGGGGTCAGATGGTGCCTGGCGCCCCGGGCGGCCCAGTAGCCGACCCGGCCGGCGGTCACCTCCAGGCCGCGGGCAGCGCGCACCGCGGCGATCGGGTAGGTCTTCGCCAGCTTGTCGATCTACGCATCCAGTCTCGCCGGCAAGGCGGTTACCGCCTCGGGCAGGGGATGGGGGTGGCCTCGACCTCGGTGGTATGCCCGTCCCAATCCCGCAGACACGCATCCGCATGCTCCTCCGGCCCCAAGGAACAAAACTTCGGTCCCCGTGGCTTGGAGGAACCTGGTCCTGGAAGCGCTGCCCAAAGCCGGCCACCTCCGGCGTGAGCGGATCGACCGGGCGTCGGATGTGGACGCGGCGCAGGCGGGGGATGTGGACGCGGCGCAGGCGGGGGATGTCGTCGGTGTCCTGGCGGCCGGCGAAGTCGGCGTAGGGCTGGGCGACGGCCTCGGGGTTCGCCTTCTCGTGGTTGCGGTCAGTTCGCGGTGGCCGGGGAGGAGCCGCCGGGGATCAGGAGGCGGGGGGCGCCCGTGCCGTCCGCCGGGACCGACCAGATGTCGCCGGCGCGTCCTTCGCCTCCCGGGAGGGCGTAGCCGACGGTCTTGTCGTCCAGCCAGGCCGCCTGGTCGTCGACGCTGCGCGTCTCCGCCAGCGGGTGTTCGCGCATGTCCGCCAGGTCCAGGACGTACAGCCGCCAGGGCGCAGCGGGGTTGTCGGAGACCTTCTTCTTGAAAGCGATACGGGTGTTGTCCGGTGACAGCGACGGGCATTCGACGTTCTCGCGCAAAGCCTTCGCCGACCAGTTGCGCAGGTCCCCCTCGACGAGGTGGGTACGGCCCTTGGTCGACACCGTGGCGTAGAAGCGATTGTCGTCCCGGGCGAAGGTCACTCCCCAGTAGTTGACGTCGGGGGCGTGGTAGCGGCTCCCGTCGATGGTCAGCGGGATCTCCTCCATCGATTTGATCAGGTAGCCGGTGCGCAGGTCGAAAATGGAGGTCCGGGTGGAGAACGCGGTCGTGGCGTAGGAGTCGCCGGTCGCGAAGGCCGTCCACGACAGCACGTTCCCCGAGGCCGAGACGCGGGCCCGGTTGGGGATTCCGGGTACGGTCACGCGCTTGACCTCGCGCAGCTGCCGGTCCAGTACGAGCGCCTGGGTACGGGCCGGGATGCCGGGCAGCTTGCGCAGGCACAGGGCGCGCTCCCCCGCGGTGTAGAAGCGCTCGCAGGCGGGGCCTCCTGTGGCGGGCGGCCCGCCGGTGCCGCTCTGGCGGGCGACGTGTCCGGTGGCCGCGTCCCGGTAGTAGAGCCCGGGTGCGGCCAGGCTGAACGATCCGTCCCCGGCGGCCGTCGGCAGGTCGCGGTGCCTGGCGTGCAGTACGTAGCCCAGGGAGCCGCCCCCGAGCAGCAGGACGGCGAGCACGACGAGGGCGAGGCGGCGGAGTTGTGTCGGTCGGGGGTTCACGGCGCCTCCGGGGCGTCGACGGCGGGGGCGGCAGCAGGGGCAGGGGCGGGGGCGGCAGCGGGGGCGGCAGCGGGGGCGGCAGCGGGGGCGGGCAGGATGCGCCAGGCGGCCGCTAGCGCCCCCGCGAGCGCGAGCGCCGCCGTCCACAGGGCGGGCCCCTGCCCCCAGAAGGTCCAGGCGGCCCCGAAGCCCGCGGCGCCCAGCAGCCGGGCCAGCGCCTGACCGGTCTGGAGCACCGCGAGCCCGCGGGCCCGGCGGTGTGCGGGCAGCACGGGGCCGGCCAGTGCCATCAGGACCCCGTCGGTGCAGGCGTAGAAGACGCCGAGGAGTAGCAACACCGTGGCCGCGGTCGGCCAGGCAACGGGCAGCAGCAGGACGGCGTACGCGCCGAGCAGCGTGGCGTGTCCGGCCAGGAACGGCAGCCGGCGCCCGACGCGGTCGGCGATCCGGCCGGCCGGGACGGCGAGCAGCAGGTATCCGGCGGCGGCGCCGAGCGGCAGCAGCGGGAAGAGGGCGGGCGGCAGGTCGAGGCCGCGCTGGATGAGCAGGTAGAGGAACGAGTCGCCGATGGTGGCAGCCCCGAGCAGGGAGGCGGCGTACAGGATCCGGCGGAAGACGGGATCACGAAGTGCTCCGCGCTGAAGGGGTGTTGACCGGATCCGTGGTGTGGGGGCGGCGGAGGGGACGTACAGGAGCAGCAGGAGCACACCCAGCAGGCCCGTGCAGAAGCTGACTGCGAACACCGCGTCGTAGGCGTCGGCTGTCGCCCACAGCACGGCGAAGGCCGCGAGCGGGCCCAGCAGCGCGCCGGTGGTGTCCATGGCGCGGTGCACGCCGAACGCCCGGCCCAGTGTTTCCGGCGGGCCGCTGAGCGAGATCAGCGCGTCGCGCGGGGCGGTGCGCACACCCTTGCCGAGTCGGTCGGCGGCGAGCGAGGCGGCGATCCCCGCGGTGGCGCCGCCGGCGAGGAGCAGGCCGAGCCGGGACAGCGCGGAGAGCAGGTAGCCCGCGCCGGCGACCCGCTTGTGACGGCCGCCGCGGTCGGCGAGTCGGCCGCCCAGGAGTCGCACGAGCGCGGTGGCTCCGTTGAACATGCCGTCCAGGAAGCCGAATTGGAGGGGTGAGAGGCCGAGGCCCAGGACGAGGTAGAGCGGCAGCACGGCCGTGACCATCTCTGAGGAGACATCGGTGACGAGGCTGACCGCGCCCAGCGTGATGACGGTTGCGGGGACGCGCCGCCGGGCCCCGAGGGGGCGGGGCGGCGCGTCCGGGCGGCCGGTGTTGGCCAGGTACATCAGTGGCAGCTGTACTTCGGGCTGGTGTCCTTGACCCCGTCGGCGGCGACGTAGGTCCAGCTGTAGCCCGAGTCCGTGAAGTCGAGCTTCAGGACCCCGTACTGGCCGCTGATGCGCTTCTGGCTGTTGGGCTGCACCTGCTCGATCGGGTAAGGCTCGGCGCCGCCCATGCCGCCGACGATCTCCACGATCCCGTCGGCGGCCGCCTTGCCGTCGGGGTTCTGCGGCGCGAAGCGTTCGTAGTGGTGGTCGTGTCCGTTGAGGACCAGGTCGGCCTTGGCGGCGTAGAGGATCTTCCAGACGGGCTTGGAGACGGGGTCGTTGCCGTGTCCGCCCGAGGAGTACAGCGGGTGGTGCCAGTAGGCGGCTATGCACTGCTTGCCGTTGGCGGCGAGGTCGGCCTTGAGCCAGTCGATCTGGGCGGCCTGGTCGAAGGCATTGGAGTCGAGGGCGATGAAGTGCCAGTTGCCCTCGTCGAAGCTGTAGTAGCTCTTGCCCTGCGGGTAGGCGATGTTCCCGAAGTACGCCTTGTATCCGGCGAGGGAGCCGGCCGGGTCGTACGTCTCGTGGTTGCCGGGCACGGGGTGGGTCTTGTCCTTGAAGGCGCCCCAGCTCTTGTCGTAGTAGGCACGGAAGTCGGCGATCCGGGCGTCGTCGTACTGGTTGTCGCCCATCGTCAGGTAGAACTTCGGGTCGATCTCCCGGGCCAGGGCGGCGGTCTTCGGGTGTGCGCAGCCGCTGTCGGAGGCCGTGCACCGGGCGGCGATGTCACCGGCCGCGACGACGGTGAAGGCGCCGCTGCCGGGGGGCGGACCGCCGTCGACGGTGCCGTACACCTCGGCCTCGAAGAGGGAGTAGCCGTACGCCGTGCCGCGCGCGGTGCCGTACACGCGCAGGTACCTGCCCTTGCCGGAGAGGCCGGCGAGGTCGTCTGTGCCGCCGTTGCCGGCCTTCTCCTCGGCGATCCCGGTCCAGGTCGTGCCGTCGGTGGAGACCTCGACGCGGTAGGCCTTGGCGTAGGCGGATTCCCAGGTCAGCTTGACCCGGGAGACGGTGGCGCCGGCCCCGAGGTCGACGCGGATCCACTGCGGGTCCTTGCCCTCGGCGCTGGCCCAGCGGCTCGGGGCGGCGCCGTCGAAGGCGTTGGCGGCGCCGAGCGAGGAGCTCTCCGTGGAGGAGGCGGTGGCGGGCTTGCCGCGCGAGATGAGCGGGTCGGCCGCGGCTCCCGCCCGGCCGGGCCAGGCGAGGAGGAGCCCGGCGACGAGTGCGAGCACCGCGGTCACTACGAGGAGGACGGGCCGAAGCCGACTGGGGGTGGGGGTTGGTGGGGTGGAGGCGTACAGGTGCATACCTGACTCCTTGGCCTGGGGACGGCGAGAGCTGGACACCGGTGCGGAGAACGCCGCCCCCCTTCCCCGGGAGCATGGGGGCGTGCAGGGGACAGCGTCACGGCGGCCGGGTCAGAGCTCTCGCTGAGCGCGTCATGCCCATGTCATTTCGCTGCCATCAGGCACCGCGCCAAGCCGCCGTCTGGGAGCGTATCGGATAGGAAAGTTTCCTACCAGTGGTTCAACACGACTGCCGACAGGGCCGGATGGGGGGCGGGCGTACACCCGATGGCGGCGCCGGTGGTCGTCCCGTTGCGGCACCACCGCCGGCGGCTTGGTCGCTGCTCAAGATCGGAAAGACAAGAGCCACCCGCGCCCACGCCGTCCCCATCCACGGCGGCGCCCACACCGGAGTCCACGTCACCACCCCTCACACGGGACGCCGTGGACGAGGTGGTCCGGACCGCGGTCGGAGCGGCGGGCTTCGACCCTGCGCAGGGCCGCCCGACCGTCGCAGCACGCGCGGGAAGCCCCGGGCGCTGTCCGCCACCTCCGCCTTGACCGGCTCGCAGACCTACCTGACCCTGACCGGGCTCCAGCTGAACCTTTCCGACATACCCCTCCCCGAGATCACCCTCCGCATCGGCTGACCCTTAATACGGCCGAGGGCATGGCGTTGCTACCCGAGCCAGACGATGACCAGGACGGACAGGTGCCGGGTGAGGCGGTTGGCCACGTAGACGACGGACAGCTGCCCGACGGACGCTGCGCGGACGTCCTCGCCCTCCGGATCGCCGGCGTTCCACTGGGGCCAGCCCCACGGCGAGCGCACCGCGATGTCCAGGACGTCGCGGACCATCTCCCTGGCCGGGTCGGGAAGCTCGGCGAGCGTCTTCGCGGCATGCGGGGACAGACGCACCGCCCACGGCTGACCGGTCACCGGCGGCGACCGAGAACGTCGTCCAGGTCCACGAAGCCGGACTCGTCACGGCCGGAGTCCATGAAGGCGTCGACGGCCGGGGCCGCGGCGACGCGCAACTGCCAAGTCCGCACCACCTCGCGCAAAGGGGTGAGACTTAAGGTGTGGCGGGCATCCTCCAGAGCCTTGGCCCAGTCCCGCTCGAACGCCGGCACCCACGTGTCCGCAAGACGGCCGGCACGCAGCTGCGCGAGCAGTTCGGCCGCAGCGCCCGGCGCGGGCGCGTACGGCGGGACGGGTACGTGGTCTGCGGGTTGAGCACTCACAGGCTCCTCCAGGGAGGTTGTACCGCCACGGTAGCCGCCGCAGCGGTGGCGGGAGGAGGGGTTCAGCCCACACGGCCGGTGGAGGTAGCTCTGGACTACTGGGTAGTGGGGAGGAGATCGGCGACGAGGACGGCGAATTCCTCGGGGTCGAGGATGCGGATGCCCAGTTCTTCGGCCTTGGTGCGCTTGGAGCCGGCCTTCTCGCCCGCCACCACGAGGGTGGTGCGCTTGGAAACCGCCGACGATGCCTTTCCGCCGGCTCGCTCGATCAGCTCGTTCATCTCGTTCCGGGACAAGACCGCAAGGGGGCCGGTCATGGAGCCGGTTACCACGACGGCCTGTCCGGCCAGCGGGCCGCCCGCCGAGTCCTCGCCATCGTTCGCGTCGATCGCGTCGGTCGCGGGCTTCTGCGGCTCGGTGACCTGCGTGCCGACCTGCTGGGCCTGGAGTTTGTCGAGGAGCGGGGCGAGTTCGAGGAGTTCGGCCGCAATGACACGGGCCTTCTCGGTACCGATGCCGTCGACCCCCGCCAGCGTGTCCGCGTCGGCGGCCCGGATCGCGGCCATCGAGCCGAAGTGCGCGGCGATCCGGCGGGACATCGTGCGCCCGGTGCCTCGGACGCCAAGGGCGCAGAACACGCGGCTCAACGCAGCCCCGCGGGCGGTCTCGATCGCGGCCAGGAGATTGGCGGCGCTGGTCTCACCCATCCGCTCCAGACCGAGGAGCTGCTCGCGGGTCAGCGTGAACAGGTCGGCGACGTCCTTGACCAGACCGGCCTCCACGAGCTGGATCGCGCGCGAGCCGCCGAGACCTTCGATGTCGAGCTGGTCCCGGCCAGCCGCGTAGATCACCGAGGCCACGGCCTGACAGCTCCGGCCGCGCACGCACCGCCACCGTTGCTCGGAGGCATCGATCGCGTCGCCACAGCGGGGGCACGCATCGGGGAAGACGATCGGGCTCTCGGCGCCGGTGCGCTGGTCGACCAACGGTGCCTCGACCCGGGGGATCACGTCGCCGGCCCGGTACACGAACACCTGGTCGCCGATCATGAGCCCGCGACGGGTGATGTCGGACGGATTGTGAAGCGTGGCGTAGGTGACCGTCACCCCGTCGATGACCACGGGCTCCAGGACAGCGCGCGGGGCGATGATCCCGGTCCGGCCGACGTTCCACTCCACCGCCAGCAGGCGCGTCACCTTGTGTTCGGCCGCCAGTTTCCGGGCCACCGCCCACCTCGGGGCGCGCGAGCCGTTGCCTGCCTGACGCTGGTCCTCGGCCGTGTCGGCCTTGACGACGACACCGTCGATCCCGAACGGCAGGTCTCCGCGCAGGCCGGCGATCACGTCGATACGTTCCTGCACCTGCTCCACGGTCTCGCATCGCATCGGGGCGGCGGCCGTGCTGGCGGCCGTGTTCGCGCCGAGCGCGGCCAGGTTCTCCAGCAGAGCGACGTGGCCGAGGTCGTCCAGGCCGATCGCGCTGTAGGCGAAGAAGGTCAACTCGATCCGGTAGGGGCGGTCCTTGGCCCGCAGGGTGCCGGCCGCTCCGCTGCGCGGGTGCGCGAAGGGCGTGGCCTGGTGGGCGAGACGGATCCGGTTGGCCTCCTCGAACTGCGCGGTCGTCAGCAGCACCTCGCCGCGCAACTCCACGTCGATCGGCTCGGTGAGTACCGGGGGCAGACCGAGGACGGCGTCGGCGGCGTGGGTGATGTCCTCGCCGGCCAAGCCGTCGCCGCGGGTGAGGACCTGAACGAGCCGACCACCCCGGTACCGGGCGGCCACCGCGAGGCCGTCGAGCTTCGGCTCCACACACCACCCGGCCACAGGGTGCCCGAGACGCCGTTCCAGCCCTGCGGCCCACTCGGCGAGCTCGTCAGCGTCGAAGACGTTGTCGAGGGAGAGCATCGGCACCGAGTGCGGCACGTCACCTTGCACAGCGCCGCCCGCCACCTTCCCGGTCGGCGACTCGGCAAGCACCTCGTCCGGGTGGGATTCCTCGTAGGCCGCGATGGCGCGCAGCAGCCCGTCGTACTCATCGTCACCGAGCGGGGTGGTCCCGTCGCCGTAGTACGCGGCCGACGCCGCCACGGCGGTGGTCACGGCCTCCACGTAGGCGGCAGGAGAGAGCAGGGCACTGTTTTCGGTCATGAAGGTCATCATCCTGCCCCGCACTGACAATGCCACCGCCCGACCCCGCCTTGCCACGGCACGCAACCGAGCCGCCCCGCGATAGAGGGCCGGAACGGCAACAGTTGCTGATCAGCACCGCACTCGGGGCCGATCGCCCGGACCGAAAACGGCTCTCGGCGGGTCGCCCAGTCGCACATCGTGACCTGCGGAGATGCCGCCGTTCCAACATGTGGTGCGATCCCTACCGGCTGGCCATGAGGGAGGTAATGTCGTCCGGTCACGGACGGCAATCGGATCGTCTGTCCAACCCAGGGGAATCGACATGACTGATCTGAACTCGCTGCGGGCGAGCCTTGCGTCCGGTGAGCACGAGTTCGCCGACACCCTGGCCTTCATCGCCGCGCACTACGAGTATCAGCCGCAGGCGTTCCGCAACGGGGAACTGGAAAATGCCGCGGGTGAGAACGAGGGTTCCTGCAAGACGCTGGGACTGGCCCTGCTGGAAGGGCTGAGCGACCAAGAGGCGCGGCTGGCATTCGGTGAGCACTATCGCAGTGTGCTGGCGACGCCGAACGACACTGATCACGGCAACATTCGCAACCTCATGGCCCATGGCCTGGCAGGGGTGAGCTTCGCCGGGCAACCGCTGGCCCGCAAGAGCTGAACAACGAATCCGGGCCGGCGCAAAAGGCGAGGAGCGGAACACCGCCCCGTACGCCCACTCCCCCAGCCCTCCCTTCAAGAGTGGGACGAGGCGTCACCAGCGTCAACAGGTCGTACACGGTCGCCGGCAGCACTGCCCACAGCGGCGGCTCGGGTTCGGGCTGGGGCTTGGGCGTGGGCGTGGGCGTGGGCGTGGGCGTGCCGAGGATCGATCCGCTGGTATCCGCCTTCCGTGATCGGCGCGGAGTACAGACATCTCCACCCGCCACGGCGTCAGCCCCGCACCACCGAGCGCCTCAATGTTCGGGCAGACAGCGCTGCCAATGGTCCCGTCAATACTCAAATCCGCCGCCAGCCCCGAACAGGCCCGGAAAACACCCAGGACGCCACGGCTCCCCCACGCCACCGCGTACCGCACCCCGTCCAGGCCAGCCCCGGGGTCGACCGCGGTCAGCTGCTCACCAGTCGGCCGAACCAGTCAGGGCGCAGCGGTACCGTACGGCCGGCCGCGCGCAGGTGGGCATGGGCCTGTGGCGGCCGCGGCCGCCAAGTCGCGGAAGCTGCGGAGGCTGCGGAGGCTGCGGAGGCTGCGGAGGCTGCGGGCGAGCTTCTTCGTGGCATCGAGGCGGCGGATCAGTACCGTGCATCCCGAACGGCAGGCCAGGTCCATGCCCTCGGCCACGGTGCCCTCGGCACAGGAACGATCCGTCCAGGACTCCAGCCACCCCGCGCTTTGGCCAGGTCGCCCCTACGGGGCACAACGTCCACCTCGCCGAACAGGCCGTGGTCTGGCGACAGATGGCCCAGCGCGGCGTCCTTTCGTGGGCCTGCAGTGGCGACTGCCGGTCGGGCAGGGCTCTCACGTCACCAGGTGCAGCGACGTTCCCGCGATGCCCAGCCGTACGCTCTGTCCCCAGGTCAGCTCCAGGGCGTCGCCCTCCATCCCGTCGCCGAATACCACGATCCGGTCCGACTCCACGGTCAGCTGCAGCCCCTGCCCCCGCCCCAGCTCACCGGCGACCCTCGTCGTTCCGGTCGCGGGCGAGGGCCAGGCTTCCCGCACGAACCACAGGAGCCGCCGCTCGCAGGGTGCGGGCAGCCCCGCGGAGCTGCCGCGCTCCAGCCACAGGGACCGCAGCCAGCCGGTGGCGCCCGTGCCGGTGCCCACCAGCACCCCGGAGGATGCCTGGGCCTCACCCGGGCCCTTGTCGCCGTCGGAACCCAGGCGGTAGCGGGCCGTCTGGTGACCGGGCGAGCCCAGATAGATCTCGTTCAGCGCGAGAAGTCGCTGGGTGTCGTCGGCGACGGCCTCGACCATGGTGAGCTCCTCTGCGCGGCCCCCGGCGGCGATTGCCGCACGCAGCAGCGAGGCCGCGTCGGTGCAGCGATGACGGACCAGGACCCCCGGGTTTCGCCCCGGATCGGTGTCGATGCCCACAACCGGCTGTCCGCGCAGATACTTCGCGGTGTTGGCCACCAGGCCGTCCTGGCCGACCACGACCACCACGTCCTCCGGGCCGAACAGGAAGCGGTCCAGGTCCGCCCGCTCCACCCGGGCGCTGCGCCAGGTGAGCGGCACCGCCGCCGCCACCTCCCGCAGCGCCTGCCGCGTGCGCTCGTGGCGGCGGACCGCCTCGTCGATCGACCGGCCCCGGCTGGAAAGGAAGAACGCGGCCTGCCCGTGCGTTCCGTGCCGGGCGAGCAGCTCCTCGTACTCGGTCCTGCGGTGCACGAGCACCGCCCGCGGGGCCAGGCTCACGCGCCCGCGCCGCCTTCCGGACGTCCGAGCTTGGCGAGGAGCCCGGTGAGGACATCAGGAGAAAGGGTGATGCTCTCGATCCGCGGCAGGTTCTCCGCCAGTCGGGTCGCCGCCAGGGCGTGCAGCGTGCCCGGGCCGGCTTCGTCGTGCACGCGCAGCCACGCAGCCTGAACCTCGGCGCGCGCCGCGCCCGTCTCGCGCGCCGCCTCGGCGTCCGCACGGGCCAGGCGGACCTTGCGGGCCGCCTCGGTCTCGGTCCGGATGCCGTCCGCCGCCGCCTTCTCCTCGGCCTCGCGACGGGCGTTGGTGCCGCGCTGGTCGATCAGCTGCTCCTCGCGCCTGGCCAGTTCGATCTGGCTGGCCAGCTCGTTCTCGGCGATGGCACGCTCTCGCTCGACGGCGACGGCCCGCCGTTCGTAGGTGGCCCGGTCCGCCTCCTGCTGGATCTGCTCGCGGGCCGGGGTGCGCAGGGCACGCTCCACCTCGGCCTCTGGGCGGATCGCCACGACCCGCACGGCCACTACCTCGATGCCGGTGGCCGGGAGCCTGGGCTCCGCGGCGAGACCGGCGGTGACGCTCCCCCGCACGGAGGCGACGCCGTCCACCAGGGCGGCGGCCAGCGGAGTCCGGGCCAGTACGTCCAGTGTGTGCTGCTGCGCGGTCTCGGTGAGGAGGGTGGCGATCTGCTCCAAGGGGGCTCCGCGCCAGCTCCCGGTGTCCGGGTCGACGGAGAAGTCGAGTCGGGCCGCAGCTTCGGCCGGGTCGCTGATCCGGTAGGTGACGGTGGCCTGCACGGCGACGTCCTGGAAGTCGGACGTACGGGCGTGGAACGCCATGGCCAGCTCCCGGTCATCGACCGGCACTTCGGACAGCGCCGCTGAGAGCGACCGGTACCAGAAGCTGAGCCCGAGCCCGTCGTGGACGAGTCGGCCGCGCTTGTGGTGGCGGATGTGGGTGGTGGGCGCGGAGCGCAGATGACGCCAGCCGAAGCGCCGGGTGATGTCGGCCATGGCGAACCCCCTTGATTTCGTCAACATGACGATAACAAGCCCGTATTCATATCGTCAAGAGGACGAAAAGAGGCGTGTAGGGGCACTCCCCCGGCAGCAACGGAAGCCGCGCGAACGGGTCCTCGGCCTGCCGGACGGGCTGCCCCCGAGCGGTCTCATGGTCCGTGCGTCCGCGCAGGCCGCGGTGCGGCTCCAAACTGCTGACCCGCTCGACCACGTCGAAGTCCTGGCGTTCGAACTTCTCCGCGCGGAGGTGGTCTACGAAGCCTCCACGATCCGCGACGCGCGGTCGAGGCGCATTCGCAGGTACGCAGCCCGACTGACCGCCACACACGCCGATGTCCGGGCCTGCCGCAACTCCTCGTCGAAGCGGGTCTTGTCCTCGTCCGTGCCGAAGGTGCGGCGCGGGTCGAGGGGCGTGGGTCGCTCGTCCGTGCCGAAGGTGCGGCGCGGGTCGAGGGGCGTGGGTCGCTCGTCCGTGCCGAAGGTGCGGCGCGGGTCGAGGGGCGTGGGTCGCGTCGTCGAACTGCCACCGACCGGTCAGTAGCGGCAACTCCTCCGGTGCCGGCTCGCTGACTGCCCAGTGCGCTGGATCACGGACGAGCGCGTTGCCGGGCCCGCCGGTCGGGCCGCCGCCCGAGGCGTCTGTTCCCCCCTCGGGTCTGCCACGGTCCCCGGTCACTCGGTACCGCTCACGGTGACACGGCGGATGACGGGCGACAGGGGCCGTCAGGAGACCAGGGCCGGCGCGGATAATGGCACCACCCCTGGGCCTGCGCGTGCGAAGGCCCGTACCGATCCGAGAGATGAAGAGCAGAGTCCATGACACTGAAGGAAGGCCAGCGGGTGAAGCTGGCCGCGGACACCAGACTCACCGACTGGGCTGCGATGACGCAGGACTCCCCGACGTCGCCGGGGTTCGTGGCCGGGTCTCTCCTGCTGGCGGCGGGCATCGAGGGCACCGTCGAGCGCGTGATCGAGCACGAGCAGCAGAGCCAGGAGGCGCGCGAGTACGAACGGCTCTCGTCGCTGCTCGACGCGTTCGGCCGGGACATGCCTCCGGGGAGCAGGAGGCAACTCGAAGAGCAGATCGCCTCGTTGGAACCGCAGTGGATCGCCTATCAGGAGCAGAGACAGCGTGTCACGGTCCGCGTCCGCTTCGACCTCGGGCTCATCCTGGACGACGCGCACGAGGACGTTTTCACGCCCGCCTGACCGAAGCCTCAGCGGCCAGGGTCGCGCTCGTCGCCTCCCTCATGGCCGGCGTGGCGGCCTCGGGGCCGGACCTCGACGGACTGGACTGCGGTTTCGACAGCCGGAACCCTCCGCCCACCGTCCAGGTCGGCAGCATCGAGAGGGGGCTCGGCCTCCTCTGCCACACACACCCGGCAGCGCTCGGGCCCCTTCCCCGGGCCGCCGTACGGCACCCCGGGGCTGACCACCTCCGCGGACGCCTCCGTCGAGCAGCGGCGTTAGAGGTTTCGACCGTGCCGATGTCCTCCGCGATCTCCTGCAGGGACAGCAGGACGGAGCGGTCGGACAGGCGGACGACCGTGCGGGCGGCGGACGTGGTCACGGGTGCCTCCAGTTGTCGGACCCGTCGCTGAAGAGGGGGAGGGCCGCCCGGTGGTAGGGGTGGGTTTCCCGCGGCCGGCCCGGGGTCTCTGGCATCTTCTTCTGCGCGTGCCAGAAGGCCCGCCACAGCGGTTGACCCGGATCGGACCGCAGGCCGCTGTAGAAGCGGACCAGGAACCGCCGTGAGCTGTGCTCGTCGACGTTCCACAGTGCCGCGATCACGGTGCCCGCGCCGCCGTACAGCAGGGCCTGGACGAGCCCCTCGACATCTCCGGCGGAGTGCTCGTCGCGCAGGCCCGACGCACAGGCCCGCAGGGTCGACAACCGGGTGGTAAGGGCGCTGCGGACGAGGTCCCGGGCGGTCAGCATGTGATCGAGTCGGGCGATCAGGGACTGCCCCTCGGGCATCTTGCTGGGACGGCGGCCGTTCTGTGCCTGCAGCAGTCCTGAGTCGAGGGGTTCACGGGTATCGAAGTACGCGTGGCAGGTGATGTGCGCGAAGGCGGCCGTGCCGAGCCGGTCGTGGGCTGCCTGACGGGTCGCCTGCTCCCCCGTCAGCGCGGTGACCGGCCATCCCGCGGCTCTCAGCAGCTCCGCATCGTCCTCCAGCCGCTGGGGTTCCGGGTCTTCGTCGGCGGCTACGGACGCGCAGAAGACCTCCGGTGAGCGGCCCGTCGATTGCCCCCGCCGTGCCTGGTGACGGGCGGCCGCGTGCAGCAGTGCCGGGCAGCGGCGTCAGTTCAGCCAGGAGGGAGATGTCACGGCGCCCGGGGCGCCGCGGATGCAGGGGGGCCAGGGGAGGGAAGTCGTGCGGTGAGCCGTCGAAGGTGCACCGTAGCCGCCGGACCAGCCCGGACGGCTGCTGTTCCCCCACCGGTACTCGTACGGCGGTCAGTCGGTCGGTGTCCGGCAGGTACGTGAACACGGTGGTCGCCCGGGCGCCGCGCTCGCGGACCGGCATCCGGACCGTGGGACGCGCGGCGCCGGCCTCTGCCACGGCGCCGCCGGCGTGCTCCAGGCCGCGCTGCGCGTCCGCTGTACGGAGCTGGCCGACGTGGCCACCGAACGGACCGCGCACCTGCTCGCACGGGAGCGGCGGACGGGCTCTGACAGCCGCTACGTCGGTTTCCTCACGGGTTCGTTCGGCGCGGCCTGGCCCTGGCTCTGGCCCGGCAGCCGGGACTTCCCAGCCGGTGCCGCGCGGACTCCCTGGGACTGCCTGCTGATGACATGACGGCCTGGCCGGATCCCTCGACGGCGCTGCTCAAAGGCCGCGCCCTCGGGTATGGAGGGCCCGCGGGTACCGGCGGGGCCGCGACTGAACCCCGCTGACGAATCAGAGTTTAAGGGTGGATCAACGGAACCTTAAGGCTCCGTATGGTCCATGCTTCGGTCGAGACGATCGGCCCGAACGCTGGATGCGTCGATCACCCCGATCTGCGGGGCCCCCACCTGCACCTTCGAACGCGCTCCGGAGACCGTGAGCCACCGCGGCAGGACACCACGCAGCAGGCGAAGCCACTCACCGCCGGATTTGTAATGCCGCGACAAGAACCGAACTCGCTCGTGACATCGGGCGTATCCAGGACGCGGGGTACAGCGTCCATCGGATTTCGGATCAAGGAGTTCCAATGTCCCGGAAACGGACTATGAGTTCTACGAAGAAGCTCGTGCTCTCTGTCACCACGGGAGCCATGGTGACCGGAGTGGTCATCGCCACGGTGGCGACCGGCAACGCCTCGGTCCCCGACGTCGTGTGTCAGGGGTCGACGGTCACGTTGTCGGGTGAAGCGGGACCGCCGGCGGCAACCAGCGGAACGTTCCCGCCGGGAACGAAACTGAAGGTGACGAACCTGGACAACGGCCAGGCAACCACCGTCACGGTCAACGGCCCGTCCGGCAGCTGCGTCCTCCTCAACAACACTGCCTTCGACAAGGTACGGGAACCCGGCAAGAACCTGATCCGCCGGGCCCGCATCGAACGTGTGGGTGGCGGCAACGCACCGTCCGGTGCGACGGGGACCTCCGGTGCGGCGGGTGGACAGGCGCCGCCGGCCACCGGGGAGGTGGTGTGTCAGGGGTCGACGGTCACGTTGTCCGGTGAAGCGGGACCGCCGGCGGCAACCAGCGGAACGTTCCCGCCGGGAACGAAACTGAAGGTGACGAACCTGGACAACGGCCAGGCAACCACCGTCACGGTCAACGGCCCGTCCGGCAGCTGCGTCCTCCTCAACAACACCGCCTTCGACAAGGTACGGGAACCCGGCAAGAACCTGATCCGCCGGGCCCGCATCGAACGCGTCGGCTGAGCGACCACAGCAGGTTCGGGGCCACGAAGCCATGGCGGGGCCACGGGGCGCACCGCCCCGCCATGGCACCGGCCCGATCGAAGAACAAGTAGTAGCGGAGAGCCCACTGGTCCAGTTCGTTGAGGTCGTGCCAATGGACTCTCCCACAGACCACCTGCCAGCATCCCCGGTGCTCCCCTTGCGGCCTTGTGACGGACCTGTTCGGTCCCGGCAACAGCTGGCGCACCCGTACGCGCGAGCAGTTCACCGGCCTGTCGCCCGACTTGGGTGAGTGGGTCGTGCACCTGGGGACGTCCGACGGGTTCTGGTACCGGTAGTACAAGGTCGACGCCACCTGGAAGCGCCGGGCGAAGGCGCTGCTCAAGGCGGACGGCGCCGACGAGCTGGTCCGGTACGCAGTACGGGAGTTGGCTCGGGACGGGTCGTTTCTCCTCGCCCAGCTTCCGGCCCTTCAGTGCATTGGCGGGGGGGGAGGCCCGGCGTCGGGTACAAGGATGAGGACGGGAACTGCTCTCCGCCTCAAGGAAGTAGCGGCCGTCGGTCTTCTGGGTTCCCGAATACTGACCGATGTTGGTGGTGATCCACGGAGCCCCGCCACGCGGCGCGGGGCCCTCGTTGTACGGACCGAACGAGGTTTCGTGATCCCAGGACGCGTTGTAGGAGCCACCGGAGCCCGCGTGCTCGACCGACAGCATCGTCTTGCCGACTCCAGCCGCATCGACTCCGCGTTCGGATCGTCGGCAGCCGCACGCTCGGCGTGGCGGCCCGTGTGGGTCCGGTCAGGCGTAGCGGCAGACCGTCACGCCGGCTGCAGCACCGCACCCCATCTTCGTGTAGTTCTTCTGGACCATGTTCCAGTAGTGGCCCCAGTTCCTGTAGCTGGGGTCATCCGTGTTCCAGTTCGGGCCGGCCGCGTCGTAGGCGGCCTTCTCACCGGCCCACTGCGACACAGCCTGGGATGGGCCGGCCCCCGACATGTTCTCGGCGCCGTTGTTGAAGCTCTCGTCGTGCTGGAGGCCACCGGCGAGGGAAGCGGGATTGTCGGCCCATGACTGCGAGCCGGAGGCGAGAGCCGCGTCCCAGGCGATGGGTGGCGCGCCTTCCGTCTGACGTATTGCATTGGTGTCGCTCAGTATGGCCGTCTGGTCGGCGGGGCTGACCTCGGCGGGAAGGCCGGACGAGACGGCGGCGGACGCCGTTGAGCCCGCCCCCAACATCATTCCTCCGGCCATCAGCGTTGCCGCAATGGCAACGGCCCGACGGCGTGTACGAGAACGTCTTCTCATGGCGACTCCCTGGTCGCACGGAAATAGCGGAGAGTGCCGGCGCGGTTCACTACCGTCAACCGTCATGGGAGGGGGCAACACGCCGGCAGGCGCGATGGTGATTGAGCCATCGGCAATGCGGTGTTTCCTGTAAGGGCGGCCCACGGCCGCCTGCCCTACGGCCAGCGTATGTCCAGGTGACGGGGGTGGCGACCGGGGCTGCGGGACAGACACCGGGCAAAGACGAACGAGACTGCGTAAGTGGAGTGAGGAAGGGCTATCGGCAAGGCTTCGCCTCGACGGAACCAAGGGAGTGTCCGTAGGTGGCATGGAGGGTTCAAGGGCATGACTGGTCTGGCGTTGGGCGGCCGCGTCAGAGGCTTCACCGGGTACGCCAGAAACGGGTGCATGTCCCGCCGCGGCCCAGCGTGCGCGGTGCGCCAGCCCCCCGGCGCCACACCGCTTACGGGGAGGCCGCGCTTGTGACCTCTACGGTCACCGTCGGCTGTTCGTTGTGGGCTTGGTCGCTTGGTCGCTTGGCCGCTTGGCCGCTTGGCCGCTTGGCCGCTTGGCCGCTTGGCCGCTTGGCCGCTTGGCCGCTCGGTCGCTTGGCTGTGACCGCGGCCCGCGCCGGTCAGGGGATGGCTGCCGCCGCGGCCGGCCCGGCCGCGCTGCGCGGCCAGTGAGCACAGCCGGAAGCCGGGATCGTCGAACTCGGTGGTGTCCGGTGCTCGTCTCAGGTGGCTCCTCGACCGGCGTCCCCGCACCCTGCTCGTGATCGACGACCTGTGGGAAGCCGAGCCTTGCTGTCCTCCGCACACTGCATCCCCGTCGACCATTTGCTCGTCTCGGCGCGGGGCGATACCCCGATTCTTCGCCTGGGCAACGGGTCGACTGAGGGAAATCAGGCAACAGGTACGGCCTTGACGGACACAACGGTCTGCGCCCCGCTCGCCGGGTCCACCTTGATCACGCCACCGCTGAAGCCCTCGAACGCGTTGGCGTCGACGACCAGGATGTTGCGGATGTTGCCATCGTGGTCGACCACTACATCCACAGGGCTGACGAGCTCGCCACCGGACGAAACGACCGTGCGCGCACCACCGGCAGGGTCGATCCGGATCACCCGGGGAGCGTCGGGATCAGCGCTATGGCCAGCCTGCTCGACCACCACGATGGTGCCGTCGGCGGCCACGCACGACCCGCCGGGGCGCAGAGGGTCGATGATGACGTCGCTGACCGACAGCACGGTCTGCACCCCGGTGACGGGTTCAACCCGGATGACGGCCCGGCCCCCGGGCCTTTGGAAAAGAGGTCGGCCACGAGGACGTTGCCGTTGCAGGTCGCCCGACGTACACCTGTGCAACGGACTGGAGTTGGGCCCGCGGCGATGGCGTGCCGGTGATCGCGGCCTTGACCCCGGCCGCGTGGTCTGCGAAGCCGCGGCGGGCCATCGCGGACAGCAAGGACCGGTGCGTGGGGAAGTACCGGCGCGGCGCCCCGTGCAACACGCCCGCCCGGCAAGCGACTTCGCGCAACTCCGGCGCTGCGCCGTCCGGTCGACACGAACTCCACGCCGACGTCTGCCATCGAGAGCGGACGTCACGGACCGGGTCGCCGCGGCCGGGCGCCGCCGTACCGGGATCCACACCCCGACGGTGGAGGGCGCGGGGCGGGTGCCCACGAACCGCCCCTGAAGGGACCGCGGCCGGGCCGCGAGCCTCGCTCCACCGGGTGCTCACCCGAGACGGTCTGCTCCGCGCGCAGCAAGTCTCGTCAACTCCCGCTCATCACTGGGAAGTTGACCCACTCGCCAGTAACATCCGACCGGCCAGAAGCACGCTGCCCGAGCAGCCACCCTCGAAGGGGTCTCCTGCATGCGCTTGACCTCCCGCGTCGCCCCCGTCACCCTCGCCGTGGCCATGGCCGCCCTCCTGCTCGGCGTCCTCCCCGCGCAGGCTCAGGCCCGGCCCGGCCGCGCCCCCGACCGGGTCACGGCCGGTGACCGTACCTTCATCGCCGACAGCCAAGGCCGCGCGCTCCAGTGGCGCGGCTTCAACCTCGCCGACAAGAGCAATCGAGGCACCAACGCGTTCGCCGACATCCACGAGAGTGACCTCGAAGGCATGGCCACCCGGGGCTTCAACCTTGCGCGCCTCGCGTTCTTCTGGGACGACCTCGAACCCAGCCCCGGGCACTACGACCGCGGCTACCTCTCCAAGATGCGACGCATCCTCGACTGGGCCGACCGTTACCACATCAAGGTCATCCTCGATGCCCACCAGGACGTGTACGGGCCCCACTTCGGCTCTCGCGGCGTCCCCGACTGGGCCACCCGGGACGAGGGGCTGCCGTTCACGCCGATACCCGACGACTGGTTCTCCGAGTACTTCGAGCCCTCCGTACAGACCGCCTTCGACCACCTGTACAAGGACGCCGACCTCCGCGCCGCGCACGCCCGCATGTGGATGACGGTCGCCTCCGCCCTGGGCGGGCACCCGGCCCTGCTCGGCTACGACCTGATGAACGAGCCGTTCGCGAAGTTCCTCGAAGGCGAGGACCTCCCCGCCGCCGCGGCCCGCTTCGAGGCCACCGAGCTCACCGAACTGTGGAACCGCCTTGCCCGGGCGATCCGCTTGGTCGACCACGCGTCGTGGGTCTTCGTCGAACCCACCGTCATCGTCGGCCTCGGCGTCCCCACCCGGATGGGCCACATCGACGACCCGCACGCCGGCTACGCGCCGCACTTCTACGAGACGGCGATGGAAACCGGCGCCGACTACGACCCCAACGGCACGTTCATCCCCGCGTACGAGGCCGCGATCAGCGACTACCCGACCCGTAACCGCATGCCGGTGATCGTCGGGGAGTGGGGCGGCAACCCGTACGTCCCGCACGCGAGCCAGTTCGTCACCGACATGACGGCCTCCCTGGACCGCTTCTCCAGCGGCTGGACATGGTGGCAGTGGTGCCGGGGCGGCGGCTACTGCTTCCTCGACCGGACGGGCACCTCGAAGCCCAACGCCCGGCTGCTCGTCCAGCCGTACGCGCGGGCCGTGGCGGGCGACCCGCTGGCGTTCGCGTACGACCCGGCCACACGCACCTACACGCTCACCTTCCGCACCCGCGACAACGTCGAGGGCCCCACCCAGATCACCGTACCCAGAGACACGTACCCCGGCGGCTACCGCGTCGAAGTCCAAGGCAGCAAGGCCAGTTGGGACGGCCACGCCCAGACCGTCACCGTGAGTACCCACGGCAGGGCCGGAGCCACGTACAAGATCACGATCAGCCCGAGGTAGCCCACCTGAATCGCTCGCGGCCGCGGCCCGCGGTTCCGCATCAACCGTTCCCGAGAAGACCGGGGCCGCCACCAGAACGCCGACGACGAGGCCGCACCCCTCACCACGTGGATGGCCGGGACCGCGAGCGATTGCCGTTCACGATCGATCAACTGACGGTATCCGGCTCGGTCTCAGTGCCTGGTCGTCGCCAATGACGGCGTTCAGCACGGTCGGCGGCCGTTCAGTAGGGTGAGGGCCACCGCGGCGGGCCGCCGGAGATGATCGCTCGCGCCAACCCGACCCGCGTCCTCCTCGAACCCTCCGCCGCGCGGCTCGGCCTGCCGCGGCAGGCCGACGTAGGCGCTCGCCGACGAAGGGCCCTACGATCGCCGTCATGGCCTCCGCCTTGATCCTCATCGACCTGATGCCGCGCATCATCGCCCTCCCGCTCGCACCGCACTCCGGTGGCGAAGTGCTCGTGCGCTGCCGCACGTTGGCCAGGTCGTTCCGGGCGAGCGGACAGCCGGTGATGATGGTCCGGGTGGAGCGCCCGAACGTCGCCGAGCAGCCGCCGGGCAGCGACTTCGCCGAAGACTTGGTGGAGGACGGCGACATCGTGGTGGTCAAGCGCACCATCGGAGCGTTTTACGGCACCGACCTGGAAGAGCAGTTACGCAAGCTCGATGTGGACACCGTGGTGCTCGCCGGGCTGGTCACCACGATGGGCGTCGAATCCACCGCCCGGGCCGCGGCCGACCACGGTTACGAGCTTGAGTTCGTGGCCGACGCGATGTCCGGACTGGCCGCGGACGAACACGAGTTCACCATGCAGCGGAGCTTCCCGCGCTTCGGCGAGATACGGAACACCGCCGACTACAGCTGACCCACACCCAGTTGCTCAGACAACTGGGCGGGACCTGGCGTCGGCCACGACCTCGCAGAGGAGGATGCGCTCAAGTCCGAATCGCCTTCGAGCTGTAGCCCTTGTCGCCGATGACGTACGTGATAGGGCCGCATCCGTGGCTGGCCTGGTCAGGACGAACACCAAGGGGCGGCCTGCACCGTCCCAGGCAAGGCGGATCTTGCTGGTCAGCCCGCCTCGGGACCGGCCGAGGGCCGGACTGCGGGCCCGTTTCGGGCTCCGGCCTCATGGCCCGGCCCGCACGGGGCACACGATCGGCACCGACCGAAAGGAGCCCTTCCATGCTGGGCATCGCCGCCGCAGTCCTCTTCTTCATCGCGTTCCTCCTCAACGCCGTCGGCCTCGCCACCAACGATGTCCTGAGCTCGACCAACTTCATGCTGATCGGTCTCGCCACGCTCGCGCTGCACGTCGCCGGCATGGGCGGCACGCGGCCTGCCCACCGATGGGGCCGCAGACGCTGACGGTCGTGAGGTGACATCGCCCGCGGAGCCCGGCCGCATGCCGGGGGTTTAGGGGCGGCGATCACAAGCAGGAGTGCGGTCACGGCAATCCGGTACATCACGAGGATCACCCATGTCGGGTACGGAGAAGAGCAAGGCCCATGCCGAGCACGCCAAGGGCAACCTCAACGTGGCGGTCCCAGCCATCGCGGCAGTTCTCCGCGTCCAGGTACGCCGACTCGTTCAGCCTGCTCTCCGCACGCCGCACGCCGCACGCCGCACGCCGCAGGGCCAGCCTCACCACAGGTGCAGGAAACTTCGGATGTCGTCGAAGCCGTCCAGAGCCCGGCCGTCTACATCCGACGGATCCGCCTCCGCCCGCAGCGCCAGCGACTTCGCCAGCGCAAGGGCCTCATCGCTGAGATGTCCGAAGCGTCGGGCGGTATGCCCCAGGCACAGGCCGGCCAGACCAAGCAGAGGACTGCCCGGCACCGCCCGTGTCCCGACCTGCACACACCAGTGCTCAACGCACTCCCGGTCGTCGTCGTTCAGCGCACTCCCGACCAGAACACTCGCCGCCTCACCCTCATACGAGCGGTCGCGCAGAGCCCGTTCCAAGGCCTCGGCCGCCACCTCATGAGGCAGCGCGGCAGGGTTCTCAAAGCGCAGATGAGAGTACATCCCGCGAGACTACGCGTCCGCCCCACCGGCAAGGCCGAGGCTAACATTGCCCGATGTGGCACTGGGTAGCCGCCGCACCAACTTGATCACCGGGCACCTGACTGCGGCTTGCGGATACCCGGCCGCATCACCATCCGAACGGATCGCCCTAGCGTGCAGGCCAGTGTGGGTTCGGCATGCCGTCATCGCTCATGTGCGCCCGTTGCCAGATCTCGTTCCAGCCGTACGGGTTCTCCGGCACGAGGCGGTGCCGCCGCTCGCACGGACACGGGGTTGGCGCCCATGCGCACCGGCCGCACAGCTCGACCCATCCGTGCCCGGCCGAGTGCGGCTCCAGCGGCCCCTCTTCCCCGCAAGCCGGGCAGCCGGGCAGCTCAGCGCCGTCCAGAAGCACGTTCTGCCGCCGGACGTACTCGGACAGTCGCAGCGACGGGTGGCGGAACGGGGCGTCGTACCAGGCGCGGTCTGATCCCTCCCACCAGCTCCGCAGCCACCACGGCCGAGGGTTCGGTACATCCCGCCGCCCGGCCCGCTTCTCCGCCCGACGCTGCGCGGCGTACTCCTGCGCCCGCGCGAGCCACAGCACCCGCGCCTCGTGCAGTTCCTCCACCGCCCGTACCAGCGCGTCCGGATCCGCCTCCAGCCGCCGGGGGATCGCGGCGCTGAGCGTGAGGTGGTGGTACGTCGCCCGCAGGCCGTAGGGCGCAAAGAGGGTAAGGCAGGTGCGCAGCGCGCTGTGCCGCTGGTGAAGGGGGAGCCGGGCGTCATGCACGCGCGACCGGTGGGTCAGGAAGCTGGGCACTCTGTGAACTCTCCATCGGCCATCGCCACATCACACTCCGCGGGGGGGGATCCTCACACGCCTCCGCGCATAGCCCCAATCCGCCGACACCACGCGACTTGCCAAACACCACCAGCAGGACAAAACGCTCTGTGAGCTTGCCGTTTGACATCCTGCCTGAGCGCTCAGTACGAGTTGTCGAGTCGGTCTACGAGGAATCGAAGCTCGCGAGCTCGGCGCCGGGACATGCCGTGTATCACGGCATCCAGGAACTCCCGTGCTTCGAACGGGCTGCCGCAGCATTCCCACACACCGCATCCGCCGTCCTCGTACTCACTCCAGAGGTTGCGGTACGGGTCCCGCACGAACCCTCGCCAAATCCTCACAGACTCGGACGTGACTCCAGGCCACAGGTAGTTCCGGCTCCTCTCGACCCTGGCAACTTCGGCAAGAGCAGACGCGGACAGGCCGGCAATAGGGGGTTGACAGGTAAGCCGGTGCCGCGGCCACTGCTCGGCGCGGACACGCCCGGGCCGTCTACGCGGCACGGGCCTTTCTGTAGAACGTCATGGGGTGATCCTGCCAGAGACCATCGCGTCGCGGCACCTGACTTGCAGCTCAGTCCGTTCGTCGCGGCTTCGTCCCGAGCATGCGCGACCAGGACGAACCAGGAGCGGCGGTCAGCTGCCGCCGGGTCCCACACCTTCGGCCGGGTACATCCGGGCATCTGCTTGAGGAGCCGGAAGGTGTGCTGCACGCCGAAGCGACGTCAGGCGGGAGCGGGCCGCGTCTTCGGTGAGGCCCAGCGCGGTTGCGATCGACTCCCAGGGCAGCTCGTCGGCCTCAGCAGGATGCCGCTGTAAGCCCACCACTCCCGCGTCTCATGGAGGTCGGCGCCACTGCCTGGATCGAGTACACCGGGCCCGGCTCGCTCCCGTCCGTGGGCAGGGCACCCGCCCAGCCGTCATTCGACGCCCCGTACTCCTCGCTCCAGGATGCCCAAGCCCGCGGGCAGGCGAGCGGCGAACACTCGACAGCGTGCACCGCGCCGCAACGCCGGCCACCCGGACGCTGACCTCGCCCCAGAGGAGCCCGTGGCCAGCGCCCTGCGGGAAAACCGGTCGGAGCATGGCCGGGGGTGCCGTAGGGTGGGGTTCACCGACGCGGGGTGGAGCAGCTCGGTAGCTCGCTGGGCTCATAACCCAGAGGTCGCAGGTTCAAATCCTGTCCCCGCTACTGCACCGGAAGGGCCCGGATCCTCGAATGGATCCGGGCCCTTCCGCTGTGCCGGGGGTGCCTCGCGTGCGGGCCGGGGTGGTTGGCGGGTGGCTATGCCGAGAGCCGGGCCCGGGTGGGGCGCCGGCTCTGTCGGCCGTGGACCCCCATCCCGGCTGGGCAGGATCGTTGCGGAGGCGACACGGCGTTCGCGGACCTACCGGGAGGCCTCCGGGCGTAGAGGTACGGTGCCGACCGGCCGGTATGGGCGGTACTGGAACGGGCTGCCGAGCGGTGATGGCGCGCGCATCGCGGCGCGCAGCGGCGCGGTCCAGCGGGCTCTGGAGCGCTCACCTCACCCCAGCTCCGATCGCATCCGATTCGGGCAGCGGCCCGGCCGGCGCATCGGGCGACCCCCGTGCACGGATGGCCCGAACCAGCCGCGGCAGGATGCCGCCGGGGGCGACAGTGGCCCGGCGTACGGGAGAGGTGTTCTGGGCCCGTCCTTTCGTGGTGAAGGCCGCCGCCACCATCGCGAAAGGACGGGCCGGCCTTCGCCGGACGCCGCCGCGGCCGCCCACGTGTCGGCGGCCGCGGCGGTGGGTCAAGGCCGGGCCAGGATGTCGCTCACCCGGTGCGCGTAGATCACCCGGCCGCAGGGGGAGCCGGGGTCCGTGCAGGTCGGGTCCGTGGTGTCCATGCGGTGTTCGGTCAGCGACCACAGGTATTGCGTACCGCCGCCCGGCACGCCCTGCCCGTGCTCGAAGGACAGGTCCTCGGGACCGACCGCGTTGGTGATGTTGGCGCCGTAGTCCACCAGACGGCCGCCGGATACGGTCGCACGGCGCAGGCTGCCGCTGTGGGTGGTCCAGCTGCGGTTGAAGTAGTACATGCCGTCGTAGCGTGCCGCCCCCTGGGTGAGATCGCGGGGCAGGTAGAACGCGCCCGTTGCGCCGACCACGCCATTGGTCGACTTCAGGAGGCCGGTGGCGTCGTCGACCGGCAGTGCGCCGACCCGGCCCTTCTCGGGGTGCGTGTCGTCGGAGTCGCAGTACTCGCCCATGAGCAGAGCCGGAGCGGCGGAGTTGCTGCGGTCGACGGAGATGTAGGACGCCTTCGGCGCTCCGGTGGCCACGCAGGTCGCCGCAGAGGAATTGCCCTGGGCGCTGACGAACTTGTACGAGGCCACCTGCGGCATCACGTACCGGTACGTGTAGCTGTAGTAGACGTTGTTCTGCCGGCCGATCTGGGTCTCGTCGCGGACGTTGCTCTTCAGGCCGTCCAGCGTGGTGTCGTCCACCGATGCGTTCTGGTCCGGGTTCAGGTCCAGGATGGAACGCATGTCGAAAACCCGCAGGCCGTTCAGGGTGTCCGCGACGTAGAGGTAGTACTTGTACCAGGCGATGCCGCCCGCGTGGATGTCGACCGCCTTGTAGGAGACGTGGTCGTAGCTGTTGTAGTACGGCTCCACCAGCAGGACGTGACGGTACCGCCGGCCGTCGGGGTCGCCCGGTATCGCGGTCTGCGGGTCGAGGAAAGACAGCCGCACGCCCCTGCCGCCGGCCTTGTCGTACCAGGCGGTGACCAGTGGCTTGCGCGAGCCCCACAGCTCGTCGCTCTGGGCGTCCGAGACACCGGTCATGCCCTGAGGGATCCATTCCTCGGTGGCGGAGTCGCCCGGATCCCAGCAGAGCTTGCTGGCGGGAGCGAGCACCTTGCCGTCGTCGCCCGAGCCGAACGGGTCCGTGGTGCAGGACGCGCCCGTCTTCGCGACCCGGTTGCCCTGGTCGAGCAGGTCCTGGACGCCCTGCGTGGGCAAGGCCGCTTTCAGATCGGCCACCTGGCCGCTCAGGTCGGGTCCGGACTTGAGGTTGAAGGAGGACGCGGTCGCCGGGTCTCCGGGAGCCGCCTGAGCGGGGGAACCGATCGCCGGAACCAAAAGGACCGCCGCGACTGCAGTGGCGACCCAACCGGCATACCTGCCGGGGGATTTACGGGGTGGCATCGCTATTCCTCGACCTTCACTGGGGAGAAGGCGAAGATCATACGTATGGCCACCGGACGCCCGCGCACCGGGGGGAGCCGCGTGAGTCACTGGAGTCACTGGAGTCGCCGGAGTCGCCGGAGTCGGCTGAGCCGGGGAGACCTCGAAGGACCGCTGTGCCGGGTCAGGCCGGCGTCGGACAGCCGGTCCGCTCAACTCGCCGAGCCCGCGGTGTGCTTGGCCTTGGGTTTGCCGAAGCCGTAGGAAGACCCCACCGCCTGGACGACTCCGGCCTCCAGCCCGCGAGCGCCTACCACTTCAAGAACGGCCGGCTCGCCGCGCGTCCGCCGCCCGTTCCTTGGGCTCGGGCGCCGGGTGAACCCCCGTTCGCCATCGAACTCGGCCAGACCAACCTGGTCCCGGAGTCGCCCCACCCCGGACCACACCACCGGAGACGAGGAGCAGCCGTGGCCGTCTCTGCCTTGATCCGGCGGCGCCAGCGGCACCCCGCGAAAGGGGTGAGACTGCAGAGCGGACCTCGCCGTGGTGGCTGCGTAGGTGAGAGTGGGGTTCTGGCACAGATCTTGAGGAGTCGTCACAGAGGGTTACTCCGATGTTCGATGGCGAGGAGACGGGTTCACGTGAGACCGCGTACGCCTTGTCGCCCGAGATCAGAATTGACGCTCCCTCAAGTTCTGCCCGGCTGCTGCTGCCGTCGGTTGTGGACGGTGATGATGCTGGTCCTGCAGACCGATGCACCGTTCTGGGACTCGCTGGTCTTCGTCCAGACTGCGGCCGCTTCTCGGATCGGGTCCACGACCGATACCAGCGTCGGCTGAAGTCCCTTCCACAGGGGGGTCCGATCTCCCACTGATCGCGGACGGCGCCTCGGACGACGGGGGCGTTCCGGGGCGTCCGGGAGGGGGACGCCTGGACGGTGCGCCGATACGGTCCCGACGGGCACGGAGCTTGGCCCGCACTCGGGCCGCGTGGCTCCGCCCATTGAGGCGCCGGTACTCCGTCGCCGAGCTCGGCGTTAAGCGCTTCCGCGAAGGCGGGGTCCGCCGCATCGTTGGCGAGCTCAGTGCTGGTCTGGGCAGTGGTGGCGGCCAAGGCGTGGCAGGCTTCGGCGAACCGAGCGGCGGCGCCCGGTTGGGCGTCGGGCTCAAGGCTGGCGCGCAGGATGGTCAGGGTCGTGTCGCGGCGGGCGAGGTCTGCGCGGCCGATCCGGTCGAAGAGCACCGCGCGGCGCGGGCCAGGGTGCTGATGCTGTCGAGCTGGACGGCGAGGCCAGGCCCCCGACGCTCCGGGCCGAGGCGGGGAACGCCGAGCTGGGCTTGGCACTGGCTCAACGACCTCGTGGAGCCCTAAACAGCACGCTCCTGAGCGGGATCCCGGGATTCCGGGTGATCTGGGTCATCGGCCGGGGCGGCGGCACGCAGCGCCGCCTCGACCCGGCGGTTGCTGGTCATGGTGGCGGTGACGATGGTCATGGTGAGGAGGAGGCCGGCGGCGGTGTACAGCGGGATGCGTACGTCGTAGGTGGTGGCCAGCCAGCCGCCGAGGAAGGCGCCGAACGGGGCGGCGCACATGGCGAGCATGCGGGAGGTGGAGGCGACCCGGCCCATCAGGTGGGCGGGCACGATCGCCTGTCGGAGGGAGGGGCCGAGCACCATCGTGGCGCCCATGCCCGCTCCGCAGACGGCGAGCGCGAGCCCGGCGACGTACGGGTTCGGGGCGGCGGCAAGGCCCAGGATGGCGAGTCCCTCGACTGCGGCCGTGCAGGTCAGCGCGGTGCCGGTGCCGAGTCGTCGGCCGAGGAAGGAGGCGATGCCCGCGCCGAGCAGACCGCCGGTGGCCTCCGCCGTGAGGAGCAGGCCGAAGCCGAAGGTGTCGGTGCCGAGACGATCGTGCGCGAAGAGGGCGAGTACGGTTTCCACGGCGAGGAAGGCGATGTTCCCGACCGCCGGACGCAGCGCGAGCCCGAGCAGCAACCGATCCCGGAATACGTACGAGGCGCCGGCCCGCGCCTGCCGCAGCAGCGACTCACGGGCCTGCGGTACGGGCCGGGGCGCGGCAGGCAGCGACCGTACGAGCAGTGCGGAGAGCGCGAACGACACCGCGTCGGCGAGCAGAGGAACTTCCCGCCCGAGCACGAGCAGCGCACTGCCCGCAGGCGGCCCGGCGAAGCCGGACGCGGCGGTCTGGGTGCCGCGCAGGCGGGAGTTGGCGCGCTCCAGGAGCGCGGGGTCGCGGCCGAGCAGATCCGGCAGATAGGCCGTGGCGGCGGTGTCGAAGAAGAGTCCGCCGAGACCGAGCAGGAAGGCGACGGCCGCGAGCAGTGGAATGCTCAGCACGTCGAGCGCGGCCGCTGCCGCCGGTATCGCGAGCAGCACCGCACGCGCCGCGTCCGCGACCCACATCGTCCGCCGGCGGTCCCAGCGGTCCACCAGCGCACCGCCGAGCACCCCGAAGAGCAGCCACGGCAGCGTTCCGGCGGCCGTGACGACGGCGAGCGCCATCGGGTCCCGCGTCAACGTCAACGCGAGCAGCGGCAGCGCGGCATGAGACACCCCGTCACCGAGCGAGGACACCGTCTGCGCAGTCCACAGCCGGCCGAACCCGGTCGGCAGCTTCCGAACGTCTGAGGTCACTTGGACTCCCCTTCGGCCTGCTCGCGCGATACCGGGTGGAACAGTGCGAAGACGAGTGACGCGTCCGGCAGCGACGGATCGGACAGCTCCCGGTACTCGTCCGCCAGTGCCTCCAGCCGCGCCCCCAGCTCCGCGAACTGCTCCTCGGTGAGCCGCAGATGCGCCATCCGTACGTGCCGCTCGCCGTCCACCGGCGCTGCCTCCAGGTCCGCCACCGCATGCCGCATCAGCACATCCGGGCCTCCCTCGCCCGGATCCGGCAGCACGATCGCCCGCGCGGCCATCGCGTAGTACCGCTCGGTGACCCCCCGGACCTTCCGCGTCCGTACCACCTTCACCAGGCCGGCACGCTCCAGCAGCCGTACGTGGTAGCTGGAACTCCCCTTCGCAAGGCCCACTCGCTCGGCGATCTGCGTAATCGTCGCGGGCTCGAAGCGGAGCACGGCCATGATCCGGTGACGCGTGAGATTGGAAACGGCGCGTAGCTGCTCGTCAGTGGTGACGTGAAACGTCTCGGGAAGATCATCGGTAGGCATGCCCCCAATGGTCAACACTTCTTGACCATTGGGCAAGGGAGTTTCGTTCGGACTTCCGGAATCGACTGTCCAGCACGCGAAGGCCTCGCTCCCGCACTCTCCTTCTCCACCTCGCTCAGCCCGCACCCGGGTGACTTCGCTCCACCAGTCGCGGAAGCTCGGCCGCACCGACCGAGTCCTTGAGCCTGTTCCAACCTCAGGTTGAGGCGTGGTGAAGGACGAGAACGGTCTTCGCGATGTCGGTGATCCGGTTGGTGCTGCAGCGGTGCTTTCGCAGTGCCTCGGTCAGGGTCGGCGCGGCGGCGGCCAGGACGACGAGAACGGTCTTCGCGATGTCGGTGATCCGGTTGGTGCTGCAGCGGTGCTTTCGCAGTGCCTCGGTCAGGGTCGGCGCGGCGGCGGCCAGGAC